>JAJBSV010000010.1 GCA_020861185.1 Ruminococcus sp. | reverse complement strand
GTTCACACTGTTCTCGGAAAAACGTATAAGACCTGTCTTATGACGGGTGAGCCTGTTAAGGGGAGGTGGATGCGCGTAGCGCAGACGGAGAGGTGCCGCGACCAAAGGGAGCGGCGTCACCCGCAGGGCGACAACCCCGTCAGTTCTTAAGACTGTGCAACGGCGCCGGTATCTGCCCGCCACGGTTTATAAATCTTGACGGCGATTTTGTGTTCACCTTCATGATGGGGGCATTGCCGAAGAGTCCGCCCCAGTCGAGCTCCTCGCCCTCTTTCTTGCCGATTGCCGGGATGATTCGGACTGCCGTGGTCTTCGAGTTGACCATGCCTATGGCGGCTTCGTCGGCTATGATGCCGGCGATTGCGTCGGCGGTGGTGTCGCCGGGGACGGCTATCATGTCGAGTCCTACCGAGCAGACGGCGGTCATCGCTTCAAGCTTCTCGATAGTTAAGGACCCGCTTCTTGCGGCGTCAATCATTCCGGCGTCCTCGGAAACGGGGATGAATGCGCCCGAGAGCCCGCCGACCGACGAGCATGCCATAACTCCGCCCTTCTTGACGGCGTCGTTGAGGAGCGCCAGGGTCGCAGTGGTGCCGGGAGCGCCGCACTGCTCGAGACCAATTTCCTCAAGGATGTGCGCCACGCTGTCGCCGACGACCGGGGTCGGTGCCAAAGACAGGTCGACAATACCGAAGGGCACGCCGAGCCGCTCGGAAGCCGTGACTCCGACGAGCTGACCGACACGGGTAATCTTATATGCAGTGGTTTTTATAATATTAGCTACTTCGTTTATATTTGCGTCCGGATTCTTTGCAAGAGCCGAGCGGACAACGCCCGGTCCCGAAACGCCGACGTTGATGATGCAGTCGGGTTCGCCGACGCCGTGATAGGCGCCCGCCATGAACGGGTTGTCGTCAACCGAGTTGCAGAAGACGACGAGCTTTGCCGCTCCGAAGCAGTCGTTGTTGACCGTGAGCTCAGCCGTCCTGCGGACGATTCCGCCCATCAGCTTGCAAGCGTCAAGGTTGATTCCGGCTTTCGTCGAGCCGATATTCACGGACGAGCAGACCCTTTCGGTTGAGGCAAGCGCCTCGGGGATGGACTCGATGAGCTCCCTGTCCCCCGCCGCAAAGCCCTTCTGGACGAGTGCAGAATAGCCGCCGATGAGGTTGACCCCAACAGCCGCCGCCGCTCTGTCCATAGCCTGGGCAAACTTAATCGGGCTTTCGTGGCAAGCCGCCGAGACCATCGCAATCGGAGTGACGGAAATGCGCTTGTTGATAATCGGGATGCCGTATTCCTTCTCGATTTCGGTGCCGACCTTCACGAGATTCTCCGCCTTGCGGGTAATCTTTTCGTAGACTTTATCACACGCTTTATCAATATCCGTGTCAATGCAATCCAGAAGCGAGATTCCCATCGTGATGGTACGAATATCGAGATTCTCGTCCTGAATCATCCGTATTGTTTCGAGTATATCGCTGAGATTTATCACTGGTTTTCTCCCCTTCAGATATGGTGCATGGAGTTAAATATATCCTCGTGCATGACATAAATCGACAAGCCGAGAGATTTCCCAAGCTCTTTCATCTTGTCGGAGAGTTCCGAGAGCGGGATGCTGAGCTTCGAGATGTCGACGAGCATGACCATCGCGAATACGTCCTGCAGGACGGACTGGGTGACCTCGGTTACGTTTGCATTATATTCGGCGCACATCGACGAGACCTTTGCCAAGATTCCGACCTCGTCCTTGCCGATAACAGAAATTACAGCTTTCATTTTTAGCTTCCTTTCGAGAGTTTTTGTCTTTAGTATTGTAGCACATTACGGGCTATTTTGCAATCATTATTTGCCTCACAATTTCCGCCGCCATCACAATCCCGCACGCCGCCGGCGCAAATGCCACGCTTGCCGGTGTATGTCTGCCGTTTTCGGAGATTTGCGCCTTCGGAGAAGTCGGCTCCTCTTTTGAATACACCACAGTGAGGTCTTTAACGCCTCGCTTTTTTAATTCATGCCGCATTGTCCGAGCGAGAGGACACACGGAGGTCTTATAAATGTCGGCGACCTCGAACCGGGTCGGGTCAAGTTTGTTGCCGGCGCCCATCGCGCTTATAATCGGGATGCCTGCGGCTTTTGCGCTTGTTATCAGGAGAATTTTCGAGCTCACGGTGTCGATGCAGTCGGCGATGAAGTCAAATTCCGACAAATCTATATTACCGGCGGTAGTTTCATCGTAAAAAATACTGTAAGTATACGCTTTTGCCCCGGGATTTATGTCCATGATTCGGTCGCGCATCGCTTCGACCTTCGGCTTTCCCGTGGTGCTCGAAAGAGCTATAATCTGGCGGTTTCTATTGGAGAACGAAACCTCATCGCTGTCAAATAAGCTCAGAGTTCCCACGCCGGTGCGGGCAAGCATCTCGCAGACATAGCCGCCGACCCCGCCGATTCCGAAAACGGCAACGTGGCTTCGGCTCAGCTTCTCAACCGTCTCGGTGCCGATTAAATTCTCTGTCCTTGAAAAAATTTCGCTGTTCATGCTTTCACCGCTTTCTTAAGAGCTTTTATGAGTAGCGTCGCCACGATTCCTATTATCGCTCCCGAAATCGCTCCCAAAATTATCAGCATCGGGAGATACCCGAGCACCCCCGTCCCGAGCATCAGCAGCGCCGCCAGAATCTGCCCGATATTGTGCCCGACGCCGCCGGCAATGCTGACGCCAATCGGCGAGAATCTATCAAGCTTTTTGAGAAGAGACATTATAATCAGAGACAGAATTCCGCCCGCCAGGCTATAGAGCATCCCCGTGAAGCTACCGAACATCAGCCACGAGAGGAGAATCCGCACCCCCGAGACCGCCGCGGCTTCTCTCCACGAAAATAAGTACAGAGCAACGAGCACTGCCAGATTCGCAAGCCCCAGCTTCGCCCCGACGATGCCTATGGACGGCAGGAGCATTTCGATATAGCTGAGGGCAAAAGCGAGCCCACTGAGAACCCCGCAGAGGGCGATATTTTTCGTTTTCGACAAAATTCGACCCTCCTCAGTTTATGAAGTCATACTCCGGCTCGTCTGCTGTAATCTTCACGACCACCCCGCAGGGCAGGCAGACAATCGACTCGCCCGACTTCGAAATCGCCCCCGACCTCTCGCAAAGCCCGTCGGGGCAGGTGGAATCCTCGACCCAGACCGAGCCGCCGTCAATCACGACGGTCAACATCCCGTCAACGTCGATTTCGACAGAATTCGACAAATCGGCTTCCGCATAGGTCGAACCGTTAAGGGTGATGAAGACGGTGGTGCCGTCGGATTTTCGACAATTTTCGACAATGATTGACACAAAGGCTATGAGAATAACTGCGGTAAAGAGAAGAATGTCGTTTTTGATTCTATGCTTCATAAGAATACCATTTGTAGGGGCGGATATTATCCGCCCGTATGTGGGTGACGTGCTTTTTTCAGGCTGGATGTAGAAGTTCGCTTGCGAACTTTGGAAGTTTGGTAAAACCAAACTTCTCCGCCCCTACATCGATTCTGTCGAACCGTCAGCGTATACCCACAACACTTCCGCTCCGCACTCTTCCGCCAACGCCTTCCCACTTTCGATATCCATGCAGAAAAGCGAGGTCGACAGAGCATCCCCGAGGCTTGAATTCTCGCAGATGACGGTGACGGAGCGGTAAAGGGTCGCGGGATAGAGGGTGTCGGGGTCGATTATGTGGGAGTACGTCTCGCCGTCGATGATTGTGTATCTCTCATAGTCGCCGCTGGTGACGACGGATTGGTCAGAGACTTCGACGGTCTTTAAAATTCCGCCGTCGGGGTCCTGAATCCCGATTATCCACTTGCCGGTGGGCTTTTCGCCTACGGTTTTGACATTGCCGCCAAGGTCGAGGGCGAAGCTCGTGAGCCCGTAGCTCTCCGCAATTTCAGCGGCGCAATCGGCGGCATAGCCCTTCGCAATAGAGCCGACGTCGATTGACATATCGGGGTCGGTTAGCGTAACGGTATCGCCGTCAATGATTAGATTTGAAATATCGCAGTGATTTGCGGCTTCGGCAAGGGCTTCGTCGTCGGGGAGAATCCCTGTCTCCCGGGCGTCGTGCCAGAGTGAGAGAACAGAACCCATCGCAATGTTGAGCTTCCCGCCCGAGAGGTCATAGAAAAGCACGCCGATGTCTAAAAGTTCAAGTATGTCTTCATCAGCATTTTCAAGAATGCCGCTCGAGTTAAGCTCGGCAAGAGACCCTTCCCCGCCGTCGTAGATATCAAAAAGAGCGTCAAGGCGGGAAAGCTCGGCATAGACGGCGTTTGATACCGTCTCAAACTCTTCGTCAGAGCTACAGTAAGCCGTGAAAGTGCAGTCAGTGTCGAATAAATCCGTGTAGATGGATTCGTATCTATTAACACTAGTCCCACAGCCACAGAGCGACAGCAGGACTATTGATGCCACTAAAATGGCTAAGTATCTTCTCATAGTTTTACTATAATCTTCGCCGGGCATTTCTCGGCACACTTGCCGCAACCGATGCACTTCGAATGGTCGATGTGCGCAAGATTGTTTTCAACGGTGATGGCGCCGGTCTCGCAAACTCTTGCACAGAGTCCGCAACCGATGCACCCGACCGGGCAGACCGACTTCACGTCCTTGCCCTTTTGGTGGGACGAGCACTTGACCATGTATTTGGCGCTGTAGGGGATGAGTTCGATGAGATGCGCCGGGCAGACCGAGACACAGCTCCCGCACCCCTGGCAGGATTCCCGGTCGATAACGGCGACGCCGTCGATAATTTTGATGCCGCCCTCGGGGCAGACGTCCTGACAGGAGCCGAACCCACAGCAGCTGAACCCACAGCCCTTCGGACCGTGCTTCGGCGCCATGTAGCAGATGCGGCAGTCGTGCTCGTCGAAATAGTCGTAGAGCATCGTAGATGAAGAATTCGTCCCGGCACACTTGACATAGGCGACTATTCGCTCGCCCTGGGAGAGGCTTAACCCTAAGATTTCGCCGATTTTCACTTTGTCGGAGGCATTGCAGAGGGTCGGCTCAGCTTTCCCTTCCGCAACGGCTTTCGCATATGAATCACAACCCGCATAGCCGCAGGCTCCGCAGTTCGAACCGGCAAGGCATTCGCGAATCTGCGCCTCTTTCGGGTCGATTTCGACTTTGAATTTCTGCGAGAGAAAGCCCAAGGCGATGCCGACTATGATACTTATGACGACGATGACCGCCGCCGCAATAATGATTTCCGTTATCATGCGCTCACCTCACATTGTTCCCGAGAAGCCGACGAACGCTATCGCCATGAGCCCGGCTGTAACGAGCACAATCGGCATGCCCTGAAACGCTTCCGGCACGTCGTTGTCCTCGATTCGCTCTCTGATTCCCGACATGATGACGATTGCAATCAGGAAGCCTATGGCGGTTCCTACAGAATAAATCATGGTTTCGGCGAAGCCGTAGCCGTTGTTGGCGGAGTCTATCGCGACGCCAAGAACCGAGCAGTTTGTCGTAATCAGCGGCAGATACACGCCGAGGGACTTATAGAGCGACGGCATTTTCTTCTTGAGGATTATCTCGACCGACTGGACGAGCCCCGCAATTATCAGTATGAAAACTATAGTCCGAAGATAGGAATATTTTTCTCCCAATATGTAGATATTTATGAAGTAGGTTATGCAGGACGAGACGGTTATGACGGCGATTACAGCCGTTCCCATGCCGACGGCGGTCGAGGTCTTTCTTGAGACGCCGAGGAACGGGCAGAGCCCCAAGAACCTGCTCAGGACGACGTTATTGACAAGCGCCGCTGAGATGATGCCTACTACTAAGGTAGTGATTGCACTCATTTACCGTCACCCCCCCCTTCTTTAGCTTCCATTCGGAAGGCGCAAGCGGCTCCACAGCCGGCGCAATTACCTGCGCACGATTCGGAGCTCTTCTTATTGGTAGCACTGGGTGCGCCCAGTTTATTCTGCAAAGCCGTCAGGACCGCCAGAACAAAGAACGCTCCGGGAGCCATAATCATAATCGAGATAGGCTCGAACGAATCGGGCATGATGCTGAAGCCGAAAAGTGTCCCTGCCCCCAGAAGCTCTCTTATTGCGCCGATGATGGTTAAGGCAAGCGTGAACCCGAGACCCATTCCCAAGCCGTCAAAGAACGATGCAACGGGAGGATTCTTCGAGGCGTAGCTCTCCGCTCTGCCCGTTATGATGCAGTTTACGACAATCAGCGGAATATAGAGCCCGAGCGAAGCATAGAGGCTTCTGACGTAGGCTTGCATGAGCAGTTCAACTATAGTTACGAACGAGGCGATGACGACTATATATGCCGGCATTCGGACGCTGTCGGGGATGAATTTCCGAAGAAGAGATATAATCAGGTTCGAAAGCATCAGCACAAAGCAGGTCGAAAGCCCCATGCCGAGCCCGTTCATTGCGCTCGTCGTGACGGCGAGGGTCGGGCACATTCCGAGCATCAGAACGAGCGTCGGGTTTTCCTTTATGATGCCGTTATAGAGCCGTTCCAAAGCTGTTTTCATTCCGAATCCCCTCCTTCACCGTAGCCGAGATATTCTTCGGCAAAATCAAGAGCCGCATTCACGGCGTTTGTGATAGCCCGGGTGGTCTTCGTGGCGCCCGAGATGGCGTCGATTTCGTTCGAGGCAGTCGCGCCGGTCTTTGTGTAGACGACCTCGCCGCTCTTGCCGATATACTGCGAAATCCATTCCTCGTTCTGGCAGTTGGCGCCGAGACCCGAGGTCTCGGACATTGAAGTAACAACTATTCCTGTTATAGTACCTGTAGTGTCTATGCCGATTGTTATGTCTATATCTCCGCCGTAGCCTTTATGAGACGTTACGGAGAGTACTGTGCCGATTTCGTTGCCTTCACTATCGTAGGCATAAAGAGCCGTGTTGAGGGTATTGTCTTCTCCGAAAGCTTCGGTTTCCGTGATTTCTACTTCGACAAAATCCGACGCTTCGGACATTACCGCCGAGTAGGAATCGGTGAGCTCTTTTGCCTCGGCTTCCGCAATCGTGTCCTTCGTGAGCTGATACACAACCGAGAGGAGCACGCCCGCAACGAGTGTTATCGCAAGAAGCTTGAGGGTGTCAATAACTATTTTTTTCATTTCGCCGTCTCCTTTCTCACTCCGAAAGGCTTCGGCTTGGTCGCTTTTTCAAGAAGCGGGGTCAGGAGGTTCGCGATTATAATCGCATAGGACATGCCCTCGGTCGAGCCGCCGAAGCATCTGATAAACGCAACTAAAAGCCCTATCACGACTGCATAAATCACCTGTCCCCACTTGGTGACGGGGACGGTGACATAGTCGGTCGCCATGAATACGGCGCCGAAGAGGAGTCCTCCGGCAAGAAGCTGAGTTGTCATGAAGCTTAAGTTGACCGTTTCGCCCGCCATGTTCCCAAATATCACTAAGAACAGTGCCGCCGAGCCGACGGTGCAAAGGGTGATTCTTGGGCTGATTACACGCTTGATGACGAGATACAGGAACCCGACCAAAATCGCTATGACGGAAGTTTCGCCGATGGTGCCGACGTGGTTGCCGAGAAGAAGCGAGCTTATGCTCGTCGTCTCTCCCGAGGCAAGAGCCGTCAGCGGAGTTGCGCTCGAGACGCCGTCAAGAGCAGGATAGCTCGTCATTATCGACGGGAATGAAATCAAAAGAAAGCATCTTGCGGCACAGGCGGGGTTCATGAAGTTCTGCCCCAAGCCGCCGTAGAGCATTTTTACAACGATGATTGCAAACGCTCCGCCCAAAATCGGGAGCCAGATGGGAGCCGTTGAATATAAGTTGCACGCCAAGATAAGTCCCGTGACAACTGCCGAGCAATCGCCGACGGTATTCGGCTTGTGCATCAGCTTGTCATAGAGGAACTCGCACAGCACGCAGGAGCCGACCGAGAGGGTGACCACGAGAGCCGCACGCCAGCCGCCGTAGTAGATGCCGATTATTATCGACGGAATCAGGGCAATAGCCACGTCGAGCATCACCGAGCGGGTGGTGTCTTTTGACCGCACATGCGGAGAAATTGACATATTCAGCTTCATTTCTTCGCCTTCTTTCTGGCAAGTACCTCACGTTTTGCCGCAGTGATTGATTGCGAGAGCCGACGCTTTGCGGGGCAAGCATAGGTGCAGGAGCCACAGCTTATGCACTCGAGCCCGCCAAGCTTCTCGAACTCGTCGTAGCGCCTCTTGTCGGCTAAGTCCTTGAGCTTAAGCGGCATCAGGTTCTCGGGGCAGGCGTCCATACATCTGCCGCATCTGATACAAGCCGTCGCTTCGAGATTCTTGACCTCGTCGTGACTTAAACACAAAATGCAGGAAGTTGTCTTCGTGACGGGGACATCCAGATCAATAATAGACGCGCCCATCATCGGTCCTCCGAAGATTATCTTTTCGGGATCACTCTTGAATCCTTCCGCCGCCTCGACCAGTTCACGGGCACAGATGCCAATCGGAACTTCGAAGTTCGAGGGGTTCTCGATTGCGTCTCCCGTGACGGTTACGACTCGAGTCAAGAGCGGAGTCCTGTTGCAGACGGCGTCCGCCGCCGCCATGATTGTTGAAAGGTTTATAACGACGCAACCGGCATCCGCCGGGAGCATTTTCGAATTTATCTGCCGACCGGTGACGGCTTCTATTATCAGTCGCTCGCCGCCCTGCGGGTACTTGGTCTTGAGCGGCTGGACTATCATTCTTTCGCTTCCCTCGGTCGCCTCAGCGAGGGCTTCTATGGCAAGAGGCTTGTTGTTCTCGATTGCGAAAACTCCCTTGGCGTTGTCGAAGAGCTTTAAGACCACTTTCAAGCCCAAGACCGCCTTTTCGGTTCTTTCTATCATCAGCCGATAGTCGCAGGTTATGTAGGGCTCGCACTCGGCGCAGTTGATTATGACGTAGTCGATTTTCAGGTCGTCTTTTACGGCAAGCTTGACCGAAAGCGGGAACCCAGCACCGCCCATTCCGACAAGACCTGCCGAGCGGATAGCTTCGCGAATCTCTTCTTTTGTGAGCTTCTCATAGTCCCTCGGCTCGCCCAAGCCCTCTATAGATTCATACTCGTAATCGTTCTCGATTGTGATGGCGGTCACGTCGTCGCCGGATGAGGTCGGAACCGGCTTTATTGCCTTCACGACTCCCGACACCGACGAGCATATGTCCGAAGACACAAACGACGGAGCCTTGCCGACAGTCTGCCCCACGAGAACCCTGTCCCCCACAGCGACGCAGGGCACAGCCGGTGCGCCGATATGCTGGCTCATAAGATATGAAATTTCGCCCTTCGGGGAGAGCTTTTCGATGGCTGAATCCATGGACATCTCTTTATTCCCCTTAGGATGCACCCCGCCCCGGAAGCTCCTGACACGATTTGCGAGCATAATAAACACCTCTTCTTTGGTTTGTTGAAGGTTATACTATATTATAATATCACAGAACCTACAAAAAAGCAATATTGACATTACAACTCTTTCGGGGTATACTTATGATGTATACTTATAGTATCATGTATATTTATAGCCTATTCAGGACGGGCGGATGATATCCGCCCCTACAATATAACCACCAGAAAAGGAGAAAACACATGGCATTTTTAGATAAAATTTTCGGTTCGTATTCTGATAAGGAATTGAAGAAAATCGAGCCCATAAAGCAAAAGGTCCTCAGTCTCGAGGACAAGTACAAGGCGTTTTCGGATGAGGATTTACGGGGCGAGACGGACAGATTCAAGAATGAACTTAAGAACGGCAAGACCCTCGACGACATCATGGCGGAGGCTCTGGCGGTATGCCGTGAAGCGGCGGCGAGGGTTCTCGGGAAGCGCGCCTTCCCCGTCCAGATTGTCGGCGCTATAGTTTTGCATCAGGGCAGAATTGCCGAGATGAAGACCGGTGAAGGAAAAACCCTGACGGCGTGCCTTGCATCATATCTTAATGCCCTCACAGGAGAGGGAGTGCACGTCGTAACAGTAAACGACTACTTGGCGAAATTCCAGTCCGAGGAGATGGGCAGAGTATATCGCTTCTTGGGGCTCACAATCGGCGTAATACTTCACTCGATGAACGGCGACGAGCGTCGGGAGGCTTATGCCTGCGACATCACCTATGGCACCAATAACGAGTTCGGTTTCGATTACCTCCGTGACAACATGGTCATCTACAAGGAAAGACGGGTTCAGCGGGGGCATGCCTTTGCAATCGTCGATGAGGTTGACTCAATCCTCATTGATGAGGCGAGAACGCCGCTTATCATCTCGGGCAAGGGCGACCAGTCGACCGATATGTATCAGAGAGCCGACAGATTTGCAAAAACCCTCACAAAGAATGTCGTTGTCGAGGTCGAGAAGAAGGTCGATACCGACGAGGTCTATGACGGCGACTATATCGTCGACGAGAAGGCGGGCACGGCGACCCTCACCAAGAAGGGCACCGCAAAAGCCGAGGCTTATTTCGAGGTCGAGAACCTTTCCGATTCAGAAAACATCACCCTTCTCCATCACATAAATCAGGCTATCAAGGCGAACGGCGTCATGAAGAAGGACATAAACTATGTCGTCAAGGACGGCGAGGTCATCATCGTCGACGAGTTCACCGGTCGACTGATGTATGGCAGACGCTATAACGATGGTCTGCATCAGGCTATCGAGGCAAAAGAAGGCGTGAAGGTCGCCCACGAGTCGAAAACCGTCGCGACAATCACCTTCCAGAACTATTTCAGACTGTATAAAAAGCTCTCCGGCATGACGGGTACAGCCGCCACCGAAGAGGACGAATTCAAGGAAATATACAAGCTTGACGTCGTTGTCATCCCGACGAACATGCCGATGATTCGTGTTGACCACCCGGACGTTGTATATAAGACCGAGAAGGCGAAGTTCAACGCAGTAATCGACCAGGTGGTCGAGCGCCACAAGAAGGGTCAGCCGGTTCTCGTCGGTACAATCTCCATCGAAAAGTCGGAGCTCCTCTCGAAGATGCTGAAACAGCGCGGCATCGAGCACGAAGTCTTAAACGCCAAGCACCACGAGCGTGAAGCCCAGATTGTAGCTCAGGCGGGACAGCTCGGCGCCGTCACGATTGCCACCAACATGGCGGGACGTGGTACCGACATCATGCTCGGCGGTAATGCCGAATTCCTCGCGAAGGCTGAGCTCCGGAAGAATGAGTATACAGAAGAAGAGATATACGAAATCACCGGCTTCAGCGAGACGGACGACGAGAGAATTGTTGAAGGCAGAAAGCTCTATCACGACTGCTATGAGAAGTTCTCGGCGGACATAAAAGAAAAGGCAAAAGAGGTCAAAGCCGCTGGCGGTCTCTTCATCATCGGCACGGAGCGGCATGAATCGAGACGTATTGATAATCAGCTTCGTGGACGTTCCGGACGTCAGGGCGACGAGGGCGAAAGCCGGTTCTATCTCTCGCTCGAGGACGATCTGATGCGCCTCTTCGGCGGCGACAGAATCACCGGTATGATGAACACCATGAACGTCGACGAGAACATGCCGATTGAGTCGAAGATGCTTTCGAACACAATCGAATCGGCGCAGAAGAAGGTCGAGGGCAGAAACTTCTCCATCCGTAAGAACGTCCTCAACTATGACGACGTAATGAACCAGCAGCGCGAAATCATCTATAAGGAGCGCTCACAGGTTCTTGAGGGCGAGGACATCCACGAAAATATCCTGAAGATGATTCGCGACTTCGTCTCGAACAGCGTCAACACCTACCTTGCCGGCGACGAGCAGGAGAACTGGAACTTTGCGGGACTTCGCGAACATTTCGCGGGGCTCTTCACCGTCCCGAACGACTTCAATTACACCGTAAACGAGCTTTCGGATTTGACCCGTGAGAAGGTCGCCGAAGAGGCTACGGAAGCCGCTTTGAAGGCTTATGACGACAAAGAAATCGAGCTCGGCACCGAAATTCTTCGTGAATGCGAGAGAGTCGCGCTCCTGAAGGTCGTAGATACAAAGTGGATGCAACACATCGACGACATGGACGAGCTCAAGAAGGGCATCGCGCTCCGCTCCTATGGCAGTCACGACCCGGTTGTCGCATATCGCATGGAGGGCTTCGACATGTTCGACACGATGGTCGAGTCCATCTGCGAGGACACCGTCAGAATCCTCTATCATACGCACTTGAGAAAGGACGCCCCCATCCAGCGTGAGCAGGTCCTGAAAGCCGACCAACCCGGCGGCTCCTCCGACGGCTCCGTCTCGGCGACGAGAAAGGTCGGCAAGAAAATAGGCAGAAACGACCCCTGCCCCTGCGGAAGCGGGAAGAAGTATAAGAAGTGTTGCGGACGAGATTTATAAACCCCTCCACCATGCTTCGCATGGTCATGGTTTGCGAAGCAAACCGTCTCCCCGTTTCAGGGGAGGCTATGACTGCCTCAAAAACAATAACTACTAAAGGAGACCTTTATGCCATCCACTGCATTCTGCCCCGCAGATATCTTATTGCCAAACGAAAACATCGATATGCCCAAGTGGGCGGTCGTGGCTTGCGACCAGTTTACCGGCGAGCCGGAGTATTGGGCTGAGACCGAGCGGATTGTCGGGGACAGCCCGTCGACTTTGCGGCTCACCTTGCCTGAAATCTGTCTCGGGAAGCCGGATACGGGCGACCGCATCGCGCAGATTAACTCTAATATCGAAAGCTATCTCTCCGCCGGGGTCTTCCGCGAGCTCAAGAACGCCATGGTATATGTCCGTCGGATCCAGTCGGACGGGAAGCTCCGGGAAGGCATCGTCGGTGCCGTCGACCTCGAGCAGTACGACTACCGGGCGGGCTCCAAGTCGCAGATTCGGGCGACCGAGGCGACCGTCGCCGAGCGCATTCCCCCGAGGCTCAAAATCCGCGAGAATGCAAAAATCGAGCTCCCGCATATAATGATTCTGATTGACGACCCCGAGCGCACCGTTATCGAGCCGCTTGGCGGTTTGATTTCCAACCTCGAAAAGCTCTATGATTTCGAGCTTATGCAGAACGGCGGAAGCATCGAGGGGTATCTTCTCGGAGATGATGAAATTACCGCTGTGGATTCGGCTTTGGGTGAACTTTCGAAAAAGTGCGAGCTCCTGTTTGCGATGGGCGACGGGAACCATTCTCTCGCGACTGCGAAGGAGCATTACGAGCGCCTGAAGCGCGAAAACCCCGACGTCGACATGTCAAACCACCCCGCACGCTATGCCCTCTGCGAGATTGTCAATCTCCACTCCCCCCGCCCTTGAGTTCGAGGCGATTCACCGAATCGTGACGGGCGTCAACCCGAAGCATCTTCTCGAAAAGATGCAGGAGAAGCTCGGCACAAGCACCGACGGCGAGGGTCAGAAAATCACTGTCGTCATAGGCGAGACCGAGCAGGTCTTAACCATACATAACCCACTTTCAAAGCTTGCTGTCGGAAGTCTCCAGACGTTCTTGGACGATTATCTCAGGACCTGCGGCGGCGAAATCGACTATATCCACGGCGAAGAGGTGCTTAAAAACCTCGCGAAAGCCGAAAGCTCCGTCGGCTTTATCTTGGAGCCGATGGATAAGGCTGACCTCTTCCCCACCGTCATCCACGACGGAGCGCTCCCGAGAAAGACCTTCTCCATGGGGCATGCGGAGGATAAGAGGTATTATCTTGAGGGGAGAATAATAAAGGGGTAGATTTAAGTGGGAATATTCCAGAGCATAAAAAATAAGAAAGCCAAAAAAGTCTCGTTAATGAATGAGGTATGTGAGAAAGTAATATCACGCATTGATAAGTTGATTGCAGACGGCAACAATTTGCTTTCCGATTACGACAGAATTGTTCACGATGATGAAGTTGCGGCTGTTCTTAAAGAAGCTCAGAATATTTTAGCAATCAACAGCTCGCTGAATCTTCGCCAGTATAGAAAAGCCCCGCTATATAACGATTTCACGGCTGCCGAGGAAAAACTGAAAAGCTACTCAAACGAGTTTTCCGAACGTGCAAGACTGCATAATGTGTCCGTTCAAAAAAAGCGGACAGACACCGTCAGGCGTCTTGTAGGTGAAGTAGAAGGCAAAACGCTTGACTCTCAGCAGATAGCTTGTATTGCGAAAGAAGCCCACAACCACCTTGTCATAGCAGGAGCGGGCACCGGAAAGACCACAACCATTGTCGGAAGAGTCAAATATCTTTTGGGAAGCAATAAGGCTAATCCCGGCGAAATTCTTGTCTTATCGTTTACAAACGCTTCTGCGTCGGAAATGAATGAGCGAATCAAAGCCGAAACCGGCGTTGAGGTTGCGGCATCAACCTTCCATAAATTCGGACTTGATATACTCAGGAGTTCTGATGGCGTTGTTCCGAAAATAACAAAGCTTCAGATGAAGAAGTTTATTCGCGAGCAAATTGCGGAAAACATGAAATCAAGTGAGTATCTGAAGCTTCTATGTGAATACTTTATTGATGGTATCGTTATACAGAAATCTGAATTTGCTTTTGAAACTAGGCAAGAATACGATGATTATTTAAAACTTAATCCACCGACTACAATTAAAAAAGAGACAGTTAAAAGCTACGGTGAGATGGAAATAGCAAACTTTCTATATGAGAATGGTGTTGAGTATAAGTACGAAAATCCTTATGAAATAGACACACGAACAGAAGAATATGCGCAATATAATCCTGACTTTTATCTCCCCGAATACGGAATTTATATCGAGTACTTCGGTATAACCCGTAATGGAGATGTTCCTAAATACTTTAAAGGCAAAGACGGTAAGTCGGCAAGAGTAATATACAACGACGGAATCGAGTGGAAAAGACAAACTCACAGTGCTAACAACACAGTGATGATTGAGACTTTCTTTTATGAAAAAGCCGAAGGCAAGCTTCTTGAAAATCTGGCTGAAAAACTAACAGAGGTGGGAGTTCAACTCAATCCGAAATCTCCCGAAGAGCTTTGGAAAGATATTTCTGAGAAAAGAGAATCAGACATCTCCGGAACAGTGGATTTGTTTGAAACTGTCATAAATCTCATGAAGAGCAACCAATATACTATTTCGGACGTGAAAAGAAAAATTCCCGAAGGGATTATGTTTCAACCATGTTGCACGCTGTTGTCTTTGATTGAACCTATTTATGATGCCTATTGCAGATATCTTTCCGTAAACGGAGAGATAGATTTCAACGACATGATAAATACCGCTACTTCTTACATAAAGCAAGGCAAATACAACAGCCCGTATAAATATGTAATTGTTGATGAGTATCAGGATATATCCAAAGCCCGATATCTGTTGCTTCGGGAGCTTCGTTCCGCAAGGGACTATGAATTGTTCTGTGTCGGAGATGACTGGCAGAGTATTTATCGCTTTGCCGGCAGTGATGTTGGCTTTATTCTGAACTTTGAAAACTATTGGGGCAAGTCGGAAATAAGCAAAATTGAGACCACATATCGCTTTTCGCAGAGGCTTATCGATGTGTCGGGCGGTTTTGTAATGAAGAATCCCGACCAGATAAAAAAAGAATATTTGCGGTCGTAATACCGACATGGGATTCCCCGTCGGCGAAATTGAAGGCTATAAAGATAATTATGCAATAGATTTTGCACTTGAGCGGCTGAACGATTTACCGAAGGATAGCACGGTGTTCTTTATTGGCAGATACTCTTTCGATGTGAAGCTTTTGGAGGACAACAGTCAGCTTACCTGCAATTACAACAACACGTCAGGCTTTGTTGATGTCGTATACAAGCCTCGTTCGGATTTGAAGATGTCGTTCTTGACTGCACACAGGTCTAAGGGCTTACAGGCGGACTACGTCTTCATCATAAACAACAAAAACGATAAAATGGGATTTCCAAGCAAGATTCAGGATTCTCCGCTTATAAATCTTCTGCTCGAGAACAGCGACCAATACCCATATGCCGAAGAACGGCGATTGTTCTATGTTGCTATGACGCGTGCCAAGAAGAAGGTCTTTTTGGTGACAGTGAATGGCAGAAAATCCGAATTTGTCAGAGAGCTCACCGAACAATACGGAAAAGAAATCCGGCAGGAGAGATTTACATGTCCGCTGTGTGGTGGGCAACTAAAAATAAGGAAAGGTCCCTATGGGGAGTTCTTCGGTTGCTCGAATTACCATAGTCAGGGATGCACTTACAAGCGTAAAATCACCAGATCAGCAAAACAATAACATCAACTGAACATATCTGAAAGGCACCTATGATATACACCATCACCGCACCAATCTACATCGTCTTCTTCGCCACCGACCTGAAAACGGGGCGGTTTATCCGGAGGATGACCAGGCACCGCTTCAATCACGCGGCGATTTCGCTTGACGGGATGAAGACGTTCTACTCCTTCTCGAGGCTCTACATAGACCACCCGATGATTGGCGGGCTCGTCTGCGAGTCCCCGAAAAGGTACCTGATGACCGGCAGGACGGTCGTCAGGGCGTACAGGGTCGACGTCGACCTCGAGACCTACGGGCTTATCAAGGCGCACATCGCGGAGATGCTCGCCTCGCGGGACGACTATGTCTATAACTTCCTCTCCTGCGGGACGTATATGCTCGGGCGGCGCTTCCGTCGCGAGAAGGCGTTCACCTGCGTGGAGTTCGTCCGGGACACCCTCGTTTCGGGAGGAGTCCTCTTTGACGGCGGGAAGAAGCGGGTCGGCGTGGACAGCCTCGAGAACGAGCTCTCCGCCTGTGGCTATGAAATGAGCGAAGGCACCGCATATGACTTCCTCAAGCGCACCCCATGGGGCGACGACCCCTACCTCGACGACTGCGGCGGCAGAATCGCGGTTATGAGGGAAGCATCAAGACGGCTTTACAGGATGGTCAGATATTAGTGTAGGGGCGGATATTATCCGCCCGAACCAATCGCATTTGCACAACAACGGGCGGATGATATCCGCCCCTACAAGTTTTCAAGAAAGGATTCCCAATGCTCAAACGCACCTTTGAAATTCTTCGCATTGTGTTCACCATTGCCCTTGTGGTGGTGGCTTGCGTTTATGCGGGGATTAAGCTTATGAAAATCCAGATTGTCGACGGCGAGATGTATCTTTCCATGTCGAAGTCGTCGACCTCCGCCGAGAAGACGGTCTATGCCGCCCGTGGCGAGATTGTCGACCGCAACGGCGTTGAGCTTGTCGAGAACGAGGTCACCTATAACGTCATTGTCGAGTATTCTTTCTTCCCCTCGGATTACGAAACCCAGAATGAGATTATTCTCCGGGTCGTCGAGATTCTCGAGGAGGACGGAATCGAGTGGATTGACGAAACGCCGATTACTTTTGATACTCCCTATGAATTCACCGACGACGCAACGGAATCGGAAATCTCGAAGATAAAGGACGAACTGCGCTTAAACAGCTACGCCACCGCCGAGAACTGTATCGACAGGCTGATTGAAAATTACGAAATCTCGGATGAATACACGGATGGAGAAAAGCGAATCATCGCCGGCGTCCGCTACATGATGCTCATCGGGGACTTCTCCGCCTCGATTGACTATACCTTCGCGACCGATATCCCGATTGAGACGGTCTCGAAGCTTCGCGAGCTCTCGGGAGACCTCGACGGAATCGACATCCTTGAAAGCTACGAGCGGGTTTACACTCTCGGGGACGTCGCACCGCACATCGTCGGCTATGTCGGTCCCGTCTATGCCGAGGAATATGCCGAGCTCAAGTCGGAGGGCTATCTCATCAGCGACACCATCGGCAAGAGCGGCATCGAAAAAGCCCTCGAAAGCGTCCTCCGTGGCACCAACGGCACAAATATCGTCACCGTCGACAGCGACGGCGTAGTTACCGAGGAGGTTTCCGAGGAGGTCGAGCTGGGCAACACCGTCATGCTTACGATTGACTCGGAGCTTCAGCAGGCTTGCCAGGAAATCCTCGACAACCACATTAGCTATCTGAGGGACGGAATCCTGACGAAAACGGACAGCTCGACCAATCAGGAGCTCGATTTTTCCGATTGCGAGGCGGGAGCTATCGTCGTTCTGGATGTCAAGACCGGCGCTGTCCTTGCGGCGGCGACAAGTCCATCATATGATATAAACGACTTACTTGAGGATTACTCGTCCGTTCTCAACGCCGACGGCTCGCCGCTTTATAACCGTGCGTTCGACGGGCTCTATCGCCCCGGCTCGGTCATGAAGACGGTCACGGCGACTGCGGCGCTGGCAGAAGGCATCATCGACGAAAACACCCTCTTCTACTGTGCCCGGCACTATACCTACCTCGACATTGTCGTCAACTGCACCGGCTCGCACGGGTCGATAAACGTCGTCACGGCGATTCAGAAGAGCTGCAACATCTTCTTCTATCAGGTCATTCAGGAGGTCGGGCTCGACCTCTTCCTCGAATACGAGGCGGCTTACGGCTTGGGCGAGGACCCCGGGCTCGAGATAAGCGCGTCCTCGGGGTATCTTGCATCCCCCGACACTTTTGCCGATTTGGGCTTGGACTGGACGTCGGGACAGCTTCTTCAGGCGGCAATCGGGCAGTCTGAAGTCGCCGTAACGCCGCTACAGATGGCGGGAATCGCCCTGACTATCGCGAACGGCGGCGTGAGATACAGCCCCTATCTCGTCGATTCGATTTGGGATTACAACATGACCGAGTGTCTCGAGAAGACGGAGCCGGAGGTCGCGTATGTAATTGACGCCGACTATGACGAGGTTTTCGCCCCGATTATCGAGGGAATGATTCTTGCGGGCGAGAGCACGACTTCTTCGACATATTACGCCTCGAACGAGACAAACGCGTTCTTAGCGCAGTTCTCGACCGACGCACTTCCGGATAAAGTCGCCATCAAGACCGGCACTCCGCAGGCGTCGAACACCGCGACCCAGAACTCGACAGTCATCGGCTTCTACCCCGCCGACGACCCCGAAATCGCCTTCGCTGTGGTAATCGAAAACGGCGAGTATGCGAAATACACAGTTCGCAAGATAATCGAAGCATACTATGGCTGGACGACTGAGGAAGTCGAGCTTGAGAATGGCATGATGCAAAGCGTTATAATTACGGATTGATTTTGTAGGGGCGGATATTATCCGCCCGAACCAATCGCACCTGCACAACAACGGGCGGATGATATCCGCCCCTACATATTTTTTAAAATTCCCTCTTGACAAAGTCATTGCAATGTTATATAATAGTGCCTGTAAAGTTTTGAGACTTTACTTCGAACACAAGATTTAGTATCTCTTTCGGAAAAGGACGGGTGATATTGTGGCTAAGGATCTTAAATACTCTGCGCTCCTCGACATTTACGGCGGCATGCTGACCGACAAGCAGCGCGAGATGATGGAGTTCTACTACAACGACGACCTTTCTTTGTCCGAAATTGCCGACAACTGCGGCATCTCCCGCCAGGGCGTCCGCGACGCCATCAAGAGAGGCGAGGATTCCCTCAACGAGCTCGAGGAAAATGTCGGCGTCACGAAAATGATGAAGGAATACTCTGAAAAGCTTGATTTCGTAACCGCCCAGTGCGACGAAATCATCCACGATTGCAGAACCTATACAACCACGAAAAGCGTTATAGAAAAACTGGAACGAATTAAGACAGTGATTGGAGAATAAATGGCATTTGAGGGTTTGAGCGAAAAGCTGAACGGCGTTTTCAAGCGCCTTAAGTCGCACGGGCGGCTTACCGAGGCGGACGTCAAGGTCGCCATGAAGGAAATACGCATGGCTCTTCTTGAGGCGGATGTCAGCTACAAGGTCGTCAAGGACTTTGTCGCGAAGGTCTCCGAGAGATGCGTCGGCGCCGAGGTTCTTGAAAGCCTCACCCCTGCTCAGCAGGTTATAAAGATAGTAAACGAGGAGCTCATCGCCCTGATGGGAAGCTCCAATTCGAAGATAAACTTCCCGTCGAAGCCTCCGTGCGTCATCATGATGTGCGGTCTTCAAGGCTCAGGCAAGACCACCCACGCGGCGAAGCTCGCAAAGTACTTCAAGGGCATGGAAAAGCGTCCGATTTTGGTCGCTTGCGACATCTACCGCCCTGCCGCAATCGAGCAGTTAAAGATTGTCGGCGAGCAGGCGGGCGTTCCGGTCTTCGAAGAAGGACAGATTGACCCGAGAAAGATTGTCAAGGATGCTCTGGCGCATGCCAGGGACCACGGCAACGACATCGTAATTATAGATACCGCAGGACGACTTCAGATTGATGAAGAGCTCATGAACGAGTTAGGCGACCTCAAAGAAATCGCACAGCCGAACGAGATTATCCTCGTCGTCGATGCGATGGTCGGACAGGAAGCCGTCAACGTCGCAAAGGCGTTCGACGAAAAGCTCTCAATCGACAGCGTAATCCTGACGAAGTTAGATTCCGACACCCGAGGAGGAGCGGCGCTCTCAGTACTCGCGGCGACCGGCAAGCCGATTAAGTTCGTCGGCACCGGCGAAAAGCTTGACGAGTTCGAGCCCTTCCACCCGGAGCGAATGGCTTCGAGAATCCTCGGCATGGGCGACGTTATGTCCCTCATCGAAAAGGCGCAGAACGCCGTCGACGAGAAAGAAGCCGAGAAGCTTGCCGACAAGATGTCGGAGGGCAAGTTCGACATGAACGACCTTCTCGACCAGATGCGGCAGATTGAGAAGATGGGATCTATCAAGTCCATCCTCCAGATGATGCCCGGCGGAAACAAGATTGACGAATCGCAGATTGACGAGAAGCAGATTCCGAGAACTGAGGCAATGATTCTCTCGATGACCCCGGAAGAGCGCGCAAAGCCGTCCATCATAAACCCGAAGCGCAAGCGCAGAATCGCCGCAGGAAGCGGCACCCGGGTTGAAGATGTCAACCGCCTACTCAAGCAATACGAGCAGATGAAGGACATGATGAAGAAATTCGGTCTCACCGGCTCCGGCAAGAACGGCAAGGGCAAACGCAAAAAGATGCCGAAGCTGCCGCCGGAGATGCGAGAGTTTATGAAATAACCTACAACTATTCTAAAATAAAAATCCAACCATGGAGGTGAAATATATGGCAGTAAAAATCAGACTCAGAAGAATCGGTGCAAAGAAGGATCCTTTCTACAGAATCGTTGTTGCTGATTCGAGATACCCGAGAGACGGTAGATTCATCGAAGAGCTCGGCTATTACGATCCCACTGTCGAGCCGTCTGTTCTCAAGGTTGACGGCGAGAAGGCAAAGAAGTGGATTGCTACCGGCGCACAGCCTACCGATACCGTCAAGGCTCTCTTCAAGAAGAACGGTGTCATCTGAGAAATTTTGACCAAGTAGGTCGATTCCGGCTTATCGGTGAATATGAGCTTCACCCATCATATTTTCCGATAGGTCGGTAGAAGAAATTATCTGAGGCAAGGGTGAACACAATGCTTGAAAAGGAGATTCAAATGGAGTTACTGCTCAAAACTATCGCGGCTGAACTTGTCGAGGACAAGAACGCTATCGTAGTAACCTGTGACGAGCCGAACGAAGACGGAATTATCGTCTACCATCTTCATGTCGCCCCCGACGATATGGGTAGAATCATCGGCAAGAAGGGAAGAATTGCCAAGGCAATCCGTACTCTCATGCGTGCCGGTGCCGCCAAGGTCAACGAGAAGGTCATGGTCGAAATAGATTAAGTCGCGAATGGGTGGCTTGTGAAAACTTGTCGACCCGAAATAGTAAGCAGCCTGTCGCTCTACGACGCCGAAGTCTGGAGTTGAAGGCTGTTTTGACTAAATGGACGCAAATAGCAAAAAATTAGCGTCGGCAACAAAGAGGACTAACGAGATTATACTTGAAAGGAAACACTACATGGAAAAATATCTCGAAGTGGGGAAAATTGTAAACACGCACGGCGTCAGAGGAGATGTCAAGGTCATTCCGTGGTGTGATACGGCATCCTTCATCTGCAACTTCGAAACTCTTTACACCAAGAACGGTGAGACCGCCTTCAAGGTTATAAGAGCAAGGGTGCTCGGCAACATGGCAATACTCAGATTCGAGGGAATAGACAACCCCAACAAAGCGGACGAGCTCCGGCAAACGGTTCTTTATATCAACCGCGACGATGCCAAGTTCGAAGAGGGTTCCTATTTCGTAGCCGATTTAATCGGTCTCGAGGTTTTCGACGAACAGGGAAAGTCCTACGGCAAAATCAAGGACGTTCTCAAAACAGGTGCAAACGATGTTTATGAGATAGAGGCTGAAAACTCGACTCTCTACTACATACCCGCAATTCCGAGCGTCGTTCTTAATACCGATATTGAGAACGGCAGAATGACTATTTACCCTATGGAGGGTCTTTTCGATGCGAATTGATATCGCAACCTTGTTCCCCGAGCTCTGTGAAACCTGGCTCGGGGCTTCCATTATCGGACGAGCCCGTGAGGCGGGAGTTTTCGAGCTCCACTGCCACCAGATTCGGGACTACGCCGAGGGGAAGCACCAGCGTGTGGACGACACGCCCTACAGTGAGCGTCAGGGAATGCTGATGATGGCGGAGCCGATATGGCAGTGCTACAAAGCCGTCGCCGGCGACCGCAAGCCCTACGTCGTCTTCATGTCCCCTAAGGGGAAAATCCTGAATCAGGCGAAGTGCCTCGAGCTGTCGAAGAAGTCCGACCTGTTCATCCTCTGCGGGCACTACGAGGGCGTCGACCAGAGAGTGCTCGACAAGATTGTCGACGAGGAAATCTCGATTGGCGACTTTGTCCTGACGGGCGGCGAGCTCCCGGCGGTCGTCCTTGTCGACGGAATCGCAAGAATGCTCGACGGAACCTTGGGCAAAGACGTCTCTCACGAGGACGAAAGCCTCTTCGACGGGCTTCTTGAGTACCCCCAATACACCCGCCCCGAGGTCTGGGAAGGCATGCCCGTTCCGGAGGTGCTCTTAAGTGGTCACCGCGAAAACGTTCTCAAGTGGCGAAGATATAAGAAGCTCGAAGAAACCTACAAAAAACGCCCCGACCTTCTTGAGAAGGCGGAGCTGGATGATGTCGATAAAGCGAATTTGTCGGAGATTACGGCGATTCTTGAGGAAAACCCAAAGTGGCTACGAGGACACTGACGCATCCACGAGGACACTGACGCATCCTCAGAAAGTTTGCTTCGCAAACTTCCGAAAAGGCTATTGACAAAATAGCCTTTATGCGCTATAATGAATGACAGAGAAGCGGAACTGGGGCAAACAGTTCCGAGTCGACCCCAAAATGTGCGGATAAGAATCCAACACTATAAGTGGAAAGTGACCGTTCCTGTTTGGTTTAAGTAGCCGGGCGGTTACTTCTTTTTATTGTTGCTTGACCAAAAGTCAAACAAACGGAAGATAACCGAAAACAATAGCTCAAGAAGCAACAAAACCTCTGTAAGTGTCATGTTTATCGACCTCCCTTCTTTTATGCAATCTCTGCGAAGCAGAAACTACCGGAGCAGTTACCTGCCCCACAGGAAGAGGTCGACCATATTGAGCCGCAAGCATGTATATCTGCCATTGACTCTCACTTCTCTGTCACTGTTATTGTACATTATAATTCAGCATTTGTCAACCGGTTTCTATAATTCCTGATTGCGAACTGCTGGTATCCTCCCCATAATCTCCACCGCCTGCGAGGTCTGCCACATCTGGGCGGTGAGCATGACGGTGAAGCCTTCGCCGAAGTCGCAGGCGAAATCGTTCGGGTTCTTCTTCGGGAGCCCGAAGCAACTCATTATGTTCATTATTATGCCGCCGTGGGTCACTACGACGGCGTTTTTGTAGCCGTTTTTCATGACGTCCTCGGCGAGAAACTGCATCCCTTCAATCGTTCTCATGATAACCTGCCTGAGGCTCTCGCCGTTCGGCGGAGGGTTGTCGAGCCCGCCCTTGAGGAACTGCTTGTAGTCTTCCCTGTTCATGAGGTCAACCGCCTTTTTGCCCTCGAAGTCGCCGAAATTCATCTCCCGGAACTCGGGGACGACCCGGGCATAGCCCTCGGGATAGAGGCACGCGGCGGTCGAGATGCAACGCTTGAGCGGGCTGACATAGACCTTGTCGGCGGGAGGATAGACCATCTTCTCGCGCTTTTCGAGGAGCTCGCGGCGCCCTCTTTCGGAGATGGGCGACTCGGTGATGCCGATGTATTTCCCCTCTTCGTTCGCAACCGTAATTCCGTGGCGGATGAAATGTATTCTGTAGCCGACCATATTAAGATTCCTTTCGTCATTATATACAAATTTTAGGGTAAAATTTTGGTGAAAAAGCCGAACCCCGAAGCCCTTTACAATCTGTAAAATTCGGTGTATAATATTCCCTACGTTGATATTTTCGGGGATGATTTGATGAACTCGGACTTTGCCAGAATTATGGCACTTTTAAGAAAAGAAAAGAAGATTTCGCAGAAGCAGGCGGCGCAGGACCTCGGCATTTCCCAGGGTCTTCTTTCCCATTACGAAAAGGGCAAGCGCGAATGCGGGCTCGACTTCCTCGTGAAAGCCGCAGACTATTACGGCGTTTCCTGCGATTACCTTCTTGGGCGCTCCCCCGAGCCGCAGGGCAAGGTCATTTCCGTTGACGAGCTCCCCGGCGACGACCCCTCTCACAAGGAAAAGGTCACTCCCGGGACGATGATGATCGCCTTCAACAAAAAGCTGATTGTGAACTCGCTGAACGTGGTCTTTTCGCTCCTCGGAAAGTTCCGCTCGGCGACCGTTATAAAAGAGGTTTCGGGGTATCTGATGCTCGCGGTTTACAAGTGCTTCCGCTATATCTACTCATCGAATCCGAAGAACGACCAGAATTTCTTTATGGTGGACTGCACCGTCGCAAAGTCCGGCTGTGACGCCGCCATGAGCCTTGCCGAAGCGAAGCTCAACGCCGCGTTGAAGGGCGTTGTGACGACCGGCGAGGACGCCGTTTCGGAGGACACCGTCCCCGAAATCACGACCCAGACCCTTTCGGAAGAGTTCCCGCAATACTACTCCTCCACCGTCAACCTCATCAAGAACAGCGAGTCGAGGATTAGGGAGATTAGTGACTGATATTTATATAGTATAGCACAAATTTAAATTGTTATCAAGTAGGGGCGGATATTATCCGCCCGTTTTTGCGCAAGTGCTATTCTGCGGGCGGATATTATCCGCCCCTACTTTTGTCCGCACAAACCCTCTTTCCGTCTTGACATTTCCAAAATATCGGAGTATAGTTATATCCAAAACTTTACTATTACTTAACCTCAAAGGGGTGTTTGTTTTGGAAAAGATTAAAAATATCTGGCTCAGATTTGTCGGATTCTGCCGGAATAACGGCGTGTCGCTGTCGGCGAAGGTCTATTTTGTCGACGCCTTGGGCGCGATGGCGCAGGGGCTTTTCTGCTCGCTCCTGATCGGCACGATTTTGGACACTCTCGGCTCTCAGCTCGGAATAGGCGCGCTCACGGCGACGGTCTTCACCCTCAACGACGTCGGCTACACCGTCGGAAAGTGCTGTTCGCTTCTGGCGGGTCCCGCGATGGCGGTCGCTATCGGAAACTCGCTGAAAGCTCCGCCGTTGGTGCTCTACTCGCTCATTCCCGTCGGATTTGCCACCAATCAGATTGGCGGTGCGGGAGGACCCTTGGCGGTGTTCGTCACGGCTTGCATCGCCTGTGAAATCGGAAAGCTCGTCTCGAAGAAGACAAAAATCGATATATTGGTAACGCCTTTGGTCACCGTCCTTTGCGGAGTAGGGCTTGCGGCGCTCGTTGCGGCTCCGATCGGAACGGCGGCAAGCGCAGTCGGCAACCTCATCATGTGGGCGACCGAGCAGCAACCGTTCGTAATGGGCATCGTCGTCTCGGTTGTCGTCGGAATCTGCTTAACCCTTCCGATATCCTCGGCGGCAATCTGTGCGGCGCTTTCGCTCACCGGTCTTGCCGGAGGAGCGGCGGTTGCGGGGTGCTGTGCCAACATGGTCGGCTTCGCGGTGCTCTCATTCAAAGAAAACCGCTGGGGCGGGCTCGTCAGCCAAGGGCTCGGCACAAGCATGCTCCAGATGGGGAATATCATCAAGAATCCCCGAATATGGATTCCCCGATAGTCGCCAGTGCGATTACGGGACCGATTGCGACCTGCGTTTTCGGGCTCACGATGAACGGCGCACCCGTCAACAGCGGCATGGGCACCTGCGGTCTCTGCGGGCTCATCGGCGTCTGGACCGGTTGGGTCTCCCCGAGCGACGCCGCAATCGCGAACGGCGCCACGGCAATCACCCCGACCGCCTTCGACTGGGTCGGACTCCTGCTCGTCTGCATAATCCTCCCGGCAATAATCTGCTGGGCGATGGGACTGCTTCTTCGGAAGATTGGTTGGATTAAAGAGGGCGACCTCAAGCTTGACTGATTTTCCCGAAAAATCGTTGGTCAACTTCACCAAAAAGCGAAATTGCCGACCCTTTTGAAACGGGCATAAAGCAGAAAATCAAGCCAAAATGAAGTTTTGGTGATATTTATCCGTTGACTTTCGGAAATGAAATTTGTATACTGATAACGTAGCATATAAGAGATGCTATAGCTTCCTTGGCGGAGCTCCGCATTGAAAAAGTTGCGGTCAAAAGGCTTTGTCTATATTTGAAATGGAGAGTTATCTATATGTTCGTAAAAGATGTTGTTGTTAAGAATCAGGTTGGTCTTCACGCCCGTCCTGCTACCTTCTTCATCCAGAAGGCTAACGAGTTCAAGTCGTCCATCTGGGTTGAAAAGGAAGAGCGCAGAGTCAACGGCAAGAGCTTGCTCGGCGTGCTTTCCCTCGGTATAATCAGCGGCACGTCAATAAGAATAATTGCCGATGGCGTTGACGAGGAAGAGGCTGTAGCCGGTCTCGTAGAGCTTGTTGAAAGCGATTTCGCTGAAGAGGCAAGATAACAATGAGTAAAAAATCAGCTCACCATGCGGTGGGCTGATTTTTTTAATTAGGAATTCATAATTCGTAATGCGGAATTATTGCTGTTGCTTTCTATTAATCACAATCGTTCCTACGGTTGATAAAACAGACATGCAAATGAAACAGCAAACCATAGCAATTTCTTTTTTGTCATAGTAATTGATGATTCCGTGACGAGCTTTTAATTTTTCGTCTGTGTCCATGGTTTTGTCTTCGTTAATAAGGTTTAAATCGTCCATGCGATTCCGCTCTAAATTCTCAAACTTGTATTTTCCAAACCCTATAATAGCCTGTCCCGGTGACGACAACGACTCGTTAGCTTTCAGTTCGTTCATAGGTTCACCTCCTCTTGACTTCTTATCTGAAATCTATTATAATACAAGCGCGCGGAATTTTCAAGGGTAGTCAAAAATTTTCTTTTACCTTTTAAGGTAAGTCAGGAGGAACTATGATTTATAACGCAGAAGAAATAGGTAAACGCATACGGGAAGAACGGTTAAAACTCGGTTTGACGCAGAGCGAGCTCGGCGAAATACTGTTTGTCAAGGGAAAGCAGATTTCCAATTATGAGAATGGCAGGCTTTTTGTGCCAGTTGAAATGCTTGTGAATATGTGCAAGCTGTTCGATTGCGAAATGGGCTACCTTCTCTGTGAGCCGGAATATTCTGATGGTACACGTTTGGAGACGAAGATTATTGAAAGCACCGGCTTGACGGAAGAATCTCTTGAGAATATTCGGAGAATTACCGGCGACAGCAAAGATTGTTTATCTTTCGGCTACCAATCGGATGACTACAAGAGGGTTATCAATCGACTTCTGTCATCAGCAAGCTTGATTTCCATCGCGGAAGGCTTGCGTGAGCTTGATACCTGCTACGCCTTATTAGTTGATGAATCCAGAGAAGAAATAATAAATCAAGCTCTTGAAATCTACACCAGTACAAAGGATTTTGAGCAATTAACCGACGAAGAATCTGCCTTTTATCGTATGGCAGATAAACTGATTAGTAAAAATGAAATCCTAGAGTACTCAACAAAAGTTTGCCGTTACGAACTGTGGGAAGACTTCAATCGTTTGCTTGATGAGATGTACCCGAAAAAATGCAACTAAAAACAGTTGCATTTTTCTTTGTGGTGTGATATGATTCTTAACAGAGGAGGGTCTTATATGAGCAATACCATGAAATACAAGGATTATGTCGGAAGCGTCGAGTTTTCCGAGAGCGACGGCGTCTTCTTCGGCAAGGTTATGGGAATCCGTGCGCTCGTTTCCTATGAAGGCGAAACGGCAAAGGACCTCGTTGAGGACTTCCGCGGAGCTGTCGACGACTATCTTGCGCTCTGCGAGGAGCAGGGTGTCGAGCCGGAGAAGGCTTATAAGGGAAGCTTCAACGTCCGGATTTCCCCCGAGCTTCACCGCAACGCCGCCATCTACGCCGCCGCCCACAACATGAGCCTCAACAGCTTTGTCGAGACTGCGGTCAATCATGAACTTAGAAAGAACGCATAAACGGAGGCACACTATGCAAAAAATCGCAAGTTTTCAGGTCGACCACCGCAGGTTCGGGGTCGGGCTTTACATCTCCCGCATCGATGGGGACATCATCACCTATGACCTTCGGATGGTCAAGCCGAACGGTGGGCACTACGTTTCGAATCCGTCCTTGCACACAATCGAGCATCTGGTCGCCACATATGCCCGTTCGTCCTTCATGGGCGACAAGGTCATCTATGCCGGACCGATGGGCTGTCGGACGGGGTTCTATCTTCTCCTGCGTGACGACGACAAGGAGGCGGCAATCCGCCTTGTCCGCGAATGTCTCGAGTTCGTCAGGGATTTCGAGGGAGAAATCCCCGGCGTGACAGAGCCTGAATGCGGGAACTATCTCGAGCACGACCTCGAATCGGCGAAGAAGGACGTCCTGCCGCTCCTTGAGAGACTCGAAGGGTATACTATCGAAGATTTGATATATCCGCAATAATCGGAACTCTATTTGTAGGGGCGGATATTATCCGCCCGCTGTAGTGCCAGCGTCTTTGTTTCGGGCGGATGATATCCGCCCCTACTTGACTTTTCTTAAAAAACGATTATAATATAAAGGCAGGGCTGAAGCCCCGGGGCTTTGATGCCCGAAATTTATGAGAGGAAGGAATCATCATGGACAAAAAACCGTATCTTATTACCACCGCTATTGCCTATACGTCTAAGAAGCCTCACATCGGCAACACTTACGATGCAGTATGCGCTGATGCTCTGGCGAGGTTCAAGCGAATGCAGGGATATGACGTTTTCTTCCTTACCGGAACGGACGAGCACGGTCAGAAGATTGAACAGCAGGCGATTTCGGAGGGCATCACTCCGAAGGAGCATGTTGACAAGGTCGCCGGCGAAGTGAAAGAAATTTACGACATGCTCGGCATCTCCTACAACCGTTTTATAAGAACAACCGACGAAGACCACGAAAGAAACGTCCAGAAGATTTTCAAGAAATTATACGATCAGGGCGATATCTATAAGAGCGAATACGAAGGCGAATACTGCGTCACATGCGAGAGCTTCTACACTGAGACTCAGCTGGTCGACGGCAAGTGTCCCGACTGTGGCGGCGAGGTCAAGAAAACAAAAGAAGAAGCCTATTTCTTAAGGCTTTCGAAATATCAGAAGCAATTAGAAGACCTCTTCGAGCAGAACCCCGAGTTCATTCAGCCGGTCTCAAGGCGCAAGGAAATGGTCAACAACTTCCTTAAGCCCGGACTTCAGGACCTCTGCGTCACCCGTTCCTCCTTCAAGTGGGGAATTCCGGTCGATTTCGACCCGAAGCACGTCGTTTATGTCTGGATTGACGCGCTGACGAACTATATTTCGGGACTCGGCTATGACGTCGACAACCCGAGCGAGGATTATAAGAAATACTGGACTAACTGCACACATGTAATTGGCAAAGACATTCTGAGATTCCATTCGATTTACTGGATTGCCGAGCTGATGGCTCTGGGTCTCGAGCTTCCGAAGAAGATTTTTGCCCATCCGTGGCTTCTCTTCGGAACCGACAAGATGTCAAAGTCCAAGGGCAACGTTATCTATGCCGACGATCTCGTGAAGCGCTTCGGCGTTGACGCGACGAGATATTATCTCCTGAGTGAGATGCCCTTCACCGCCGACGGCTCAATCTACTACGAAAACGTTATCGAGAGATACAATACTGATCTCGCGAACAATATCGGCAACCTCGTCAACCGCACCGTCACGATGGTGAACAAGTACTTTGACGGCGTCGTAATCACTCCTCACGGCAAGACGGAGAACGATTTCGACCTCGAAAACTGCGCCGTTCAGGCTAAGAAGAGCACGGAGGAGCATTTCGAGTCCTTCCATCTTGCAGATGCGGCATCAGACCTCATCACTCTTGCACGCCGTGCAAACAAATATATAGACGAAAACGAGCCCTGGAAGCTTGCAAAGACCGACGAGGGCAAGAAGCGCCTCGAGACGGTTCTCTATGAGCTCATCGAGACCATCAGATTTATCGGTGTCCTCGCGGCTCCCTTCATGCCGGAAACAAGCGAGAAGATTCTCTCGCAGATTGGTACCGATATAAATAGCTTGGAGACCCTTGACAGCTTCGGCGGCTACGTTGCCGGAAATAAGGTCGGTCAGGCGGTTCCGCTGTTCGCAAGAATTGATTCCGAAAAGGTGCTGAAAGAATTGAACGAAGAAAGAGAAAAGCTTCAGGCGGAGCTCACAAAGAAGGATGAGCCCACAGCTGAAGCCGAAAAGATAGAGTTGGCGCCCGAGATTACGATAGATGACTTCATGAAGACGGAGCTGAGAGCCGCAAAGGTCACTGACTGCGTCAAATTAGAGAAGTCGAACAAGCTCCTGAAGCTCACGCTTGACGACGGCATGGGCGGCAGACAGGTCGTCTCCGGAATCGCCAAGTGGTACAAGCCGGAGGACCTCATCGGCAAGACGATTGTCGTTGTTGCGAACCTCAAGCCCGCCAAGCTCTGCGGAGAGATGAGCGAAGGAATGATAGTCTGCGCCGAAATGCCCGACGGCTCGGCAAAGGTGACGTTCCTCGACGATTCGGTTCCCGCCGGAGCGAGATTAAGATAGCCAGTTTCTCCTTCCCATATTTATTGAGGGGCGCCCTTTTGCGTTATCCGGCGCCCCTCTCCACCTCTGTCCGTAGCTCAGTGGATAGAGCAATACGCTCCGACCGTATGCGCGCAGGTTCAATTCCTGTCGGACAGACCAAAAGAAAAGACCCCTTTGGGGTCTTTTCTTTTGACAGTTGTTCTTTTATGTGTTATAATGCGATCAGCAATCAGGGACACGCGGGCGCACTCCAGTCTGAAAAGAAGGGAGTGATGGCAAATGAGTATCACAGAAGTTCTTTTGCTTCTCGACATACTTCTGACGGCTGTATCCCTAGGTTATGAAATCGGTCACGATCGAAAGAAATAACCGCATCTCGGTAGTCTAGTCTAAGATAGCGGCTCTTCTCAAATACATCTTATTTACGGAGACGCCTGGCATCCGAACTAGCACTTCAGATGACACTGTCCCCATTGCTACTTATTATAACTCACAACAGCTATTTTGTCAATAGCTGTCTTTTATTTCGTATAAAACGTCTGCCTCGGACCGGTATCCTGCATGAGCGTCGTCGGGTCGCGGAACTTCGTCAGATAAATAAACGTATCATACAAATCCCCCGCACAGCCGCCGAAGTGGATGGCAAAGAGGAGAGCGACCGCAAGCTTCATGGTCGGGTCGGGCAGAGCGACGAGGAGCACCAAAAACAGAATCGTGTAGACGGTGAAGGGCGCAAGAAGTGCTACCAACGCCGTTTTTCTGTAGACGAATATCTTCGGCACGCCGCAGTATGCGACCGTCAGGGTCAGCCCGAACGTGAGCTTCTCGCCGGTCATCAGCTTGTAGGCGATGCCGTGGGTGAGCTCGTGGAGAATCGTATAGACGATGAGCAAGCCGCAGAGGATGAGCAAAAACGTGCTGTTGACATGTATCTCCCCCATTCTCGAGATTATGACCGCGAGCGGCACAGCAATAACGACCATCAGTGCCATCGCAACAATATTCAGCCACAGGCTGAACTTGCCTTTCGTTGCGTCGATGACATATGCTTCGTGGTAGCCTTCCGGGAGGGTTCTTTCAAAATTTTGACTTTTCATGTTGATTTCCTTTCTGTAGGGGCGGATATTATCCGCCCGTTATGGGTGCCTGCGAGAGGTTCGGGCGGATGATATCCGCCCCTACATAACTCCTATCCTACCTAATTTCTTTGCCTCTCTCATATACGCTTCCGTATTCACAAACCAGATTATGCACACAACGAGTGACGGCAGGAAGCCGGTGCCGAAAATCATCGCCGCAAGCGCTAAGACCACGGCAAGGACGGCGCAGACGGTGTTGGTCGTCTGATAGGCTTTGTAGGCGCATTGCCCGATCATCGCCTTTTCCGCTTCGTCACAGCTCGCAAGCCACTTTTTTCTGGAACCGCATGTCGTAGACGGAGCCCTTCTTCTCGGGGTTCCGGGACTTAATCAGGTCGACCGACTTCTGCTGGAGAATAACTGCCTCCGCCATTACGGCGACAAATCCGATAATCGCAACAAGCGTGAATTCGCTGATATTCTCCATTCCGCCCGAATAGGACGCCGCAATCAGGAAGAAGGAGATTATAAGGGCGACGCTCGTCGTGTGGATGACGCTCGAGAGCTTCGAGTCCGCCTTCTCGTAAATCTCCTCGTCCTCGCCGTCCCAGCCCCGAAGAATCTTCTTCGCACTCCTGTACTCATAGATGCAGATGAGCGGCACGACTATCGCAAGCACAATCATCAGGCAGGGTGCCATGTACTTCCCGAAAAGCGCACCGAGCTCCCCTATCCTGTCCGAATGGTCGACAAACACGGACGCAAGCCCGAGCACGAACCCGACCACCGCCGACAGGACGATTATCCCGATGAACATCGGCAGAGCCTTCTTATTATCCTTTTTGATTTCATTATCATTATTTTCCACTTTCGTTTTCCTCCTGCAAATAAAATATTTCATCGACGGAGCACTCGCAGACCTTGGCAATAGTCAGCGCCAGAGTTACCGACGGGGAATAGTCGCCGCGCTCGATGAGGCTTATCGTCTGCCTCGACACGCCGCAGAGCCGCCCCATCTCCTGCTGATTGACCCCAAGCGCCGCCCGCTTCTCCTTGAGATGATTTTTCAGTATCGGCATATGCCTGCCTCCTTTGAAAGCGAAGCTTTCAATTTGACAGATTTGGTTGTCAAAATGACAACTTTCTTTGTCATTTCAGAGTATAGCATATGATGGTGTACTTGTCAAGAGGGAATTTGAAAAAAGTAGGGGCGGATATTATCCGCCCGAAAGTGTTGATGCAAAAGTAACGGGCGGATGATATCCGCCCCTACTCATAATCTATTACTTCATCATGAAATCTATTTCATATGCACATCAATCTGATTATAAGCCATCTGGACGCCGTGGGATGCAAATGTCTCACGGACCTTTTCGTGCAGGTTGAAGTAGACGTCCCAGTAGTCGGCGCCGTTGCACCAGACACGGACGGTGTATTCGATGTCCGAGGCGTTGTAGCCGCTGATTTTTACGAACGGCTCGGGGTCATGAAGAATCTTCGGATCCTGATTGATAGCATCGAGAACAGCCGCCTTGACGTCCTCGGTTGCGGAGTCATAGGAAGCGCAGACCTTGAGGTCGACTCTTCTCTTCGGCTCACGGCTGTAGTTCATGACGGAAGCCGAGGTCGCATCGGAATTCGGGATGCTGACGACGGTGTTGTCGATGGTGTCAAGAACGGTATAGAAAAGACCGACGCTCTTGACGGTGCCCGCCTTGCCGGAAATGTCGACATAGTCGCCGACGCCGAAAGGCTTGGTGATGAGAAGGGTGATTCCCGAGAAGAGGTTCGACATGATGTTCTGAACCGAGAGGGAAAGAGCCAAGGTTACGACGCTTAAGAGAGCTACAAGCGAGGTTGTGGAGATTCCCAAGGAATCGGCAACGATGATTATCGCGAGAGCCCACAAGAGAATTTTAGCCGCAGTCTTGATGAAGCCGCAGATGGTTTTGTCGATTTTTGTCGATTTGTCGAGCATGCGCCCGATAAGGGTGTTGAGTATCCGCATAACGAGTACGCAGATGACAAGGATTACTACCGCATTCAGGATTCCGCCGAGGGTAAATCCGCCGATGCCGAATCCAAGGATGTTCTGAATTGTTTCCAACATTATTTGTACCTCCTGTTGAAATCAGACCACAAGTGTTGACTTTTGTATAGAAGACATTATAACGCTATCGGGATAAGTTGTCAAGAGCCGTTATGATGCGGAAATTCCTCTTGAAATTATCTCTGAAATACGGTATAATGAAAACAATAAATCCAAATTGGGGGTATTTTAATGAAGAAAATATTCGCACTCCTGCTGGCGGGCATCATGATTCTGGCACTTGTCGGCTGTGGAAGCTCCTCGAGAGAGGTTGTACAGCTCACATTCGCCACTCAGGACGCCGAGGCAATCCTCAATGCGGCGGGAATTTATCTCCCCGACGCTTCGGAAACCTCTGCCGCAGGCACAACAGTCAAGTGGTGTGCGTGGTACGACGACATTCAGAACTATTCCGAAGACGAAATCATCAACTCCGGCTACTGGACCTTCCAGGAGAAGTACGGTTGCACCGTCGAGTGGATTGAGGTCACCTGGGACACCCGTTTTGACGAGATTGCGAACTATGTCCTCGCATCCAACTCGCCCGACTTCTATCCCGGGCACGACGGAATCTTCCCGATGATGTGCATGAAGGGCGTATTTATGCCGGTCGACGACTACATGGACTACAGCGACCCGCTCTGGGCAGGCGTGAAGGACTATGCCGACAGCTACTATACAATCAAGGGTCTGCACTACACCATGATTTACGACGTAACCTTCGGCAACGTCTGCGCCTATAACAGACGAGTCGTTTCCGAATACGGCTATGACGACCCCGCCGAGCTCTATTATAATGACGAGTGGACCTGGGACGTCTTCTATGAGATGTGCACCGACTTCACCGACGCCGATGAGGACAGATATGCTCTTGACGGCTGGGGCTATGGCGAAGCTATAATGCGCTCCTGCGGCGAGCTCGTTGTCGTCTACAACACCGAAACGATGGAATTTGAATCGAACATTGATGCGCCGGCAATCGAGCGTGCGGCAAACCTTATGTATGACATTGCAAAGAACGACTGCCAGTATCCCGTCTGGAACAACGGCTGGTCGATAAGAAACAGTGTTGACGGCGGAGGTATGAAGGAAGGACTTTGCCTCTTCTATATCGGCGGCACCTACATGTTCACCGGTCCTGTCGACTCGATAAGCTCAGTCTGGGGAGATCTGGATGAATTGATGTTCGTTCCGCTTCCAAGAGATGACGACGGCGACGGCGTCTACTACGCAGAAACCACTCCGTCGGCATACGCTCTCGTTCAGGGCGCTCAGAACCCCGAGGGCGTCGCGCTCTTGGCGGCTTGCATGAGATTCAAGGTTCTCGACCCGACAGTCGTCAATATCGACCGTCAGCAGCTTGAGACCACATACCTCTGGACTCAGGACATGCTCGACATGTGGGACGAGTGCTATGACCTCGCGAATAACGGCTCGAAGGTTATCGTTTCCTACTATGAAGGTCTCGGCGACAAGCTCAATAACGTCGTTTCCGCCCTCGAAGGCTTCGGCGAGGCTGAGGACCCGACCACATGGGCACAGATGAAGGAGACCTACTCCGAGCAGATTGACTACTACGTCAACCAGCTCAACGAGACGATTGCATCGTATGATCCGTATAGTTTGAATTAATAAGAAAAAGGGCGGATTTTTCCGCCCTTATTTTTTTAAACCCTGTCCACCATCTCGCTCTTCTCCTCGAGCTCAAGCTTTCTCTTCACCGTCGACAGCTTTTCCGCCGCGAGGCAGGTGAGGTAACAGAGTGGGGAGAAGACTATCGTCTTCAGGTGGCTCGGGATGAGCCGTGCTTTCAGCACCTCCCGATAGCCCTCGTAGTCCCATATCACATAGAAGAAGTAGTAGTCGACATAGAGGTACACGAGGCAGGTCGCGACGGTCAGGGCGAAGTAGTTCACGATGTTCTTTCTCAGGAACTGGCGGAACATGCCGCTGATGATTCCGCAAAAGAGGCATAAGTAAAGCCCCGTGAAGCCGATCAGCTGACCCGTCGCCATGTCGATGAGAATCCCCGAAATCGCGCCGATAACCGCCGAAGGGATTTCGCCCTCATAGCAGGCAATCGCCGTCGAGAAGGGGATGAGCATCAAAGCCTTCGCGCCGTTGCCGCTCCCCGAGACCATCACGCAGTAGAAAAATATCAGGACAAAAACGTAAAACACCCATTTCAGGACCGTTCTTATATTCTGGGAGAGCCCTTCGCGCTTCGGTTTAGTCTGAACTCTCATAGCCGCTCCCCTTTCCCTCAAAGTCAACTATGACATAGACGCTCGTCAGCTCATCCGGGTTGACAGTCGGGGTGATGACAGCCGTCCTCGAAAGCCCGCTCGCTGTGATTTCGGTGTCGCCGACGGTGCCGACGATGAGCCCGTTCGGGACGAGCCCCGAGTAGCCGGAGGTGACGACGATGTCGCCCGACTCCATCTCGCAGTCGAGAGGGATATAAATCATCCTGAGCTTGCCGTTAAGTCCGAGGGTATAGCTCCCTTCGGTGACGCCAGTCTCGCCCGTCTCGACGCAATAGATTCCGATTGAGACGTCGCTCGAGAGGATAGTCGTGACCTTCGAGTAGGTATATTCAACCTCGGTGACGAAGCCGACCAAGCCGTTCGCCGTCACGACGGGGTCGTAATATTCGATTCCGTCCTTCGAACCCTTGTCGATGAAGAACGAGCCGTAGACGTCGTTCGCAGTCCTACCGATGACCTTGCACGGCTCGGAGAACTCCATTCCCTCCGACGATTCGGCGAGGCTGACCATCTCGCGGAGCTGTTCGTTCTCCTGCATAACGGTCTCATAGTCCGCCATTTCGCCGGTGAGCCGGGCAATCTCTTCTTTCAAAGCCTGATTCTCTTCATAATACTTCCCAGCGTTGACAAACATGTCGATTCTGGTGGTGACCCACGTCGAGATGCTCTGCGAAGCCGACTGGAACGGCTCAAGAATCGTCCCGAACGCCGAGCTTATCGCGCTCCCCGACGCCACCGCCGCATAAATCATAATCCCAATCATCAAGGCGGCAATACAAAGTATGACCTTGAACTTGGTGCTGGTGAAGAAGTCTTTCATTTGGATTGTCGCCTCCTTTGGTAATTCGTGTAGGGGCGGATATTATCCGCCCGAAAAGCTGTTGGTGAGGGGTACGGGCAGATAATATCCGCCCCTACAAATGCCCCTACAATATCGTTTCCCTAACCGTCCTCTGCACGCCCATCCCCATCTTGTCATAAAACGCCTTGGCGGAATCGTTTCCTTCCCAGACGCAGAGGGTCAGGTTGTAGCAACCGATTTCTTTCGCATAGTCCTTTGCGAACTCATAGAGCTTCGTGCCGATGCCTTTGCCACGGGCGTTTTCGTCGACGCAGAAGTCGTCTATGTAGAGGCTCTTGATCGGCATGAGCTGATTTGAACCTGTATAATCTTTGATTGAACAGAAGAGATGCCCGAGGACTTTGCCGTCCTCTTCATAGACGAAGATGGGGGACTTCTCGTTGCCAAAGAGCCCTGAGAGCTCCTCCTCGGTATACTTCCTCTCCCCAAAAATGTCGGGGCGGATATTGTGATGAAGCCCTCCAACCTGCTCAAGAAGCGACATGATTGCAGGGGCGTCGGATATGGTTGCTGGGCGAATCATATTTATATCTCCTTTGTTGGGTAATCTGGTGTAGGGGCGGATATCATCCGCCCGAAACACCGCGCTCGGTACTACGACGGGCGGATAATATCCGCCCCTACAAATGGCGCACGAAGTGCGAAAAAAAGCGGGCATCGCCCGCTTTTTTCTATTTCGCGTACTCTACGGCGCGGGATTCTCGGATTATGTTTACCTTAATCTGTCCGGGATAGTCCATTTCCTGCTCAATCTTCTGAGCGATTTCCCTCGCCACGATGACCATCTGGTCGTCGTCGACCTTGTCGGGATAGACCATTATCCGCACTTCTCTGCCCGCCTGAATTGCAAACGACTTCTCAACGCCGTCATAAGAGGAGCAAATATCCTCAAGCTTCTCGAGTCGCTTGATATAGTTCTCGAAGTTCTCGCTTCTTGCGCCCGGTCTTGCCGCGGAGATAGCGTCCGCCGCCTGAACCAGTGCCGCGATTACCGAGTGGCACTCAACGTCGCCGTGGTGAGCCTCGATAGCGTGGATAACCTCGGGAGACTCCTTGTACTTGCGGCAGACATCGACGCCGATCTGGACGTGTGAGCCCTCGATTTCGTGGCTCAACGCCTTTCCTATGTCGTGGAGAAGTCCCGCACGTCTTGCGAGTGTCGGGTCGACTCCGAGTTCGCTCGCCATCATTCCGGCGAGGTGTGCAACCTCTATAGAGTGATTCAGAACGTTCTGACGATAGCTCGTTCTGTAGTGAAGTCTTCCGATAAGCTTGACAAGCTCGTGATTAAGCCCGTGTACATTCGTCTCGAGGACAGCTCTTTCGCCCTCGGACTTGATGGTCTGCTCAACCTCACGTCTTGCCTTGTCAACACATTCTTCAATCCTTGTCGGATGGATTCTGCCATCCTGAATAAGCTTTTCAAGCGACAGCCTTGCAACTTCCCTTCTGACGGGGTCGAAGCAGGACAGGGTGATAGCCTCCGGCGTGTCGTCGATGATAAGGTCGACGCCGGTGAGCTGTTCGAGAGCACGGATATTCCGCCCCTCTCTTCCTATGATTCGTCCCTTCGTCTCCTCGTTCGGAAGCGGGACAACGGAAACTGCGGACTCGGAAACCTGGTCTGCGGCGCATCTGGAGATAGCCAGAGAAATAAGCTGTCTTGCCTTTGCCTCGCATTCCTCCTTCGCCTGAGATTCGTAGTTTGCAATCTTGACTGCCTTCTCGTGGACCAGATCGTCCTCGAGCGACTTCAAGAGATATTCCTTTGCCTGATCAGTCGTGAAGCCGGAGATTCTCTCAAGCTCTGCGAGCTGACTTTCCTTTACCTTTTCAGCCTCAGCAAGCTTTGCCTCAGCCTGCTTCAGCTTACGCTGAACGTTTTCGTCCTTCTTCTCGGCAGCTTCTATCTTCTTGTCGAGGGTTTCTTCCTTCTGCTGAACGCGTCTTTCCTGTCTGGAAACTTCCGAGCGGCGCTCCTTCAGCTCCTTTTCGGTTTCCATACGGTTTTTGTAGATTTCGTCCTTGGCTTCGACAAGCTTTTCCTTCTTCAAGGATTCAGCCTGTTTGCCGGCTTCTTCCACAATTCTTTTCGCTTCTTCTTCGGCAGAACCAATCTGCGCTTCAGCGATTTTCTTTCTATGTTCAATTCCCATGCGATAGCATATAACTCCGCTAACGCCGGCACCAATCGCAAGGGCAACTACACATAAAAGGATCGTAACCGGTAATGTCACTAACAACTCTCCTTTCTGAGTATTTTATTCGGAAGACTCCTACCCGGGCTCCACTTGCGAATAAGTCCGAAATAGCCAAATCATCTTCCGTTTTAAGAAAGAGCTTCCCCAAAATCCGAGGGGAACTCATGAAATTAACAAAGGCAAGATAACTTCCATCCCTGCCAAAGTTTACATATACTGAGCATGCTCAAACACAGTTTCAAGAGCATCCGTGCACAACACAGCCCACATACCCTTTTATTTTATAATAGAATTCCCATTATGTCAAGAGTTTTTGTGGGGGAAATGTTGAGAAGTTATTCAAACTTCCGATTATGAAGTACCGAAAAACGAACGCCTCCCATGTGGGAGGCATCCGATTCAGACTTTTGTCAGAGGTACAAATTCGATTTTCACGCTCATACCCAAGCCTGCGGCAAGACGCTTCAAGGTTTTCATCGACGGGTTTCCGCCGCCGCCCTCGAACTTGCTGATGTCGCTTTGCGAAATTCCGGTGCGTTTGGAAAGCTCCTTCTGGGTAATGCCGCTCTCATGACGTGCATCAATCATGGCTCGCATGAGAGAATACTCTGCCTGCAATGCCTCATATTCCGCTCTGACCTCGGGGTCTTCGAGCTGTTCTTTTACAAAATCATCAAAGTTGGTCATTTTTATCAGCCTCCCTGCTTTCATAATCGGCTTTGTATCTTTTTGCTCTGTCGATTTCTTTCTGCGATGTTTTCTGAGACTTCTTGATAAATCCGTTGGTCAGAATTGCCTTATTGCCTACGAAGAAGAAATACAGAACTCTCGATATATTATTTCCGAATTGCGCCCGCAATTCAAATATACCGTCACCCAGATATTTTGAAGTCGGTTCTCTTACTTCCCAACCGTTTGCTTCCAACAACTGTGCGGAGCAGATGATTTTTGCTCTCATTTTCTTGTCAAGGCTGAGAATAAAATCCTTTGCCGGCTCGGTACCGTCGGGAAGTGCGTAAAACTCAATCGTTATCTTTCCCATGTTGTTCCCCTTAATGCTTACTGCAATACCATTATATACGATATATCCGATATTGTCAACCTGTTCGGCAAAAGTTTTTACCGAAATCCCGAAAAAACTTTTTTCGCATTCGATTCGGATTCGATTTTCAAAACTTTTTCGTTTTTAGGTATTGACAAACCCGAAACTTTTTATTATAATAGACAAGTCGCAAATGTGGCTGTATAGCTCAGTTGGCTAGAGCACTCGGTTCATACCCGGGGTGTCACTGGTTCAAATCCAGTTACAGCCACCAACGGCCCGTTGGTCAAAAGGTTAAGACACCGCCCTTTCACGGCGGAGATATGAGTTCAATTCTCGTACGGGTCACCACGATAAAAGAGCATCCTGAAATCAGGGTGCTCTTTTTTTATGTTTCTATGCTTTAGTTCTCGTTTCCACGCTATATCCCCGGTCGAAGTTTCCGAGAGTGGTGAAGTAGTCGATGGCGGGGTCGGTGAATTTGTAATATCCGTCGGCGCCGTCCCATTTGAGAATGTTGTTCTCGTCGACGGTGAGACTGTGCTCGACTCCGTCAACGTAGAAGGTGATTCCCATAGTTTTACTCCCGGTGATTTTCTCGTCGGTCGGCTCGGTGATTTCGGGGAGGGCGCAGTACATCTCAAGAAGAGCCTCGATGTCCTTCTCGTTCTGCATGATTCCCCACATTTCCTGCAGACATTCTTCTGTAGAGTCCGTCTCAACAACAAACGCCTGCTCCGATTCCGCAAGCTCTTCAGCAGAGTATGGCTGTTCAAAATCAATTTCGCTGAGAACATCCGCAATATACGGATATGGGTCTACGAACGGAAAACCGTACACCGTTTCCGTGAATTCCCCGCCGATTTCGACCTTGAACTGATAGGTAATGCCGTTCTGAAGCCCGACAATGTTGACCTTATGCCCGGTGACCGTCCCGGCAAGCTTCCACTCGTCCGAGCTGTAACGCTTCCAATAGACATCGTAGCTTTCGTCGTCCGTGTCCTCCCACGAAAGGGTGACCTTGCTGTCACCGGAGGTGCAGGATAGCGAAGCCTTCTCGTCATCCGCGAAGACCGTCAGAGACATGCTACACACGAGCATAAGCCCAGCCAGCATGATTGCCAATAATTTTTTCATATAGATTCCTCCTCGAAATAGTATTCTAATTGTAATACACATCAGAGTGCGGAATTATTGCATCAGTCAAGAATTTTTTCAAAAATTTTTTGTTATATATTCGGACAAATCGGCAAATCCTCCGTGCGGGAAGTCGTCAAGGTTTCTGCCGGATTTATTGATAAGGCTGTCGGTGATGATGAAAACGCGCATGCCGAGGGTCGCCGCCGGGGTGTCTTCGTCCATGTCGTTGCCGACCATCAGGCATTCAGTCGGGTCGACGGAAAGAGACTTGCAGACCTTCTCGAAATACTTCGGGTTCGGCTTGCAGAAGCTCGAATTTTCATAGGTCGTGTACTTCTCGAAGTCGGAGGGCTCGAGTCCTGCCCACCTGATTCTCGATTCGGTCGCAATGGCGGGGAAAATCGGGTTTGTCGCAAGGGAGACCCGGAGTCCCATAGCCTTGATTTCGTCGACAGTTTTCTTGACGTCGGGGTTGAAGCTGCAGCTCGCCTTCGCCTGCTGGAATTCGATGCGATAGAACTCATCGAAAACGGGCATGTCGTCCATAGCGTCGGGGCGGGTGATGGCGGTGAAGGTCTCCCAGAAAGCCGTTTCGTTCGTCTTCGAGCCGTCGTTTTTGACCATGGCTCCGGTGCCCTTCCATATGGCGGCGACGAGGCTGTCTTTCTCGTAGCCAAGGGGCGCCAGCTTCCTCGCCAGAAGTCCGAAATAATACTTTGTGAACACATCCTGATCCATCGGCAGAAGCGTCCCGTCAAGGTCGAAAAGTACGGTGGTTAATGGTTTCATAATTTATTCTCCTCACATAAATCTCTTAATTTGCAATTCTCGCATTTCGGCTTCCTTGCCGTGCAGGTGTCGCGACCGAAGTTGACGAGCCTGTGGCAGAAGTCGCTTGCCCGGTCCATCGGGAGAATCTCACGGAGCTCCATCTCGGTCTTGAGGGGGTTGTCGGAGGTCGTAAGCCCGAGGCGTTTGCAAATCCTTATGCAGTGGGTGTCGGTGACGACTGCCGGTTGGTGATAGACATCGCCCATAATTAGATTGGCGGTCTTGCGTCCAACTCCAGGCAATGCCGTGAGCTCCTCGAGGGTGTCGGGGACTTCGCCGCCGTAGTTCTCCATAAGAGCCTTCGCAAGCGCAACGATGTCCCGGGCTTTCGTGTGATAGAGCCCGCAGGAGCGTATGTACGGCTCGACCTCTTCGGGAGCGGCTTCGGCGAACGCCTCAACGGTCGGGAATCTCTCGAACAGAGCCCCCGTGACCATGTTGACCCGCTTATCGGTGCACTGCGCCGACAATCTCGTCGCAATCAGAAGCTCGTGCGGCTTCGTATACTCAAGCGAGCACTGCGCCCCGGGGTAAATCTCCTCCAAAATCTCAACTATCTCAAGAGCCTTATCTCTGAGTTCCATCAAATCACCCCTTTGTAATTTAAAATAGTATAGCATATTCGGGCAGGTTTTTCAACACTCACGGTTGCAAATTCGGGTAAAGAGTAGTATAATTGTGTGTTGAAATCAACATCAATACAAAGGAGACACCAGATAATGACAAAACGTGAAATCATGAAAATGTTCAGAGATACGGAGTATATCCGTGTCGGAGGTTCGGCGGAGGAACTTAAGTGCGCCGAGTACATCAAGGATAAGTGCGCCGCTTTCGGCGGGGACGCTCATATCGAGCCGTTCAAGAGCGAATTCGGCGACGTCCATTCGGCATCCCTTGTTATCGACGGCAAGGAGATTCCCTGCACCGGCTATGCCATGTGCGGAAGCGGCAGTGTAACCGCTCCGTTCGTCTATCTTCCGAACCTTGACAAGGCGAGCCTCTCGACCGTCAAGGGCAAAATCGTCATGACCGACGGCGGAATGGGCTACTGGACCTATCAGGACATCGTCGACAACGGCGCAGTCGGCTTCATCACCTATTCGGGCGACGTTCACTATGCCGACCACGACATCGACAAGAAGGAGCTCAGAAGCTTTGTTTCCAAGGGAAGAAAAATCCTCGGCGTAAATATTAATGCAAAGGATGCTGTCAAGCTCATGAAGGGCGACCCGAAGGAAGTTACTATAGCAGTCGAGCAGACCGAGTATGAGGGCGAGAGCAGAAACGTCGTCCTCGACCTCCCCGGCACCGGCGAATCCGACAGAACCGTCATCTTCACCGCTCACTATGATTCCGTAATTCTTTCGAAGGGCGCTTATGACAATATGTCCGGTTCTGTCGGAATCATGGCAATGGCGGAGCACTTCGCAAAGACTCCTCACCGCAACAACCTTCGGTTCGTATGGTGCGGAAGCGAGGAGAGAGGGCTCTTCGGCTCGAAGGCATACTGCGAGGCTCACGAGGACGAGCTCGAGAAAATCGACCTTTGCATCAACCTCGACATGATCGGCTCGACGATGGGCAGATTCATCGCCTGCTGCACGACTGAGGAAAAGCTCGTCGGCTATATCGAATATCTCGGCTTGGAGAGCGGCTTCGGAATCAAGGTTCGTCAGGACGTTTATTCGAGCGACTCGACCCCGTTCGCCGACAAGGGCGTTCCGTCGGTAAGCTTCGCCCGTCTTGCGGGACCCAGTACCGCAACCATCCATAACCGTTATGACACCATCGACATCATCAAGCCTGAGAATATGGTAAAGGATATCGAATTCATCCAGAAGTTCGCCGAGCGCATGGCAAACGCCGCCGTATGCCCCGTAGGAAGAGAGATTCCCGACAACGTCAAGGAAAAGCTCGATTTCTATCAGTGCAGGAAACGCGACCCCAAGCGGTAAACCCCTCCACCATGCTTCGCATGGTCCCCCTCCCCTTTCAGGGGAGGCTTTTACTGCCTAAGGAAAGGATAAACTATGTCCAACCAACCTCAAAAACCCCACATCCTTTGCCGGTTTTTGCCGTACTTACTTAAGTACAAGTGGATGATGTTCTTCGACCTGTTCTGCGCGGCGCTGACGACGCTCTGCGACATCGTCCTGCCGAAGATGATAAGCTACCTGACGAATGCGGCGGTGGATTCAAGCATAGCCTTGACCGTCGAAAGCGTTCTTAAGCTCGCGCTTCTCTACGTCGTTCTTCGGATCATCGATGCGGCGGCGAACTTCTATATGGCGTCGACCGGACACATCATGGGCGTCTATATCGAGACGGACATGCGCACCGATGCTTTCAAGCATCTGCAACGCTTAAGCTCGACCTACTACTCCAATACAAAAGTCGGCACCATCATGGGCAGAATCACGAACGACCTCTTCGACGTCACGGAATTCGCCCACCACTGCCCCGAGGAGTTCTTCATCGCCGCAATCAAGCTCGTGGCGTCGTTCGTCATCCTTTGCGGGACGAGCGTTGCACTGACGGCGATAATCTTTGCCTGCGTGCCGCTGATGATTGTCATAAGCTTCACGCTGAACAAGCACCTCAAGGCGATTTTCTACAAGCAAAGAGTAAAAGTCGGCGAGCTCAACTCCACCATCGAAGACAGCCTTCTCGGTCAGCAGGTAATCAAAACTTTTGCGGCGGAAGATGAGGAAGAAGAGCGCTTTGAGAAGAACAATCAGGAGTTCAAGCAGGTCAAGAAAAAGAGCTACTACATCCAGGCGACGCTCAACACCTCGACCCGTCTTTTCGACGGAATTATGTATACCGTAGTTCTGCTTGCAGGTGGACTTTTCCTCGTGAACGGCAGAATCAACGCCGGCGACCTCGTCGCATATGTCATGTACGTCGGCACGCTTATCACCACAATCCGCACAATCGTCAACTATCTCGAACAGTTCCAGCGTGGAATGACCGGCATCGAGAGGTTCCTCGAGATTATGGACACGCCGATCGACATCGCCGACAAGCCGGACGCGAAGGATTTGTCCGTCAAATCTGGCGAAATTGAGTTCCGCAATGTCAGCTTTGAATACCCCGACGACCACAACAGGGTTCTCCATAACGTCAATCTTCGGATTAATCCGGGCGAGAAGCTTGCCCTCGTCGGACCTTCGGGCGGCGGCAAGACGACCCTCGTCAGCCTGATTCCGAGGTTTTACGACGTGACCGACGGCGAAATCACTATTGACGGGCAGGATATAAGGGACGTGACGCTCAAGAGCCTTCGCACCTCCGTCGGCGTCGTTCAGCAGGACGTCTATCTCTTCAGCGGCACCGTTGCCGAAAATATCGCTTACGGCGACTTTGGCGCTTCCCGCAAAGACATCATCCGAGCCGCCAAGCTTGCGGGTGCGGACAGCTTCATTTCGGAGCTCAAGGACGGCTACGACACCTATGTCGGCGAGCGGGGCGTGAAGCTCTCGGGCAGTCAGAAGCAGAGGATTTCGATAGCCCGGGTCTTCCTCAAGAACCCGCCGATTCTCTTGCTTGACGAGGCTACAAGCGCCCTCGACAACGAGAGCGAAGTGTTGGTAGGACGGAGCCTCGACCTTCTTGCGGAAGGCAGAACCACCCTCACCATCGCCCACCGGCTCACCACCATCAAAAACGCAGACCGCATCATTGTCCTCGGCGCCGACGGCATCGAGGAAGAGGGCACGCATGAGGAATTACTGTCCCACCAAGGGCTGTATTATAGACTGTGGAATGGGTTGATTGAAGGGGAGACGATGGGGAATAAACTGTGACTTTTCGGGCGGAGAAGTTTGGCAAAGCCAAACTTCCGAAGTTCGCTTGCGAACTTCTATATCCAGTCCAAAAAAGAGTTTAGTACAAAAGTAGGGGCGGATAATATCCGCCCCTACTTTTTGTATTCTGCACAAACTTTCATGAGAGAAAAAAGCCTCCCCTGAAAGGGGAGGGGGACCGGCGAAGCCGGTGGAGGGGTTTACAATAGCTTTTCCGCCGCCGCGACCTTTGCCGCAACCACGAAAATCTCCATCGCCTTCTGGAGCTCATCAAGTGACGGGTAGGACGGGGCGATTCTTATATTTGTGTCCTTGGGGTCTACTCCGTAGGGGAAGGATGCTCCCGCACCGGTCATGGTGACGCCGGCGTCCTTGCAGAGGGCTACAATCCGCTTTGCCGTTCCCTCGGGACCGTCGAACGAGACGAAATAGCCGCCCTTCGGGTTGCTCCACTTGCCGATTCCGAGAGGCGCAAGCTCCTTCTCAAGAGTCTCGACAACGAGGTCGAACTTGGGCTTCAGGATTGCACGGTGCTTCTTCATGTGCTCCATAATTCCGTCGTAATCTTTAAAGAATTTGGCGTGCCTCAGCTGGTTCAGCTTGTCATAGCCGATAATCTGGTAGGACATTTGCTTCCGCATGAACTCCATATTTTCCTCGCTTCCGCCGACTGCGGCGATTCCTCCGCCGGGGAAGGAAATCTTCGAGGTCGAGGCGAAAATAAGGGGCATATCCGGCTTTCCTGTCTTCTTGCACTCCTCAAGAATGTTGAGGATTTCGGCGTGCTCGTCGGTCAGGTCGTGGACGCAATAGGCGTCGTCCCAGTAGATTCTGAAGTCGGGAGCCTTGGGCTTGAGGTTCGCAAATCTCTTTACGACCTCGTCGGAATAGACAACGCCCGTCGGGTTTGCATACCTCGGGACGCACCAGATTCCCTTGATGTCCTCGTCCTCCGAAACAAGCTTCTCGACCATGTCCATGTCGGGACCGTCGTCGAGCATCGGAACGGTTATCATCTCCATGCCGAAAGCTTCGCAGATTGCGAAATGGCGGTCATATCCGGGAGCCGGACAGAGCCACTTGACGGTCTTTCTGTGGCACCACGGCTCGGGGCTTCCCTTTACTCCCAAGAGCATAGCACGGGCGAGTGTATCATACATGAGCTGCAGGCTCGAATTTCCGCCGATTATAATCTCGTAGCGTCCGACGCCCATCATCGGCATGAAGAGGCGCTTTGCCTCGTAGATTCCGTCAAGGACGCCATAGTTGCGGCAGTCGACGCCGGTCTCGGAGATGTGGTCGCCGTCGAGGCAGTGGGTGAGCATTTCGTTCGAGAGATCCAACTGCTCCGGCGAGGGCTTGCCTCTTGACATATCAAGCTTCAAGCCGAGGGATTTATACTCCTCAAGCTTGGCACACTGTTCGTTATAAAACTTTTCGACATCGGTCTTTGAAAATTCGGCTAACTTCATGTTTCAGTCCTCCGTAAAATAATACTCCCATAATTATATGCCCCCAAAAGCAAAATTGCAAGTTCTTTTAATTCGAACTTGCAAAATTACTCCCTTATGCACGAAAAATCGGGCGTTTTCGAGGGCTTTATAAAACATTTTGACCGAGAGGATTGCAGATTTTGAAGCAGAGATAAGTTCATACAATAGCTTGATTACGCTGTGGATTTCTGTTTGAATTAATTGACAGATGCCGATTCGTATGTTATAATGTCAATAGCAAGAGAGTAGGTTTGACCTTTGATAAAACTGAGGAGGTGACCTGCTATGACGATTTTCGAAGTGATTTCCACCGTGATTTCGCTTTTGAATCTGATGGCGGTCATTATCTTTGGTATTCTCGATTTGATAATCGGGAATAAAAAGAAATAACCGCCCTAATCTAAATACATAAAGGAACGGTCAATTTCCAACTATAGTGCAGACTCGGTATCTGCACATTTGAGGTTGAACCGCGACTGCGTGCATTCAGTTCGGCTCTCTTGCTATTATTATACTCCGTTACTGTTGCTTTGTCAACAGTTTTTTATTATGAAGGCTTTCTGATAGAGACTTTTGAGTCAGTACATAAAATTGAGGCGCCAATCCGGCACCTCAAAATGTCAACTTGAGCTTCCAATTTGGCATCTCAAGTTTATTTTATCGTAACAACCCCGTCTCCGACAGCCTGAATTTTCGTCCTATAAAACTCCGCCGAGGCTCTTTCGAAATATAGAGTGTCCATCGAGCCTGCCGTCTCATAGCTCGAGTGCATGGCTAATTGCGGAAGCCCTACATCTACCGTGCTGACCGAAAGCTGGCTTGTGGAAAGATTGCCGAGGGTTGAGCCGCCCATAAGGTCGGATCTGTTCGAGAAGGTCTGGGTCGGGACGCCTGAGGCTTTGCAGACGCGCTTGAAGACAGCTTCGCTCATGCCGTCGGTGACATAGCGTTCGTCGCCGTTATACTTGATGACGATGCCCTGGTTCATGAAGGGGCGGTGCGTCGGGTCGGCATATTCGGGGTGGTTCGGGTGGACAGCGTGGGCATTGTCCGCCGAGATTACGAAGCTTGACGGGAGCATTTCGTTAATATCTTGTCCCAGAGCCGTGGCGATTCTCTCGCAGACTGTTCTTAAGAAGTTCGAGCGGGCGCCCTGCTTGGTGCCGCTTCCGACCTCCTCGTTGTCGAAGATGCTGAGCATCGAAATCGTGTCGGAGTTCTCCCCCATCAAAAAGCCCTGCATCGAGGCATAGGCGCACTAGAGGTCGTCAAGCTGTGGGCTCGAGACATACTCCCTGTCGCTCCCCCAGACGGTGCCCTTGGTGCGGTTGTAGAGGAACAGGTCGCTCCCGATGATGCTCTTTTCCTTGACGCCGGCGCTCTCGGCAATCAGCTTTCCGAGCTCCCCCTTCGCGCTGAGGCTCCCCATAAGCGGAACCATGTCGGTTGCGGGATTAAATGTAAATCCGTCGTTAATCTTTCTCTGCATGTGAATCGCGACGTTCGGGATGATGAGCAGGTCTTTGTCAATCGAGACGAGCTTGGTCTTGAGGCTGTTCCCCTCAGAGACGATGACGCGCCCGGCGACAGAAAGAGGTCTGTCCATCCAGGTCGACATGATCATCCCGCCGTACTTTTCGGTGTTGAGGCGGATATAGTGCCCCAAGGTCTCCATCTCGGCGTTCGGCTTGATTTTGAAGGTCGGCGAGTCGCAGTGGGAACTGATGATGTTGAAGCTCGTGGGATTTTCCTCGCCCACCTTGAAAGCCGCAACCGTGGAAAGATTTCTGACGACGAAATACTTCCCGCCCTTCTCAAGATTCCACTTTTCGCCCTCAAGAAGCTCGGTAAAGCCCTCGTTCGAGAGCCTGCGGGTGATGTTCGCAATCGCGTGATACCTTGATGGGCTGGTGCCGATGAAGTCGAGGAGCTTGCGGGCGGAGGTCTGGTGGTCGGTCATGCCGACAATGGTCTCGCTGTAGCCAGATTGCGACGAGCTGTCGGCGGACGAACCCATCACGTCAGTGAGCCCGAGGACATACTCGGTCGAGACGTTATAGAGCCTTGAGAGCTTCTGGATAGCTTCGGGGCTCGGCTCCGAGTCTCCCCTTTCATAGCGCGACAGCGACTTGTTACCGATTCCGGTGGCTTCTGCCGCCTGAACCTGCGAAAGTCCCGTCTTTTTCCTTGCCGCTTTTAGTCTGTCGCCCAATGTCAACATGATAATCCCTCCGAATTCTATTTGTCTATTTTATCTATGATTTTAAGTAGCGTCGTAACCGCGACTCTTGCCGCCTTGTTCGCCATTTCGGTGAATTCCTCAGCGCCGCCGGTTGCGCTGTCCGAAACGGCTTTTATGAGAAGCGCCGGCACACCGCACCTGTTCGCCGTGAGAAGTATTCCCGCAGATTCCATCTCGCAGATTTCGGCGTTATAAAGCCTGTGGAGCTCGGCTTTTCTGTCGGGATTCCCGACGAATTTGTCGGCAGAGGCGCAGATGACTTCCCGAAGCTCCGGGGAGACCTCTTTTGCAAGCTTGATAAGCTTCTCATCCGCCGGAATATAGCAATCGGGATACTGCGGATACTGTCCGATTTCAACCGGGTCGAGTTCAGAAACGTCGTAATCATAATGCACCACTTTTTCGACGATAACGGTGTTGCAGAGCGCCATCTCGTCCGTCAAACCTCCGCAGATTCCGAAATTCAGGAGCATTTTCGCTCCGAAGCGGGAGATAAGCAGTTGCGCCGCCCCTGCGGCATAAATCTCTCCGGCACCGCTGTTTGCGACAAAAAGCTCGTGCCCACTAACTTTATATTTACGGATAGCGATCCCTGCCACCGTCTCACTCTTCTGAGGCTCGCCCATCTCGGCAAGCATAGCCTCAATCTCGTCCGCAATCGCGACGATTAGACCGATTTTCATTGGTATCAACTCCATCTATGGTATTCAGCCCGTCATTACGGAATCAGCACACGCCAACTGTAGGGGCGGATATTATCCGCCCGTTTAAGCCAGTAATGAGGGTTTCGGGCGGATAATATCCGCCCCTACATTTATTCCAAATCAATTCCTTGTTTCAGCAGACACGTTTCTACTATCTCTTATTTCTTTCATGGCTTCTTCAAGCGGCAAAGTATTTCCATCTTTTACATCACTTATGCCATCCTGAATCCATCTGAAAAGTTCAAACTTGCCAAAAAGCTCGTCATATGTTTCCATACTCATTATAACGAGGTCTCCCTTTCCGTTCTTGGTGATATAGACGGGTTCGTTCGTTTCGTGGCACAAGGTTGAGATTTCGTTATAGTGGTTTCTTAAATCGGTGCTCGATTTGATTGTTGGCATAATATCACCTCTTTCTAAAGAAATTATATCAGAATTTCTGAATGTTGTCAACAGGGAGTTAGGAAGAGTAATAAAACATTGAACTATCCGTAAAATTTCATAATTCCGACACATTTATACGCTATTATAGTGACAGCAGGCTGGGTCTGAGTCTGCGAAAACCTGAAAGGACGTTTTTAAAATGGCTGATGTATCAAGAATCTTAATAGTTGACGACGAGCAGAAGATAAGGGAAGTCGTCAAGGAATACGCCCTGTTTGAGGGTTACGAGGTCGACGAAGCCGCCGACGGTATGGAGGCTATCGAAAAGGTCAAGAACGCCAAAAAGGGCTATGACTGCATAATCATGGATATAATGATGCCGAGGCTCGACGGCTATTCCGCATGCAAGGAAATAAAGAAATATTCAAACGCCCCCGTCATCATGCTTTCAGCGCGTGGCGAGGAATATGACAAGCTTTTCGGCTTCGAGGTCGGAATCGACGACTATGTCGTCAAGCCGTTCTCTCCGAAGGAGCTTATGGCAAGAGTCAAGGTCGCCATCAAGAGAAGAAAGAACCCCGACTCGGTCGACGTATTGAGATACGAGGGGCTCGAAATCAACTTTGCCGCAAGAGAAGTCATCATCGACGGCAAGAAGGCTCAGATGACCCCGAAGGAATACGACATCCTCTTCTATCTTGCGAAGAACATGAACATCGCGATGTCCCGCGAAAAGCTCCTCGAAGAGGTCTGGGGCTATGACTTCTATGGCGACGACAGAACGGTCGACACTCACATAAAAATGCTCAGAAACAGCCTGGGTCCGTACAGAGACCTGATTGTGACCTTGAGAGGAATGGGATACAAGTTTGACGACATCAACAAGAGAAGCGAAAGCAACGGCTAAATCCGCGAAGTCCGCCAAAACCTCAAATCCGAATAAAAAGGCGCCAACCCTGCGCTCAACGATATGGCTGTATTTCTCCGTATTTACAGCCGTTATCCTTGTACTCATCTGGCTGTTTCAGGTTGTTTCGCTGAGCGACTATTACGAAATCTCGAAGAAGCGCAAGATTATCTCGTCGGCTTCGCAGATTGCGGCGGCTTTTGATTCCGAAGAGCTCGACTCCTCGGACGAGCTTATCGAAGAGCTTGCCTATGACAACGGCATGGCAATCATCATCACCGACTGGGCGGGAAACGTCGTTGCCCAGAGTGACTATATGGGCTCGTCAATCCTCACCAGCGCCACGAACATCCTTCTGTTCCAGTACCGCAACGAGCTCCTCAATTCCGATTCGCAGAAAATCATCATCACTAACAACAACGAACGCTTCGGCACCACCGAGCTTATCTATGGCGAGGTGCTCGAAAAGCCCGCAGTCGGCTCGAGCGGCTATCTCCTCTTTATAAACGCATCATTGGAGCCGATAAACTCGACCGTCGAAATTATAAAAGAGCAGTTCGTAATCATCGCTCTCGTCACTTTCTTTATAGCGCTTATCATCACTCTTATGCTCTCGTCGAGGCTTTCGCGACCGTTCACGAATATAACGGCGCTTGCGCATCGCCTTGCGGCGGGAGACTATACCGTCCGCTTCCCCGAGGGCTCCTATGCCGAGGTCAACGAGCTTGCGGAAACGCTGAACTATGCGGCGTCCGAGATGTCGAAGACGGAGGAACTGAGAAATGACCTCATTGCAAACGTCTCGCACGATTTGCGCACCCCCCTCACGATGATTAAGGCTTATGCCGAGATGATTCGGGACCTTTCAGGCGACAATCCCGAGAAGCGCGAGGAGCATCTGAACGTTATTATAGAAGAAACCGACCGTCTTTCCCTCCTCGTTTCATCACTCATGGAGCTCTCGAAGCTCCAGAGCGGAAGCTCCAGTGTAAACAAAACCGAATTCTCGTCGAAGGACTTTCTTGACGAAATCCTGTCGAAATATCAGATATTCTCCGAGAAGCAAGGGTTCGAATTCGTCTTTGAGGAGGACGAGGACGTCACCCTCTGGGGCGACCGGGAGAAGCTCGGGCAGGTTATGTATAACTTCATCAACAACGCTGTCAACTACTCGGGCGACTCGAAGAAGATTATCATCCGCCAGATAAATCAGGAGTCGACCGTCAGAATCGAGGTTCAGGACTTCGGCGTCGGAATCGAGAAGGACAAGCTCTCGAAGGTCTTCGACCGCTACTATCGCGGCGAGCGCACCAAGCGGGACGTTATCGGAACGGGTTTGGGACTCTCGATTGTAAAGGAAATCCTCAAGCTCCATGGCTACCGTTTCGGAGTTTCGAGCGAAGTCGGCAAGGGCTCGACCTTCTGGTTTGAGATAAAGCGCACGGAGCCGTTGAAGCAGCAAAAGCCGGAGCCGAAGAAGCCTCAGAAAGAGCCTATGCCTCAAGAGTCTAAGCCTCAGAAAGAGTCTAAGCCTCAGAAAGAGTCTAAGAATGAAGACACAGACGCAGGCAAGACTGATTGAGCTGATACTCTCGGAGGGTGCGATGTCCCGCTCGGAGATGTCGCGCCGTCTCGGGATTTCGAATTCGCTTGTGACCGAAGCGACAGCCCCTCTTATCGAACGGGGAATCCTGCGGGAATGCGGCTATAAGAACACCCCCGGCAAGGGCAGGCGCAATCAGCTTCTGGATGTCGACATTTCCTGCGGCTTTGCTCTCGGGATGGGGCTTTATGAGAAGACGCTAAGTGTCGGGCTTTGCACCCTCAAGGGCGACACCCTCTCCCACAGAATAATCACGCTCCCCGAAGAAGCCGATGGCGAGTATATTCTGCAGTCCGGAAAAGCCGCCGCAGAGGAAATTCTTGGGGACTGTTGTGTCGACGAGGAAAAGCTCTTCGGAGTCGGCTTCTGCATGACTGAAAGCGACTTTAAGAAGCTCGGGATAACGAGCACGCACTTCGGCAACCTGCCGACTGTGTTCGAGCCAGCCGACAGGATTATCGAATATTCGGGGTTCACCGGCATGCCGGTGAACCCCGAGGGGATGTATGTCTTCGGGTGCGCCGGAGTGGTACGAAAATTATTTTAAAAAACACTTGACAACCCGCGAAGGATATGGTATCATGATTCTACCTCTTTGCGGGGTCTTTTTTTGGTGCGAAAATGCACCAGTACGGAACGTACTGTTTTGCCCGCAGACAGAGGGAGGCAAACACTTGCGGGAGGGGCAATCCCCAAAACCGCAGGAAAAATTCTTAGGAGGTGCCGAAAAAATGAGAAACAACGTGATTCTTGCCTGCACCGAGTGCAAGCAGAGAAACTACACCACAAAGAAAAACAAGAAGAACGATCCCGACAGACTTGAAATGAACAAGTATTGCAAGCACTGCAGGAAGCACACTCTTCACAGAGAAACCAAGTAAGGAGGACCCAGCATGGCAGACGAAAACGTCAAGGTCGAGAAAAAGACCAAGAAAAAGGCTAAGAAGCCAAACAGGCTTGTCAAGTATGTCAGAGACCTCATTTCCGAAGTAAAGAAGGTTGTATGGCCTTCCCACAAGCAGGTTCTGAACAACACCGGTGTTGTATTGGCAGTGTGCATTATCAGCGGCGCGGCTCTGTTCGCAGTCGACTCGATATTCGGACTTCTTTTGAGACTGGTATCAGGCTCGTAGACTTGTTTCAGGCTCATAATCAGGCAATCAGTCAGACAGAGGAGATTCACTAATGGAAGATAACGCTCAGGCGAAATGGTATGTTGCTCACACCTATTCCGGATATGAGAACAAGGTAAAACAGAATATTGAAAAGGTTGTTGAGAACCGCAGACTTCAGGACGTGATTCAGGAGGTCCGCATTCCGCTTGAAACCACCGAAGAGACCGAAGCTCCCGTAGAGGAAGAAGAGGGCGGAAGAAAGCGCAAGAAGGAAGACAACAAGCTCTTCCCGAGCTATGTCCTCATCAAGATGGTGATGACCGACGACACATGGTATATCGTCCGCAACACCAGAGGAGTCACGGGCTTTGTAGGTCCCGGCTCGAAGCCGGTTCCGCTTTCCGACAAGGAAGTTGCGGCTTTGGGCGTTGATTTCAAGAAGGTCTCCGAGGCGACCGTCGGCTTCAAGGTCGGCGACACCATCACCGTCACAGGCGGTCCCTTCAACGGATGGCTCGGCTCGGTTACGGCTATCGACATGGACAACCAGACGGCGGATATCGTCGTTTCGATGTTCGGGCGTGAGACACCGGCGACCATCGCAATTTCTCAGCTCAAGAAGTTAGAGGATTAAGAAACAAAATTCAGTGGGAGAGCAGGAAGACTGCTCGCCTAATAGATGGGCGGTGTTGTGCCTTGTATGAAAATCATACGAGAACCGCCGGTCTATCACCACAAAATTGGAGGAAATTATTATGGCACAGAAAGTTACAGGAATTATCAAGCTTCAGATTCCCGCCGGCAAGGCAACCCCTGCACCGCCGGTTGGTCCTGCGCTCGGTCAGCACGGCGTAAACATCATGGCGTTCACCAAGGACTTCAACGAGAGAACCAAGAACGACATGGGTCTTATCATCCCGGTTGTTATCACCGTTTACTCCGACCGTTCGTTCACATTCATCACCAAGACTCCGCCGGCAGCCGTTCTTATCAAGAAGGCTTGCGGAATCGAGACCGCTTCGGGTACCCCGAACAAGACCAAGGTTGCAACAATCACCAAGGATCAGGTAAGAGCTATCGCCGAGCAGAAGATGCCCGACCTCAACGCCGCTTCCGTAGAAGCCGCTATGAGCATGATTGCAGGCACTGCCCGCTCCATGGGAGTAGTAGTTGCCGACTGACGTCGTCAACTACGGAAGTTCACCGGAGGTGAACTTCCCGGCAATGAAAACAGTTTGAACGAACTAAAAAAATAAGTGGGAGGAATTACCCTTTTCCGCTAAACCACTATATGATAAGGAGTAAATTTACATGAGACACGGAAAGAAATATGTCGATTCGTTAAAGACTATAGACAAAACAAAGGCTTATGACGTCAAGGAGGCAGTTGCACTTTCGAGCTCGAATGCAAAGGCTAAGTTTGACGAGACCATCGAAGTACACATCCGCCTGGGCGTTGACTCCCGTCACGCTGACCAGCAGGTAAGAGGTGCGGTTATCCTTCCTCACGGAACAGGTAAGACCGTCAGAACCCTCGTCTTCTGCAAGGAGGACAAGTACGAAGCGGCTAAGGCTGCAGGTGCCGATTATGTCGGCGGCATCGAGTATGTCGACAGAATCATGAAGGAAAACTGGTTCGACTTCGACGTCGTTATCGCTTCTCCCGACATGATGGGCGTTGTAGGACGCCTCGGTAAGGTCCTCGGTCCTAAGGGACTCATGCCTAACCCGAAGTCCGGAACCGTTTCGCCCGACGTTGCAAAGGCTGTTGCAGAGGCTAAGGCTGGTAAGATTGAGTATCGTCTCGACAAGACCAACATCATCCACTGCCCCATCGGCAAGGCTTCCTTCGGTGAGGAAAAGCTTGCAGAGAACTTCGAGACCCTTCTTGAAGCAATCGTAAAGGCTAAGCCCGCCGCCGCAAAAGGTCAGTACCTCAAGAGCGTCGTAGTAGCATCCACCATGGGTGTCGGCGTCAAGGTCAATACGGCTAAGTACGGAGTTTGATTCGTAATTAACACCTGACAAATACCATTTTGTATGGTATAAATAATATGCTTCGTTTCTAAAGACAGCCGGTTTTCTCAATGCGAGATGTAAATCCTGCCGAGGAAAAGAGTAGTTTTATGATTCTACGTCCTTTTCCCGACCTGTCGGGAGAAGGACTTTTCTTATAGAAATTGGGGCAAAAAATAACTTTCAAAGAGGTGAAATCAATGCCCAACGCAAATGTTCTTAGCGCCAAGAAGGCTAAGGTCGCTGAAATCAGCGAGATGCTCAAGAACTCAAAGGCAGGCGTTCTTGTCAGCTACAGCGGTATCACCGTTGAAGAGGACACCGCCCTCAGAAAAGAGCTTCGTGAAGCAGGTGTCAAGTACACCGTCGAGAAGAACACTCTTCTCAGATTCGCAATGCAGGATTCCGGCTATGACGCTTTGACTGACGTCCTTTCCGGCACCACCGCAATCGCAGTTTCCGCTGACGACGAAACCGCCGCCGCAAGAATCCTCGGCAAGTACGCCGAAGAGCACGAAAACTTCAAGCTCAAGGCTGGCTTCATCGGCACCGAAGTCTATGATGCAGACGGAGTTATGGCTCTTTCGAAGATTCCTTCAAGAGATGTACTTTTGGCACAGCTCGTCGGTTCTCTTCAGGGTCCCATGCAGAAGCTTGCGGCAACGCTTCAGGCTTTGGCAGACAAGCAGGAGGAAGCGGCTTAATAAAAGCTTCGCAATCCTCACCAACAATTTTGATTATTACATTTAAAGGAGATTTACTAAAATGGCTTCAGAGAAAATTTTAAAGTTTGTAGAAGACGTCAAGGGTCTTTCCGTATTGGAACTCAAGGAACTCATTGACGCAATCCAGGAAGAATTCGGCGTTACCGCCGCAGTTGCCGCTGCTCCCGCTGCAGGTGCTGCCGCTGCTGCTCCCGCTGAGCAGACCGAATTCACCGTTGTCCTCGCTTCCTTCAACGACGCTAAGATGCCCGTTATCAAGGCTGTCAAGGATATCCTCGGTCTCGATCTTAAGGAGTCCAAGGAATTCGTTGAAGGCGCTCCCAAGAACGTCAAGGAAGGCGTTTCCAAGGCAGAGGCTGACGAACTCAAGGCTAAGCTCGAAGAGGCTGGCGCTACTGTTGAGATCAAGTAATTTGATTTAAACCCCTCCACCATGCTACGCATGGTCCCCCTCCCCTTTCAGGGGAGGCTTTTTTTGTTCTAATGAAAGTTTGTGCAGGATACAAAAAGGCTCCCCTGAAAGGGGAGCTGGCGCCGAAGGCGACTGAGGGGTTTACGCGAACTGCCTATACCGTAATTTAATCCTATCCGCCACAAGTGCGATGAATTCCGAATTGGTCGGTTTGCCTTTGCCGGTGTTGACGGTGTAGCCGAAGAAGGAATTGAGGGTCTCGACGTCTCCCCGATCCCACGCTATCTCGATGGCATGGCGGATGGCACGCTCGACACGCGACGGCGTCGTCCCGAAGTCCTTCGCGACGGTCGGATACATGATTTTCGTCACGCTCTCTAACATCTGCGGGTCACGAACCGAGTAGATTATTGCGGCTCTCAGATAGTGATAGCCCTTGATGTGCGCCGGCACGCCGAGCATGTGAATCATTTCGGTCACGACGATATCTATTTCGACGCCGTTGGCGATTGGGCTCGCCGTGAGCTTGTTTTCGTTCTGCGAAAAAGTAATCTCGTTTGCGCCGACGACCTCGTAGCCCATGAGCTCCTTGATTCTGTCGCCGAGGACGGAATAGTCGAACGGCTTCACCATGCAGTAGCTTGCGCCCTCACCCATCGCCTGCCTGATTGCGAACTCGTTGTCGCACGGCGTCGCGACGACGAACATCGTCCCCGACTGCCCCGATTTCCTGAGCTTGCGCATAATCTCGACCGCATCAAGGTTCGGCATCCACATGTCCATCACCGCCACGTCCGGCACTTCGTCCCTGATTGCCTCGAGGATGATATTTCCGTCCTTCGGTCGCATGATGCAGAAAAATCCTGCATCGCGAAGTGCGGTTGCGCACCTGACGCCATATTCCTCGCTGTCGTCGCCGATAAGTACTTTTATTTTCTTGGACTTTTCCATTGTTATTTCAATTTCCTCCGTTATTGTTCTAAAGAAGACCCCGCGGAAAGCCTTAACTCTTCCAGATTCTACCATATCACTTATAAAATTGCAAGACTTTTCCAGTAAAATTATCGACTATGGGCTGATTTTCGGCTGATTACACAAAAAACGGAGAAATAAACGTGTTTTCAGCGTGGGGAAACCTGCCGAAGTGCGTCGAAAAGAGGGCGTTCGTCAATCTGCACAAATTGCGACGACGGTAATTGTACAATATGCCTAATTGAAATCGGGGCGAAAAAGTTGTATAATATTAGAATCAAATACAATTAGGAGGATTCCTGATGAAGAAGATTATAGCACTGCTGTTGGCTTCCATAATGATTTTCGCTCTTGTCGGATGCGGAAGTTCAAACCGTGAAGTCGTACAGCTTACATTTGCCACACAGGATGCCGAGGCTATCCTCAATGCGGCGGGAATTTATCTGCCGGATGCCGAGGACACCGAGGTGTCGGGAAGCTCCATCACATGGTTCGCGTGGTATGACGACATGCAGAACTATTCCGAGGACGAAATCATAAACTCCGGCTACTGGACATTCCAGGAGAAATACGGTTGCTCGATCGAGTGGTACGAGTGCACTTGGGACACAAGATATGACGAGCTCGCAAACCTGATTCTGGCGTCCAACTCGCCCGACTTCTATCCCGGCGACAACGAGGTCTTTCCGAACAGCTGTCTGAAGGGCATCTTCGTCCCCGTCGACGACTATATCGACTATGACGACCCCCTCTGGGAGGGCGAAAAGGAATATGCCTACACCTACTTCTCCATCAAGGACAGACCTTATATAATAGTATACGACAACACCTTCACCAACGTCGTTGCCTATAACAGAAGAGTTATGGAAGAAAACGGCTTCGACGACCCCGCCGAGCTCTATTATAATGATGAGTGGACTTGGGACGTCTTCTATGAGATGTGCGTCGAGTTCTCCGATGCGGATGAGGACAAGTATGCACTCGACGGCTTCTGGTACAGCGCAGGTCTTATGCACTCTTGCGGCGAGACTATAGTTGTCTATAACACCGAGACTCAGCAGTTCGAAAACAATTCCGACTCGGCGGCAATCGAGAGAGCGGCTTCGCTCCTCTATGACCTGTCAAAGAACGGTTGCATCTATCCGAGATGGAACAACGATAACTGGAACACAAGAAACAACTCCACCACCGGCGGCGGTATGAAGGAAGGACTCTGCCTCCTCTATATCGGCGGCTCGTGGATGTTCACCGACACGGTTGAGAATATCGAAGCTGTCTGGGGCGATATGTCCGACGGCGAGCTCATGTTCGTTCCCCTTCCCCGTGACGACGACGGCAACGGCTACTATTATACTGAGTCCGCTTCCTCCGGCTACTGCATAGTTCAGGGCGCTCCGAACCCCGAGGGTGTCGCACTTCTTGCGGCTTGCATGAGATTCAAGGTCCTCGACCCGACGGTCGTCGACATTGACAGACTTCAGCTTGAGGAAACCTACCTCTGGACTCAGGACATGCTCGAAATGTATGACGTGTGCTACGAGCTCTCGACCTCGACCGACAATATCCTCGTTGTCTACGGCGCAGGCTACGGCACCAAGCTTGAATCGGTCGTCTCGACCTTCGAAGGCATCGCCGACTCCGCCGACCCGACCACCTGGGCACAGCTCAAGGAGTCCTATGACGAACAGCTTGAGTACTATATAAATCAGCTCAACAGCCAGATAGCGGAGTATGACCCGTATAGCTTGGATAGCGATTATAATAGCTGATAACGAATGTTGATATGAAAACGCCGCCCTGTCATAGGGCGGCGTTTTGCGTTTCGCTTATTATCGAACTTCTGTGTTGACACTATTTAAATTATATGTTATAATGTCGACAGCAAGAGAGTGAAAACGGCTTGACCTTTGATAAAACTAAGGAGGTGGCTGTATGACGATTTTTGAGATAGTCTCTACGATTATTTCTGTTATAAATCTGATTGCGGACATTTTCTTCAGAATCCTCGGCTTAAAATCCGGGGATAAAAAGAAATAGCCGCGAACTAGACTAATAGGGACGGCTGATTTCCAAATTTGGTGCAGGCTCTGTATCTGCACATTTTAAATCAAGCCAGAACTGTTGGCGCAGTTCCGCTCTCTTGCTATTTATTATACCCCCAAAAGGCTATTTTGTCAATAGCCCCTTTTATTTTATTCAAAATTGCCAATCGGGCGCCCTAAAATCAGCCTGTGTGTTGTTCAAATCATCCAAAAAAATTTTTTTCAAAACTTTTTGCAACTTTTTGCGGCGTTTTTGACACTACTTAAACAGCGGAAGGCAAAATCCGAGAGACCGCATTATAAAGAGCCCATCAAGGCTCCCGTTGATAAGGGAGCTGGCACGCAAAGCGTGACTGAGAGGTTCGCGACCGTAGGGAGCGCAAATATTTCAAAAAATACTTGACAAGACTTCTCCTCGGTGCTATAATGTCGGTGTGTCGGGTTATTCCGAAACAAATCGGGCAAATATTATGCCCAAGACAAGAATCTCTATACCCGTTTATAGGGATAAAAATAATTTCTTTAAGGAGGAAATTTATCATGAAAATGAGAAAGCTCTTGGCTGTCGTCATGGCAGTCGTGCTCGCCATCTCTGCAATGGCTATCTCTGCGTTCGCTACTGATTACGAGTCTTATGACATCGTACTGAGCAATTATTTGAAGACAGAAGGCACCGGAACCGTTGAGTTCACAATGTCTGCTCCTACATATGCTATAACTGGTTACGTTGGAGTAACTGGTATCGAGACTGTCGATATCACCGTTCCTGCTAACTATGCTGACTGGTCTTACACTTCTGTTCCTCACACCATCACTTACTATGCATCTTTGAACGGTGCAACAGTTAAGCTCGGCACTGTATCTGCTGATTCTTCGACAGTTGGCACATATCAGCCTTACACTATCGATATCGGCTACTGGGCATATGATGCTTACACCGATGCTAGCGGCAATGCTGTAAACGCAATGCTTCCTAACAGTGGTATCGTTTCCACTTCCGGCAACACCTTCACTGTTACCGCTGTTGTAACCTGGGATTTGGAAGACTACAATGGTGATCCTACTATCTGGGCTAACTACCTTACTTCCTCTTGGTGGTATGCTAGCGATGCAACCGCTTCCGGCGTTGCAACTACCTTCACCTACAACTATTCTGAAGGTACTTCCAGCGACACCATCCCCGGTTCTGCTATGACCACTGCTAAGGGAACTGTGTCTTACGACTCTAATAAGTATGTAGTTATCGTTTCTGATGTTACCACTCAGAATTCTGCTGATGATGACATCACTGCTGCTGACCTCCTCGTTTGGGATCAGACCCTTGCTAACAGAGCTATGATTTTGTCCGCTTACAACTCCGGCGAGGCTTATGCTGAGGTTACTGTTACCCTCGAAGATACCATCACCGGCTTCGGCGTATACTACCTGAATACTATTATGACTGATAGTAGTGTTGATAGCTATTCATCTCTCTACTACTTCCTCAGCCTTGCTACCACTCAGTCTGCTGTCAGCACCTACGTTTTGAACGGTTCTACTGACACCCTCACATTCACTGACATCCCGATGTCTGCTCTTTACAACAGTGATTACAGCGTATTCGCTTCTTACCTCACCGTTACTGAAAGCGTTGTTCTGGACGATTATGCTGGTTACAACTATGGCACCACTTACACCTACAATACCGATGGTACAAATGGTGTTCAGCTCCGTGCAACTTCTGTAGTTCTTACCATCTACTATCCTGTTGACGAAGATGAAGTTGTTGAGAACGACGACCCTGTTGAGGATACCAACTCCGAGACTGAGGACGACGAGCTTACTGTAGACGACACTGACGACACCACTGCTGAGCCCGAGACCAACCCTACCACCGGTATCGTTTTGGCACTCGTTCCTATGGCTGTTGCCGCTGCTGCTGCTGTAGCTTCTAAGAGAAGATAATTTCCTCCTGTAACGAAGGATAATTAAAATCGATTCTCCCCACCTGATGCAGACAGGTGGGGAGTTTTTTGCGTTTTAGCGAATTTTATCCTTGACAGAGGGAGCGTTATGTGCTATAATAATTGACGGTCTTCGAGGTGTGGCTCAGTTTGGTAGAGCGCTACGTTCGGGACGTAGAGGCCGTGGGTTCGAATCCCGTCACCTCGACCATACAAAAAGCCGGCTAAACGCCGGCTTTTTTCGTGAAATTAAAAAAAGATGTTGACATCATAACTGAAATCGGGTATAATATAAGCAAGAGAGCGGAACTGCTGGAACAGTTCAGGCTCGATCTAAAATGTGCAGATACAGAGCCTGCACCAAATTTGGAAATCAGCCGTCCCTATTAGTCTAGTTCGCGGCTATTTCTTTTTATCCCCGGATTTTAAGCCGAGGATTCTGAAGAAAATGTCCGCAATCAGATTTATAACAGAAATAATCGTAGAGACTATCTCAAAAATCGTCATACAGCCACCTCCTTAGTTTTATCAAAGGTCAAGCCGTTTTTCGCTCTCTTGCTAAAAGCATTATAACACGCGTTTTATTATTTGTCAATAAAAAAGCCGCCCAATCGGACGGCTTTCTTTATTACTTAATCAAAGCACACGCACGCGTGTAACTCCTTCAATGCCCTCAATATCCTTAACAGCGGCGGCGGAGTCGCCGGTGATGTCGAGCATGGTGTATGCCCAGTCCTTCTTTGACTTGCTGGCGATGTTTTCGATGTTGCAACCGTCAGCCGAGATGAACGAGGTAATCTGCGAGATGATTGCCGGAACGTTCTTGTGGATAACGCAGACGAGGTGGTCGGCGGTCTTCGCAAGCTCGCACTCGGGGAGGTTTACGGAGTTGTGAATCGAGCCCTTCTCGACATAGTCGATGAGCTGAACAGCCGCCATATAAGCGCAGTTGCCCTCCGACTCGGGGGTCGAAGCTCCGAGGTGGGGAATCGCGACGATTCCGTCGTGGCAAAGAAGCTCGTCGTTCGGGAAGTCGGTGATATAGGTCGAAACGGAGCCGTTATCTACAGCCTCGATGATGTCAGCGGTGTTTACAAGCTCGCCACGGGCAAAGTTCAGGATTCTGACGCCCTTCTTCATCTTGCCGATGGATTCTTTATTGACGGTATCTTTGGTCTCAGAATTGTAAGGCAGGTGGAGCGAGATATAGTCCGCCTCGGCATAGATTTCCTGCAGGGTCTTGACAACCTTGACGGTGGGCTTGAGCCCCAGAGCCGCATTGACGGAAAGGAACGGGTCGTAGCCGATGACGTTCATGCCAAGAGACAAAGCCGCATTCGCAACCTTCGCACCGATTGCTCCCAAGCCAACGAGACCGAGGGTCTTTCCGGAGATTTCGGGGCCTGCGAACTGAGCCTTGCCCTTCTCGACAGCCTTCGGGACGGCGTCGCCCTGACCCTTCAGGGTCTTTGCCCAGTCGATAGCGGCAGGGACGCGACGGGAGGAGAGGATAAGTCCCGCCAGAACGAGCTCCTTGACGGCGTTAGCGTTTGCACCCGGGGTGTTGAAGACGCAGATTCCCGCTTCCGAGCAGCGGTCAATCGGGATGTTGTTGACGCCGGCACCGGCTCTGGCGATTGCAAGAAGCTTATCGCCGAACTCATAGTCGAGCATTCCGGCGGAACGAACCATAATTGCGTCGGGATTGGCGGTTTCCGAGCCGACGACATACTTCTCCTTGTCGAAGCAGTCGAGACCCGAAGGGGAAATATTATTTAAAGTGAGTACGTTATACATTTTCAGCCTCAAACTTTCTGATGAATTCTACGAGCTTCTCAACGCCCTCATAAGGCATAGCGTTGTAGATGGAAGCTCTCATGCCGCCGACGGAGCGGTGACCCTTGATGTTGATGAGTCCTGCCGCCTTTGCTTCCTTGACGAACTTCGCATCGAGCTCGTCGCTTCCGGTGACGAAGGGAACGTTCGTGATGGAGCGGTCCTTGCCGGAAACGGTTGCCTTGAAGAGCTTCGACGAATCCAAGCAATCATAAAGAAGCTTAGCCTTCTTCTCGTTAATCTCTTTCATAGCCTCGAGTCCGCCCTTTTCCTTGACCCAGTCAAGAACGAGACCGAGGATATAGATTCCGTAGGTCGGAGGAGTGTTATACATCGAGCCGTTGTCCGCATGAATCTGATAGTTGAACATGGTCGGAGTGATGTCCATAGCGTTGCCGATGAGGTCTTCGCGGATGATGACGACTGTCAGACCCGCAGGACCCATATTCTTCTGGGCACCGGCATAGATAACGCCGAACTTCGAAACGTCAACCGGCTCGGAAAGAATGCAGGAAGACATATCCGCAACAATCGGGACACCATGAGTGTCAGGGAGCGAAGTGAACTTCGTTCCATAAATAGTATTATTATAGCAAATGTGGAAATAATCAGCCTCGGGATCGAGCTTCGACTCGTCGATCTCGGGGATATATGAATAGACCTTATCCTTCGAGGAAGCAACAACGGTGCACTCGCCGTATCTCGAAGCCTCCTGATAAGCCTTGTTGGACCACTGACCGCTGAGAACAAAATCAGCCTTGTTATTCTTGTTCATAAGGTTCATCGGAACCATTGCGAACTGGCTGGATGCGCCGCCCTGCAGGAACAGAACCTTGTAGTTGTCTGGGATAGCCATAAGTTCTCTGAACTTAGCCTCGACGCTTGCGATAATCTCGCCGTACTCCTTTGAGCGGTGGGACATTTCCATAACCGACTGTCCGCTTGAGCCGTACTCAAGCATTTCGTCCGCCGCGCGCTGGAGGACTTCCTCCGGGAGCATTGCGGGACCCGCACTGAAATTATAAACTCTCATTATAAACACCTCGTAAGTCGCCTCCAACTTGCCGGAGCCGACGTATTATGCGGTATCTTATAAAATGCCATCTTACAAAATACCATCCTATACATTATACTCCACTCGAGTACAACTGTCAACAGTGGAAACACAAAGAAATTTTATCACGTTAAAAGGGAGAAGTGGGCATTTTGACGAAAAATAAATAGCTCCCTTGGGGAGCTAATGCTTCCATGCGGAGCCATTCAGAGTCGAAACAGATTTTATTGCGATTTGTTTTTCTTCAGTATCCCCCCTATAAATCACCAAGAAGCACACAAGATGCGACAGCGTCGCCATCGTCCACGAGATGGGGTAGGACATATAGAGAACCCTCAGGCATGCGGCGGGGTCGCCGGGATGGGCGGCTTTGAACTGCGCGAAGTAGGTGCTTATCCATAGGATCCGGAAGCCGCAGACGAACATTATCGTCGTGACGGTCGGAAGAACCGAGTGCCCGACGCCGCGGAGCAGTCCCACCAGAACGTCCATCGTGCCGTCAAGGAAGTATGTGAACATGATGACCGACATGCGGACGACGCCGAAAGCTATTTCCTCCGAATTGTCCGTATATATTCCCAGGAGCTGGGTGTCGAAAGCTTTCGCAAGAAGCCCCAGTCCCACGCCGACGAGAACGACGAAGCCCATGCACTCGAAAGCGATTGTCTTGATGCGCTTGTACTGCTTCGCACCGTAGTTCTGACCGGTGAAGGTTATCGCCGCCTGATAAACCGAGTTCATCGCCGTGTAGATGAAGCCCTCGATGTTGGAAGCGGCGCCGTTGCCCACCATTGCGGCAGAGCCGAAGCCGTTTATCGACGACTGGATGATGACGTTAGAAATTGAGAATATCGAGCCCTGAATTCCCGCCGGAAGACCGATTTTGATGATTTCGACGAGCTTCTTCGGATAAATCTTAAGCTTCTTCAGATAGAGCCTGATTGGTCCGTCCGAACGCATAAGGCAGACGGTAACGAGTATTGCGGAAATGAGCTGAGAGATTATCGTGGCAAGCGCAACTCCCGCAACGTCCATCTTCAGTCCGATTACGAAGATGAGGTTCAGGATTACGTTCACGATTCCCGAAACGGTGAGGTAGTAAAGGGGTCTCTTTGTATCGCCGACGGCTCTTAGTACCGCCGCACCGAAGTTATAGAGCATGTTTACCGGCATGCCGATGAAGTATATTTTTACATACAGAGCCGAAAGGTCGATAACCTCTTCGGGCGAATCCATCCAGACGAGCATCTGTCTTGAGGCGAAGAAGCCGAAGATTCCGACCGCAACCCCGCAGACAAGAGCCGTTGCGATTGATGTGTGCACCGTTTCGCTGACGTCCTTCATCTCTCCCGCACCGAAATGCTGGGAGACGACGACCGAGGTGCCGACCGAAAGCCCCATGAAGACGTTTACTATAAGGTTTATGAGAGCCGAGGTCGAGCTGACCGCCACCAAAGAGTTATCGCTTCCCCAGTGACCGACCACCACGATATCCGCGGCGTTATATAAAAGCTGGAGCATGCCCATAGCCATAAGCGGAATCGTGAACCGGATAATCTTCGGAAGAAGCGACCCCGTCGTCATGTCCATGGTTCTTGAGCTTTCGCCCCGTTTTATCTTGAACAAGAGATATCCCCCCTAATCACTTTACAAACAACTAACAATATTACTCCATTTCACTCATAATTTCAACCGCTTTTTCGACATTTTCCTCACGAATTTTACGGATTTCGCAGACAAAAATCTGTTGACTTTGCCCCTCGAATGCTTTATACTCATATTAAGATTTCAAAACTCAGGGACAGGTGATTTTTTCAATGGCAGAATATAAGATTTATGGTATACATATGGGCAAGGCGAACTGCTCTGTCGACCTCTCGAACGGCAGTGAACGCGGCGAGTATGTAAATCAGGATTACATTTTAAATAAGCTCGGGCGACCGCACAGGGCTGTCAACCTCATGTATTGCTACTATCCTCTCGATGCGGGCTTCCCCGTCAGAGCGAGCGTTGCATTCCCTTCAAAGGACACGACCAACGCGTGGGGCTTCCCCTATGACGATTATTACACCTATGGTGGAGGCTTGAACGGCTCGAAGGACGCTCCCGTTTTTGAACAGATGAGGGATATCCGCAGACACGGTCAGGACGTTATCCTGACGCTCACAATCGACCCGCATGTCTCGGACGAGCATCTGATTGCTATTGCAAAAGACCTCCTTCCGTTTGGAAGACTGATGATAAGAGTCAACCACGAGGCGACCGGCAACTGGTTCTCCTTCAATAAGCGTTGCACCTATGCCGAGATCGGCGCCTTCTTCGCAAGATTCGCAAAAATTTTGCACGAATACGCCCCGAACGTCAAGACTATTCTCTGTGCCGGCTGCTATGACCCTGCAACGAGCAAGCTGGAGAAAGAAGAAGAGTTTGCGGCGGCGGCTCAGGAAACCGACATTTGGTCGATAGACAAGTATATGGCTCTCCACTGGGGCTGGCCCTATGACATCGCCGAGAAGGGCGGCGGATCCTATGGCTACACCGGTTCTGAAGCGGTCTATAAGTCGCTCGAGGATACTTATAACAGATATAAAGAATCCACCGGCATGGTGAAGCCGATGGTAATGAGCGAGCACAACGCCGACGGCGACGTTACCGGTCCTTATGACCAGTGCAAGATTATGCGCCATTTCTGCGACATGGTCGTTGACAAGAAGGCGACCTGGATTGAGGGCTTCGCGCTCTATCAGTTCCGCGACAGAGGCAGACTCGGACTCGAGCTCGAGGACCCGAACAACCCCGAGGTCGGAATCGAACAGCCGCTGATGGCGGAGTATAAGAAGATAATCCACGAGGACTGGTTCGAGCCGAAGATGGACTATTCGGGCGAGCAGAAGCTCCCCGTAACCGTCCGTTGGGGCGGTTCGGAGGACTCGGACGGAATCGCAATCCCACTCAAGTTTGAAGAGAACCCGACCTTCTGTGAGCTCTGGTTCGACGAGGACGACGAATCGAATATGATGATTGAGCTTAACGACAGATGGTTCTATAAGTCCCCCAAGGCGAAGTATGTCGACCTGATGCCGGCGTTCTATGAGAATCCCCTCGACGGCAAGACGAAGCTCAGTCTCAAGATATTCTGCCCTCCGGCAAGCGGTGAGAACGAGGACGGAGCAATCGACTCGTTCACCACAATCGAGAAGCTCCCGAAAATCCGCATCGCCTATGAGCCCTGCATCCCGTTCACAAACTGAGGCGAAAGATGGTCTATAACTATTTAAGAAAAGCGCACTACTACGAGACCGACCAGATGGGCGTCGTCCACCACGCGAACTATATCCACTGGATGGAGGAAGCGAGAATCGAGATGATGGACGACATGGGTCTCGGCTACAAGACTGTCGAGGAGAACGGAATCGTCTCCCCCGTCGTCTCGCTCAGCATCGACTACAAAACGAGCGCCATGTACGACGACACGGTCGAGGTTCGGGTAAGTGTCAAGCGCTACACCGGCGTGTCCCTGATAATCGGCTACGAAATGTTCGACCGCAACACCGGGAAAATCTGCGCCACCGCCGAATCAAAGCACGGGTTCATCAGAGATGGGAAGATAATTTCTGTCAAGAGGGAGTTTCCGGAATTGGATGAGGCGATTAGGAAGTATATGGAGGCATAAAAATAGTGGCTCGCTAATAGCGAGCCACGCTATTTTCGTCTTCGCCGAAAATAGCACCTCTCAGTCGCCTTCGGCGCCAGCTCCCCTTGACAGGGGAGCCTTTTGAATTCTATGAGAGGTTGCTATTGGCTCCCTTTTTTAAGGGGAGCTGTCAGCGTAGCTGACTGAGAGGTTTGCGAGCCCGTAGGGCGAGCATTACTCCGCACTCTCCGCACCATTCTGCTTCTTCTTACTCTTCTTCATCGCAACCTTAACAATAACCACAACAATTATAACAGGCACTGCGACAAGCACGATATACGGCAGGGCGCTGACTATCCAGACGAACGCATCCTTGAAGCCTTCTCCGATATTGTAGAAGCTGTCCGAGAGGTTCGAGCGGATTCGCTCGAAGACGGTCGGGTTGCTCGTTTCGGTCGAGATGCGACGGACTTCGCTTACATCTATATAAAATGTGCTGTAGGAAATCCTGTCGTCATAGGTCTTGAGCTGAGCGGTGTAGGATTCAATCTCATAGTTGACGTCCGTGAGGTAGCTCTGAATCTGGAGGATTTCCTCGACCGTTTCGGCTTTCTCCATGAGCTGGAGGAAGCTGTCCCTCTCCGTTTTGAGAGCCGTGAGCCGAGCCTCGATGTCGACGTATGAAGAGGTGACGTCGTTGACGTATTCATAGCTATAGGTGACCGTCGCCATGTTGCCGATCGCCTCGGCAAACTCGTCGTAGTAATCGGCGGGGATTCTGATGGTGAAGTCGGCATACCTGAGCCCGCTCGAATAGTAGGAGTTGCCGGATTCAGAGGAGCTCTCGATATAGCCGCCGAACTGCGAAACGTAGCTCTTCAGATCTGCGACAAATTGGTCGTACTCAACCGTCTGCACGTCCATTGTGCGGTTTTTTATGAGCTTTCGGGTGGAAGCCTCGACGTCCGTGTCGTCATAGACGGAGTCTGAGGAGGATTCGGCGGCTTCGACCACAGACTCATCAACCTCGTAGTCGTCGTACCAACCGAAGTCGGAGTCGTAATATGAGCTGGATGCGACTGCCGCCGAGTCGGTGGCATAACTCGCCCCACACCCCGCAAGAATAACTGCCGAGCAGGCTATCGCCAGGATAGTAAGTATTTTTCTTTTCATAATATCACGCCTTTCTTTGAATTTGGGTGTTTCTATATCTAATACACATCAGGAGGGCGGATTATTGCATCGACAGAAATAAAATTTTTGATTGTTTCGTTGACAGTGTACCCGAACATATGCTATAATGATTTCGGTGAGAGGTCGGTTGCTCTTTCCTCGCAAGAGGGAGGTGAAGCCACTATGGACATCGCACAAACCATTCAGTTGATACTTCTTGTATTGACAGCCATCAGATTGGGTCTTGACCTTGGCGAACGCCGAAAGAAATAAACCGCCCTGAGTCCTTCAGCGCGGTTACTTGGAACATAGTTCTGTGAATTGCTGGGAAGAGTAACTGTTGCCTGAATTCGCACTTCAGGTAACCCTCTCACCACCTTTATTATATCGTAGTCCGGCTGTTTTGTCAACAGTCTTTTTTATTTTCCCGGTTTTGTCCGAAAATTTTTTCAGCGAAATTCAAAAAAATTTCGCGTAAGTGCTTGACAAGCCTTGGAAATTAGTGTATACTATGATACTGATTCATAATGGCTAAAAAGACGCCTTTTTATAATAAGCCCAAAATTGGGCGTAATTTTTTCACGAACTTTTCTTGAAAATCGGCTGTGGGTTTGTACATAATGTATAAAAATGCGGGTTTTCGGGCGAAAGCGTGTCAAGAGGACGGGCGTTTTTAAGCGTTATTTGCAAATTAAAACCTATCTGAATACAAGGAGTGATAAGCTAATGGTCAATGTCAAGGACGTTCAGCTTGGCAAGCACGTTGTCAGAAAGAGCTTCGCGAAAATCGACGAAGTTCTCGAGATGCCGAATCTTATCGACATTCAGAAAGTCTCCTACAAGTGGTTTATGGACGAAGGCTTGAGAGAGGTCTTCCGCGATACAGCCGCTATCAAGGACTACAACGAGACGCTGGAGCTGAGCTTTGTTGACTACAGGCTCGATGATGAGCCCAAGTACACTATTGCGGAGTGCAAGGAGAGGGACACCACATATGCGGCACCGCTTCGTGTAACTGCAAGACTCCACAACCTCGAGACCGGCGAAATCAAGGACTCGGAAATCTATATGGGCGACTTCCCGCTCATGACCCCTTCCGGCACCTTCATCATCAACGGTGCGGAGAGAGTCGTCGTTTCCCAGCTCGTTCGTTCACCGGGCGTCTACTATGCCGTCGAGAAGGACAAGGTCGGCAAGGACCTCTTCAGCTCAACGGTCATCCCGAACAGAGGCGCATGGCTCGAATATGAGATGGACTCGAACGACGTTGTTTATGTCAGAATCGACAAGAACAGAAAGATTCCGATTACCACCTTCATCCGTGCTCTCGGCATCGGCACCAATCAGGAAATCGACGAATTCTTTAACCACGACCCTCGGCTTTCGGAAACCATCACCCAGAAGGATTCTACCACCTCGACCGAGGAAGGACTCCTCGAGGTCTATAGAAGACTTCGCCCGGGCGAGCCTCCGACGGTCGACACAGCTATCACTCACATAAATAACCTCTTCTTCGATGCAAGAAGATACGACCTTTGCAGATTCGGTCGTTACAAATACAACAAGAAATTGGGCGTTGCCTCAAGAATCACCGGCTACGTTCTGGCAAGACCGGTTGTTGCTCCTCTTACGGGCGAAATCCTCGCCGACCAGGGAGACATGGTCACAAGCGAACTGGCGGCTAAAATCGAGCAGGCAGGCGTGAAGGAAGTCTATATCGACGTTGAGAAGAGGGAAATGATCACCGATGCAAACGGCGATGTTACCCACAAGATTGAGCATGTCGAGACCAAGGTTATCGGCAACGGCATGGTCGACATCGACGAGTATATCGACTTCGACGCAAAGCCCTTCGGCATCAATGAGAAGGTCTCCTTTACAGTCCTGAAGGAAATCCTCGAGAGCACCTCGAACCACGACGAGCTCGTCGAGCAGATAAAGGCTCGCCGCGAAGAACTCATCCCGATGCACATCACAATCGAGGACATCTGGGCTACAATCAGCTACTTCCTGAACCTCTGCGAGGGCGTTGGAAATATCGACGACATCGACCACCTCGGCAACAGAAGAATCAGATGCGTCGGAGAGCTTCTCCAGAACCAGTTCAGAATCGGTATGGCGAGAATGGAAAGAGTCATCCGTGAAAGAATGAACATCCAGTCTCAGGACATCGAAACCGTAACTCCGACAGCTCTTATAAACATCCGTCCGATTACTGCGGCAATCCGTGAATTCTTCGGTTCTTCGCCTCTTTCGCAGTTCATGGATCAGTCGAACCCTCTGGCGGAGCTTACCCACAAGAGAAGACTTTCAGCCCTCGGTCCCGGTGGTCTTTCAAGAGACAGAGCGGGCTTCGAGGTAAGAGACGTTCACTATACCCACTACGGCAGAATGTGCCCGATTGAGACCCCTGAAGGACCTAATATCGGACTTATCTCCTATCTCGCATCCTATGCGAAGATTAACGAATACGGCTTCATCGAAGCCCCCTACCGCAAGGTTGACAAGACTACGGGAGTCGTTACCGACGAGGCTGTCTATATGACCGCCGACGTCGAGGATAACTACATGATTGCTCAGGCGAACGAGCCCCTGACAGAGGACAACAAGTTTGCTCGTCCCAAGGTCAACGGAAGATATCGTGACCAGATTATGGAAATCGACCGCGAGAACATCGACTTCATGGATGTTTCGCCGAAGATGGTCGTTTCCGTCGCTACGGCAATGATTCCGTTCCTCGAGAACGATGACGCTAACCGTGCTCTGATGGGCGCTAACATGCAGAGGCAGGCTGTTCCTCTTCTCACAACCGAAGCTCCGATTGTCGCCACCGGCATGGAGTATAAGGCTTGCGTCGACTCGGGCGTTGCTGTCGTAAGCGATGCCGCCGGCGTTGTAGAAAAGGTTGACGCCAGCGAAATAGTCGTCCGTGAAAACAGCGGCGAGCTTCACACCTATCCATTGACCAAGTTCAAGAGAAGTAACTCGGGCACTTGCACGAACCAGAGACCTATCGTTGAGAAGGGCGAGAGAATCGACGCTCACCAGGTTATCGGCGACGGTCCCGCAACCTGCAACGGCGAAATTTCCCTCGGCAAGAACGCCCTCATCGGCTTCATGACCTGGGAAGGCTACAACTACGAGGACGCCGTACTTCTGAACGAAAAATTAGTCAGAAACGACGTATATACATCAATCCACATCGAAGAGTATGAGCTCGAGTGCAGAGAAACCAAGCTTGGTCCCGAGGAAATCACGAAGGATATCCCCGGTGTCGGCGAGGATGCACTTAAGGACCTCGACGAAAACGGTATTATCCGCATAGGCGCAGAAGTCAGAAGCGGCGACATCCTTGTCGGCAAGGTTACCCCCAAGGGCGAAACCGAGCTTACCGCCGAGGAAAGACTGCTCCGTGCAATCTTCGGTGAGAAGGCAAGGGAAGTAAGAGACAACTCCCTCCGAGTTCCTCACGGCGAGTCGGGCATCATCATTGATGTCAAGGTATTTACGCCCGAGAACTGCGACGAGCTCCAGCCCGGAGTAAACATGCTTGTAAGATGCTACATTGCGCAGAAGAGAAAAATCTCCGTCGGCGACAAGATGGCAGGTCGACACGGCAACAAGGGTGTTGTTTCAAGAATCCTTTCTCAGGAGGATATGCCCTTCCTCGAGGACGGCACGCCTCTTGACATCGTTCTTAACCCTCTGGGTGTTCCTTCAAGAATGAATATCGGTCAGGTTCTCGAGGTCCATCTCGGTATGGCTGCCAAGAAGCTCGGCTGGAAGGTTATGACGCCGGTATTCGACGGCGCACACGAAGAGGACATCCGCGAGTGCTTCAAGCTTGCGGGTATGGCGGAGGACGGTAAGACAACCCTCTATGACGGCAGAACCGGTGAGCCCTTTGACAACCGCGTAACCGTCGGAATCATGTATTACCTCAAGCTTCATCACCTCGTTGACGATAAGATTCACGCACGTTCCGTCGGTCCTTATTCGCTCGTCACTCAGCAGCCGCTCGGCGGTAAAGCTCAGTTCGGCGGACAGAGATTCGGTGAAATGGAAGTATGGGCGCTCGAAGCCTATGGCGCCGCCTATACTCTTCAGGAAATCCTCACCGTCAAGTCGGACGACACGATAGGAAGAGTCAAGACCTACGAGGCAATAGTCAAGGGTCAGAACGTTCCTCAGTCGGGCATCCCCGAGTCCTTCAAGGTTCTCGTCAAGGAGCTCCAGTCGCTGGCGCTCGATGTAAGAGTACTCGATGCTGACGGAGCGGAGATCGACCTCAAGCAGAACTTCGAGGACGATAACGACATCTTTCCTCAGCTTGTTTCAGATCCCGACGACGACTACGGAATGAGCGAAGTAGCGGACGAAGGAATTGACGGCGACTACGAAGGCGATGATTATGACGAGTTCGGAGACGAGGACGAGGACGACGATTCCGGCTTCGAAGGCTTCTCGGTAAAAGACAGCGACTCGGATGATATCATAGACTAAGGCTTTTGCCTGCCACGGAATATTAGTGTAAAGAGGGTTTGCATTTTGGAATTTAACGTATTTGATTCTATAAAAATCGGTCTTGCTTCGCCCGAGCAGATAAGAAGCTGGTCACACGGCGAAGTAACAAAGCCCGAAACCATCAACTACCGCACGCAGAAGCCTGAAAGAGACGGTCTTTTCTGCGAAAGAATCTTCGGTCCGACCAAGGACTGGGAGTGCCACTGCGGCAAGTATAAGAAGATTCGCTTCAAGGGCAAGGTCTGCGAAAGATGCGGCGTTGAGGTAACAAGAGCCAAGGTAAGACGTGAGCGCATGGGTCACATCGAGCTTGCGGCTCCCGTTTCCCACATCTGGTACTTCAAGGGAACACCTTCGAGAATCGGTCAGATGCTCGAAATCTCCTCGAAGAGACTCGAGGAAGTTCTCTACTTCACAAAATATATCGTAACCGACCCGGGCGACACAGGGCTCGTCAAGAAGCAGATTCTGACCGAGCGCGAGTATCAGGACGCCAAGGAGCGCTATGAGGACAAGTTCACCGCCAAGATGGGCGCAGAGGCTATTCAGGAGCTCTTGCGCGAAGTCGACGTTGAGGCACTTGCCGCCGAGCTCAAGGCGGAACTCAAGGATTTGCCGCAGGGTCAGAAGAGAATAAAGATTTTAAAGAGGCTCGAAATCGTCGAGGCATTCAGAACCTCCGGCAACAAGCCCGAGTGGATGATTATGGATGTAATTCCGGTCATCCCTCCGGACCTGAGACCTATGGTTCCCCTCGACGGTGGAAGATATGCGACTTCCGACCTCAACGACCTCTACAGAAGAGTTATAAACCGTAACAACCGACTCAAGAGAATGCTCGAGCTCGACGCTCCCGACATCATCGTCAGAAACGAAAAGAGAATGCTTCAGGAAGCGGTCGACGCACTCATCGACAACGGTCGTCACGGAAGACCCGTAACGGGACCCAACAACCGTGCATTCAAGTCGCTCTCCGACATGCTCAAGGGCAAGCAGGGACGCTTCCGCCAGAACCTTCTCGGCAAGCGTGTCGACTATTCCGGACGTTCGGTTATCGTCGTCGGACCTGAGCTCAAGATGTATCAGTGCGGACTCCCGAAGGAGATGGCGCTCGAGCTCTTCAAGCCGTTCGTAACGAAGAGACTCGTCGACACCAACCCGCAGATTAACATAAAGTCGGCAAGAAAGATGGTCGAAAAGGGCACAGACGAGGTTTGGGACGCACTCGAGAACGTTATTCAGGGTCACCCCGTCCTTCTTAACCGTGCACCGACGCTTCACAGACTCGGTATTCAGGCTTTCGAGCCGGTACTCGTTGAAGGAAGAGCCTTAAAGCTCCATCCTCTGGCATGTACAGCATACAACGCCGACTTCGACGGAGACCAGATGTCCGTTCACGTTCCTTTGTCGGTTGAGGCTCAGGCAGAGGCTCGGTTCCTCATGCTCGCCGCCAATAACCTTCTTAAGCCTGCAGACGGCAAGCCTGTAACCGTTCCTACTCAGGACATGGTATTGGGCTCCTACTACCTCACTCTCGTCAAGGACGGCGAGAAGGGCGAGGGCAAGATTTTCAGAGATGTCAACGAAGCCATGATGGCATATCAGTCGGGAATCGTCTCCTTGCAGGCTAAGATCAAGGTAAGAGTAAGCCGCATGGTCGACGGCGAGGAAAAGACGAAGATTATCGACACCACCGTCGGAAGACTTATCTTCAACGAGAGCATTCCTCAGGACCTCGGCTATGTCGACAGAAAAGACCCCGAGAAGATGTTCGGGCTCGAGGTTGACTTCCTCGTCAAGAAGAAGCAGCTTGGCGACATCATCGACCACTGCCTCAATAAGCACGGAACCACCAAGACGAGCGAAATGCTCGACAACATAAAGGCGATGGGCTATAAGTACTCGACCAAGTCGGGTATCACCGTTGCCGTAAGCGATGCCGTAATTCCGCCTCAGAAGAAGGATATCCTTGCCGAAGCGGACAGAAAGGCTGACAAGATTGACAAGCAGTATAAGAGAGGTCTTATCTCGAGAGCCGAGAAGTCGAAGAGATTTATCGACATCTGGACTCAGGCGACCGACGATGTAACCGTCGCTTTGCAGGATAACCTTGATAAGTATAACCCCATCTACATGATGTCCGACTCGGGAGCGAGAGGCTCTCTTGCCCAGATAAGACAGCTTGCGGGTATGAGAGGACTTATCGCAAATACTTCCGGTGCTACTATCGAAATGCCGATAAGAGCTAACTACCGTGAAGGTCTTACCGTCCTCGAATACTTCATCTCCTCCAGAGGTGCAAGAAAGGGACTTACCGATACGGCTCTTCGTACCGCCGACTCGGGATACCTTACCCGTAGACTTGTCGACGTTTCTCAGGACGTCATCATCACCGAGGACGACTGCGGAACTCACGAGGGCATCGACGTATTCGAAATCAAGAACGGCAACGAGCTTATCGAGCCGTTCGACGAGAGACTTGTCGGAAGATTCCTTGTCGAAGACCTTATCGACGAAGCAACCGGCGAAGTTGTAATGTCCAATGACAAGCTCATGACCCACGACGATGCCAAGACGGTCATCAAGTATCTTGAGTCTGTCGGCAAGGACAGAATCGCTATCCGCTCAGTCTTGGGATGCAAGTCGAAGCGCGGCGTCTGCGCCAAGTGCTATGGTATGGATCTGGCTCACTCCACCGTCGTTTCAGTCGGTGAGGCTGTCGGTATCATCGCCGCACAGTCGATAGGCGAGCCGGGTACTCAGCTCACAATGAGAACCTTCCACACCGGCGGTGTTGCATCAGCCGAAGATATCACTCAGGGTCTTCCGAGAGTTGAAGAGCTCTTCGAGTCAAGAAAACCGAAGGGCGCCGCAATCCTTTCGAAGACGGACGGCGTCGTAAGCTTTGACGAAATCAAGAAGAGCCGTGTAATAGTTGTCACCAACCCCGAAACCGGCGACGTTCAGCAGTATTCGATTCCTTGGGACTATAGAATCGTCGTCAAGGAAGGCGAGGAGGTCAAGGCGGGCGATTTGCTCACCGCAGGCTCCAAGAATCCTGCCGATATCCTTGCAATTCAGGGAACCGAGGCTGTAAGAAACTATATCATCACCGAGGTTCAGAAGGTCTATAGATTACAGGGTGTTGACGTAAACGACAAGCACATCGAAGTCATCACAAGACAGATGCTCAGACGTGTCAAGGTCAAAGACCCGGGCTCCAGCTACTTGCTCCCCGGCTCACTCATCGACCGCAACGAAGTCGAGCAGATGAACCGCGAGATTCAGGAAGAAATCGACGCCGGCAACGAGGATGCAAAGCTCATCACGACCTCTCCCGTTATCCAGGGTATCACCAAGGCTTCCTCGAGCTCCGAGAGCTTCCTCTCCGCCGCTTCCTTCCAGGAGACAACAAGAGCCCTCACGGATGCCGCCATCAAGGGAAAGACCGACCATCTCCTCGGACTCAAGGAGAACGTCATCATCGGTAAGCTTCTGCCGGCAGGCACGGGCATGCAGGTTTATAACAACGTCGAGGTCGTCAAGAATGAGACGTTTGCCGAACACAACGCTCCCGCAACTCCCGTCCGTCCCGCTCCGAAGCCGATTAACGTAACCCCCTTGGCTCCCATCGTTGACGACGAGCCGGAGGAGGACGCCGTAGAGCCTATTGTCACGAGACCCGTAGACACGAGAACCGCAGAAGAGATTCACGATTCCATCTACGGAGTTGTCCGCGACACGGCAAGGACCGACGCGGCAAACGTCGCAGCTGAGCAGTTGAACCAGCCCTCTGCCGAATAATCACGACAGTTTCATCCATTCTTTTTCATTCTCTTTATTCGCCCCCAACCGCCCTCCCAAATCTCGGTTGGGGGCAACCTTTTTATAAACGTCTTGACAACCGAAGGATAATCGGCTATAATAGTCAGGCTCGGGGGAAACTGTTGCAAGTGCGGGGTCTTCCGGCAAAAAAATAACGGGTGTCACCTTGAAAACCACCCGGATAAAAAACAAGGAGTAATTTAACATGAAAAACTTATCCGTATCAAGACTTGTGAAATTAGCGGTAGTGACGGCAATCTATGTCGCACTGACATTGGCACTGAGCTCGCTATCCTATGGCAACATCCAATTCCGGGTTGCCGAGGCGCTGATGCTTCTCTGCTTCTATCGGAAAGACTACGGCATATCGCTGACCCTCGGCTGTCTGATTGCAAACATTTTCAGCACCGTCGGGCTTGTCGATATGGTCTTCGGAACGGCGGCGACGGTGTTGGCTGTAATCTGCATGATGTACAGCCCGAATATCTACGTCGCGTCCATCTTCCCGGTGATTTTCAACGGTCTGATAGTCGGAGCCGAGCTCTACTGGTTCGTTGGGCTTCCGTTCTGGATTTCCGCTCTGGAGGTAGCTTTCGGCGAATTCGTCTGCGTCTGCGTTCTGGGCATCATCCTCTTCAAGTTGCTTGAGAAGAACAAGAAGTTCATGAAGCTCATTACTGACTGACGGGCACGGAAAAATTTTTTCAAAAAAATGCGAACGGGGTGCAATAATTCGGCGCCCCGATTTGTATTATAGGTATAAGAGCTTTTTTCCGAATGGAATCGCACTTATCATACTTTCAAAAAGTCTTCCCGCATCAAGCGCAGATGCGAGAAGATTTTATTATCTCAATCTTCCTCTTGATTTTCCCCGACAAACAGTATATAATATCATTGGTCAAGAAAACACTTTATCGGAAAGAGGAAGTAAATTGATTAGAAATGATTTGAGAAACATCGCTATAATCGCTCACGTTGACCACGGAAAGACTACCTTGGTCGACGGCATGCTCAAGCAGAGCGGTACATTCAGAGAAAATCAGGTCGTAAACGAGCGAGTTATGGACTCGAACGACATCGAGCGCGAGAGGGGAATAACCATCCTCGCCAAGAACACCTCGGTCGTCTATAAGGACGTCAAAATCAACATCGTCGACACCCCCGGTCACGCCGATTTCGGCGGCGAGGTCGAGAGAATCCTCAAGATGGTTGACGGCGTAATTTTGCTCGTTGACGCTGCAGAGGGTCCCATGCCCCAGACGAGATTCGTTTTGCAGCACGCCCTTGAGCTCGGGCACAGAGTCATCATCGTTATAAACAAGATTGACCGCCCGGACGCGAGAATCGACGAGGTAATCGACGAGTGCTATGAGCTTCTTATGGACCTCAATGCCTCGGACGAACAGCTCGATTCCCCGATTCTCTTCTGCTCGGGAAGAGACGGCACAGCCTCCACGGACGAGCACACCCCCGGAACTGATCTGACGCCGCTCTTCGACAAGATTTTAGAGTATATCCCGGCGCCCGAGGGCGAGCCGGAGGAGCCCTTGCAGCTTCTCGTGTCCTCGATTGACTATAACGACTATGTCGGAAGAATCGCCATCGGCAAGATTGAGCGTGGCTCCGTAAAGGTTAACCAGGAGGTCACCATCGGCGACTACCACGAGACGAAGAAGCCTTATAGAGGTAAGATTGTAACGCTCTATCAGATTGCGGGCTTGGAAAGAGTCCCCGCTGAGAAAGCCACAGTCGGCGACATCGTCTGCATCAGCGGCATTGAGAACATCACCATCGGCGACACCATCTGCGACACGCAGAATTTCGAGCCGCTTCCCTTCGTCAAGATAAGCGAGCCGACGGTCGAGATGACCTTCTCGGTCAATGATTCGCCGTTTGCGGGCAGAGAGGGCAAGTATGTCACTTCACGCCACCTCCGTGAAAGACTCTTCAGAGAGCTTCTGAAGGACGTTTCGCTGAGAGTTTCTGAAACCGACTCCACCGACTCGTTCAAAGTCGCGGGTCGTGGCGAGATGCACCTTTCGATACTTATCGAGAACATGCGCCGTGAGGGCTACGAGATGGGCGTTTCGACGCCAAGAGTCCTCTATAAAGAGATTGACGGCAAGCTCTGCGAACCGATTGAGGAGCTCGTTGTCGACGTCCCCGAGACGTCTGTCGGCGCAGTCATGGAGAAGATGGGCACCAGAAAAGCCGAGATGGTCTCGATGAACCCGATGGGCTCACGAATGAGGGTCGTCTTCCACGTCCCCGCAAGAGGCTTGTTTGGCTACAGAAACGAATTCCTCACCGACACCAAGGGCGAGGGCATCATGAACTCCGTCTTCTACGGCTACGAGCAGTATAAGGGCGACATCCCGAGGCGCTCAAACGGCTCTCTCGTTGCTTTTGAGACGGGCGAAGCCGTAACCTACGGTCTTTACAACGCGCAGGAGAGGGGAGCTCTCTTCATCGGTGCGGGCACTCCCGTCTATGAGGGCATGATTGTCGGCGTCTCCCCGAAGCCGGGCGACCTCGTCGTCAACGTATGCAAGAAGAAGCACCTGACGAATACCCGTGCAAGCGGAAGCGATGACGCACTTCGTCTCATTCCCCCGAGAGTTCTGAGCTTAGAAGACAGCCTTGAATTCATCGCGGACGACGAGCTTGTCGAAGTAACGCCGAAGAATATAAGACTCAGAAAGAAGACACTTTCGAATATTCAGAGAGCGAAGGACAGAGCGAAGTTATAATCCCAAAAAACTTTGCAAAACCTATTGACAAATAGGCTCATACATGCTAAACTTATCGTAGACTTATTTATATAAGACTCTATAGTAGGAGGAGGTACTTTTATGGTATTTGATAAAATCGTGGCGATAATCGCCGATCAGCTCGACATGGAGGTCAGTGACATCACTGCCGATTCCACTTTCGAAAATCTCGGTGCGGATTCTCTCGATGTTGTCGACGTTATAATGACTCTCGAGGATGAGTTTGACATGGAGATTCCCGATGAAGCAATCGAAGGAATGAAGACCGTCGGCAAGCTCGTCAAGTTCGTTGAGGACAACACCTAAGGTGTTGTGTCAATACTTAAGTGTTGTGGCAATACTTAAGTATTGTGTCTATACTTGATATTTAACAGGAAACTTTGAAAAAGCAAAGCCCTCCGAGGACAGAGAAATCTGTCCTCTTGTTTTTATGTCTCTTTTTAAAATCCCCGTTGCAAAACAGTCAGATTTGTGGTACAATATACTTAACATTGAAATTTCGCACGGGGCGTTGTCGCCGTGCAGAAGGGACCAGTATGCTTCATGAAAAATCGTGCGGCGGGATTGTCTGGCGCAAGTTTCATGGCAACACGGAAATACTGCTTGTAAAGCACATAAACAGCGGGCATTGGTCGTTCCCAAAGGGTCACGTCGAAGAAGGCGAGACGGAGATTCAGACCGCCACTCGGGAGATTTTCGAGGAGACGGGAATCGAGGTCATCATCGACCAGACCTTCCGGGAGACGGTGTCCTACTCCCCGAAAAAGGGGACTCACAAAACGGTGGTTTATTTCCTTGCCAAGGCGAAGAACACCGATTTTGTTCCGCAGGAGGACGAGATTGCCGACATCAAGTGGGTGGAAATCGACCGGGCGGATGCCGTGTTGTCCTATGATAACGACAAAAGTGTAGCCCAGAAGGCTCGAGGACACATCACATGAAAAAAGCCGGCTCAGCCGGCTTTATGCTTTGTTGTAAAAATCCTCTTGTAGGGGCGGATATCATCCGCCCGTATTTTCCTCGGTCACATTTTCGGGCGGATAATATCCGCCCCTACAGCTGTCCACGCACTGAAGCGTGATATGCGTTAAGAATTTCGCTCTCCATCTCCCGTCTTGCTTCCGTCGAGATGGGATGGACTATGTCGCGGAAGACGCCGGTGTCGTCGCGCCTCGACGGCATGGCGACGAAGAGGCGGTCCTCGCCCTCGATGACCTTGATGTCGTGGACGGCGAAGGCGTTGTCGAAGGTGACGCTCACGATTCCCTTGAGCTTCCCCTCGGGGATGAGCTTTCTTACTTTGATACCCGTAATTGTCATGGCAAATTGTCCTTTCAAATTTTAGACTATCCCTATTTTTGCCTTGCTTGCGGGATTTTATACCACCCATGGAGCCTGAAATCAGCCCGAAACGAAATTTTTTTGAGAAAATTCCCGAAAAGGTGTTTATTTTTTCTTCGAAATGTAATATACTTAAGGTGAACTTTTGTTGTTGGGGGTTTATACATGTCTGAACACTTTTCCCTCGCCAAGGATTCGATTTTGGCGGGGAAGCAACATATACATTTCATCGGCATCGGCGGGAGCGGGATGTTCCCGTTGGCTCAGATTCTTCACGGAATGGGCTTTTATCTCACCGGCTCCGACAATAACGAGACGGAAACTCTTGCTGAGGTCAGGGCGATGGGCATCCCCGTGTTCATGGGTCAGCGCGCCGAGAATATCGAGGGATCAGATCTCATCGTCCACACCGCCGCCATCATGAGCGACAACCCGGAGCTCATCGCCGCAAAAGCAAGCGGCGTGCCGGTGCTCGAGCGCTCGGAGCTTCTTGGGCTCGTCACGAAGAGCTATGATAACGCCGTCTGCGTCTCGGGAACTCACGGCAAGACCACGACCTCCTCGATGCTTGCGGAAATCATGAGGGAATCCGGCGAGGATTTCGGCTGTGTAATCGGCGGGAAGCTCCGTTCAATCGGCGGTTCCGGAAGAACCGGCAACGGCGACAAGATGGTCTGCGAGTCCTGCGAGTTTGTCGACACATTTTTGAAGCTCTATCCCGATATCGCGATTATACTTAATATCGACGCCGACCACCTCGATTATTTCAAGACGATGGATAACCTGAAAGCGTCGTTTCATAAATTCGCCGGGAACGCCACGAAGTGCTTGATATACAACGGCGACGACGCAAACACCCTCGAAGCGGTTTCGGGCATCGAGGGCAAGGACAAGATCACCTTCGGCTGGTCGGACAAAAACGACTATTACCCCGTCATACACGAAATCCGTGGGCTTCTGACGACGTTTTCCGTCTTCCATAAGGGAACTATGCTGTTTGACGCCGAAATCCACGTCCCGGGCAAGCACAACGTCCTGAACGCCACTGCGGCGATTGCGGCTTGCAGGTACTTAGGTATTTCGGATGAAAATATAATCAAGGGTTTAGCCGAATTCAAGGGCGCAGAGAGACGGTTTGAGAAGTTAGCCGAGGTTGACGGCATCACGATTGCGGACGACTATGCGCATCATCCCCGTGAGATTGAAGTAACGCTACAGGCGGCGAAGGGTCTCGGGTTCAACCGAATCATCGCCGTGCATCAGCCGTTCACCTATTCGAGGACATATACACTCATGGACGACTTCGCAAGGGTGCTGAAAATAGCCGATTTGGTGGTTTTAACCGAGATAATGGGCTCCCGCGAGAAGAACACCTACGGCGTCAAGGCGAGCGACCTCGCCGAAAAGATTGACGGGTGCGTCCTGACTCCCACATTCGACGAATGTTTGGAGTTCCTGAGGTCGGAGATTAAACCGGGCGACCTCGTTATAACTATGGGCTGTGGAGACATCTATAAGGTCTCACATAAACTTTCAAAAATTTTAAAGGAGGAACGAAGCGATGGCAGAAGTCAAACTTAATGACAGAGACAGAGCGGTTTACGAATGTATAAGACAGGGAGCAGAGGTCGGCGTTATGCCCACTGTTCGCGAGATATGCAAGGCGATAGGCAACCCCTCAACCTCTACCATCCACAGAAGCATTCAGAAGCTTGCGGACGCAGGTCTCATCGAGAAGCCGGACGGGCACCTTAACCGTGCACTTAAGCTTGTCGGAGAGGAGAGGGGACAGAAGGTTCCGATCCTTGGCACAGTCACCGCCGGAATTCCGATTACAGCTATTCAGGAGATTGAAGGGTATCTTAATTTCACTTCATCTAAGCACTATGACGGCAAGCTCTTTGCGCTAAAGGTTCGTGGCGAGTCGATGATTAACGCCGCAATCCTTGATGGAGACACAGTCGTCGTCGAGCAGTGCGCAACCGCCGAGAACGGCGATATCGTCGTCACCCTCGTAGACGAAGAGGACGCCACCGTAAAGCGCTTTTACAAGGAAGACGGTCACTACCGCTTGCAACCGGAAAACGACGAAATGGAGCCGATTATCTCCGACTCAGTGTCGATTATAGGCAAGGTCGTCGCAGTAATTCGTTATCTGGAGGATTAATATGGGAACAGAAACTGAAATCCCGAAGCATTTAAACGAAGAGACGCTCGGAACGGAGCGAATCTTCGAGGGAAAAGTCGTTAATCTTCGGAGGGACAAGGTTCTCCTTGAGAGCGGCAGAACGAGCTTTAGGGAAGTCATCGAGCATAACGGCGGCGTGTGCGTCCTGCCGCTTACGGATGACGATGAAATAATCTTCGTCCGGCAGTTCAGATACCCGTTCAAGACGGTGCTCTTGGAGCTTCCCGCCGGCAAGCGTGAAGGAAACGAGGAGCCGATAAACTGCGGCATCCGCGAGCTCAAAGAAGAGGTCGGCGCAACGGCAGAGAAGATTACATACCTCGGGAACCTCTACCCGACGGTCGCCTATGACACGGAAATCATATACATGTATATGGCAGAAGGGCTCGACTTCGGCGAGCAGAACCTTGACCCCGGCGAGTTCATCGACGTCGTAAAAATCCCGTTCGACAAAGCCGTCGAAATGGTCATGAACGGCGAAATTCCGGACAGTAAGACGCAACTGGCAATTTTGAAGGCGAATATGATGCGAGGGTAAACCCCTCAGTCTGCGCCTGCGGCGCATCCAGCTCCCCTTTCAGGGGAGCCTTTTTGCATTCTGCACAAAATTTCTGATAGAACAAAAAAGCCTCCCCTGAAAGGGGGAGGTGGCACGAAGTGCCGGAGGGGTTTATTCTGCCGTCGTACCGCTCTGCGAAAGGACTTCAATCGCTTTCTTGATACAACCGTCGGTGGTTTCGTCGAGAAGCTTCAAATCCGAGTTCAGGTCTGCCGCGAGGGTGACTTCATAGTCGGGCTTGACGCCGGTGCCGGAGAATTCCGTGAGCGGTCCCGAAAGGGTCACCGTCGGGATGCTTATCGCTGTGCTGTCGTATAAGCTGTAGACCTCGGTGAGCTGAGCCGAGCCGGCAGTGGTGCTTCCGATAATCGTCGCGCCCAAGCCGTCACGAAGAGCCGCCGCGAAGAGCTCCGCCGGTCCCGAGGTTCTCGAATTTACGAGGACTACAACGGGGACAGACGGCGTATTGGTGCCGTCGCAGAGGTCGCCCGAAGACTGGGTGCCGTCAAGAGAGGTCGAGATATAGGGGATTGAATCCGCCGGCAGAAGGACATTCAGAAGGTTGAAGACCGGGTCGAAGATAACGCCCGAGTTGTTCCGAAGGTCGATTATGATGCCGGTTGTTGAGCTGTCCGACAGAAGGCTCAGATATGCCGCAATGAACTGGCGGTAGGTTATTTCCGAGAATTCGTTTACTTTTATATAGCCGTAGCCGTCGAAGCTGTCCGAGCTGACGGTCGCAACGGTCATCTGGACGGTGGTGAGGGTGTAGCTCATGTCTTCTCCCGATGAGCGGACGGTGAGCGTAAGCTGGGTGCCCGCCTCGGATGTGAGCATGGAGTAAGCCCAGTCATAGCCCATCTCGAGAACCGAGTAGCCGTTAATCTCGATGATGCTGTCGCCGACCGAGATTCCCGCCGATTCTGCAGGACCGTTCGGGATGATGTCCGTAACGCTCGGGCAACCGCCGACATCCTCGAAATAGATTCCCACGCCGAGGTGAGTTCCGCTTACATGCTCCTGATAGAGCTCGTATTCGTTCTCGTCGTAGTATTCAGCGGTGGCACCGCCAGTTGCGTCGCCCAGAACGCCGATATAGGCTTCCGCAAGCGACTCGATAAGCTCATCCTCGTCGATGATGCCGTTATAGTAGGAGCGGACGTAGGTATCAATCTGCTCGAGCTTTGTATACATCTCCGCACGCTGTTGGACGTCGGAAATCAGGTTGTTATAGAGGCTGACGGAATAGCTCGTCGAGATGATAAACGTCAGAGCCGCCGCAATCGCCATAAGAGAGATGGCGAGCCCGAGGGATATTTTTTTGTTCATAAGGTCGCGTTCTCTCCTTAGTGCTGGGTTGGAAGTTCGGCTTTGCCGAACTTTCGAAGATGACCGAAGGTCATCTTTTAATATTTGATAAGATTGAAGCTCTCCGGGTCGAGTCTTTCGCCGTCTACACGGATTTCAAAGTGCAGGTGAGCACCTGTCGAGTAGCCGGTGGAGCCGACGGTGCCGATGACGTCGCCGGTATTGACATAGTCGCCTTCGCTGACGGTTATCTTCGTGGCGTGAGCATAAAGCGTGACGTATCCGCCGCCGTGGTCGATGATGCAGTAGTTGCCGAAGCCGCCTCCGCATCCGCAGGACGAGCTCTTGCCATAGTTATGCGTACAGCCGTTATAAACGGTCAGGACATAGCCGGAGTTCGCAGCTGTTATGTCTGCGCCCATGATGCCCGAGCCGGAGATGTCGATGCCGTAGTGCATCGAGCCCCAACGTGAGCCGTAGCCGGAGGTGATGGTGTAGTATCCCGGGCAGGGCCAGAGGAAGGTGCCGAGCTCAAGGTCGCCGATATATTCGCTTCTTGCGTTCTCACGGATGATTCGCTCGATTTCCTCTTCTATTTCAGCCTGCTCTTTTTCGAGCTGAGCCTTGTTAGCTTCATAGGAAGCCTGCTGAGCCTCGAGAGCCTTAATCTGAGCCTTGCTCTCGGCATAGAGCTCTTCCAAGCCGTCGAGCTCTTCTTCCCACTCAGCCTTTCTGTCTTCGACCTCCTGCTTTTTCGCGTCTACTTCGGCGATGGCGGCTTCGAGGTCTGCTATCTTGCCTTCGAGTTCCGCCTTGTCGTTTTCGTAGCTCTCCTTGAGGTCAAGAAGCGTCTGGATGAGGTCGTTGTTATATTCCGCAACCCTCGTTATAAGCTCGATTCGCATCAGCATGTCGAAGAAGTCGCTCGACCCGAGAAGAATCCCCGCAATCGAGTCGTTTTGCGAGACATAGAGGGCTCTTATTCTCTTCGAATAGAGGTCGACGTTATAGTCGATTTCCTCCTCCTCGGCGGCGATTTTTTCCTCCGTTGCGGCGATGTCCTCCTCGCGCTCCGCAATTTCGGATTCGAGGTCTTCAATCTGGGAGTTGTATTCCGAGATGAGCTCCGCCAGAGTCCTTATGTATTCCTCGGTGGTCTCAATCTGTTCGTCGATAGAGTCCTGATATTCCTCTTCCTTGTCGATGTCGTCCTGCATGGAGTCAATCTTTGCGTCGAGCTTGTCCATCTCGTCGGCGATTTCCGAGAGTCTGTCCTCAAGCTCTTCCTGCGAAGAGTCTGCGTGGATGAACGCCGTGCCGGTCGACAGAAAGATTCCCGTCAACCCAACAACCAGGGCGGTCAAGAATATATTGAAGCGTTTAAAAAATGTGCGATGTTTCATTAGGAAGTCCTTCCTGTATGGGAAAAGTTCGCGTCAGCGAACTGCTAGACGTTTAAGTGTTTTCGTGTTGAGAATACCGTGCCTATGCCGGAAATCACGATTCCCGCGATGAGATAGGCGATGGCGGTTACAACGGCGATGTCGTTCCATGCGATGAGTCCGTTCACGCCGAATATCGTCCAGATTTCGAAGTCCTGAGAAAGTGTGTCATACACGTTGACATAGGCGAGCCATGTGAGCCCGTAGGCAATCACACTTGACAGCATGCCGAGGACGACGCCTTCAACAAAGAAGGGAATACGGATGAAGCTCTTCGACGCGCCGACATAGCGCATGATGTTGATTTCACGCCGCCGGGCATAGACGCTCGTGCGGGTGGTGTTCGAAATGATTACGAAGCAGACCACAATCAGAGCCGCCGTGAGGGCTGTGAAGAGCACTCCGAAGATGTTTCTGATGCTTATCAGGATGCTCGCAAATTCGGTTGACGCCGAAACGCTTTCGACCGACTGGAGCTGTTCGATTTCCGCAACCGTCTCATCAAGAAGGGTTATGTCGGAAACCCTGCACTTATAGGAGTCGGGAAGGGGATTGTCCTCGATGAGCTCGAAGAGGCTCTTTTCCTCGTCGGTCATGCTCTCCTGCATTTCTTCCCAAGCCTCCTCCTTCGAATAGAAGGTGACTTCGAAAATGTTGTCGTTTTCGGCGAGCTGTTCGCCGAGAAGGGTTATGTTGTTGTCTGGCGCTCCGTCCTCGATAATGACGACGACCTCGTTCTTGTCCTCGATTGCGCCAATCATTTCGTTGATGTTGGCACCCAAAAGTACGCAAACTCCGACCATTAGAAGCGAGATGGTGATGATGCAGAGCGAGGCAAACGAGTTGATTCTGTTGTACCATATACCTCTGAAGCCCTGCCCCACAAGGTATTTAACGCTATTAGGCCTCATCTGCTCCTCCTATGACTTCATCAAAGACAATCTCGCCGGTGTTGATATTTATGATTCTTCCGCCGAAGTAGCGGACCAGATCGTGCTGGTGGGTTACCATCAGGACTGTCGTTCCGCAGGCGTTGATGCCCTTGAGGAGATCGACAATCTCGAAGCTTCTTGCCGGGTCGACATTTCCCGTCGGCTCATCGGCGATGATGAGCTGTGGGTCGTTGACGAGGGCTCTGGCGAGGGCAACTCTCTGCTGTTCGCCGCCCGAAAGGTCGTTCGGATAGGACTTAGCCTTCTGTGCGAGCCCGACGAGGCTTATTACATAGGGCACTCTTGAGCGGATGTATTTTGTTGGCGCGTCGATTGCACGAAGCGCAAATGCGACGTTGTCGTAGACGGTCAGGTTCGGGATAAGCCGGAAGTCCTGAAATACGACGCCGATGGTGCGCCTGAGCTCCGGGACCTTTCTCGGCTTCAGCTTCCCAAGGTCGAAACCGTTGACATGAATTTCGCCCTGAGTGGCGGTGAGTTCTCTTAAAATCAGTTTTATGAGCGTGGACTTGCCCGCGCCGGAAGCACCGACGACAAAGGCAAATTCCCCGTCCGATATATCCAGGTTCACCTTGGACAGCGCATGTTGTCCGTTGGGGTATGTGTACGAGACATTTTTGAATTCTACCATTTTATTCTCCGTAGTTAGTGCGTAGTTAAGCCGCGAAATTTCGCGGCTTATTAGTTTTGAAATCAGAACTTAACAGGGTTTGCGGTTAAATACTTCTTGACCATGAGGGCAATCTTGAATACGATTGCGTGGTCGAACTCTCTTAAATCCAAGCCGGTGAGCTTCTTGATTTTTTCGAGTCTGTAGACGAGAGTGTTTCTGTGGACGAAGAGTTTTCTTGAGGTCTCGGAAACGTTCAGATTGTTCTCGAAGAACTTCTGGATTGTGAAGAGCGTTTCCTGGTCGAGGGACTCAATCGAGCCCTTCTTGAAGACTTCTTTAAGGAAGGTCTCACAGAGGGTGGTCGGCAGGTGATAGATGAGTCTAGCGATGCCGAGGTTCTCGTAGCTTACGATGCTCTTCTCGGTGTCGAATACCTTTCCGACTTCCAAAGCCATCTGCGCTTCCTTGAAGGAAGCGGCGAGGTTTCTGACGTCATCCACAATAGTACCGAGACCGATGTTGACCCTTGTATAGAACTCGCTCAGGAGCGTGTCCGCAATCGAATAGGCAAGCTTCTCGAGGTCGCTCGGGTCGTTAAGGGAGCGCACTTCCTTGACGAGGACGATATCCTTGTCGTTGATGGTGAAGGTGAAGTCCTTGGTCTTGTCCGGGAAGAGGTTCTGGATAACGTCGAAAGCGGAAATGTCGTTCGACGAGATGATTCTTATGAGGAAGACGGCTCTCGGGACGTTCGAGTTGAAGTGGAGCTCCCGAGCCTTAAGCGGGATATCGCCGGGAAGGATGTTGTCGAGGACGACGTTCTTGACGAAGTTGCCCCTGTCGTACTTCTCGTCGTAGAGCTGCTGGACATTCTCAAGGCTGATGCAGAGAAGCCCCGCATATTTATACGCCTGCTCGTCAGTGCCTTCGACGAAGACATAGAACTCAGCAGAACCCTTGCCGCCGATGGGCATATAGGTATAACCGTCGCGCATGAAGTAATCATAGGATTCGCTCAGCTCCGAGGAGATCAGGTCGTTTGTGTAACCTACCTTAGAGGAATCACTGCAAGCGACGATATGGGAGTCGCAGTCAATAACTCCGATTTCGCATTTGACAACCTCCTGCATCCGCTGAATTATACCTTGGAAAAGTCTGTTGGACATGGTTTTCTCTCCTGATTCATTAGATTTTGAACTGAGCAAAAACTGCACTGCTCAATATAAACAAGCACAATTATCGACTATTACAAAGATTGTAGCATATTTTCAGCCTCAGTGTGTTACTAAATTGTGAATAGAGGCGTTTTTTCGTGAAAATGACCAAATTCGTTAGCGGGTGTGGTGGTGAGAAAGAAAAATCCCCGCAGAGTGCGGGGACTTGTATCACTGACTGATATGCAATTCCGTCTTCAATGCCTTTTGCAGAATTGCCGAAACATTGAGACCGCTTTTCTCGGCTTCATAGTCGAGCCACGACGGAAGAGTTACGTTGCGGCGGACACTTCGCATATCGTTTTTGCGGCGGTATTCTGAGAAGTCGACGTCGACGAGGGTAACGATATCATTGTCGGAGCGGTCAACCGCACCGATTTCCGAAGGCATCGGGAGAGCTTTCTTGTCGTCCTCCATGTCGATGCCCATGAGCCCGATAGCGTCCCGAGCCATTTCGATAGCCTCGGTAAGGGTATCGCCCTCAGTATTAATCTCAAAATCCGGAATATAAACCGTGAACCCAACCTCGTCCGGGGTTAGGATGATGGGATAAGAATTTTTCATAAAATCACTCCTTAGTCGGCTATTTAAGCCCTCTGCGCTTGATTATCGCCTTTGCAAGATTCTCTTTGATTTCGTTGTGCCTCGGTATCGTTTCGCAATCGACACCGTTCGTATAGATGTCATGATTCCCGCCGGTTCTCTTCAGATACCATCCGTTACTCTCCAATAATTTTATCAGGTCTTTCTTCTTCACCGGCATCAACTCCCTATATTTATATTATACACATCGAGTGTGTATTTGTCAATAGCCACTTAAAGAAAATCCCCCGCAGAGTGCGGGGAAATCGATTATTCAAAATACAAATCCACCCCATTCTTCTCGAAAAAGCCGAGGGTGCGGTTGAGGCGGAGTCCGGTGATGACGTGCTTCGAGGTGCCTCTTGAGGAGGTGTAGATGATGGCGGAGCAGTTGCCGGTGAGGTTCTGGAGATAGGTCTGCCTGATTACCACCTTCACGATTCTGTCCTTCGGGACGACCGTTGTGTGGAAGGTGTAGAATTTCGAGTATCGCATCGTGACATAATCCCCGTTCACGGCGATGCCGGTCTTGAAGATTGCGAGCGTCTTGACGATGGTGAGCCAGACTGCGGGCACCTCCGCAACGATAACTCCGACACGGATAACCGAGCGCCACGAGGGGAATATCGCGAAGAGGACAAAGAACGCCGTCAGCGGAAGGAGCGCAAGTATAATCGGCACATAGTAGAACATCCAGTAGCTCTGGAATGTCGGCTTGAGGTCGAGCTTCGGCTTGTGATAGACCGATTCGGACGGGATGTTCGGGAAGATTTCGGCGACGGTGGAGTTAATCTCCCGCTCCGTTGCAATCGGCATGACGACCGAGGTCTCGGCTCTGCCCGTTTCGCCGTAGCCGGCGCAGTCGCAATGAAGAGACGAGATTCTGAGTAATTTTGAGATGAGATTCTGCCTCAAATCCACGCTGTTTATCTTGTCGAGAGAAAGAATATGCCGGTTTCGCTCGATGAGACCGCTCTTGATATAAAGGCTGTCCGAGCAACGGGTCAGCGAGAAGTCCCAGAAATTGAAGATGTTCGTCATGAACGAGACCAGCCAGCCGACAGCTATGACAACGGAAACGCCCACCACGACCGGCGGTACGAACACGGCAACCCGATTCACAACGTCGTTCAATGTGTCCATAATGAGCTGTGCCTCAACCTCTCGGTCGAACATTCGCGATGTTTCATAGAGAAACGCCAGAATTACAACCGTCCCCGAAAGGGTCGACGACGAAATGAACGAATAGAGTATGAGCCTGAATTTGTTCGGCGTGACGGAATAGCGAAGGCTCTTTGCCCTCGACTTCTTCACCCGGGCATAGAGCCGGTCGGCGTCGGATTTACGGAGAGTCAGCGAGATATCGTCCTGCGCACGGCTTATGGCACCGGCGTTCGTGCCGATGGTGACGGTGCAGGCGCCGAAGAGCTTCAGGAACAGAGTCTGATTGACGCTTAGGGAGCTTATCGTGTCGTAATAGATGACATCGCAGGTCGAGTAGATTTTTCCCTTGGTGACGGAGATTTTCGTGTCGTCGAACCGGACATATACACGCTCCCATCGTCTCCACGCAAAAATCAGGATTGCCGCGATTACGAGCAAATCCATCCAAGTGCCCGCGAGCCAGACGCGAAGGGAATTGACATCGAGGGAAATGGAATAAAGGCTTCTTATCAAGGGGATTATAAGAAGCCAGAAATAGTTTGTGGTGTAGGAAAACAGCCTTAAAGGATGCTGTTTGACGGTGCGTTCGGGCAAGGATGTTCACCTTCTTTCGCGGATAAATGTAGGGGCGGATATTATCCGCCCGTTACGGATTGCTGATGTTTTTCGGGCGGATGATATCCGCCCCTACAATCAACTCCTCATCAAATCTTCGATTTCATGCACGTCGTCGAGCCCTAAGAACGGCAAGACCATCGTGCCGCCCATTGCCCGAAGAATCACGAAATTGAGCCCCGTATATTTCGACATGAAGGTTGTGACAGTCGAGACGTATTGCACGGCGTCCGCCTTCATGTGGTGGCGCTTGACGTAGACTATGCCGGTTTTCATCGAGATTTCCGAAGGGGAGATGTATATAATGGTGCGCGAAAAATAGGCAGGCAGGAGTATTGCCGCAAAGAGAATCGCCGCAAGCCAGAATAAACAAAGAAGCAGAGTCATAATTATTTTGTGGTGGGACAAATACCCAACGGTGAAGCCTGTGAGTATTGCCGCAAGCACTACTATCGCGACATCAATGACAATCAGTGCCGCTCTTTTTGGTTGATATTTTCGCATGGGAGGAATTATGCCCTTTCTTGATAAGCTTTCAGAGCTCGTATGGAGTCTGCCGACGGTTGCTCTTATAATTTCCGTTGGAATTTATTATACTATTCGTTTACACGTCCCGCAAGTCAGATGTCTGGGACAAATGCTTGCGGTTGTCCGCAAAAGTTTTTCCGGCGACGGTGAGAACAGATTTCGGGTGCTCTCGACTGCGCTTGCCGCAACCGTCGGGACGGGGAGCGTCGCAGGGATCGCCACGGCAATCACCCTGGGCGGAGCGGGCGCAATCTTCTGGCTCTGGGTGTCGGCGTTCCTCGGAATGGCGGTTTCGTTCGCCGAGGGCGTCCTGAGTATAGAATACCGCAGCTCCGATGGCAAAAAAGGCGGAATAATGTATGCTATCCGCGACGGAATGGGCGAGAAGTTCTTGGCGAAGCTTTACGCCTTTTTCACCGTCCTTGCATCCTTCGGAATGGGAGGGATGGTGCAGTCGAATTCAGCCGCCGAAGCCGTCAGTTCCGAATCGGGGATAAGCCCCTTCGCCGTCGGGATAATCTTAGCCGTCTTAGTCGCCGCATGCCTCTTCTCGGGACGCGATTTCACCGGCAGAGCTTCATCCGTTATGATGCCCGTTCTCACGATTATATACATATTCATCGTCACGGCGGTTATTGTCGCGAATTTCGGGAAATTGCCCGAAGTTTTCTCGGAGATATTCCGCTCGGCGTTCGGCTTGAAGCCAGCCATAGGTGCGGCTGTGGGGATAAATGTTAAGCAAGCCGTGAGCGTCGGCTTCAAGAGGGGAGTCTTCTCGAACGAAGCTGGTCTCGGGATGACCGCCGCAATCCATGCGGGAAGCGGCTTAAGCCCCAAAGAGCAGGGGCTCATGAATATGTTCGAAGTCATTATCGACACTTTCGTAATCTGCACCCTCACGGCTCTTGCGATTCTATGCTCGGGAGCTGTGGAAACGGGTCTCGACGGCTCACTTCTTGTCTCCGCCGCCTGCGAAAGCGTCTTCGGGAGCATTTCCGGCGCGGCGATTTCCCTCTGCACCGCAGGCTTTGCCACAGCAACCATCATCGGCTGGTCGAAAATCGGGCTCTCCGCCGCCGAATATCTCTCCCCGAAGTCGGTTTTGCTCTATAAAATCGCCCTCACCGCCGCTGTTTTCACAGGCGCCGTCGTCAGCCTCTCGGCGGCATGGAAAATCAGCGATATCTTCAACGGCTTGATGGTGTTCCCGTGCGTGGCGGCGCTTTGGGCGCTCAGGAAATCAGTAATTTGTCAAACATCTCCGCACACGAAATAGTCAGCTTATGCGGCACGGTTTCGCTTTCTGTTTTTCCTGCTTTGATACACTTGATAGCCTCTTCGGTTTCGTACACAAACCCGTTCTCGGTTTCGGTATCCTTGAAGCTGTCCACGAGCTCGAAGTTGGCATTATATAGATAGCAATCGGTCGCAAAATGGGGTCTCGGGAGCTCAAGCTTGCCGCTTGATCCGTAGATGACAATCTTCTCGTCAAGCTTGGCAAGAAGCGTGCTCTCGCAGACGGTGAGGCAGTCCCTGCAGCCGCCCTTCGTAAAGTTCAGGAGTATATGGTCGGTCAGGTCGACGCCGTCAGAAGTCTTGACAGCATGCGCCGAAACCACTTCGGCAGGGCGGTCTATAAGAAACGTGAGGATTTCGTAGTCGTAAACGGTCAGGTCAAACGCCGCACCGCCGCCGAGAGCCTTGCAGTAGTAGCGATTATTCGGGTCTTCCTCGGCTTTGAAGCCGATTGCGGAGGTGGCATAAATCGGCTCGCCGATTCGCCCCGAGTGAATCCACTCACGGGCTTTGACGACCGCAGGCAGGAACCTCGACCACATCGCCTCCATCGCGAAAACGCCCTTACTTTCAGAAAGCGCAAATACCTCTCTTGCATCGGCGCTGTTCAAAAACATCGCCTTTTCGCATAAGACGGGCATGCCTGCTTCGACGCAGAGCTTGCTCAGCTCATAATGCGCGTTCGACGTCGCCGCGACATAGACGCAGTCGGGCTTGACTGTCTCGAGCATATCCGAGTAATTGTCGAAGTATGTCGGAATCCCGTTTCTCTCGGCGAAGTCCTTCGCTCTGCCGGACTTACTGGCGACTGCTACGATTTCTGCACCGTCTATTCTTCTCACGCAATCGCAAAACTTATTTGCGATATGCCCGGCGCCCATGATGGCAAATCTGAACATAGTAACCTCCTCAAATTCTCCCCGTCGAGCCGAAGCCGCCAGAGCGTTCGCTTTCGGGGAGTTCCTCCGCTTCTGTGACGGTGCATGTGAGGACAAAGAGTGGGACAAGCTGGGCAAAGCGTTCGCCCGGCTCGAATGTATAGTCCTCACTCCCATGATTGATAATCGGCACGAGGATTTCGCCCCGATAGTCCGAATCAATCACCCCGACCGAGTTGGCAAGCGTCAGCCCATGCTTTCTGCCTAAAGATGATCTGATTATAACGAGCATCACGACGTTGCCGTCCGTCAAATCGGGGCATACGGCAATCCCGCAGGGGACCGTCACAATTTCGCCGACGGGGACGGTCAGCGACTCGTCGATGCAGGCGTGCAAATCCAAGCCGGCGCTAAGCTTGGTCGCCGCTTGCGGCAGAATCGCGTCCGGTCGGAGCTTTTTTATTTGTAGGTTAAGTGTTGACATATTACAGCACCCCTCTGAAATAGAGTCCGTTTGTCCATTCTTTCCCGGATTTTCGGGGAGTCTGGGTTTTATAATCCTCGAGAATCGCCTTGATTTCTTCTGTGCTCTCATCAGTAAACATAAGAATTCCGAAATCAATGTCGAAATAGCCGAGCTTATCGGGCAAGTAGAGCGTCTTCGAATTGAGGAGCTCGTTGTAGTCCTCGCCACCCGTCATGCGGCACTGAACCGGAAATACAGTTCCTGTGCGGTCGGTGAGGCTGTGGGAGCAGTTGTGGCATCCCGTTTCCGCCTTGATAGGGCAGTTCGCCATTATCATGAGCGGCAGTCTGCCATAGAGGATTGCGCCCTTCGGGACGGCGGCTCTGATGCCCGAAAGCTGTGCCGCCTTGAGTTCAAACGAGAGCGTCAGGGCTGAGAGCCCGTCGAGGGCATATTCGTCCGCCGAGAGCGAGTTCGTGATGTTGAGCCCGAACCCGCCGACCGTCTCGAATCCGAGCCGGGGGAGCATGTAAACATATCCCGAATTGGTTGCCATCGCCTTGTCGAACCCGAGGGCTTTTGCCTCCCGCAAATTGGCTTCGACTTTCTCAGCGTGAAGTGTGAACCGTGGCGGCGAGATTATCGCATTTTTCGGGTCTCTGCCCGATTCTATATATGATTTTGCAAGCGACAGGGGAATTATAACCCTCTCGCAATCTATCTGCTCAAGCTGTGAAAGCTTTTCGACCGAGACCCACCATGAAGCCGGCTTTTTCGGCTTTTCCGGGGCTTCGGGGAGATAGCTTGCGGGCGTGAAGTCTTTTATGACAGTAAGCCTGTCTTGTCGAATCTTGTCGAAATGCTCGACCGCCTGCCGTCTTAAATAATTCAGCTCTGAAAGCGGGAGCATAAGCCCGTCATCGATTTCAGCGGTGATTTCACCGGCTCGATAGAGCGTCCCGCCGAGCTTGCCGAGCTGTGATACTGCGGCATCAGTCGTTAGCGGGCGGTTTATTGCCTCCTGCGGGATGGCACCCATGAAGGTGGTGGTTTCTACGCCGTCGGTTGCCGTCAGAGTGGCATTTTCGCCACGCTTGACGGTTAATCTCATAGAGAGCTCAAACCTCGGGCATTCTGACTTGTATTTTTCGTGAATCTGGGTGAGCGAGGCGGTCATGTCGGTTACGTCTTCATAGGAGCGGGCGCCGAACATGGTTGAATCACGTTTGCCGGAATAGTAGCCATCTGTAAATCCGCTTCTTGAGAACGCCGAGCGCAGGAGCTCATAGTCATATTCTTTACCGTCAAGAGCCGCACGGAATTCGCCCGTTGCGGCGGAGACATACTCGGGGCGCTTCATTCTGCCTTCTATCTTAAGGGACGAAACGCCGATATTTTGCAGTTCTTCTGCGTCTTCTATCAGAGTTAAATCTTTAAGCGAAAGGGCATACTTGTCTCTCGGTTTTCCGGTCGACGAAAAAGGGAGCCTGCAAGCTCCCGCACAAAGCCCTCTGTTTGCCGAGCGAGAGCCTATCATCGCGCTCAAGTAGCACTGCCCCGAAACGGACATGCAGAGTGCGCCGTGGACGAAAATTTCCGTCTCGACCCCAAGCTCGGACAGTTTCCGGATGGTTTCACGGTCGAGTTCTCTTGAGAGGACGACCCTCTTGTAGTCGTGCTCATTCGCCCAGAGGACACCGTCTGCGAAGTGAAGCGTCATCTGCGTCGAGGCGTGAAGCGGCATGTCGGGGCAGGATTCTCGGACGATTCGCTCGACCGCCCTGTCCTGTACAATCAGCCCGTCGATTCCGGCATCACAGGCGAATTTAATCTCTTCGGCGAGCGATTCGAGCTCGCTGTCGAAAACGGCGATGTTTATCGCCTGATAAATCTTTACGCCACGGCGGTGGCATTCTCCGACCGCCTCAAGAATATCTTCGTGCGAGAAGTTCCCGGCGTTCTGCCGCGCCGAAAAGTTAAGACCGCCGATATAGACGGCGTCGCACCCCGACTTGAGAGCCGCCGCAAGCGACTCCATACTCCCGCAGGGAGCCAGAAGCTCCGGCTTGATGTTACCGATACTCATCAGAACAGACTGCTCTCGTTCAGCTTCTTTTCGAGCTCTTCGATGCGCTTCTTGAGCTGTGCAATTTCGCGCTTCGCCGCATCGTAGCTCTGCTTCGAGCGGTTCGCCGTCGCGACATACTCGCCGAGCTGATAGCGCATGCTGTCCTCGTTGTCGGAAGCCTTCTGTGCCTCGTCCATAGCGTCGAGAGCCGAGAGGATTGCGACGTCAATGCCGCTCAGGTTGTTTCCGACGGCGAGCATGGAGTTCATCTGTGCATCAAGCTTTTCCGCCAGAGCTTCGGTGTACTCCGGCGAGTTCTCCGTCACAAGGGTGTACTCCCTTCCGATTATTCTGACCTTGACTCTGTTTTCCGTGCTGATTTCCATGCTGACCTCCTATTCGTCCAAAACGGACGTAAGTCCGAAATATTCCTGAATTTCCGCCGCCGCTTCGGGATCTAACTCGAAATAGCCGCTCGAATTCCATTCGCCTCTCGGCATTCTGTATGTCGCAGGGGAAGAAGCCGTCTCGAGCATATACTCATAGGCGTCTCTTACCGCCGCAAACGTCTTCGAGGTGATGTCGGTGTCGGAATTATTGTAGATAGTGTTGAAGATGTTCTGGATGTTCGTCTTCATGCTTGCGGCGTTTGACTCGAAAGCGTCGTTTATGAGCGCCACGGCAATCTCGCCGATGACCTGAACCGTTGTCTGCTCGCCGTTTGAATAAAGCGGATAGGTGACGATTCTTCGAATGTCGTCGCCCCAGAGGGTGCGGGTCGAATTTCCGGCATAGAAGCTCGTCAGGTCGCCCGTTTCCGTGTCCTTATAGTAGAGGTCCTCGGGGAAGACATAGCTCGTCATGCCGCCCGTATACTCGACAAGCTCCGCCCAACCGTCGTTCGTAATCTTGATGTATTTGTCGCAGGTGAGCCCGAAGGCGTTCTCGACAGCGGTCTTGAGATAGCTGATTCCGCCCGTGTCGAAGAGGTTCTCAATCGTGCCGCTTGAGGAGTCGACCGTCGCAATGGTGTATTTCGAGACGGGGACAATCGCAATGGTTCCTTCCTGAGGATTGATCCGAAGGAGGACTATTGCGTTCAGGTCCTGACCGTTGGCACCGACGAAGAGAATCGTTTCTGTGGCGTCGGAATAGTCGACCGTTTCCTCTTCCTTCTCGGTCGAGGTACCGCTTTCGGCGGCTTCCGCCTCGAGAGCAGGCTGGGTTACGAATATATCAAGTAGTGTTACGGCGGCAAAGCCGAACAGCAGTAAGCATATGAGCATAGTCGCAAGATAGATGATTACGACCGATGCCTGTGAAGAACGCTTTTTAATATTGACCACCGTCTTTCCGTGTGAAATCATCACCAAATTATCAGTATAAAGCGACTTAATCCGCTATTGCAATTTGGGTTCGTATGTCTTATAATATTACAGAAGACTTGTCTGACCGTCGTCGAAAAATCCGCAGTGATTGAGGTCGATTATGTCGAGCTCCAAGCCCTGACGCTTCGCCTCTTTTATAGTATTCCCCGTGCCGCTTTTGTAGTCGTAGATTACGCCGATAACGCGGTTGGAATGGTCGACCATCAGGCGGTTGCGGAGATGATAGCACGCCTGGAAGTAGTCTTCCGAGAGATAGTACATCTCGTCGCACCCCTGCCGGACGATTCCGTAATCATAGATATCCGTGCCGCGGAGCTTTTCCGTCTCGTTTTTGTAGGGAGATATCCCGATGAGCTTTAAATCAAGCTCAGGTCTCTGGTGCTTCATGGTGTAGATGACTCTTCTGCCCCAGATGTCGACGCCTCTTGCCATTCCGGTGATGAAGGTGCGATAGCCCTCGTCGACGGCGCGATAAATCCGCTCGATGAGCATGGATTTGAGCATCCGCATCCTGATTTCGTCTTCATAAAACGGAATCTTTTCGGGGCGATGCCCGGTGAAGCAGGCGGTGTGCGGGCGGTCGGTTATAATCTCGGGATTGTAGTTATAAACTATCGGCTCCATATTTCCCCCAAATAAGACGCATAATATTTGCGTAGCTATAAAAATCATACCATAATACCGACCTTTTTGCAAGTAAAAAGGGGAAATTCTTTTAAAAAGCCTAATCAGCATTCCCAAGGAGGAAGCATACATAATGAAAAAAGAAGTTTTAAGGCGTGCGTGGGCTGAAATCCACCTTGACAGGCTCGAGCGCAATGTCGAAAAATGTCGGAGCCTCATCGACCCCGACGCCGAAATAATGTGCGCCGTCAAGGCTAATTGCTACGGTCACGGCTGTGAGGGGATAATCCCCCGGCTTGAGGATGCCGGAATCAACTGGTTCGCCGTGTCGAATATTGTCGAGGCAGAAGAGCTTCGGAACCTCGGCGTTGCGGGAGAAATCCTGATTTTGGGCTATACCCCTCCCGAGGACGCAGGGGAGCTAATCGAATACGACATCATCCAGACGATAACCGACCTTGAGTATGCCGAAAAGCTCTCGTTCAACGCTCCCAAGGGCGAGCGCGTCAGGTGCCATATCGCAGTCGACACCGGAATGAACCGAATCGGGCTTAACTACGGCGACGACGTTTCAAAAATCGCCGACGACGCCGAGAAGATAGTAAGAATGCAGGGGCTCGAGGTCGAAGGGCTCTTCACTCATCTTCCCGTCGCCGACAGCCTGAAGCAGGAGGATATCGGGTTCACGGACAAGCAGATAAAACTGATTTGTGCCGTCCGGGACGAGCTGAAGAAAAGGCTCGTCCTCATCGACAAGCTCCACTTCCTCAACTCTGCGGGGGCTATGTATCACTACGACTCAAGGAGCGACCTCGTCCGCTTCGGAATCATGCTCTATGGCTTGAAGCCGGACTTCTCGAGGGAGATGCCGGTCGAGCTTGAGCCGGTGATGGAATTAAAATCCATCATCTCGCAAATAAAAACGCTCCCCGAGGGAGTGACGATAGGCTATGGGCGTACATATAAGACGGAGCATGAAACCAGAGTAGCAACCGTCACAATCGGCTATGCTGACGGCTGTCCGAGACTTCTTTCGAACAAGGGCGAGCTCCTTCTCCACGGCAAGCGTGCGAAGATACTCGGGCGAGTCTGCATGGATCAGCTGATGATTGACGTGACGGACATCCCGGAAGCCGAGGTCGGCGACACTGTAACCCTCATCGGCAAAGACGGCAACGAATCCATCACCGCCGACGAAATCGGCGAGCTCTGCGGCACCATAGGCTACGAAATAGTCTGCGGCATCTCGCAGAGGGTGCCGAGGATATTTGTGAAGTAACAATAACCCCTCAGTCGGAAAGCTGACTGAGGGGTTTATTTTGGAACTTTTGATACTAAACAACGTTGACAAGCAACAAAATATATGTTATAATTCCGGTGGTGAGAGGTGGTTGCTCTTCCCTGTGAAGGGAGGTGGTACCGATGGAGATTATTTCTATAATCTTGGAGGTCTTGGAGCTTCTCCTGACTGCCTTTGCTATTGGAATTGCCGTAGGCGAAAGCCGAAATAAATAGAATAACCGCACCTGATTAGCGTCAAGTGCGATTATGTTTCTCAAAGTTATTACTGCGGGAGAGTAGTCGCTACCTGAATGACGGTTCAGGTAACCTCTCACCATTTATATTATACCCGATTACGGCTGTTTTGTCAACAGTCTTTTTTTATTTACCGGCGGTGGGTGATTAATCTCGCAACCCCGAGGGCTATCGCACTGCCGACTATTACTCCCGAGAAGTCTATCGCAACGTCACGGGGGCTGGCGGTTCTGCCGACGGATGTGAGCTGTTGTAGCTCGTTCAGTGTAGCCGCGGCGAGACCGATAATCAATGTCGAGATGTACGGACGCTTGAGGAGCAGGGAACGGGTGAAGCTGTATAAACTTGCGCCGAGGATAGCGAATATCGTAAAATGTGCGAGCTTACGGACGATGAAGGTAACCGTGCTGACAGTTGCGGCATCGGTCTCAAGCTTAAATATCTTCATCACAAAGTCGACGATTACGCCGCTCAGCTTCGAGGATTCCTCGCCGTTCTGTCCCGAAAATATAAACAGGGCGGCAAATGTGATTATAACAATCGCCGCCGAAATTATCAATGGAAGCTTACTTCTGATTCTGGAAGGTATCTTCAATGTCTTATCCTCTTATTCAACCGGAGTGTAGAACAGCTCGAGGCAGAGCTCATAAAGAGCATCCTCGTCGACGTAGTACTCCATATAGGTGTCGCCCAAGACCGCCTCGCCTTCGATGGTGAGGTAATCGGCAAACTCATAGTCGCTCATCGCACTGTAGAAGCCCGAAAGGTCGTTTACCGAGCAGTCGGAGACCATATACGAAGTGATTTCCATAGCCGTATCGAGCGCAAAATCGGAATCCTCGTCGCACGCCGCCTTGAATTGCTCTATAAGGGCCCTCAGATACTGCTCCTGACGCTCCATTCTGTGGAGATTGGTGCTGTCATCGAGACCGTATCTTGTTCTGACGTACAGAAGAGCGTTCTCTCCGAGAAGGGTGACCGTTTCGCCCTCGACAATGTCGTCGTTGATCGTGTCAAGCGCCGTGACGGTAACCCCGCCCACAGCGTCGTTGATTATTGAAACGGCGTCCATCGTGACGGTTATGTAGTGGTCGATGTCGACTCCGTGAAGGAGATTCGATACTGCGTCAACCGTGTTCTCGGCACTGTCCTCCTGACCGGAGCCATAGGTATGTGCGAGCGCAATTTGCTCATAAGAAGAAAATACGACAGCACCCGTTACGCCCAAAACTTGAACGTCGGTCATGGTGTCGCGGTTGATGTGCAAAACCTTGTAGGATTCGTTTTCTGTGTCGATGACGACGAGCATCAGAAAGTCAGCCTGTTCGGTGTTGACATAAGTGTCGCTGTTGGTGGAGGCGAGATACTTGTCAACTCCGACCAGAAGCACAGTATCAATGTGCCGGTTGAGCTTATAGGTTGTTCCGTTATACTCAACCCTTGTGCTCGAGCTCTCTTCCTCCGTGTCGGTGACATTAGAATAGTGCTGCTGCTCCCAAGCGTTCAGCAGCAGCACTATACCTACTATCAGAAAGAATACGCACAGAAGATAGAGAATCACCTTGACAAGGTTTTTTCTCACCCTGAACTTCATTATTATTCCCTCTTAATTACTTGACCTTCTTCTTGTTAGCAACGATGAGAAGTACACCTGCAACAACGATGCAAGCAACGCCGCCTACAACATAAGGCATAGCGGAAGAAGTAGTAGCACCGGAAACATCAACACCGGTATCTCCTACGACGCCTTCAGCAGGATCGGAAACCAAGATGGTGCTGTCACTGCTAACGGTGATAACGAAAGGAGAAGTAGAGGTGAATGTAACCTGAAGCTTGTTGGTGCCAACGACCTCAGAAGGTTCTTCTCTCCACTCGTTGCCGGAGTAGTTGTGCAAAACAGCAACTTCAGAAGCACCGCCGAGGTTGACTTCCATGGTAACGGTTACAGCACCGCCGGCTGCGAGAACTGCAGCAGCATCACCGGTAACGGAGATGTCGAAGAGGTAAGCAGCAGTGTGTCCCTCAGGGATGGTTGCTACCAATTCTTCGAGAGACTCGGATTCGAGGATCTGCTCGTAAGCGGAAGTAAGAGCTTCCTGAGTGTCTGCATCAAGAGAATCAGCGTCGCTGAAAGCGGTTACAACAACTTCTGCAGCGTCGATGGTAACTTCATTACCGTCAGCGTCGGTAGCTGTTGCTGTAGAAACTTCGGGAGCAGCCTTCTGCTGGATGCTGGGGACAGCAGTATCTGCAACGGCAGATACGCACATTACGGCTGCGAGAGCAACTGCAAGTGCAATTTTCATAAATTTGTTCATGTCTTTAGCCCTCCAAAAAACTAAATTTTTATATATACACGAACCGACTTCTTTCATATCGGAACGAGATATACGAACTTTGTGGAATATGTTGATGAGTCGATTATTTCATCGACAATGGACGATTCGCCCTATGTGGACGACTCTTGTAATATATAATAACTCATCTCGTCTAATTTGTCAAGCATTTTATCGCCGATTTTTTTAGAAATTTCTTTGCGAGCACTCAAAATGTTCGGCGGGCGACTGCTCATGTTGTGACAATCGGACCCGAGAAGGTGAATTTTGCCGTCGCGGAGCATGTTCATGACCTTTTTTGTTCTGAATCTGCTTCCGACAAAGCTTCCGGCATTCACCTGAATGTACATGCCGCTTCTGTAGAGCTCCGGCAGATATTTTTCCGCTCCGAACTGGAAGTACCTCTCGACGTGGGCGAGGATAATCCTTGCTCCCGAGTAGGAAAGCTCAATGACGTCGTTCACAACCCGGTCGTTCCATTTCATGAACGGCATTTCGACCAAAAGAAGGTCTGTGCCCTCGGTTTTAAGCAGTCCGACATCCTCGGACCGGGAAATTCCTTCGAAATACTTGACCTCTGCGCCGAGAAGAATCCCGGGCATCTTATCGTCGAGGTGCGGCTTCAGCTTTTCGTAGGCTTCGGCTCTTCTTTCGATGAATCTCTTCGGCGAGTTTTCCTCTGCATAGAAGTGGGAGGTCGCGACTATCGTTGTGACGCCCTGTCTGAACGACTCGTGGAGCATTTCACAGCTTTCGTCGACGCTTCTGCTCCCGTCGTCAATTCCGGGGAGAATGTGAGAATGGAAATCGATCATTTTCCGGTCCCGCTTGAAGCGGATTTGCCTGCGGATTTTGCGGCATGTTGAGCACTTGAGCCGTAGCCGTATTCATAGCCGTAGCCATAGCCCTTCTTGTACTTCTTGTACTTCTTCTTGAGAACCTCGGAATAGGTGAAGACGAAGCCGAGAATCTTTACATGCTGGAACTCAAGCTGTCTTACGGTGTCCGCGAGGGTCTGCTGGTCGCAATAGTCTCTTCTTACGACGACGCACATTCCGTCAACGAGGTTCGAGATGACCAAGGCATCCGAAACGGACGAAATCGGCGGCATATCGAAGATTATATAGTCATAGCCCTTCGAAAGAGCCTCAACTACCTTTGCCATTCTCTCGGAGCCCAGGAGCTCACTCGGGTTCGGGGGAATATCTCCGCCGGTCATAACGTCGAGTCCGTCGACCAGACCGGAGTGGTGGATAATCTCATTTCCCGAGCAGAGACCCGCCAGAAGGTTCGAAAGTCCGGGAGCCTTCGGGACGCCGAGTCTTCTTGACATTGTGGGAAGTCTCATGTCTCCCTCTATAACGAGGACTCTCTTGCCGGTCTCCGCGATGGAGCACGCAAGGTTAAGGCTCGTTGTCGACTTGCCTTCGGAAGGCATCGAGCTCGTCATTCCGATGATACGGCATCTGTCACCGTCGTTCGGAAGACTGAACATGATATTCGCTCTGAGGAGCTTATATGCTTCCGATACCGCAAAGCTCAGGTTTGTGCCGATTCTCTGCTGTTCCGGAGTCAGAGCCGTCTGCGACGTTGCAGGCGTTATGTTTTCGGGACGTTTTACATTCATTTCGCGCTACCTCCCGACTTGGAATTATGTGAGTGACTGCCGCCGTAACCGTAGCCATAACCGCTCTTCGAAGAGGTGGTGATGTCCATATCCGGAATAGAGGCGAGTACAGGAATGTTCTTGTAGTTTGTGAGAAGGTAATCCTCGTTGTGGATAAGGTTGTCCATAAGCTCGAGAACCACGATGACGCCGACGCAGATGATGAATCCGATGAGCGCACCTACGAGAGTGTAGGTCGTGACGCTCGGAGAAGCCTTTTCGGTCGGGACAACCGCATAGTCAACAATCTTTGCGGAGGAGCCCTCGACGATGTCGTCGATGACGTCAGGGAAGACTTCGGCAATCGTGTTTGCGATGAGAGCCGCTTCCTTGGGGTCGGGGCTGGTTACAACAACCTGAAATACTTCGGTACTGTCAACGGCTGAGGTTTCAATCATCTCGACGAGCTCGTCGTAGTCATAATCAAGATCCGCTTCTTCGATAACCTGATTCAGAACGGTTCTTGTGCTGAGGATGACCGCATAGGTATCAACAAGGCTCTGTGAAGCCGAGATATCGGAGGACGATATGCTGAAGCTTGTGGTGCTCAGGTCGAGCGAGCTGTTGTTGACGTACATAAGTACCTTTGATTCGTAAAGCGGAGTTACCGCCAGTGTAACAAACGCGAATGCGATGATGCCACCGAAAAGCGTTGCCAGAACAACCGCCCACGCCTTCTGCCATACCGCCTTCATCAGGCGCATAAGGTCTATTTCGACATAATCCTTATTGCTGTCATTTTGTGTCTGCGAAGCCATTTGACTCCCCCTAATGCTTTAAACTCTTCCACGGGACAAGCGGCAACCGCTTTCAATCCCAAAATACCAATATAGGTGTAGTATACACCAAGCCATCGCTAAAGTCAAGCTAAAAATTTTGCCTTAACAGAAAATTAAGAAAAATCTCCATATCGACAAGATACGATATCGGGAATTTTGTGCAAATCGGAAGAGGGAAGACTTGTCAGAGATTTTCAATCGGAATGCCGAAGCCTCTAAGCTTCTCTTCTGCTTTTTTCTTGATATCGGGATTCTCAGCTTGATTATATGCCTTCGTCAACCAGGACAGACCGTCTTTAATGTTGGAGCACATAAACGCAATGTCATACTGAGCTTCGGGGGAACCGTTTTCGGCGGCTTTTTCCATCCAGAAGAAAGCCCTCTCCTTGCTCACTTCCACTCCTTCGCCGTCCCGATACATCAGCCCGCAGATGTATTGAGCCTGTGCAACACCGACAACCGCATATCTCAAGAATATTCCAAGAGCTTTTTCGTACTCCTGGCTCTCGTAAAACTTAAAAGCCATTCTGAACATTTCTTCCGGAGTATATTTTTCTAAGGGGAATTCATCCATCGATTTCAGAATAAGCTCGTCCTGTTTCTGCTCTTCTTCGTGAACCTTAGCCTCGGCTGTAGCTTTCTTTGCGGCAGCTTCATCCGCTTTTTTCTTCTCCGCAACCTTCTTTTCCATCTGTGAGATAAATTCGATGAGCCCCTCGTCTATGTCGCAGTCGATATCGTAAAGCTCGGCTTCCTTTGCCAATGAAAGAGCCTTTTCGTAATCAGTTGCAACGCCCGTGCCGTTGGCATAGCAAATGGCGAGCCGATAGCACCCCAGCGGATAGCCTGCCTCGGCAGATTTTTCATAAAGCCGGACTGCGGTTTTGTAATCCTTGGCATTCTCGGCTTTCAGCCCCTTGCGATATTCCGAAGCGCCTTTTGTGAATAAACCCATAGTAATTTCCCTTTCTGTCATCAGAATTCCTGATGTTGATGATTTTATTATAGCAAGGAAAGAGGGAATGTGTCAAGCTATCGGAAGTAAAAACATCAGCCGCCCACTATGTAAGTGAACGGCTTTGTGGAGATTGCGGAGTAATCTCTTTACGTTGAGGTTTGCCTCAACGTGTGTTATTCTTCTATAAGCCTCGTATTCCTGAAATAGAGAGACACGCACCAGATGGCGCAGGCGGCTACTATTATATAGATGATTCTCGATATAATTGCCGCCGAGCCACCGAAGAGGTAGGCGACAAGGTCAAACTTGAAAATCCCGACCAGTCCCCAGTTGATGCCTCCCACGATAAGAAGAAACAAGGCGATTCTGTCCAGTATCTTTATATCACTCACTCCTTAACATTAAGAGCTTCCCGAAATTTCGGTGCAGGATTAGTCTTGCACACGGGACGATTTTTTATTCATTTTTTGATAAAAATGCCCCAAGAGATATGGACAATCGCAACCAAAAAGAGTATAATTACTGTGAACGCTTAGTTGCGTAATTCCAAACTATAACAGTGGGAGAGAACGTATATGAAATTCGGTTATTTTGACGACCAAAACAAGGAGTATGTCATCACCGAGCCGAAGACTCCGTGGCCTTGGATCAACTACCTCGGCACCGAGAACTTCTTCTCGTTGATTTCCAACACCGCCGGTGGCTATTGCTTCTATCGCGACGCAAGACTCCGCAGAATCACCCGTTACCGCTATAACAACGCACCTGCCGACATGGGCGGCAGATATTACTACATCAACGATGGCGGAGACGTATGGAGCCCGTCATGGTCGCCTGTGAAGACTGACCTCGACAGCTACTCCTGCCGTCACGGAATGGGGTATACTATTATAAATGGAGCAAAGAACGGAATCTCGGTTTCAGAGACCTTCTTTGTCCCCATCGGCTTCAACGGCGAGGTTCATAAAATCACACTTAAGAATACCTCAGACCAGAAGAAAGACTTCAATCTTTATTCGTTCGTCGAGTGGTGCCTCTGGGACGCCAACGACGACGCCAACAACTTCCAGCGCAACTTCAGCGTCGGCGAGGTTGAGCTTGAGGGCAGCACCATCTATCACAAGACCGAATACCGTGAGAGAAGAAACCACTATGCCTTCTTCTCCGTAAACGCTCCCATCAGTGGGTTTGACACCGACAGAGAGAAGTTTTTGGGGCTTTACAACGGCTTCGACAAGCCGGATGCAGTCTTCGAGAATAAGCCCCGCAATTCCGTTGCTCACGGTTGGGCACCCGTCGCTTCTCACTGCGTAAGCGTAAGCCTCGAAGCGGGCGAAGAGAAGGACCTCGTGTTCGTTCTCGGCTATTGCGAGAACCCCGTTGACCAGAAATTCATGCCCGACGGAAGCCTCAACAAGACCGTCGCACACGAAATGCTCGCGAAGTTCGACACTGCTGAGAAGGCGGACAAGGCTCTCGAGGAGCTCAAGGCTTACTGGGACAAGCTTCTTTCGAAGTTCACCGTCACCACTCCCGAGACCAAAGTCGACAGAATGGTCAACATCTGGAACCAGTACCAGTGCATGGTTACATTTAATATGTCCCGTTCCGCTTCCTACTTCGAGAGCGGCATCGGCAGAGGCATGGGCTTCAGAGATTCAAATCAGGACCTCCTCGGCTTCATGCACCAGATCCCCGACAGAGCAAGAGAAAGAATCATCGACCTTGCGTCGACTCAGATGTCAGACGGCACCTGCTACCACCAGTATCAGCCGCTCACCAAGAAGGGCAACGGCGAGGTCGGCGGCAACTTCTCGGACGACCCGCTCTGGATGATTCTCTCCACCGTTCAGTATATCAAGGAAACAGGCGACTGGACAATCCTTGACGAGTCCGTCCCCTATGACAACGACCCCGAGCAGGCTCAGTCCATGTTCCACCACCTCAAGATGAGCTTCAAGCGTGTTGCCGAGAACCTCGGTCCTCACGGATTGCCGCTGATTCAGCGTGCCGACTGGAACGACTGCCTCAACCTCAACTGCTTCTCGACCGAATCCGGTGAGAGCTTCCAGACTACGACATCCAAGGACGGTAAGGTCGCGGAATCCGTGTTCGTTGCGGCGCTCTTTAACTTCACAATCCCCGGCTATGTCGAAATCTGCCGCAGACGCGGTCTCGAAGACGACGCAGTCGAGGCTGAAACCGCTATGAAAAAGATGGCTGACGCTGTATTGGCATATGGTTGGGACGGCGAATGGTTCGTAAGAGCATATGACGACTTCGGAAGGAAAATCGGCTCCAAGGAGTGCGACGAGGGCAAGATATTCATCGAGCCGCAGGGCTTCGCCGTCATGGCGGGCATCGGTGCGGATTCCGGCAAGGATCTTCGTGCCCTCGAGAGCGTCAACAAATACCTCAGTTGCGACCAAGGCTTGGTACTCCTCTATCCTCCGTATTCAAGATACTACGTCGAGTACGGCGAAATCGGCTCCTTCCCCGAGGGCTACAAGGAGAACGGTTCCGTCTTCTGCCACAACAACGGTTGGGTAATCTGCGCCGAGGCATATGTCGGTCACGGCGACAGAGCTTTCGAATATTATTCCAAGATTTCACCTGCATATAACGAGGACATCTCCGAGATCCACAAGACCGAGCCGTATGTCTACGCTCAGATGGTTTCGGGAAGAGACGCTCCCGTCGTCGGCGAGGCGAAGAATAGCTGGCTCACCGGCACCGCCGCATGGAACTTCGTAGCGATTTCGCAGTATATCCTCGGCATCGCTCCCGACTGGGACGGCTTGAAGATAGACCCGAGCATTCCGACTTCTTGGGACGGCTTCACCGTAAGACGCGAGTACAGAGGCTGTGTCTATAATATAGATGTCAAGAACCCCGACAACATCTCGAAGGGCGTCAAGTCCATCGTCTGCGACGGTGTTCGCCTCTCAGGCAACGTTCTGCCCGTATTTGATGCGGGAACGGAGCACTCTGTAAGTGTAGTTATGGGCTAACTCAAATTATTCTTCAAAATCCTCTTGACAACCTCAAGATATTGTGTTATCATAGAATACGAACCCAAGATTTATGGGCTGATGTTTCTAAGAAATAATACCACAAGGGAGGAAGTCAAATGAAGGTAAACGTAATCGGCGAAATGACCGAGGAAGAAGTTTCTGAGTACGTTTCACGCGCTGAAAGCATCCACAAAGGCAAGGTAATAGACGAAATGACTCTTTGCCCCGATGGTGATTATGTCGACATCGAGTATCACTTTGCACCCGCAAACTTCGAGAGAATCAGAAGAATCACCGGCTACCTCGTCGGAACCCTCGACCGCTTCAACAACGCGAAGCGTGCGGAGGTTGAAGACAGAGTAAAGCACTATGCTTGATTCAAGCATAGTGTTGCCTGACACTTATAAAGCTAATTTCTTTGCCCTCAGATAAATTTTGTGCTGACAGGTTGCTTCACAACCTGCAGAAAGAGAGAAACCGCCGAAAGGTGGTTTTTCTTTTTGTATTTTTTATCTTACTTTTTTACAGATTTGACTTGAAACCCGTGGCGCACTATAGTATAATGATTTCGTTTAATATCGCTTATTGTGCCTACAGCTAAAGCTATGGAGGGTTAAATATGCTTTCTGACAATATAAATAGTATAGTTCTCGGGAACGCCATGGGTGCGGCGCCGATTTATGTGGATAAGTCGGGCTCCGCTTTTGACGGGCTTTCTCTTATCGCCGAAGCTTATGCCGACGATATCGAAGCCCTTTGCGGCTCTCGCCCCGAAATAGTTTCCGACGAGCCCGAGTCGGGGGTATACCTGATGGCAGGGCTTGTTTCGGATGAGAATATCAAGGCTCAGGGAATCGACTGGGCAATTTCTCCGTCATGCGGCAATTTCAAGTCGCCCGACTGGGAGAGATATGAGATTAGAGTTAAGAATGACGGCGAGCGCACCAAGATTATCATCGCCGGCTCGGACAAGAGGGGAGCCATCTATGGCATCTTCCACATCACGGAAGACATTTTCGGAGTCAGCCCGTGGATATGGTGGGCGGACGTCAAGCCGAAGAAGCACAGTGAGCCCACTGTTTCGGTTTCCGAGCTCGAGACCGTCTCGAAGAGACCCTCCGTCAATTTCAGAGGCTTCTTCATGAACGACGAAAACCCCTGCTTCAACGGCTTCGCCGACAGCCACTTCGGGGGACTCAACTACATGTTCTATGACGAGGTCTTCAAGCTGATTTTAAGGCTCAAGGGTAACTATATGTGGCCAGCAATGTGGTCGAACAACTTCTCAATCGACGGCATGGAGGGTGTGGCGCCCGGTTCCCGGTTCGCGGAGCTCGAGAAAAAGTATCACCATAAGCTCGGCGGCTTGATGTATTGCGACCAACCGGGACACGAAAATGCTCCTGTCAACGAGCCCAAAACCGACACCGCAACCGAAAAGCCCGGCTATCTCAAGTCCGGGGAGTATCCGATGACGCTTGCAAACGCCGTCCTTGCGGACAGATACGGAGTGACGGTCGGCGCATCCCACCACGAGCCGATGGCAAGAAGCGGCGAGGAGTGGGGCAAGCTCCAAGGCTATTGGAACAACAATATTACCTATAAAGACCCGAAGATTCAGACCGACCGTGGGCAGAAGGTCTGGAACTATATGCTGAACCCGGACAACATCGAGAAGTTCTGGAGCGACGCAATCTATCGTAATGGCGGCTTGAACACGATGTTCACCGTCGGAATGCGTGGCGAGAACGACTCTGTCCTCATCGACGACAAGAATCACACCCTCACCACGGAAGAGAATATCGAGCTTCTGAAAGCTGTCCTCCGCACTCAGGACAGAATTCTCACGAATCACGGCGTTGAGAACTCCCCGAGGCTGTTAGCCGTTTATAAAGAAGTCGAAAACTGCTGGTACGGCGGATCACGCGATAACCCTGCCGAAGCCGTCGGCAAGGGGCTTCGTGACGACCCCGACGTTACCGGACTTTTGGGAGCTGACACCAACAGAATCGTCATGCTCTGTGAGGATAATAACGGCTATCTCCGCACTCTCCCCGAGCTCGGCGAAGGCGACAGGTTCAACTGGGGACTTTACTATCACTTCGACTATGTCGGAGCGCCGAAAACGTCGATGTGGATCAACACAACGCCGCTTCAGCGCACATGGGAGAACCTGACCGCCGCATATGAATACGGAATCGACGACGCATGGATTGTGAACGTCGGCGACATCCGACCGATGGAGCTTCCGCTTTCGTACTTCATGAATCTTGCATACGACTTCGAGACCTACGGCTCAAGTAATCCCAACAACTGCGATGAATATCTGAAAACATGGGCGAGGGAGCAGTTTGCGGCGGATGAAACCATTGGCGAAAGAGAGATAGCGGGAATCGCCTCGCTTCTCTATGACTATACATGGCTGAACGGCATCTGCAAGCCGGAAACACTGCACGCCGACGGCGAATTCAGCTACAGCCCGCTTTATTACGGCGAGGCGCAGGAAAAACTCGGCTTTGCGGAGGACATAATCGCAAGGGCTGATGCACTCCTCGGGAAAATCCCCGAGAGCTCCGACTGCTATATTCCGTTTTATCAGATGGTATATTATCCCGCAGTTGCGAGCGCGAACGTCGCAAGAATCCAGATTCTCTTCGGCTTCAACAAGCTCTATGCCGGTCGCGGCTCGACGGTTGCGAACACTCTGGCAACTCTTATCGAAAAGTATCTTAAGTACGACGAAGAGCTTTCCGAAAAGTATTGCGATTTGGGCGAGGAGTTCAGCGGTACCAGTAAGTGGCACGGAATCATGCTCGGTGCGCCCGACTATATGAAGAGCTTCCACGACGATATCTTAGGCAACGTCACGGCACGCTCGCACATGAACTATTCGAGCTGGAACACCGAATCGGCTGTCAAGATTATCCCACACACCGTCAAACCCACCAAGGAATCGGTGATGATTGCGGGTCTGCCGGAAATCAGGAGAGGTTGCCGCTATGGGCATTTCTCGCTCCCCGATTTTGAATCGACCACAAAGCAGACCTACACAGTCACCCTCACAAATGCGGGCACGGAAACAATTCGCTACGAAATCATCCCGTCGGACGACTTTATCGTAATCGGCGGCGAGACGAAGGGCGAATATGACGAGTTCACTGCGTTCACCGTCTCGATTGACTGGTCGAAGCTCGGCGAATCGAAGACCGGCAACATCTCTCTTCGGTCGAAATATAACAATCTTGAGATTGCTGTAAATGCAAAAGTCGTCGACACGAGCGGATATAAGCTCCCGAAGCTCCATATGCCGAGTTGCGGCTTCACCGTCATGAATTCGAACGAGTTTGCGGCGAGCGGCTCGTCGAAGAACGGCGAAGTTAAATTTACCGAGCTTGTCGGCTACGGCAAGGGCAAGTCCTCGATGAAGATGCTCCCTTCGCTTTCCGAAAACTTCGAAGCCGGCGAGGGCGCATGGCTCGACTATAATTTCGCAGTCGAATCGGACGGCGAGTATAAATTCACCTTCTATGTCGGACAGAACTGCAATCTGTCGTTTGACCACGGCAACCATCTCAATATGGGCGTCCGGGTCGACGGCGTGGAGATTGCTGTTGTAGACACCCTCGGCGAGGGCTATATAGCCGGCTCGAGTTCCGAGTGGGACGACACCATCCAGCGCGCCGGCAGAACGGCGGAGCATGTCTGCACTCTCGAATCCGGCGAGCACACCCTCCGCATCTACGGCATGGAGCAGAATCTCGTTCTCCAGAAGATAGTTGTCGGGGATAAAGACAAGAAAATCGAGAAGTCGCTTATCGGTCCGAAGGCGACAGCAATACTGAAATAAAAAAAGCTGTTGACAAATCAACAGCGACGGGGTATAATAGTAGCAAGAGAGCGGAACTGTGGCGACAGTTCCGACTCAACCTATAAAAATGCAGTTACAAGACCGCATTATAAGATTGGAAATTGGTCGGGGCTTTCACACTAGTTCTCGACTATTTCTTTTTGTTCCCGGTCGTCAAACCGAGAATCCCAAAGACGATGGACGAGATGAAACTCAACAGAAGCATAACTTCGGTAAAGGTCATACAAGCCACCTCCCTTTACAAATGTAAAAGGTCAAGCCGTTTGAAGTTGCAGAATGCAACTTTTTCGCTCTCTTGCTGTAGTCATTATATCACACGACTTGACTCCTGTCAATAAACTTCAAAAACTAAAATTCCGCTTTCAACCGTAAAAATACCTCTTGACAAATCAATCTCTCAGTGTTACACTATAGAAAGTAAAGCGTTGATGGGGAAGCCTGTCTTTGGTCGGTATAGAGAGCCATGCGAGTGGTGAAAGCATGGAGCGACCGGGATTACGGACACCACCCCGGAGCAGTGAGTGAGGGACGAAGTCCGTAAGCTCACCGTATGCCTGCGATATAAGGCGAGACTTTGCTTTGCAAAGTCATAAGCGATAAATCAAGGTGGAACCGCGCTATTGCGCCCTTGTTTTGACATAAACATGTCAGGACAGGGCGTTTTTGATTAGTAAATTTTTTGCAGGAGGAATATATAAAATGAAAGTAATTTTCCACGACGGGCACATTGAGGAGCATACTTTTGACGACGAGGTCGGAAGAGGCGCTCTCAGACACACTGCGGCGCATATCCTGGCGCAGGCTGTCAAGAGGCTCTATCCCGACACCAAGCTCGCAATCGGTCCTTCCATCAAGGACGGCTTCTACTATGACTTCGACAAGGAAGGCGGCTTCTCGCAGGAGGAGCTTGACGCCCTCGAGGTCGAGATGAAGAAGATCACAAAGGAGAACCTGAAGCTCGAGAGATACACCCTTCCGAGAGCAGAGGCTCTGAAGCTCATGGAGAGCCTTAACGAGCCCTACAAGGTCGAGCTTATCAACGACCTTCCCGAGGACGAGGAACTCAGCTTCTTCAAGCAGGGCGAATATGTCGACCTCTGCGCCGGTCCTCACGTCACCTATACCTCTCAGGTCAAGGCTTTCAAGCTGACCTCCGTTGCCGGTGCATACTGGCGCGGAAGCGAGAAGAACAAGATGCTCACCCGTATCTACGGCACCGCGTTCACCTCAAAGGCGGACCTCGAGGAATATCTCCAGAGGCTCGAAGAGGCTAAGAAGCGCGACCACCGCAAGATCGGCAAGGAAATGAAGCTCTTCATGCTGAGTGAAGAGGGACCCGGATTCCCGTTCATGCTTCCGAACGGCATGATTATCAAGAACGAGCTCATCAACTACTGGCGCGAGCTCCACACCCGTGAGGGCTATGTCGAGGTTCAGACCCCGATGATTCTCAACCGTCATCTCTGGGAGACCTCCGGTCACTGGGATCACTATAAGGAGAATATGTACACCACCGTCATCGACGACACCGATTTCGCAATCAAGCCGATGAACTGCCCGGGCGGAATGCTCGTTTATAAGTCGGAGCCGAGATCCTACAGGGATTTGCCTCTGAGAATCGGCGAGCTCGGACTTGTTCACCGTCACGAAAAGAGCGGCGAGCTCCACGGGCTTATGAGAGTAAGATGCTTCACCCAGGACGATGCCCACATCTTCATGACCGAGGAGCAGATTACCGACGAAATCAAGGGCGTTGTCCGTCTTATCGACGAGGTCTACAGTCTGTTTGGATTCAAGTATGCCGTCGAGCTTTCGACAATGCCAGAAGACCACATGGGCGAGCTCAAGGATTGGGAGCACGCAACCGACGCACTCAAGCAGGCTCTCGAGGAGATGAACCTTCCATACACCATCAACGAGGGCGACGGCGCATTCTACGGACCGAAGATTGACTTCCACATCGAGGACTCCCTCGGCAGAACATGGCAGTGCGGCACCATTCAGCTCGACTTCCAGCTCCCGATGAAGTTTGAGGCGGAGTATATCGGCGCCGACGGTCAGAAGCACCGCCCGATAATGATTCACCGCGTCGTATTCGGCTCAATCGAGAGATTCATGGGCGTTCTTATCGAGCACTACGCCGGTAAGTTCCCGACTTGGCTTGCTCCCGAGCAGGTCAGAGTCCTCCCGATTACCGACCGCAACAACGAGTACACCGATAAGATTATCGAAGCTCTCAAGGCGAAGGGCATCAGATGCACCGCCGACAAGCGCGCCGAGAAGACCGGCTATAAGGTAAGAGAGGCTCAGGTCTCGAGAATTCCTTATATGCTCGTCGTCGGCGACCGTGAGCAGGAGGAAAACACCGTCTCCGTCCGCCGCAGAGACCACACCGACACCACCACCATGGGAATGGATGAGTTTGTCAGCATGGTTGCGGAAGAGATTAAGGCAAAGAAGTAATTTTCGGAAACCCCTCAGGCGCCCTTCGGGGCGCCAGCTCCCCTTTCAGGGGAGCCTTTTTGTATTCTCACAAACTTTTATAAGAACGAAAAAAGCCTCCCCTGAAAGGGGAGGGGGACCGGCGAAGCCGGTGGAGGGGTTTTACGAGCAGAACAAGTGGTTCCCAATCTTCGTAATCACCGGTCTTGACGTAATGAATGCGTTCGAGGTTTTGTCGGGGTTATAATAGTAGATTGCGCCGCCGGAGGGGTCCCAGCCGTTGAGGGCGTCGCGGGCAGCGTCGTAGCAGGAATCCTCGACCGGCTCCCAGAACTGACCGTCATCGACCGCCGAAAATGCGCCCTCCTGATAGATTACTCCCGAGATGGTGTCCGGGAATGACGGGTGCTCAACTCGGTTGAGGACGACCGCGCCGACTGCGACCTGTCCCTCATATGGCTCGCCACGGGCTTCAGCGGAGATAATCTGCGCCAATAGATTTATATTGGATTCCGTTGCCTCGGGAACGGAGCCTATGCTGATTCCGAGCGCCGCAAGGGTCTCGGGACCGGCGATGCCGTCAACAGTCAAGCCCTTTTGCTGTTGGAAACGCTTGACCGCCGTCTGCGTCTTGGTGCCGTAGTAGCCGGTGACTTCGCCCGAGAAGAGCCCTCGCTCCTGCAAAGCTTCCTGAATCGCAGTGACCTCCGAACCCTCGGAACCTAATTTCGAGAGAGCTTCCGAGGAGCCGACTCTCAAACCTTGGGAGAGACCTCCGCCGATGGTTGCTGTTGCGGATACCGAAACAGTAAGAGCAAGTGCCGCCACCATTATAATAAGAGACTTGACTTTTGAAGTGATAGATTTCATTATATATAGTCCTTTCGTTTGCTTTTGGAATTAGTATAGCGCACGAATTCGGGATAATTCCTGAAAGAAAATGGATATAATGGGTGAGAAAAGTGTGCCCGATTGTGCATGTTGACTATATAGAAGTCGCAATTTTGTGCAAAAGGTCGAATTTTCGACAAAGTGAAAATTGGGGGTTGACATTCAGTCTTGAAAGTGATATACTACAAAAGCTGCCTGTGAGGGCGGCACCTTTAACCCCAAAATCAAGCCTCGAAAAAACTTTTAAAAAAGTTTTAAAAAAGGCTTGACAAACTCGGGA
>JAJBSV010000012.1 GCA_020861185.1 Ruminococcus sp. | reverse complement strand
ATTGTAGCAGATATAAATTGAAAAGTCAACACAACACGAGAAAAAATGCAGAAACCAAAACAGGCAAGGTAGCTTTTGCTGAACTTTGTCAAGCAAGTCTTTTGGAACAAGTGCAGGAATTCCATCCGGTATAACTATGTCTCTGTACTGGTATTCACCTATGTATCTACGATTACTCAGCATATGCTGAATGTTACCGTAATTCAAAAGATTTCTCGAGTAGCTTTTCAGAAGTGGTTTGAAATCCGTGTTAATGAGGGGATAAGTTTTTCAAAAGCAAGATTTGCCTGTCGAAAATAACTCACTTCGAGTTATTGTCTGACGTAGGCGTATCTGGCTCCAGTGTCTTTGCAAAGGTGAATCACGCCTTTTTTCGCTTTTATCCAAAAAGTAGGTGACAAGAGGGGTTTAATGTGATATAATAAGATAGTATTTTTATACGGGAGAACAGAGCAGGAACTTTTTCATCCGAAAGTATTGAAATTGCTGTAGGGAGGTGAAGGCTTGGGGCTTGAAAACGAATATGTTCAGTTCACGGAAATTGCGTGGGAGTCGTTCTACGACTCGGTTGATTCCACGGCTTTCCCCGAGCAGGACACCGATGTCATTTATGAATCACTGTCAAAGAACCTTGACGCCGTGCCGTTCTGCGACTATCTGAAAAGATTTCTGCACACGAGAATGGGGCTGTCGGGCGACTATACCCAGACGCCTGTCGAGGTTTATCAGAAATATATCTGCGAGCAGTTCCAGATTAACAGCACGCCCGCATCTTTCGACTCGAAGACCACGAGGCTCGGCACCATGGCGAAGAACTGGCTCACACAGCAGACGGTCAAGAGAAGCGTTGTATTTCTTCTCGGGTTCGGGCTTTCGATGAGCGAGGACGACGTCAACAACTTCCTTGAGAAGGCTCTTCACGAAAGCTGTATCAACCCGAAGGACCCGTTCGAAACGGTTTGCTGGTACTGCCTGCAACACGGGCTTGGGTTCGACGGCTACCAGAGGATATGGGAGAAATATCTCCGGCTTCCGGCTCTTACATATGACGAGCTCGACCACATCCTCGAAGGCAAAACCGTGCTCGTCCGGAGCCACCTCTTCACCGTCAAGACGGAAGAGGACCTCATGTACTATCTCTCCGTCTTGAAAAGGGACAAGAAGAATTCCCGCATGAGTGTCTCGGCAAGCATGAACTTCAACGAGCTCTATAACAAGGCTCGGCTTCTCGTTGCCAATTTAAAGAACCAGATGGAGGATGAGACCTTCAGCCGGGAGATGTATGCCTATAAGCAGACCCTTTCCCGTGACCCAAGGCTTTCGGACGAGGAGATATGCGCCCGCATCGCAAAAAAGCAAGCCTCGAGGCACTACTACACGCCGAAGGACATTACCGAGGGCGACATCGAAAAGGTCATCTGCTCGGCGGTGCCCACCGACAAGCACGGCAACCTCGTGCCGGCGAAGACCTCGTCGCTCAACAGGGCATTCTATGGCAAGCGGTTCAGCAGACAGCACATCCACGACGTTCTCAATGACAGAATCGAGATTGACCGCTTCGACCTTATCACCCTCAACTTCTTCATCTATTCGCAATCGGGCGACGTCTACATGAACAACCTGTCCCGGTTCAACGCCTTTATGGAGTCGACCAACTGGATTCTGGCGGAATGTTCGATGGGCGAGCTGTATGTCACCAACCCATACGAAAGCTTCGTCCTGATGTGCATGCTCACTGACGAGCCGCTTTGCACCTATGCGGACGTTCTGGAGATTTCATACATCGAGGGCGCCAAAACCTATAAACCCAAATCCAAAGCCAAATAAAAAAAAGCCCCAACCGTGATTTACGATTGGGGTTTGATTTTTGTTTACGGGTTACTGTCGACAATCGACTCCGCCATGAACTGGTCGCTCCTGAGCTCTATGAATCTTCCTGCCGAAGCGCAGACCCTCTTGTCGAATGTCTTTTTGTCGACAAGCGGATTGCGGCAAGCGGTCTTTGATTTTTCAGCCGAAGACATATCCGTCATGCGGATTCCGACGCGCCCGAGCGCCTCCAAAAACTTCTGAGCCGGTTTCTTCTGGAAGCCGAGGAGGAAGTCTCTACCGTCGCGGCTCACAAACCGGAAGACTCTTTCCGGCTTACAGCCCTTCATGGGGCAAGGGTTCTCGACCACGGAAATCTCGGTCATATCGTAATAGGCTCTCGGATTGGCGGAGCGCATCGCCGCATCGGCAAGCCCTCCGACAAGCGCCCCGATTGCTCCGAACGAAGCCACTCCTGCGGCACTTCCCGCGCCGCTTCCCGACTTTCTGACAATCAGATACCCATTGCCCGTGAGGACGATTTCGGTCTGCGCATAGCACTCCCGTCTTGTCACCCCGAAATAAAACGTCCCGAGCCCCGAGAACAAAGCCTGCCCGCAAACCCTGCAAACCCCATTCTCCGGCAATTCATTCCCACAAAACTCGCACTTTTTAACCTTGTCTTTACTCATATAAATCGCCCTTTCTGAAAGAGTTTAGCCGCTGACTCGGACAACCGCAACTTCTGTGAGGTTGGCGTAGTGATCATCATCGTTATTATTATCATCTGCCCACCAGTTCAACAGCACACCGTCGCTCACATCAAATCCGGCATCTTCGAAAGCTTCCTTAATTTCTACTAACGAGACGGTTATAAATCCGCTTTCATCAGCCCCAAGAAATCTCCCATTTGCTCCACCGATAATGATATCCCAGTTAGGAGTACTGATTCCCACAGGACCCCAACCGATGTAATCATCATCCACGAGGTCGTAATATATGTACAAATACAACTCTGGGTCGGTAAAATCGTAATCCTGCAAGAAGTCAAGCATATCGCTGTCGGTCATTTTTTCTGAGTAGAGGACGGTTTCGACCTTGCCTGTTGTAGCCAAATCAATGTTGACGATGTCCTTATCCTCCACTCCTATCCAGAAGAAGAAACCATCGGAAACGTCATAGCCGAGCTCTTCGGCTCTTTGCTTTAGGACTGTGAGCGGAACATACTCGTATCCGCAATCATGAGCCATTACGATATATACCTGAGCATAATCGCCGTTCGGGTCGCCTACATGGATAGTTCCTACGTAATTGCTCCAATAAGTTTCCTGATTGTCGTAGTAAATGCAAGCGTACTGATTCTCATCAGAAAAATCTGCTTCATCGCTGTTCATAGCACTCCAGTCATAGCCCTTGTAGCTTTTTATCGTAGTAAGAGACAGCTCTTCGGTCGGGTCATAGAGCTCAACTGAGATGTTTGCGCCGTAGACGGGCATGATAAACGTGAAGTCGCAGTGAATGACTTCTCCAACCCCGTCATAAGAGTCACAGCCGAAATAATTGATGGTATAGTCAACGACGTTGCCGTCGATGTCTGTTATGCTGAGAGTCTTGATCTGGTGATAGGGTGACGGGACAATAAGCTGAGCGCTGACCTCGTCACCGTAGGCGTAGACCTCATACCAGACTTCGCCCTCACCGCCGGTGATATCAATATTCATCGGAAAGAAGAAGGCTTCATCCACAACCTCAATCTTGGTTACATGTATCTTCTCTTCCCAAGTCAAGCTGTCGATATAGACACAACGTATATCTTCGAGGGTTAAACCGAGGTCGGAAACGAGGTCGATTATGCTTTGGCACTCGAAATAGGTGGTATAGGTGCCGTCGTCGTTGCGGACTGCGGTGCACTTTTCGACGTACTGCCAACCGACTAAGCCGATATTCATGGCAAGCTTGATGTCTGCCGAGTCTGCGGTTACGGCGACATAGGCGCCATCCTGATTGACTGCGGCATAGAATTCTTCAAGAAGCTCTGTCTCGCCTTCTTCGATAACTCCGCTTCCCTCTCCGAAGGTCAGAACGGTAACGTCGACATCAAGCGACCAAGCGGTGAAGCTGTCTTCGGCGACGATTTCCTCATCGTCGTCTTCCGCATTTGTCTTGACGGAAGAGATAACCACCGTTCCCGCGTCTTCACCGCACCGGAGGACTATCGAGGAGACGGTCTTGCTTGAGTCGATATCAAGCGACATGGTGTTGGTGAATTTATAGCCGGTCTGGGTGAGGGTGCCGTCGGAGTAGTTGACGATGAGGTTCACGCCGACGTTTCTTTCGGAGAGGTTGACCTCGATGTAATCAAGGGTAGCTCCCTCGTCGAATGCCCAACCGATGGCGGCTTTGGCTTCCGTATACTCGATGGTTCTGGTGCTTGCGTCGTAGCTCACGCTGCCCTCATGATAGGAGTCGATGGCGACGCCTTCAATCCTGAACCACTTCTCGGTTAAGTAGCCAGAGTTGCCGCTGTCGCTGTTGTTATTACTGCTGTTCGACCCGACTATAGCCCAGACTATGCCCGTTACGGCGAGGGCTATTACGAGGATGATGGCGACGACGGCGATGATGACAGTCTTATTTCCGGATTTCTTTTTCTCCTCGAGCTTGTCCTTCGGGACGACTATTTCGTCGGTGACGAAGAGGGGCTTTTCCTCGGCGGTAAGAATTCTGTCGGGGTCCTTGACGGGCTCGGTCTCCGCCGAAATCTCCTCTTGCTCTTCCTCGGGATTGTCGAAGAGCTTTTCCCGGACGGTAAGCCCCATAGCGGGCGCCGTCTTCTTCTGCTTAGGCTTGCGAATCTGCCCCTTCTTCTGGGCTTTCTCGCTGACAACCGTCTCGACGGTGTTGCCATAGAGTGCGCCCTGGAACTGATTCATCGAAGAGAAGCGGTCAACCGGTCTGACGGCAAGAGCTTTCATCAAAGCGTCCTCCTGCCGCTCGGTGATTTTGATGCCGAGCTTGTGAGGCGGGACGATGTTGTCGCCCATGATTCTGTCGGTCGAACGTGGCGGTGGATTGCCCGTGAGGCAATAGTAGATTGAGGCACCGAAGGCATAGACGTCCGTCCACGGACCTTGGTTACTGCTCATCTGGTATTGCTCAAAGGGAGAATAGCCGTGCTTGAGAATGAGGGTCTGGGTCTGCTGATTGACCTGCGAGCTGTCGGTGACATCCTTGGCACAGCCGAAATCGAGGAGCTTGATGTCTCCGTTTTCGAGCATGAGGTTGTCGGGGCTTATGTCGCGGTGGATAAGCCCGAGGTCGTGCATGTGCTGAATCGCCCCGAACATCGGCTTTATCATCTCGAAAATCTCATCCGCAGGGATTCTTCCGCCACGCTGAGCGGTCAGCTCTTTCAAGGTTGTGCCCTCGATGTATTCCATGACGATATAGGCGGTGTTGTTTTCCTGGAAGAAATCCTTGACACCGACAATCTGCGGCTCCTTTTCGAGCTTGCCCATGGTCATTGCTTCCTGCAAAAACTTCGACTTGCCCTTTTCATAGGTGCCTGTCGTTCTTGACGAACTGGTTACCGTGATGGACTCCTGATTGTTTCTCGCGGCATTTCCGACGGGATAATACTCCTTGACGGCAATCTTAAGCCCGAGGCGGGTGTCACGCCCGACATATGTAATGCCGAAGCCTCCCTCACCGAGGACTCTGCCGATTAAGTATCTGTCCTGAAGAACCGTACCCGGGAGCAGATGATGCGGTGCGGGAACATAGCTTCCCTCCGTCAGTCCGCAGGCGGGGCAAACCCCGTTCTCCTTGACAGGTGTCATACAGTATGGACAATATCTCACTTCATCCATTTATATCTGCTCCTTTATCCATAATCAATAATACTCGTTGGGTTTGGTCGTGCAGGGATGCGGTCCCGATTGAAGGGCTTCATCCCTGACACTTCCTTTTATAGAATCAGCCCTTCCACTTGCTGTTCCTATAGATGCTGACAATCAGCGCGACCAGTCCGACCAAGCCGCCGAGCGCAAACACAGCACCCGCAACGCTTCCCTCGCACATGGCGCAGAAGCCCACTATAAAGATGATTCCGAAGATTATCGCACAGATAATCAAAACCATGTTGCCGGACGAGCCGGTGGTTTTGTCCTTGTCGAGGTCAATCGTGAAATTGTCATCGAGTGTTGTAACTATGGGCTCAGGTCCCGGCTCAACCAAGATAACAGGCTCCGGCTTGGGCTTTTGCGTCTCTTCCCACGGGAACGCCCTGATGAATTCGCCGACCGTTCTGTAACGGGGATTCTTTCCGGGCGTTTTAGCCGTCGGAGGCTGAACCGCAAGACCTCTCAGGAGAACCTCCTGCTGTCTTTCGGTGAGTCCCGCTCCGTATTGGTTCGGCGGAACAAGCGGGTCGTTGTCGAGGCGGCTCATCGCCTCGGGCGGAACCTTGCCGGTGAGGCAATAGTAAATCGAAGCGCAGATGCCGTAAACGTCGGTATATGTGCCCTGACCACGGCTCATGTATTGCTCGACAGGAGCAAACCCGGACTTGAGCAACACTTTCATCGACTTGCCATCCTCCATCGAACGTGCGCTTCCGAAATCGATGAGCTTGAGATTGCCGTCGTTATCGAGCATGATATTGTCGGGTGCGATGTCGCGGTGAAGGAGCCCTGTTTTGTGCATCTTCTCGATATCTTCAATCAGTACCCTGAATTTGGGCAGGAATTCTTCGGCACTGACCGGTCCTTCATTTCTGAGAAGATTTTTAAGGGATGTGCCGTCGATGAATTCCATGACAAGGTATGCCGTCCCGTTTGCCTGGAAATAGCTCAGAGCCTTGACCACCGAGGGGAGATTTCTGAGCTTTGCCAGAGCCTTGGCTTCGTCAAGGAAGCTGTTCATACCGCCCTGATAAAGTTCCTGAACGTCCATGCCTGCGTGAACGGTTCCGTCGGATGCTCTTTGCAGATTGAGCTGATTCGGGAAGAATTCCTTGACTGCGACGTGCAGGTTGTCCTCGGCACGGTGTGCGCTGTATGTAATGCCAAAGCCGCCCTGACCCTGTACATTATCAATTATATAGCTATAATCCCAATTTTGCAACTTGTAGCCGTAGGGCAAAGTCATCTCGTTAAACATTCCGTTCCCTCCCTGCCGTTTGATAAATCACTGTGAACATATAACTATCTGCTTTCTGTACAGGATGATTTTACAAAGCACATTTTCATGTTACTTCGTTCCTCCCTTATTGACTATCTCGAACATCTCGTTCTTCGAGCCAAGGTAGAATCTGTCGCCGACCTTGACGGGCATCGGCTGATTGGCGGCGAGTCTGCCCTTGCCTTCGAGATATGTGCCATAGGTGGAGCCGAGGTCCTTGAGGTAAACGATGCCGCTTACATATTCGAGCTGGCAATGAACGCCGCTTACACCGCTTGCATCGCCGGGGATGATAATCTCGTTGCAATTCGGATTTCTGCCCATTCTGAGTATGCCCGTAATAGGATAACGCTTTCCGACCAAAGCACCCGCTGTGCACTGAACACGAGGATACTTGGCTGTCGGGTCATTGACAGGTGCGGGAGCAGGAACCGGAGTGGGTGTCGGAGCAGGGATGGGAGTGGGTGCAGGTGTAACAGCAACATTCTGCTGTGCCGGCTTCTTTTTCTTGGTTGCGAGAGCGACGATAACAATAACCAAAACGATTATAACGACAACTGCCGCAATGATGCCAACTATGAGGGCTACATTCACGCCGGAGGAACCGGTTTTAAGGGTATAACCGTTGTCTTCGGCAAGCTCTATTGCATATGCGATATCGGTTGCATAATATGTGGTTTCGTCATCGGTGATACCATATGTATTTATGCCTATTACCTTACCGCTTTCGTGAACCAGAGGTCCTCCGGAATTGCCGTGAGATATTCTGGCATCTATGCTGATTACATTCACGGGTACAGTATAATTTGTAAATAAGGCTGAGGTTCCGATTCTTGATACGATTCCTTGTGTAATAGTTACACCGGATACAGTGCCGTCAAGCTTCTGGGTTATATAGTATGAGCCGAGAGCCTCCGCATACTGAAGTTCGCTGACATCGAAGACATCTGCACTTATTCCGGGATATCCTACAGCATAAACCTGGTCGCCGGAAGACGCTTCATCAGCTGACTCGGCAAGGTCGAGTGCAACTCTGCCTGCGGCGGTACTGTCAGCTTTAAGAATAGCGCAATCGGCATCGGTTGTATAGCCAACAATAGAACATAAAACCATTCTGCTCGTCTCAGCATCGAATTTATAACCTTCGTATGATAAACCTGAATCATAATACTCTGTATACTCATAAGCATCATCGGTATAGATAAGGTAAACCTTATCGGCAACCCAATAATCTCCGCTTGCAGAATAGTCTTCGTAAGTTATAACATGTCTGTTTGTGATGAACAGGTCGGTTACCTCTCCGACGTCGACGGATTTCGAACCCTTTTCATAAGCTACGCCGAACCCGGTTCCAAGCTGATCGTAAATGACATCACCGTTTGAATCAAGGAACTGAGCGTAAACCAATACGGTACCCTTAGCAGCATCTGAGCCGACGCTTGCCGAAACGTTGATTGCCGCGAGGGGCGTTATCATTAATACTAATGCCAATATAAGGCAGGAAAGCCTTTTAAACATAATTTTTACCTCCTGAGAGTTTTAGTAAATCCACACAGCGGCGGCTGTGTTGTTGTCATTGTCGGAAGGGATGCGCGCCTTGAGACGGCGGCGCATCCTTCTTATCCATTCGCCCGGGGTGGAGGAACGCTTGAGGTCGTATTCCATTTCGTCCTCAAGAACATACTCCCAGAACCCGTCCGAGCAAAGGAGAAACGCATATTTGTCGCCGGCAATCAGGTCGAGCGAGCCGGTGTCGATTTTCAGCTCTTCCTCCTGCCCGAGGGCACGGATGATTCTGCTCCGGTCCTCGTGGAACCTGATTTCAGCGGGCGTTATCTGCCCGAGATAAACCGCAAGCTGTGAGGCACTGTGGTCAAGAGTCTGGAATTCGAGAACGTTGTTATGAAAACGATAGATTCTTGAATCGCCGCAGTGCGCCCAGACGCATTTGCCGTCCGAATGGCTGACAGCAGTAATCGTGCTTTTCATCCGGCAGGACGGAGTCTGTAGCCTGAGAATTTCGGCGTTGGCGGTCTGGATGTCATTGCAGAGCTTGTCAAGGTCGACTTTGCCCGACCAACCGCCCGAGATGATTTCGACAGCCTTACGTGAGGCAATGTCGCCTCCGCCGTGTCCGCCCAAGCCGTCGGCTACGAGAGCAATGACGCCGTCACCGGAAGCACGAACGACTACCGAGTCCTCATTGCAGTTTCTTCCGCCGATATTCGTGTAGCTTGCAGTTCTTATCATTGTGATTTCTCCTTTGAATGTGTGCATGTGTGCACGTGTGCATGCGTTCGCGTATCAAACCTCAAGAACAACCGCTGTGTAGTTGTCCTGATTGGAATATTCCTTTGCGGCAACGGCTTTCCCAATAGCCTCCGCCGTTTCCTCGGCGGTGCCGGTTGCTATGCAGGAGATAAGCTCCTCCTGAGTCAGAGCGTTATAAACGCCGTCACTCATTAAAATATACTTATCTTTTGCGTGAATGTCAATCGCAGATGCGGGCATGTCGACATGCTTTATTTCACCCATACCGAAGAAGCTAGTGAGCCTCGAAGCCTCCTTTGAGGCAAACGCTTCCTCAATTGTGCCGGAGCCGTTCGAAGCCTTGAGCTCGAGGTCGTGGCGATAGATGTGCTCACGGTTGAGCTGAATCAGGGAGCCGTCGCGCCAGAGATAGATTCTCGAATCGCCGATGCTGAACCACATGAACTTGCCCTGTCTGATGAGACCGGCAACCATCGTGGAGCCGCTCTTGTAGTACTTCGACGGACCGAGCATATTGTTTACAGCCTTGTTGGTCTCGAAGATTATCTTCCACATAAGAGGCTCAAACTGCTCGCCGGAATTTGCCACAAAGGTATTGAGGGCTGTTTCGACAGCGAGCTGCGAAACCCTGTCGCTGTCCTTGAGACCACCCATGCCGTCCGCAACTATCGCAAGGACTCCCATCCCGCTTGCCGCATCTGCGGGCGAAACGGTAAAGCTGTCCTGTTGGCATGTTCTTGAGCCCTGATTGTGGAGCTTTCCGACACGGGGAACGGCAAGATAGCTCTTTTCCACCGCTTCCTTTTCGCGAGCCAGTCTGTCCTTGCGGTTTCTCAATACAATGCTGATTACCAAGCCGATTATTACGGCGGCAAAGAGCACGCAGACCGCAATCAGGATAATCATGCCGACATTGACGGAAGTCGTTGCAACTTCGTTAGTAACTTCGTCCATATCAGTTTACCTTATCCTCGCCCTGCTTCCATGTGAACTGGTCACTGCAAAGCGGAACGAACAGAAGCTTGGTGGTGCCTATCTTGATGACATCATAAGCGTGAATCTGCTCGGCATTGAACACGGAGCGACCGTTGAGCTTGATGATGTTTCTGCCGTCGGCAGGACCGAAATAGAATGCGTTGTCGTCGGCATCATAGGCAATCATTGCGTGCTTCTCGCGGGAAATCTGGAGGTCGTTGGAGATGTGGATATCGCCAATCTCACGTCCGATATAGTTATAACCGTTGTGAACTCTGAAATCGGTGCCTTTTTCGGGACCGTCGATGCAGACAAGCCATCCGCAAACGGGGTCAACCGAGCTTCCGTCATCCGAACGGATACCGCCGTTGATTCCGCCAATCTGTGTGGGCTCCATGCTTTCGACTCTGTTGCCTTCCTCATAGGGCTTTACGGGAATTGTGCCGCCCATGTTATCAGCATAGCCTGAACCTCCGCTCGGAGGAGCGGTGGGACCGAAGGGGTCGCCGGTGGCGCTGACTCCGCCGCCTACGACGTTGGGAGCGGTTGTTGCACCGAAGGAGCTTGCTCCGCCGGCACAGTTGGGGCATACGGAGTGGACAGCCGCGTCATAGTAACCTCCGCAATTAGGGCATCTTGTCAATTTGTTCTGAACTTCCATTTTAATATCCTCCTGAATATAGTATTTTTTATTTTAGCCTGTGCGTATACTCACACAAGCTCATAAACTGTAATGTGGGGCTCAGTTCTGCACGATTTCGAACGTGTTGTTCCTTGAGCCGACATAGAAGCGGGAGCCGATTCCGAGCGGAACGGGGTTATTTCTCTGGAGTTGTCTGCCGTCCTCGAGATAGGTTCCATAGCTTGAGCCGAGGTCGACGAGCATTATCGCGTCGCCCTGACGGTAAATCTTGCAGTGATTCGAGCTTACGCCCGACTCGTTCGCCGCAAATCTGACACTGCTCGAAGAGGTTCTTCCGAACATAAGACCACTGCCCAAGCCGTAGACCCTTCCCTTTAATGAGCCGGAGATGCACATGACTCCTATCGAACCGTATGAAGCGGGAGCCGTGCCGCCGTTGTTGTTATTATAGTAGACGACGCCCGCGTTTGCGGAAGCCTTTTTTCTTGAAATGGGCGCAGTGTCGCGGGAGCTGACCAGTACGGCGATTGTGAAGCCGACGGCTATCAGAAGCGCAAGCGTTCCGCCGCTTATCATTCCTCCGACACAGCAACAGATCATCGCAAGAGTGCCCATATTGTCCCTGCATCTCGACCTTCCGATAAAGAAGGGAATGAGTCCGAACAACGTGCCAACCAGCGCTCCTCCGATGAGTACACCGATAAGATATGCCATGATATTTTACCTCCGATTTATATTTTGATATGTTCAAATTATACTCAATTCGAGTTTATTTTCGTAGTTTTGATTCGGCACATCATTGTTTTGCAACAACTATGAATTTTTCGTATTCCGAGCCGAGCCAGAAGATGTCGCCGTAGAAAAGCTCGGCGGTCTGGTTTGCCGCAAGCCGCTGACCGTTTCTTATGAAGGTGCCGTAGGTGGAACCGAGGTCGGTGATATAGATTCTGCCGTTGCGGAAGATAAGCTCGCAGTGGTAGCCGCTTATGCCCTGAGTGTTCACCGGATAGCAAAGGTCGTTGCCTGGGTTTCTCCCGAGAGTAATCCTGTCCGAGAAGGCATATCTCTTGCCGCAAAAGAATCCGCATGTGCCCTGAATTCTCGGTCGGGAATCAGCCGATCTTCGACCGAAAAGTTGCTGTGATGTCATTTCTGAATGCTCCCTTCAATCATATGCCTACAGAACAGTTCTTTTGAACAATTCTTCTGCTCTTTCGACAATTTAAATTGTATCATTCGTAATATTAAAATCGTAGTTTTTCTTTACAAAATACAAAAAAGAGACAGTCCTAAAACTGTCTCCTGATATCTTTCTTCTTATATTCATATTCCGAGATGCTCGACTAAACGGAAGAAATACCCGAACACCGCCGTGTTTTCTATCGTTTCGGTTACAGTGATATCAAAATCACTGCCGAAAAGCATGATTAATATCATCGCTATGCCAACCAAAGCCGCCACATAGCAGACCCATGCCGCACCTCCGGCTATTCCCTCAACGGTTCCGAATATGACGTCAAGGGCGTATGGGATATGTATGCCTTCAAGAAGCTCGAATATCCTCATTACCAAGCTCATCAGGAACCGGAGCAGAAGCACAAGCACCATGCAGAGGATTACTTCGAGGCAATAGACTATGAGTGGCTCGAAGATCCGGGATTCGACAATCTCTCCCACGTCGTTGCCGGCAAAATAAGCGTTGACTGTATCTCTGACGGCTTGGGCGACCTCTTTCTCGCCGACAACAAATCCGGCAGAATTGATGATGCTTTCGGATGTGAATAAATCGTTGCCGATAATCATACTCATGATTTCATCGTCCGAATCTGTCACATGCTCAAGCGGATCGGAGGAGGAAATTGCGTTATTCACCGAATCGGAAATCGAATTTCTTATAAGACCGTCGTAGATGAGCGGCGCCAGAGTCTGTGCCGAGAAAACGCTTACCGAAAAGACGATTGCAAGGAGAACAGTCGAGAACGTTCCGTAAAGAAAGCCACGCCTTACTCCGACGAAAAGCCCGATGAGGATTGCCGCGACTGCCAATATGTCGACGATGATGACCGGCATCTCATTGCCGTTGTCGGCAATTATCACCGCCGCAAATCCGGCGATTGTCAGAAAAACCGTCGCAATAATCAGGACTGCCGAGCGGGAGCGATTGTAGGGGGTCTGTGCTCCGCATTGGGCACAGCTTTTTACTCCTCGGCGGAGCTTGTATCCGCATCTTTCGCAGTACATAACTTCTCCTCGCTTTCCCCGACAGTTTCTTCGACCGGTTCTTCCGGCAGGTCGGCTTCGGAAAGCTTTTCCTCAAACGCCGGCATGTCCTCGGGAGTGATTTCGGCTTCTTCAGCTTGCTTCTTCCTGCCAAAGAGCCTGAGCCTCGGGAAGAGCTTTTTATCGTCTGCGGTCTTCATGACCCACTCGTTGACTGGCTTGCCGCACCAGCGGCAATAAGCGGCGGTGTCGCCAATCTGCTTTTTGCAGGAGGAGCAGTAACGCTTTATCGACACGCCGTCATAAAGGCTGTCGTGGAACTCCTTCATCGACTGGAATCTGTCAGTCGGTCGGACGCCGAGAGCAAGAAGGATGGATTTCTCCTGCTGTTCGGTTATGTCGGCGTGGAGCTTGCGGGGCGGGACGAGCTCGTCTTCGGAAATTCTGTCGACTGAACGCACGGGAATCTGTCCCGTCAGGCAATAATAAATGGAAGCGGCAAAGGCATAGACGTCCGTCCACGGTCCCTGACCCTTGCGCTGATACTGTTCCAGAGGCGCATAGCCGTGCTTCAGCGTCAGCGTCTGGGTTTCGGAATTTTCGGAAACGTCCCGGGCACAGCCGAAATCTATAAGCCTAAGCCTGCCGTTTTCAATCATAAGATTATCGGGGCTGATATCCCGGTGGATAAGACCGGCATCGTGAACCGTCCCAAGAGCTCCGAACATCGGCTCGAGCATTGCAAAAAGCTCTCTGGAAGGGATTTTTCCTCCACGAAGCTCTGTCTGCTTTTTGAGGGTGACTCCCTCGATATATTCCATTACGATATAGGCTGAGTTGTTCTCTTCGAAATAGTCTATTACCGAAACAACCTCGCTCTGCTTGGTGAGGCGTGCCATTATTCTGGCTTCACCCAGAAATTTTTCCTTGCCCTTTTCAAAGCTATCGACGGCACCCGTGAAGCTCGAAACGTTCAGAGACATTGTGGACTGCCTCATAGAAAGTCCGACGGGATAGTATTCCTTGATTGTGACCTTCATGTCAAGCGTCAGGTCACAGCCGATATATGTAATGCCGAAGCCGCCTTCGCCCAGAACCCGTCCGACAAGATACTGACTTTTGAGGACGGTTCCGAGAGGCAGATGGTGTGCCGCAGACTTGTATTCCGAGAACTTCTTATTGCCGGCACAATCATTGCAAATTCCGGTTCCTTTACTCACAAGATTCATGCAGAAATGGCAACGGTCTTCATGCCTGACTTTGCGTGCTGTTGTGGACACAGACTCATCGTCTACAGGCGCATCCCTTCGGATAGCTCCCGCTCGCTCCGTCACCGCATCGGATTTTATCTTATCGGCATCGTCAGTCATGATAACCCTCCAAACTCATTTTAAGTAGATAACAAAATTATATCATCGACGATTGTTGGAGTGTAGTTCAGGTTTTCGGAGAGATTGTCACGAATGTCCGGCAACAATTTGAGCAACCTCGCCGGCTTTTAAAATACCATAAAATGAAAAGCCCCGATTATTCTCAATCAGGGGAATAATCGGGGTTAGCTCTTCAAAAAACTTTTTCGAGAAAAAACTAAAACAGCTTGTCGATAAGATATCACTGTCTGTGTTAGTGAAGGGACAAAAATAATCCCCCGAAACTTCAGCAGAAAGGACACTACTCATTGAGCCGACGCAAGAAACTGATTAACAACTCCGGTATCCCGCAGAGGGAAATAGAAATTATCGCACGTTGCATCTATCCTGACATTGTAGCTTTATTTGAAAGTGAAGAAGGGCAACGGGAATTTGCTGAATGGAAGGCACAGTGTGAGAAAGAAAATACAGAAGCCAAAACAGGCAAGGTAACATCCTGAACTACCTCGCCTGTTTCTCACTTGTTCGATTTCTTCTTATGCGGTCCTCGTGGTTTCGATTCCGGTCTCTTAACTGCGCCGTTTGGGAAGTAGATTTCCTCATACTTATCGAAATACAAGAAAAATCCGAACCCATTTGCCAATCGGAAACGGGTTCGGAATATTCTTTACTTGATTGCATCAGGTGAAGAAAAATGTGAAGAAGCCCGGAACTATGTTCCGGGCTTCTTTTGTAGTTCTCCAATCCAAATCCGAACCATTCCCATACTTGTTCCGGGCATCCTTCACATCATCAAATGTTACTGTCTTTGTACCATCCTTGAAGTTAAAAGCCAAGAGAATTTTGTCATCGTACAGATAGATTGAATTGACAAACGTGTCTATCAGCATCTTGCGGTGGGACTTTTGACTTACATCAAGCTTGCGGAAGCGATGAAGCCAGAATGTCATAAATTCTTTGCTTATCTTCGGCTTTGAAATCTTTTCGTTGGCAATCCTAATCTCTAAATCTTCTTTCGCCGTCCTGTGCATTGGCGTAGCCGCAAATCCACTCTAAATATTCGTCTTTCCACTTGCTTTTCCATTCTACGTTCTGACTCTCAGGCATCAGTGTCACCATCCTTATCTTTATTCTTCCCACGACTCTTGTAAACATTATACCTATTGACGAAATTGGGCGAGGGTTTCATTCCTCGCCCTTAATGGTTGCACTTCTCAATTCGTAGCTCTTTGACTTTCTAATTTTTCTCTGATTTTCGCAACAAATACTTCCACAGCTTTAGACGTGTGCTTTGCGTAAATAATCCCGTAGGGCATTTTGTAATCCCACATCATCGGGATTGTTACAATAGACGGATGAACATCTATATAAAACCATATTCTAAAAGGTTTGACACTTTTTCAGCCGCAACTCATGTATCAATCCTCTCAATCTCAAAAAATACTTTGTTTCGATAAACCAAATCATCTCGCTCAGTAAATCCCATGCTCTCCCAAAAAGTATTTCCTGTTTCATTTCTATTAAATACTACAAGAGCTACTTTTATGATGCCGATTTTGTGCAGAGCCTCCATTGCCGTATCTACAAGTTGTGTTGCAATCCCCTGACGCCTGTAGCCAGGTAATACTGCCGTATGGTAAATATAACCCCTGCGTCCATCGTTTCCGACAAGGATAGCTCCGATTATGCCGTTTTTATCTTCTGCTACAAAACAAGTGTCAGGATTTCTCTCAAGGAACCTGTTTATCCCTTCTTCGGTATCGTCAATCGTGTTTAAACCCATACCGGCACATGACATCCATAATCGGTAGACGGCACTATAATCTTTTATATTCATAAGTCTGATTTTCATTTCAGTTCTCCAGAAATTCCAATTTGTACTCGCTCATAGCAATCAGTATACCATATCAGACTGAAAAAAGCAACACAAGCATTTTCAGCCCCGTAAAGCATGTTCAGCTTAATAAGCAGATTACAACTCTCACTGAAGATATTGAGGAACTGAAAACCCGAAAGAATCACCTGATGCACGAGGTAGGTTGCCAGAATGATGCGGAGATGAAACAGGCAGAAGGAAAGCTTTCCAAGATGACCAATTATCTTGAGAAGATGAAAGTTCAGCAATCGGAGCTATCCAGTCAGCTTGCCGTTGACGAAAAGAACTTTGCAGAAATCAGAGCGCAGAGTAATCCAGAAACAGATAGCGGGTGTCCTGAATATTATCAATATATTCGTTGCCATGGCGAGTGCCGGTGTAGACCAAATCCCCGTTCCGATAGACACACAACGTGGTGAAAGGCATCGGCTCCCAACTGTGATGACCTAACGGCACCGTAGCAAACAGCGTGCCGCCCTGCGTATTCAGGTAATAAAGCGAATTTGCGTAATTTGTGTGGACATACATATACTCGCTGTCGCTGAAAAGAAAATTCATTTTGTTGCCCGGCGTCATCCGGCAGACAAGCTTATCTATCAAAGAAAACCGTTCTGCATCTGTCAGTTCCCGTCCGGCGGCAGTAATCGCCTTGTTGATATTATCCACAAAGCAATAAAGAACCCGCTCCGAGTCGGTTCTGCCCTCCTGCACATGATAATATCCGTCCAGCATCGGGCAGTCAAACATGGTTCCGTTGTGTGCAAATGTCCAGCAACGGTGGCTTAAGTCCCTCAGCACAAAAGGATGACAGTTCTCATAATCCATTGTGCCGACGGTCGCTTTTCGGATATGAGCAATCATGGCGCAGGTTTCGACTTTGTGTGACAGCCGGTGCCTGAGGTATTCACTGTCTGCCGCAGTAACCGGCTCCTTTTCGAGTGAGGTTGAATTTCCATAAAAGGTCGCAAGCCCCCACCCGTTCGGATGGCGCACACTGTGCGAGAAGAATTCCCTGAGCAGGTCAGTCACATCGATATGTGTTGCGGCACTCACACCGAACAGCTCACACATAAAAAGACTCCTCCCTTCGCTTTTTTGCGAGCTCAAGACCTTTCTTTGCAAACCCGCCGGAAAATTCCTTGCGGATTTTCCATGCGTAGCGGTTCTCGGCATCTATAAATTTTGCTTCCTCAAAGTCCAGAATTTCGAGTACTTCAGACGGATAATCGCAGTAAAAATCTCTCATAAAGCCTATTAAATTCCGTGCGGCATGAGCAATGGAGAAGAACTCACCTGCAGGCGTAACAAGATTGACAGTTTTCAGGTCGTAGTGCGCCGCATTCTTGAAATTCTGCACCGCCTGTATCTGATCCTTTTCGGATACAGGTTGATCAGGAGAGGCGGCAAGCCAACCAAGCAGTAATTCGGCAAATGCAACATCCTTTTCCTCCACACCGGCATAAACCAGTGGATTGAGGTCAAACATACGAAGCTCAATGTGATCAATTCCATTTGCTTCAAGAGTTTCAAGTCGGTTCAGCCCTGCCGGCTTAAGGCGAACGGGATAATACAGCTCTGTCGGAGCCATCAGCCAGCCATCACGGACGTATCTACGGATGCTTTCTGTATAGGAAGTGATATTCGAATAATCGAAAATTGGCACAAAAGCATTCCAGTACCCAAGTTCACTGCATCGAACGGAAGCAAGTCCCTGAAAGACGTCGCCGTCAAATACGTTCTTTTCCACATATGAGCTATCGAGCAAGGGGCTTGCCGCCGTTATCGACACTAAAATCCAACCGTATGCCACAACTCTACGGGCTAACATCAGATAAAGATCGTTTTTATATTCTGTAAAGCTTTCAAATCCACTGCGCTGAAAATCCGCCCTCAGAAGCTCTTCGTTAAAAGAGTAGTTCACATGTATACCGGAAAACGCCATCTTGTATCGCCCGTATCTGTGTGACAGGTAATCTCGATATGAGGTTTTTGAGGATTCCACTCCGCCGAATTGCGCCACCGGTATGTCATCTTCATTCCGGATATACGATGGATTGGAGAAAGACCAGAGATATTCCCCGGTCTCAAGCGAAGCCAGGGTTCTGTGAATTTCACGGGTGTATTCCTTAAGGCTCTCAACTGCGGCATGATAGCCAACGCAGACGGGTGTATTTATTTCGGTCTGATTTTCACAGAAGTCTCTGACTATATGCTTATTACCCGGAAAAGGGTGTCTCGTGTGAGCCATAAATCCGTTTTCGTCCACCCGCAGACCTTCTTTCTCCAGTCCAAAATTGCCAGAGAGCAATAGCTTGCGTAGTTCCGGTGTGTCAATGTGTAGCATTTCGGTGTCATTCCTTTCATGACTGTTCAGGCTTTATGGGAAAGTATATATTCCGCCTGTTCCCATATCTCATCTGTCGAATCGGCACGAATAAGATAAACGTGGCTGCCCATGCCGCCGGAGATGGATGATGGCGGTGCATTCTCCAGAAGTATTCTGTCCCCATACCTGCCAAATACTTCGTTCCGGGAATGCTCATAGCTCTCCTTGTCACTCTGCGCGAAATGGGTCACATAGGATTGAAAATGGTATTCCGGGAAGGAACGATTTTCATCAAACATAAGGCTTTCAGCCCATATCTGATAAACGTCTACATTATAGGCATAGTTCATTTTATCCGGGATATATCCTCCCGGTGCACGCATATTCACTTCGAGTCCGACAATGTCTCCCTTGCTTCCTAACCCCGGCTTATCAACATCCAGACGGAAAAATTCAAAATGAAAGAATCGGTTGCGTAACCCAAAAGCGGCAACTACCCGTGGTCCTATCTCACTCAGATCTGTCTGCTGAACATTTTGAGTATAGCTCACGTTTTCCCCGTTACCAAGGAGCATATCCAGCGGTGTGACAGCCATGACCTGACCTGAACAGAACAGGATGTTGCCTCTGCTGTCGGTGATTCCGTCAAATGTTTCGATATGGCCGGGTACAAACTCCTCCATAATGTACGGCTGTTCAGGCTTGCCGGAGATAAACCTCTCAAGCTCATCATCGGAACTGAGCTTCCATGTGTTCGCCGCACCCACACCATCGTCCGGCTTGACGATTACAGGATAGCCCACCTGAGAAACGAACTGTCGGCATATATCTGCACAATCTGCCGGAACATATCTCGCTGTTCTGACACCGGCTCTTGAATATCCCGCCTTCATCCGTGACTTTAGCTTGACGTCTTCGAGCTCCTCCGGCAGATAGCCGGTGCGGACGTTGAAATCAGCACGCAGTCGGGCTTCAAGCTCCAACCAATATTCATTCTGACTTTCGATATAGTCTATCCGACCATACTTGGATATGTAAAAGGCTACTGCACGGTAAACATCATCATATCTTTCCAGACTGGGCAGATAGTAATAGTCAGTCAAAGAATTGCGGCAGTTGTCGCTGAGGTCGTTCCATGGGCAATCGCCGATTCCGAACACATTTGCCCCAAGAGCTTTCAGGCGGTCACAGAAATTGTAGAAATGCGACGGAAAGTTGGGCGAGATAAAAATTACATTCATGTGTTTCAACTCCTTACAGCCATAAAAATTGCATCCATGTGGGAACCTGAATCTCCCAACTTGCTTCGTTGTGCACGCCACCTTGCTGACAATATAGATACGTTTGCACCTGTTTTTCCATAAGCTTCGCTTCGAGATAACAGATGCTATCAGCAATGTTCTGCACCCGCTCAGGTGTGTCTTCTGCAGTACCCCAACTAAAAAACACCTTGGTATCCGGAGACAGGCTGTCTTCCCTGATCTCTTTATCAAAGGATTCCATTGCGGGTAACAGAGAGGGCGAGATCACCGCCGCTTTTGAAAAGAAGCGGTTGTAACGCAGTACTGAATAAAGCGCAGTCATGCCACCATTGCTGTAGCCGGCGATTGCGGTTGATTCCCGAAACGGGTATGTCCGATAGGTTCTGTCTATGTAGGGCTTCAGGTCTTCAACAATCCAACGAAGGGTATCGTCACCTCGTCCCCACACCTCACCATAGATTCTGCTGTATATATGATACGGACAATATTCATGTAATCTTTGCACATCGTCATTTGAACACTCAATCCCTACTACAATAAGCTTTTTGCCCCAATGATCCAGAAACTGCTTCAGTCCAAGTGATTTGCCATAGGTGGCATCAAAATCGAAGAACAGATTGTGACCATCAAACATATAGAGCGTCGGATACCTTTCGCCACAGAAATCGTAGTCATCAGGAAGATACAGATGAATCCGTCTGACCTGCGATGCGGCAGGAAAGTAGTAATCAAATTTGTAAACCATACAATGCCTCACTTGAACTCTGAATTTTTAATATGCTGATGCGGACTATTATATCATCAATAACCTACTATGTCAATAGGTTTAATAGGCGTTACAAAAATTTTTCACTTCTGCACAATATCTGCGAGCTCTGCCGCTTGACATTGGCATCATTGTAGGCTATAATAAAGTGGTTCGCCTACTTAAATGGTAGGCAATGAATATACGAAAGGTGCATCATAGATGAAACGTGGTATCGAAACAAAGTGTATTTACGGAGACGGTGCAAAATTTGATGGGGACAAGACCGGCTCAATCAGCTTTCCTATCTACCAGACCGCCACATTCGCCCACCCTGAAGTGGGTCAGAGTACAGGCTTTGATTACAGTCGTATGCAAAATCCAACCCGACAGCAGTTGGAGCAGGTAGTCGCTTCTCTGGAAGACGGAGTGGATGCTCTGGCGTTTTCAAGTGGCATGGCGGCAATGACCGCATTGATGGAACTGTTTCGTCCGGGAGACCACATTATTACAGACGCTGATTTATATGGCGGGAGCATCCGTCTGTTCCGCTCAATAAGCCAGAAAAACGGCATTACATTCAGCCACATTGACTGCACAAAAGAGGATGCGGAATCATATATTCAGGAGAACACCAAGGCAATTCTGATTGAAACTCCCACCAATCCTATGATGAACGTAATAGACATCCGCAGTATGGCGGAGATAGCAAAGCGACACGGATTGCTTTTCATTGTGGATAATACTTTCCTGTCACCATATTTCCAGAAGCCTCTGACCCTTGGAGCGGACATCGTGCTTCACAGCGGGACAAAATTCCTCGGTGGACACAACGATACATTGGCAGGCTTTCTTGTGACAGGAAGCAAAGAGCTGTCCGAAAAATTTCGTTATATTTTCAAGACAGTCGGCTCCGGACTGGCTCCATTCGACAGTTGGCTGATCTTGCGAGGCATCAAAACCCTTCCCATCCGCATGGAACGGGCACAGGAAAATGCTCAAGCCATTGTGGCATTTCTTCAGAGAGAATGCAGGGTGCATAGGGTTTGTTATCCCGGCATTCCCGGCACTCGATCCTATGAAATATGTAGGAGACAGGCAAGCGGCTTTGGCAGTATGATTACCTTTGAGGTGGAGTCCAAGGAGATGGCACTCCATATTCTCAAGAATACGAAGCTGATCCCGTTCGCAGAAAGCTTGGGCGGCGTAGAGACATTATTGACCTATCCCATCACTCAGACGCACGCCGATGTACCGGCGGATGTGTTACAGAAAAACGGCATCACAGATCGGATTCTGCGCCTGTCGGTTGGCATTGAGACCAAAGAGGACCTGATTCAGGATTTAAAGCAGGCGATGGATTCCTTTGAAGCATCGCACTGAAAGGAGAAGAAAAGCTATGGGAGAACGAAATCTGGATTTTGACCGAATTATTGACCGGCACAATACAGACTGCCTGAAATACGACTTTGCGAAGCGCAGAGGCAAGCCCGAAGATGTCCTGCCACTGTGGGTGGCAGACATGGATTTTCCTACATCCGGTTATGTGTTGGATGCTCTTCAGGAGAGAGTAGCTCACGGGATTTTCGGATACACTGAAATCGGAGACAGCTATTTTGAAGCGGTTGCAGGATGGATGGAGCGCAAGCACGGTTGGCAGGTGAAGAAGGACTGGCTGGTGAAAACGCCGGGTGTAGTCTTTGGACTTGCAATGGCAGTGAAAGCATTCACAGAAAAAGGAGACAGCATCCTCATCCAACAGCCGGTGTATTACCCGTTCAAGGAAGTCATTGAGGACAACGACCGGCAGGTGGTCAGTAGCGATCTGGTATTGGACTCAGATAATCGCTATCATATTGATTTTGCCGATTTTGAACGGAAAATTATTGATAATCAGGTCAAGCTGTTCATTCTGTGCAGTCCACATAACCCTGTGGGACGTGTCTGGAAAAGAGACGAACTGCTACGAATCGGGGAACTCTGTCTGAAATACGGAGTGTTGGTAGTCAGCGATGAGATTCATCAGGATTTTGTCTATGGGGAAAACAAGCACCTGGTGTTCGCTAATCTGGCACCCGAATTTGAGAAGATTTCCATCACCTGCACTTCACCTGCGAAAACCTTTAATCTCGCCGGTTTGCAGGTGTCCAACCTGTTTATTCCCAACCCCAAATTGCGGGAGGTATTCCGCAAACAAATTGCCGCTTCCGGTTACAGCCAGCTGAACACCTTAGGGCTGACTGCCGGAGAGGCGGCATATCGGTTCGGAGAGGAATGGCACAATGGCGTTATCGACTATCTGGAGCAAAATATCAACTATCTGAAATCGTATCTTAATCAGGAGCTGCCGGAAATACGCATGATAGAGCCAGAGGGAACTTATCTTGTATGGCTTGATTTTCGTAGACTGGGACTGACAGTCCCGGAACTGGAGCATATGATTATCCACAAGGCAAAGCTCTGGTTGGACAGCGGTGCTATCTTCGGAGCGGCGGGAGAAGGATTTCAGCGAATCAACATCGCCTGCCCACGGGCTACGTTGAAGCAAGCACTCGAACAATTGAAACAAGCTGTTAAAGAAATAGGTTAGCAGGAGGACAATAGATAGTGTTGAATCAGTTTTCAAGGACAGAGCTTCTGCTTGGAAAAGACGGAATGGAGCGTTTATCGGAGTCCCGTGTTGCCGTATTCGGCATTGGAGGCGTCGGTGGTTATGCTGCAGAAGCACTTGCCAGAAGCGGGGTCGGTCACCTCGTACTAATCGATGATGACAGGATTTGTCTGACCAATTTAAACAGGCAGATTATTGCAACCAGAAAAACAGTCGGTCAGTATAAAGCGGATGCCATGAAAGAACGGATACTCGAAATCAATCCTAATGCAGAGGTAGAAGTCAGGAAGTGCTTTTATCTTCCCGAAAATGCAGACGAATTTGATTTTTCGCAGTATTCCTATGTCATAGATGCTGTAGATACCGTTACAGCGAAGCTCGGAATTATTGAGCAAGCGCAAAGGTGCGGCGTGCCGGTTATCAGCTGTATGGGAGCAGGAAACAAGCTTGACCCCACAAAATTTCAGGTAGCAGACATTTACGATACTAAGGTTTGCCCACTTGCAAGAGTGATGCGATACGAGTGCAGAAAGCGTGGGATACGAGCTTTAAAAGTGGTGTATTCCACGGAAGAATGCATCCGCCCGCTTGATGACATGGAAATCAGTTGCCGGACGCACTGCATCTGTCCTCCTGACACAAAGCGCAAATGTACTGTGCGAAGGGACATTCCGGGAAGCGTCGCATTTGTCCCATCTGTAGCCGGTCTGATTCTTGCGGGAGAGGTTGTAAAGGATTTGGTGAAATGAAAGTTACAGTCGTTGAAGAATGAGTTAAAGACAAAGAGAGTGTGCACAACGCTTGCTGAGCTTCAGCCCAGCTGTGTTGTGCACACTTATCCGTTACCTGAGTGATATAGTTATAGGCAGATTTACGCTCACTTACAAGTCATGAGGCTATTTACGGAAGTATAAATCCTTCTGCCGACATAGGAGTTATTCATCACATAAAGATGGATTCCATCTACTCCCTGCGTAATCAGGTCTACGATCTGGTCAACAGCATAAGCAATACCTGCATCACGCATGGCAGTCGGATTGTTCTCGTATCGTTCCATAATCTTCAGGAACTTTGTCGGAAGCGTTGCACCGCAGAGAGAAACCATCCTCTCAATCTGTTTGCGGTTTGTGACAGGCATGATTCCCGCTTCTATCGGGACGTTGATTCCGGCAATCTGACATCTTTCCAAAAACGAATAGAAGCAGCTGTTGTCGAAGAAAAGCTGTGAAATGAGATGGTCTGCACCCGCATCAACTTTTTTCTTGAGATTAAGTATGTCCTCAGCCTTGCTTGATGCTTCAATGTGACCTTCGGGGTAGCAAGCTCCCGAAACGTCAAAGTCGCCGTTTTGCTTGATGAAAGAAATCAGGTCAGACGCATACTCAAAATCGCCTTTCGGAACCTCGCTGCCATCAGTAGGCATATCGCCACGCAAAGCTAAGATATTCTCAACGCCGATTCGTTTCAGCTCATCAAGCTTTTCAAGAATATCAGCCTTTGTCATTCCCAGACAGGTCAGGTGTGCGGCACTTTCGATGCCGTTGTTTTTTTATTGCGGAAGCAATTTTGAAGGTCTCTTTGTTGTTTTTGCCTCCCGCCGCCCCGTATGTGACACTTATGAAGTCGGGGGAGAGATCCCGAAGCTCTGCAAGGGTGTCATATACGGAGTTTACCGATGATGTGGTTTTCGGCGGGAAGACTTCGAAGGAGAAGACCGTCTTTGTCTTGAATATTTCAGATATTTTCATTTCTAAGCTCTCTTGCCGCCTGAACGAGGTTTCGAAGGCTTGCCTCTGTTTCGACGGTGCCTCTTATTTTAAGCCCACAGTCCGGATTCACCCAAAGCTTGTCAGAATCAACTCTCGAAAGCATTTTGTGAAGTGCCGCTTTGATTTCCTCAACAGAGGGAACTCTCGGTGAGTGAATGTCATAAACTCCGGGACCAACCTCGGTCTTGAAGCCGGATTCTTTGAGAGAATCCAAAATCTGAAGGTCGGAGCGGGAAGCCTCAAAGGTGATAACATCGGCATCCATGTCGTCAATTGCCTTGATTATGTCGGTGAATTCGCTGTAGCACATATGAGTGTGAATCTGGGTTTCCGGCTTGACTCCGCTGTGAACCAGGCGGAAAGCGGGAATTGCCCAGTCGAGGTACTCGCTGTACCAGTCACTCTTTCTCAAGGGAAGCTTTTCTCTCAGGGCGGCTTCGTCAATCTGGATAACTCTGATTCCGCTCGCCTCAAGATCCAGAACCTCATCCCTTATTGCGAGAGCAATCTGATATGTACTCTCTTTGGTGGATATGTCCTCACGAGGGAACGACCAGTTGAGAATTGTAACCGGACCTGTGAGCATTCCCTTGAGCGGCTTGTCGGTCAGGCTCTGGGCATATGTTGACCATTCAACCGTAATCGGCTTGATTCTTGAAACATCGCCCCAGATAATCGGCGGCTTTACGCATCTGGTGCCATACGACTGCACCCAAGCCTTCTCCGTGAACAGGAAGCCCTTGAGCTGTTCGCCGAAATACTCAACCATGTCGTTTCTTTCGTATTCGCCGTGAACCAGAACGTCAAGCCCGATATTTTCCTGAAGCTCAATACATTCAGCAATTTTCCTACGGTTAAACTCTTTATACTCTTCCTCGGTTATGGTTCCTTTTCTGAATGCAGTACGATTTGCTTTGACGTCCTGAGTCTGAGGGAAAGAACCGATAGTTGTTGTCGGGAACTTGGGAAGGTTGAATTCTTTCTTTTGGATTTTTTCTCTTTCGGAGAAAGCAGGAAGTCTTTCAAAATCAGCTTCCTTGATTTCCGAAACACGTTTTCTTACGTTTTCATCTGTTGCTCCCTCGCGCTTTTCAAAGAGAACTTCGTTTTTCTTGTATGCTTCCGAAGCACTTCTGTCGGTTTCGGAGAATAATGCCTTGATTTCAGAAAGCTCCGAAAGCTTCTCCTCTGCAAAGGCAAAATGATTCTTGAAATCCTCTGACAGCTTAGTTTCGTTATCAAGAGTATACGGAACGTGCAAAAGCGAGCATGATGTGCTGATTACGGCGTTAATTCCTGCATCCGATAAAGTATCAAGAACAGCCAGAGTGTTGCTATAATTATTTCTCCAGATATTTTTACCATTGACGAGACCTGCAAAGAGGAGCTTATTATCCGGGAAACCATTCTTATTGACAAGTGCAAGTGTCTCTCTGCCCTCAACAAAGTCGAGTCCTATTCCGTCAAAATCAAGCTTTACGACTTCGTTATAGCAATCTCTTATATCACCGAAATATGTTTCAAGGAGAACCTTTACAGAGCCCTTCGCAGAAAGAATTTTGCTATAAAGTCTTTCAAAAAGCTCAATATCATCGGCGCTCAAGTCATGAACAAGATAAGGCTCATCAAACTGAACCCACTTTGCTCCGAGAGATGAGAGCTTCCTCAAAATCTCAGAATAAGCCTCAGCTACGCTGTCTGCAAAATCCACTGCACTCTTTTCGCCGGTGAATTTCGTAAGTTTCAAAAGAGTGAATGCGCCAACTATGACCGGCTTTGTCTCTACTCCCTCAGCTTTTGCTTCAAGATATTCGTCAAAAGGCTTTGTTCCGACAAGCTTGACTGAGGTATTGTCATCAGCTTCGGGAACCATATAGTGGTAATTGGTGTTGAACCACTTTTTCATAGCAAGTGCCTTGACATCGCCCTTTTCGCCCTGATAGCCTCTTGCCATCGCGAAATATGTATCCAATTCCGAAAGCCCAAGCTCAGAATATCTTTCGGGAATAATGTTCAGAAGAACCGCCGTGTCGAGCGTAGTATCGTAGAATGAGAAATCGTTTGACGGGATATAATCAAGCCCGGACTCTTTCTCTATAGCCCACTGTGACTTTCTGATCCCGGAAGCGACAGAATAAAGCTCACTTGACCCCATCTCATTACGAAAATACTTTTCTGTCGCAAATTTGAGTTCTCTCTGGCTTCCTACTCTCGGATAGCCTATGATTGATGACTGCATGAATATATCCTCTCCTTGTACAAAATCGTGTGAACGTTCGTCGGCATAATTATAGCATATTTTGCCCGTTGCCTTCCAATACAATCTTTGAATGCTCAGGTATAGATTCAATCTATAACTTTTTGCTACAATCCGACCGCGCTCAACGCCTGATCCAGATCTCCGATGATGTCTTCCGGCGACTCAAGCCCGACGCTGAAACGAATAAAGCCATTTCTGAACTTTTCCGGATACAGGTTGATTCTCTCATCATAACTTGGTTGCGGGAAGATCAGACTTTCGTCATGTCCTAAAGAGACGGCAAAGGTGACAACCTTTAGATTCGCACAAAACCGTTCTACCGTTTTGTCATCTGCACTAACGCCGAAGGAGATAACTCCTCCGAATCCGTTTTCCATCTGCCGTTTTGCCAGCTCGTGTCCCGGATTGCTCGGAAGTCCGGGATAGGAGACAAACGTAATATTCTCCCTCTGTTCCAGCCACTCAGCAATCGTTTGCGAAGACTGATTGATTCTCTCCATACGCAGTGGGAAGGTGACAGACCCTCGGAAAATCTGCCACGCATTAAATGGACTGATGACCCCGCCAACATTAACCTGTGCTTCATAACGGATGCGATCCATTGTCTCCAAGTCGTTGGATATGATTGCACCACCTTGGGCGTCGCCGTGACCGTTGATAAACTTAGTGAGCGAATCTACCACGAAATCTGCGCCAAGCTCCAGAGGTCTCTGGTTCAGTGGGGAGGCAAAGGTGTTGTCCACCGACAGAACTGCGCCGTTTTCGTGGGCGATTTTTGCAACAGCAGCTATGTCTGTTACTCCTACGGTGGGATTGTCGGGAGTTTCGATGTGAACAAGCTTTGTGCCGGGAGTGATTGCTTTCTTCACAGCCTCGATGTCGGTCATGTCCACCATAACCGTCTCCACGCCGAACTTCCTGTTGAACAGCTCGTGGAACATTCTGTAAACAGCCATATAGCTCACTTTTGGATAAACAACCCTGTCTCCCGATTTCAAAAGTGTCCAGAACAACGCATGAAGTGCACCTACGCCGCTGGCGAGGACAATGGCATCATCTGCATGATACAAAGCCGCAACTTTTTCTTCTAACCAGTGCTGATTAGCATTTCCGTTTCTGGAGTACATCAGAAGATCTGTTGATGAGTAGTTGACCTGCGAGAGGTCATCCGGCAATTTGTAACTGTTCGCCATGTGTAGCGGTCTGCGAACCGCACCGGTTTCTTCGTCGTAGTCATTTCCCGAATGTACCGCCTGCGTAGAAATGTCGTATCTCTCAAACTTGTTTTCTTTCTTTGACACTTTTGAAACCTCCGGGCTAAGCTTTACCAAATTAAAGCCTATCAACATAGTAGGGATTATATCATAAGTCAGTCTTGCTGTCAATACGTTTTTTGAATTCTGAAAAAATTTTTTGAAAAAGGTATTGACAAAAGAAAATATATCGGTTATAATCCCCATAATACATATCGTTTTAGTATGTGTTTTATTTCGATTGAAAGGAAGATTACTATGCCTACAAATTTCACAGTTCTATTAAGACATAACTTCAGATTCGGTCGAATGTGTGTACACTGTTGCTGTTGATACAGATACAATAACAACGCTTCTTTATCAGAAGCACAGAACAACTTTATCTTACCAAGGAGTGTATACACAATGAAATACAATTACGAAAACAACTTTAAGTTTGAAACCATCCAACTCCATGCTGGTCAGGAGAATCCCGATCCCGTAACCGATTCAAGGGCTGTCCCCATCTACCAGACAACCTCTTATGTTTTTCATAACTCAGCTCACGCCGCAGACCGCTTTGGACTCCGTGATTCCGGCAACATCTACGGCAGACTGACCAATTCCACACAGGACGTTTTCGAGTCAAGAATCGCCGCTTTAGAGGGTGGAGTTGCGGGACTTGCGCTTGCTTCCGGAGCGGCGGCTGTCACATATACAATTCAGGCACTCGCTCAGAAAGGCGACCATATTGTCGCACAGAAGACCATCTACGGAGGTAGCTACAATCTTCTTGCCCATACTCTTAAGTTAAGCGGAATCGAAACAACCTTTGTCGACGCTCATAATCTGGAAGAAGTTGAAGCCGCCATTCAGGATAATACAAAGGCAATCTATCTTGAGACCTTGGGCAATCCTAACAGCGATATTCCCGATGTTGATGCCATTTCTGAAATTGCACACAGACACGGTATTCCCGTTGCAATCGACAACACATTTGCAACTCCCTATCTTTTCAGACCGATTGAGCATGGAGCGGACATAGTAATCCATTCTGCGACCAAGTTCATTGGCGGGCACGGAACAACCTTAGGCGGAGTTATCGTTGACGGAGGAAAGTTCGATTGGAAGGCAAGCGGTAAGTATGCACCGATAGCTGAACCAAATCCGAGCTACCACGGAATTTCGTTCGCAGATGCAGTGGGTCCTGCGGCATTCGTAACCTACATAAGAGCAATACTTCTGAGAGATACGGGAGCCACGATTTCGCCCTTCAATGCTTTTCTTCTGTTACAGGGAACCGAAACTCTCTCCCTGAGAATCGACCGTCATGTTGAAAACACAAAGAAAGTTTTGGACTTTCTTGTAAATCATCCGAAGGTCGAAAAAGTAAATCATCCGGCACTGCCCGACCATCCTGACCACGCTCTGTACGAGAAGTATTTCCCGAACGGAGGCGGCTCAATATTCACATTCGAGATTAAGGGCGGTCAGAAAGAAGCTCACGAGTTTATAGACAGCCTCAAGGTGTTCTCGCTTCTGGCTAACGTAGCCGATGTAAAGAGCCTCGTCATCCATCCGGCAACCACGACACATTCTCAGCTTTCGGAAGAGGAGCTTCTGGATCAGGGAATAAAGCCGAATACAATCCGTCTATCTATCGGTACTGAGCACATCGATGACATCATTGCCGACCTTTCACAGGCATTTGGGGATTGATGACTCGATCACGATCGATGTACACCTAACATAAAATTTATCAGAGAGCATAAGAGCAGTCTCATAGCACCCGGGACTGCTCTTTGTTTAAGAATTTATAACTTTTTGCAAAATTGTACCTTGACAAATTGAGGCTCAAGGTAGCATCATAAACTACATTGCCTGTCTTCTATTCAAAGTAAACAAAAAATCCGAACCCATCACCAATCGGAAACGGGTTCGGATTATTGTTGACTTGATTGCATCAGGTGAAGAAGCACCCCTTTGGGTGCTTCTTCAGTAGCTCGCTTCGCGAGCTATTGGTGCAGGTAACAGGACTTGAACCTGCATGAAATTGCTCTCACATGGACCTGAACCATGCGCGTCTGCCAATTCCGCCATACCTGCATATCGAATCTCAACTCAGTTATTTTACCACAACAAAGCCGATTTGTAAAGAGGTATTGACGCGAAAATTTCATATGAATTTATGCGCGCCTGTCGAAAGCCTCGAAACGCTATTTTCGTGTTGCAATTTTGTGCAAATTGTGGTATAATGGTCGCATAGGAAACGGAAAGGCTTGATAAAAATGATAAAAGCTGTTCTTTTTGACCTTGACGGAACGCTTTGGGACGCTTCCGCGAGCGTCGCCGAAAGCTTTAATATAGCACTCGCAAGACTGGATTTGTCAAGACGCATCACCCAGGACGAGATGATGTACGAGATGGGGAAGACCCTCGAGGAGATTGCGCACGTCTATTTCGACTGCATCGACCCCGAGCGTGCCGTCGGCATCATGCGCTACTGCACGGCTTACGAAAATTCCTACATCGAGACCCACGGCGGCAATCTCTACGACGGTCTCAGAGAGACTCTTGAGAAGCTCAGGAGCATGGGGCTTCTAATAGCCTGCGTCTCCAACTGCCAGTCGGGCTATATCGAGGCGTTCATGAAGTACCACGAGCTCGGTGATTTGTTTGACGACAAAGAGTGTTGGGGCGACACGGGGCTCATGAAAGCCGACAACATCGCCCTCGTCGTGAAAAGAAACGGGATCGAGCCCAAAGAGTGCGTCTACATCGGCGACACGATGGGCGACTATAACTCCGCCAAAGCTGCCGGAACGCACTTCATCCATAGCGCCTATGGCTACGGAACCGTGCCGGAGGGGACAGAGAGCATCTCCGCCATAACCGAGCTTCCCGAAAAACTAAAAAAATTTTGAAATAACGCAATAATTTCTCCCTCAGATTTGTATTACTAATAGAAATACTCTAAAAGGAGAGATTAACATGAAAAGATTAATAGCGTTACTTACGGCAATAATTCTGGGCGCAACGATGCTCTGCGGATGCGGGAGCTCTGAGGAGGATGACATCAATCCGGTTGATACAATGCCATCTGCGACAGAGGCGACCACCGAAGCCACAACCGCCGTTCCCGTCAACATCGACTACAGTGGTCTTGATGCCGATGAGGTCGTGCAGAAATTCGCCTTCAATATCTTCTCGGAAATCGTCTCGAACGGCGAAAACAGCGTATTCTCGCCCTTGTCGGCTTACTACGCTCTGGGAATGCTTTCTTTGGGTGCGACCGATGAATCGGCTGAAGAGCTACAGGGCTTACTCGGAATGACTGCCGAGGAAGCCGCGGCGTGGTGCTCCGAAATCATGCAGGAGTATGCGGCGCTTTCGGAAGACTCGACAACCGTCCTCAGTGTCTCGAACGGCGTCTTTATCGACGACAGGATGGAGCTTAGCGACGGCAGTGACGTGGCTCTGACGAATCTCGAAAAATACTATGAAGCCGAGTGCAAGACCATGCGCCTCTCGACCGATGCGGCGAGGGAGTACATCAACAGCTGGATTTCCGACAGCACCGACGGGCTGATTCCCGAATTCTTCAGCGAAAATCTTGACGACGAGACGATGATGGTGCTTGTCAATGCGCTTCTTTTGGATGCCGAGTGGGAGAGACAGTTCGACTTCTTTGAAAGTTATTGGACGACCGACTTCACCACTTCTTCGGGCGAGGTTGTTCAGGCTGAGTACCTCGGAACCGAGAGAAATTACGACTATATCAAATACGACGGCGTGACCGGTATTATCATGGACTATGCCGACGGCAGGCTCAAGTATGTGGCGCTGATGCCGGATGACGGCGATATTGACGGCTTTGTCAGCAACCTGACCGCAGAGAGATTCAACGAGATTCTTGATAACTCGCAGTACGGCTTGTGCAACATGCACATTCCGAGATATAAGATTGAAGCGGAAATGGAGCTTGACGATGCACTTTCGGCTCTGGGGCTGAGCAAGGTTTATTCCGGCGGGTTTGATAACTTCGGCGAGGGAATATTCTTAAGCAAGACCATCCAGAAGGCTGTTATAGAAGTTGACGTCTGGGGAACCAAAGCGGCGGCTGTCACGGCGGAGATACTGGAGGGAGCGGCGATAACCTATCCCGAGGTTATCATGTTCGACCAAAGCTTCTTCTATGCCGTATATGACAGCGAGACGGGCATCCCGCTCTTTATGGGAGTTGTGGATAACCCGACAGAATAAGAGAAAATCGGTTGTACGAATCGGCTTCACGCCTGACGGAAGACCGTTTTCATAAAATTTTCTTATGAGAAAGGATGACGTGATTATGAGGATTATAACCGTTAGCAGAGAATTTGGCAGCGGCGGAAGAGAGGTCGGCAAGCGCCTTGCGGATGAGCTCGGCTTCGCCTACTACGATAGGGAGATTATCACTGCGATTGCCGAGAAGAGCTCCTTTGATGAGGAGTATGTCGAGAGAGCCGTTGAGGGCGGGATGAGGTTCAACTATCCCATGACCATCTCGCACACCTTCTCATATATTCCGTCCGTTACAACCGTAACCCCGAACCTGATTTCCCATCAGCACGAGGTCATCGAGGAGCTCGCCTCGAAGGGCAACTGCGTCATAGTCGGACGCGGTGCGGACGTTATACTTGAGGACAAGAACCCCTTCAAGATTTTTGTCTATGCTGAGATGAGCGAAAAATTAGCTCGTTGCCGGGCAAGGGCAAGAGCAGGCGAAGACATGAGCGACAAGGCACTTGAGCGCTCTATAAAGAAGATAGACAAGGACCGTGCCGCGAGCCACGGTGTACTTGCACATTACCCATGGGGCGACCGCAGGGGCTATAACCTCTGCCTCAACACCACCGGCATCGACGTAGCCACAGCGATTCCGCATATTGCGGCGTATATTGAGAATTGGTTCAATAGTCAGAAATAAAAGTAGTGGGCTGGATAAAGAAGTTCGCTTTGCGAACTTCGGAAGTTTGGCTTTGCCAAACTTCTCCGCCCGTTCTTTTTGATTAATCGCATAGTGGAAGTTGCGAAGCAACTTCCGGAGTTAGGTCGCGATAGCGACTTAACTCATCCAGTTATCCCCACCGTGAAGTTTATACCCCTCCCCAAACACCTCATTCGCCGTTGTCACGATTGTAAACGAGCTGTCGTCCTCGGCTTTTACTATTTTCAGGGCTTTCGACATGACCGACTTCTTGACGACGCAGATGATGACGCACTTTGCGTTCTGGGAGTATGCGCCACTGCCTTCAAGGAGAGTGACGCCGACATCGAGCTCTTGCATGAGCCGAGTGGTGATTTTGTCCGAGAAGTCGCTTATAACAATCAAGAGCTTTGCCTCGTTGGTGCCGTTTAAGATTAAGTTTGTGACGACCGACGAGATTATGATGCAGAGCGCCGCGTAGAGACCCTTGTCGATGTTGCCGGTGGTGATGATGGCAAGGAGCACAACCGCACCGTCGACCATAAGAAACAGTGAGCCGCCCGAAATGGCGGTGAATTTTTTAGATAAGAGCTTGACGATGATGTCGGTGCCGCCGGTGGTTGCGCCCTGCATCATTACGAGCTGTAGCCCGATTGCCATCAGGCATCCGCCCGCAACACAGCATAGAAGCGGGTCCTCCGTCAGAGTGCCGAACGGTTCAAGAATGTTCATCACGACAGACGACAGAACGACAGAGAAGACGGTTGAGCCGAGGAACTTCGCCCCGAACTTCCATATTCCGACCGCCAGGATAGGGATGTTGAGAATCAGGACGATTGTACCCGTCTGCACCGAGGGGATGAAGTTTTCGATAATCATCGCGATACCCGTGAACCCTCCCGGGACAATCCCGTTAGGGTCAAGAAACAGGCTGACCGACACGGCATAAATGACCGACCCGATGGCGATGAGGGTGTACTGATAGATGTAGGAGCTGATTTTCTTCTTAGTGTTCATGGGAATTGCCTTTCTGAGTGAATTGCGCGATTTCACTTGCAAAGTGTCGCGTTATACTGTATAATGGAACTTTAACGTAGGTTTATTTTGCGTTAAGAAAAACGCCGGGAGGTACCTTATCATGACAAAGCACCTTGTTCGACCCTTCAAATTTCTACTTATAATGATACTGATTTTTTTGCTTTCTGTCAATACTTTCACGCTCGAAAGTTTTGCGGCAAAAAGTGGGGTCTATGCTCTTGTCATAAATGAAGTATGCTCCGATAATTCGGAAAGCCTCGAGGACTCGGACGGCGACAGCCCCGACTGGATTGAGATTTATAATCCAACTTCGAAGGCAATAAGCCTCAAGGGCGTCGGCATTTCCGACAGCAAAAAGAAGCCGTTCAAGTGGACTCTTCCGGACGTCACAATCAAAGCAAAAAGCTATCTTATTATCTACTGTTCCGGCAAGGATACGACCGAAAACGGTGAGCTTCACACCAATTTCAAGCTCTCCGGCGGAAGCGAAACGGTCTACCTGACGGCTTCGGACGGCACGCTTATCGACAGTGTCGAGCTCCCCGACGTGAAAACCGATCTGACCTATGGCAGATACCCGAACGGCACCGGTGATTTCGAAATCCTGACGGCTACGCCCGGGAAGTCGAATGCAAGCGCGACGAAGATTATCTCTTCTCCCACGTTCTCGAAGGACAGCGGATTTTATGACAGCAATTTCAAGCCCACAATAACAGCCGATTCTGGCACTACAATATATTATACCACCGACGGAAGCGTTCCGACGACGTCTTCCACAAAATATACAGGTTCAATCAGCATAAAAGATCGCTCGAGCCAGAAAGCCGTCTATATGTTTGAAAAGGGCACGACGGTCGATTCTTCATCAGAATTCTTCCCGTCGACAAAGTTCGAGCAGGGGACTGTCGTCCGTGCGATAGCAGTCGACTCGAGCGGCAACCAAAGCGACGTTACGACCGCCACATATTTCATCGGCGAGGACATCTCCGAGAAGTACGACAACGTTTCGGTTATCTCGGTCGTAATCGACCCCGACGACCTTTATGACGACGAGACGGGAATCTATGTTGCCGGCAACGTCTTCTCCGAATGGAGAAAGTCAAACCCGACAGGCTCGCTTGACGGAAGCACCCCCGCCAACTTCAACCAACGTGGAAGCGAGTGGGAGAGGGACGCACACATCGACTACTTCGAGGAAACCGCTTTGTCGTTTTCTGTCGATTGCGGAGTCCGAATCCACGGCGGATGGAGCCGAAACAGTCAGCAGAAGAGCCTCAAGTTCTATATGCGCTCGGAATACGGCGACTCGGCGCTCGAGTATGACCTGTTCGAGGACAATACCGCCGAATACGACGGCTCGGAAATCATGAGCTACCGCAAGTTCGTCATCCGTAATGGCGGCAACGACAGCTTCAGCCTGAAATTCAAGGACGCTTGGACGCAGTCGCTCGTCACCGGCTACAACTTCGCAACACAGGCGGACGAGCTCGTTATCTGCTTCCTGAACGGCGAATACTGGGGCGCCTATACCCTTAACGAAATTTATGACGACAACTATGTCGAATCCCACTATGGCGTGCCCTCGGACGATGTTATCATGGTCAAGGCGGGCGAGCTTGAAGAGGGCGAGGACGGCGAGGAAAGCCTCCTCAGTGACGCAATCAAGTATATAACAAGTCACGATATGAGCGTGGAAAAGTACTACGAAGAAGCCTGCGAACTTTTCGACATGTCGAGCTTCGCTGACTATATGGCGGTCGAAATCTACATCGGCAATCAGGACTGGCTCTGGGGCAACTGGGCTTGCTGGAGGTCGAGAAGTACCGATCAGATTGATTCAACCTATCAAGACGGCAAGTGGCGGTTTATGCTCTATGACACCGAGTACTCGATGGATTTATACAACGCCGGCGATGACTATAAGAGCGACAACCTTGCGAGCCTCCTCTCAGGCGACGGCTACTTTGCGGGAATGCTCTCGTCCCTTCTTGAGAACGACGACTTCCTTGAGATGTTTGTCGTCGCGATGGAGAAGACGGCAAATATCGCCTTCGATTCGGAAACAGCTTCGGAAGCACTCGATGAATACTACGACGAATATTCACCCTATCTCGAACAGCACTTCAAGCGCTACATCGGCTGGCAGAGCTTAAATGGAATCAAGAATAACGTGAAAGGCTGGAAATCTTGGCTCGAGAACCGCGAAGATTACTATCTCACCATTCTTAAGAACGACCTCGGCATCTCGACCACAACAAAGCGTGTCAGAGTTTCCGTCTGGGACGGCGAGGGCGGCTCGGTCTATATCGAGGGCTTGGAACTTGACTTAGACGAAGACGGCGACTGGTACGGCTATTTTATCCCGGGCTACTCCATAACCATCACGGCTGTTGCTGACGAAGGCTATGAATTCACCGGCTGGACGGGCTCATATAAGGGCACATCGGCATCCATAAAAGTAACACCCAATTCGACCTGCGGTTTCACCGCAAACTTTGAAAAAATCGAAGACTGATGCAACCGGTCTTCCCGCAAAACCCTTTCTGAAACGGAGATTTCAATGATCAGATTCAAGCAAACTAAACGGCTCATCTTCGGCATTGTCGTTGCACTGGCTGTACTCACACTGGCACTCGTAAACTATTCGTCATTTGATTTTTCTTCGCTTCTGAAGTTCGTATGCGTCTATCTTCTGATGCTTTTCACACTTCTTGTGGATTTCAAAATATCCGACAAAGCAAGAAGCATCCTGTCAATCGTCTTCTTTATATTGGCGCCGGTTCTCTGCTTCGAGACGGTCAGAGTCATCGTCGGGGCAGGGGTCTATGCCGATTACATCTATTTTGACAACCTGATATTCTATGCCGTTCTGCAGGTGGCGGTGTTCACTCTGACGCAATCGGTGCGGGTTTCCGTCACGGCGATGGTCGGCGTGAGCTATGTTTTGCATATCGCGAACCAGATAATCTTGGAGATTCGCGGCACTCCGCTCGTGCCGACGGATTTATACGCAATCCAGACCGCCATGAGCGTCACGAAGCCGGACGACTGGCACTTCGACTCGAACATGCTGATAGGAACGGCGGCAAGCGTGCTCTTGATTGCAATCGCGATGAAGTGCAAAATCTCATACCCGAAAAAGTTCGTGAGAGCCGGGGCGGGAGTCGCTTCGCTTGCATTGACAGCCGCCGGAGTTCTCTTTATCTGGGGAATCGACTACACCTCGTTCTCTACTTCGACCTTCGACACCGAGTCGACCAACAACGTCAACGGCATCGCCCTTAACTTCTACATAAACTGCCGAAAGATGCAGTTTGACGAGCCGGAGGGCTATTTGGAAGAAGCTTTGCTTCAATATCTCTCGCAATATACGGATGAAGAACTGACAGGCAACCTCAGTGACCTTCCGAATATAATCGTCATCATGAACGAGAGCTATTCAGACCTCAGCTACGTCGGCAAGTTCAAGACGGACGAGAGCTATAATTCCTATTTCGAATCGCTCATCGACGACTATCCGCACGGAAGAGTTCTTGTCTCCGTCCTCGGCGGAGGAACCTGCAACACCGAGTTCGAATTCCTTACAGGGCTTTCGATGATGTACATGCCGAACGGGTCTTATGTCTATCTCCAGCACATCACGCAGGACATCCCCTCGATGGCGACTTATCTCGAAGAGTACGGCTATGAAACGGTTGCAATGCACCCGTTCTATGAAATCTGTTGGAGAAGGAACCTCGTCTATGCGTGGATGGGCTTTGACGACTTCGTTAGCGGCGAGGATATGACCGACTATCAGGCGAAATACGTCAGCGTCTCCCGTTGGGAGAAGGGCTTCGGCGACGATGTCGAGTACTTAAGAACCCTCATCAGCGACAGCTATTTCTACAAGCAGATTATCTCGGAGTATGAGAACAAGACGACAGACCGCATCTTCATCTTCGGCGTGACGGTTCAGAACCACTCGGGCTATGAATACGACGGCGACGACTTCGAGACGACAGTACATCTCACGAGCACCGACGGCGACTATCCGAGAACCGAGCAGTATCTCTCACTGATAAAAGCCTCCGACGAGGCTTTGGAGGAGCTTATTACATACTTCGAGGGCGTGGACGAAAAGACGATAATAGTCTTCTTCGGTGACCATCAGCCGAATGTCGAATCGGAATTCCTTGACGAAATCGCCCCGAACCGCAACACCACCGTCAACGGCTTCCTGACCCGTTACGAGACCCCATTCGTCATCTGGGCGAACTATGACATCGGCGACGACAACCTTGGCATCGTCAGTGCGAACTACCTGAGCCTCCTCACGCTCGAGTATGCCGGCGTCCCGCTTTCGGCGGAGTATCAGTTGATTGAGGACGCCTCCGAAATCGCCTCCGCCATGAATACATGGGGCTACTTTGACGAGTACAATATGTGGAATAACCGCGAGGAGACTTATGACGACGAAGTGCTGAATATGCATAATTATCTGACGTATTATACGTTGAAGAATGGACTTGGTTAATTTGAAACTGCAAGAGTTCAAAGCTCTTGCAGTTTTATTTTTCGAAAGTTTATGCTTTCGGGTACAAAAAGTCCGAAAATAAAAGAGTTTTTGCAATCAAATGCAAAAACTCTTGACATATAATTGGAATTATGCTATGCTATCAACATATAGGAGGCGATTTGATGATAGATTCGCATGGTCTCAAAAAGAGGGATTTGTATTTACAGAAGCTTATAGCATTTCAGGACACCGAGCAGGTTAAGGTGGTAACGGGAATACGCAGATGTGGAAAATCGAGCCTTTTAAAACTTATGGTGGCGCATCTGAAAGAGAACGGAGTAGCGGATAATCAGATTATCGAGATGAATTTTGAATCGTACGCCTTTAAGGACATGACAACCGACGATTTTTATAACTATGTAAAAGAAAGGATTCTTCCCGATAAAAGAATGTATCTTTTCTTCGACGAGATTCAAAGGGTCAACAAATGGGAAGACGCCGTAAATTCGTTCAGAGTTGATTTTAATTGTGATATTTATGTTACCGGCTCAAATGCTTATATGCTTTCGTCTGAATATTCGACCTATCTGTCCGGCAGGTGCATAGAAGTAAAAATGCTTCCGCTTTCGTTCAGCGAGTTTCTGTATTTTCATGATTTTGATGTTATCGAAAGTGCAAGTGCTTTTGGCGGAGTTCGCAAGCAAGTAAAGGACAAAAACGGTGGAGTATACGATTTGAACGAGGCTTTTGGTGCATATATGCGATTTGGAGGAATGCCCGGAATTGCCGAGGTCGGCTTGGAACAGGAAAAGGCAATGATGCTTCTTGAGGGCATTTACTCGACGGTTATCATGCGTGACATTCTGGAACGTGAAAACCGTAGGGGCGGCAAGAGAATTACAGACCCGATTCTCCTCAAAAAGATAGTCCTGTTCCTTGCGGACAATATTGGGAGCAATATCTCCGTTTCCTCTATAGGCAATGTGCTTGCGAACGAGGGCTTGCTTGAAGACTGGAGAAAAGAATCTCCGAGCGCCCACACTGTCTCGCTTTATGTCAATGCGCTTTCTGAGGCATATTTCTTCTATGAAATCAAGAGATTCGATATCAAAGGAAAAGAATACCTTCGTACCCTCGGAAAATATTATATCGTCGACATAGGGCTTAGAAATTATCTCTTGGGATTTCGTGATCGTGACAGCGGTCATGCTCTCGAAAATGTCGTCTATTTTGAGCTTCTTCGTCGAGGCTATGATGTTTCAATCGGCAAGATTGACAACATGGAAATAGACTTCATTGCGACGAAAGCCGACGACAAGGTTTATATTCAAGTGACGGAATCTATGGCTAGCGAAAATGTTCGCCAGAGAGAACTTGCGCCGCTAAGAAAAGTCAATGATAATTATGAGAAAATTGTCCTTTCTCTGAATCAGGGCTTGGATAGCTCATACGACGGAATAAAGTCTGTAAATGTGATAGATTGGCTTCTCGGCTGAGACCTATTCTATTTCCATTTCAATCCCATCCCTCGCCACCATAACCTCTCCAAACAGATTCGTCACGCACACGCCGTCTGAGATATAGATATAATACCCCTCCTGCGGGGTTTCCGACTCGGTGATGACAACCGACTTGTCGCCGATATTGACATAGGCGCAACCGCCCGAAAGCTCAATCTCAGCGTCGCCAAGTGAGAGAACCGTCCCGTCTGTGAGCTTCATAAGCTCGGTTTCGGAATTACTGTGCGTTGATGCGCTCGTGTCGAAAAGAATCGTGTCGGGCGTGGCTGATGCACTGAGATACTTGGAGTAGTTCGCTGTGCCGTTTTCGAGAATAGCGACGGCGTCGACTGTGGTCAAGCCCTCTTCGCGGAGGAAATAGCCGAAGTCGGTCGAATAGGAGCCGTCCGAGTCGATGGCGATGCACTCGCCGCCTTGAGTTACCACGAGAAGATACCCGTCGCCGTCGGAAATTATCTTGAGGTGCGTTGCGCCCATGTCGGAGAAGCCCATGCCGAAGATGACGGCAACCGTCACGGCAAACGCCCCGAGAGCCGAGAGAGCCGCCTTGCGGACGCTTTTCGTCGCAATCAGAATGAGCACAACAGCCGCCGTCAGCGCGATTACAATAATCGGCACGGCGGCATATTTTATCGGGATATATGTGAATCCGAGGTCGGAAATCCACTCGCAGATTTTTATCACCCATCGGGCGATGACTCCGGCAATCTCGATGAGAGGCGACAACGCTGCAGGTGTTCCGCATATTGCGAATATTAGCGACAGGACGAGCGCGACGGTACAGAACGGCGTCAGAACTATGTTTGTTATAATCGAGACGAGCGAAATCTCGTCAAAGACGAACACCGAAACTGGCAGAACGCAGAGATAGACGCAAACTGTCGACATGGCGGTTCTTCCAAGCCTTCCCTTGACTCCGAAAGCCTTCGATACTGCGGGCTCGACGACGCAAATCCCGAAAACTCCCGCAATCGACAGCAAGAAAGAGCCGTCTGCGACGCTATAGGGCGAAGCTATGAGCATTATTAGTATCGTTACCCCGAGCGAGGATTCGGCGTCATACTCCCGTCGGACGATTGACGCAAGCAGGAATATCGTCATCATGATGAACGCCCGCACCGCCGAGATTCTCATCCCCGAGAAGACGACGAAGAGCGCCATTATTGCTTCGGATAGCGCAAAAGTCACGGCTTTCGGAGCCCGAAGGAGCTTCAGCAAGAATGCGACCAGTGCGGCTATTATGCTGACGTGAAGTCCCGAAACCGCCAACAGATGCCCGATGCCGCTACGGTTGAGGGAAGACTTTACGCCACTGTCGAGGCTGTCGCTCGTCCCGCAGAGCATGCTCGAAAGAAGCTGACCCTCGTCGAGCCCGACATAGGAGCAAAATGTCGTTGTGAGCTGTTCCCGGAAGTCCCTTATCTCGCCGTAGAGCTTGTAAATGCCGGTCGCCTTGGTGACCGTGACGCTTCCCGCCTGCGAGCAACGGACAAAGATGCCCTTCGGGTAGTAATAGGATTTTGCATCGAAGCTCGCACTGTCGGTAAGCTCCGAGACGGTCGCCTCGAACGAAACCCTGTCGCCCGAGGAGACGCTGACGCCGTTTAAGTAGACAATCACTTTGCCTCGGATTCCGCCGATATTGCCGTTTATGGTGACCTCGGCGGTGTCGCTGTCCGAGCAGTCGGTGACGATTCCCGAGACGGTGACCGTTTCGCCAGAAAGAGCCGTAAGGCAGTCGACACGCATATAGGACCAGACGGTGCCGTAGATACTGAAAATCAGTAAAAATAAAAGAGCGGTCGAAACCGCCCGACGAAGTTTTCCCGACAAAGCAAACAAACCGGCGACGAAAAGCACCGCCGCCACGGCAATAAGCGCAATTCGAGCCGGGAAAGAGGCATAAAAACAAAAGAGCAGTCCCAGAAGCGCGCCCCCGGCAGCCAACCCCGCCTCATGCCGCATCTGACCACTCCCTTTCTTTTGTGATAGTAATATTATATATGAAACAGATATAGTTGTCAAGCGGACAGAGCTTAACTTTAGCTTGACATCTCCCCCATTTAGGGCTATAATTAGTATTCAGGAAAGTAGAAAATGGCGTAATATGTATTTTAAAAGTGGGGTATGGAATGAGGATACTTGGAATCGACCCGGGATATGCGATTGTCGGATATGGGGTCTTGGATTATGACGGGAGAAACTTCGCCGTCAAGGGCTACGGCGCTATCACCACGACGCCGGACATGCAGTTTGACGAACGTCTCGGGGTTATCTTTAACGACATGAACGAGCTTATCGAAATGTACAAGCCGGACGCAATCTCGCTCGAAAAGCTCTATTTCAACACCAACCACACAACCGCCATCGACGTGGCACAGGCGAGGGGAGTCATCCTCCTTTCGGCGAGCAAGCACGATTTAAAGATTTATGAATATACACCCTTGCAGGTCAAGAACTCGGTCGTCGGCTACGGCAGAGCGGAGAAAAAGCAGGTTCAGGAGATGACACGGTCAATGCTGAAACTGAAAGAAATCCCCAAGCCGGACGATGCGGCGGACGCCCTGGCGCTTGCAATAACCCACGGGCACTATGCAAGCTCCCGGGTTTTCGGATTGAATTAATGCCGGTTTCCGGCAGAACGGAAGTATGAAATGATTTACAGCCTCACGGGAAATATAATACACACCGAGCCCGACCTCTGCGTTATCGAATGCGGAGGAGTCGGCTATGCCTGCAAAACCACGATGAATACCATCACTTCGGTCTCGAATATGAACTCTTGCACGCTCTATACCTATATGGTGGTCAGAGAGGACGCAATCGACCTCTTCGGGTTCTTCACGAAGGATGAGCTTGAGTGCTTCAAGCTCCTGACTTCCGTGAGCGGCGTCGGTTCGAAGTATGCTCTTGCAATCCTCTCGAGCCTCACTCCGGCGGCGGTTGCCCTGGCGATTGCTTCCGGTGACACGAAGGCTTTCTCGAAGATCAAGGGCATCGGCGCCAAAATCGCCCAGAGAATCGTTATGGAGCTCAAGGACAAGGTCGCCAAGGGCGCAGTCCTTGACGAATCGGGCGAGGTCGGAGCAATCACTGCGGCGGTCGGCGACCAGAGCAAAGCGGAAGCTATTGCGGCTCTCGTTGTTCTCGGATATTCCCAGTCGGAAGCGGCTCAGGCGGTTGCGAAGTGCCCGAATGATCTTGAAACGGACGAAATCATCAAGAGAGCTCTTCGGAACCTCGCGTCGGGGAGATTTTAAGGGAGGTGAAGCGGCATGATTGAATCTGAACAGTTTGACCTCGAAAAAAGGCTTGTCGGCACCGAGCTTTTAGCGGAGGACACCGACGAGGCGGAGCTATCCCTCCGACCGAAGTCCTTAAACGAATACATCGGTCAGGAAAAGGTCAAGGAGAACATGAAGATCTATATCGACGCGGCGAAAAAGCGCGGCGAACCGCTCGACCATGTCCTTCTCTACGGACCTCCGGGACTCGGCAAAACCACACTCTCGGCAATTATCGCCCACGAAATGGGCGTTAATATACGCATAACATCCGGTCCGGCTATCACGAAGCCGGGCGACATCGTCGCAATACTGACGAACCTTCAGGCGGGCGACGTCCTCTTCATCGACGAGATTCACAGAATCCCCCGTGAGATTGAGGAGGTTCTTTACCCTGCAATGGAGGACTTCGCCGTCGACATCATCATCGGCAAGGGAGCGGGCGCAAGAACCATTCGCCTTGACGTCCCGAGGTTCACGCTTATCGGCGCCACAACCCGTGCGGGACAGCTCACCTCTCCGCTTCGTGACCGCTTCGGAATCACTCAGAGGCTTGAGCTTTACACCCACGAGGAGCTCTGCGAGATTATCCTTCGCTCGGCGGACATATTGGGCGTTATCTGCGACAAGGACGGAGCGCTCGAAATCGCCAAGCGTTCAAGAGGCACGCCGAGAATTGCGAACAGGTTACTCAAGCGTGTCCGTGACTTCGCCGACGTCATGGGCAACGGCGTTATAACCCTCGACATCGCCAAGATTGCCCTTGACCGTATGGAAATTGACTCCCTCGGGCTTGACACGATGGACAAACGGATGCTCACGATGATTATCAAGGGCTACAACGGCGGACCCGTCGGGCTCGAGACGCTTGCTTCGGCTATCGGCGAAGAGGCGGTAACACTCGAGGACGTATGCGAGCCGTACTTAATGCAGCTTGGCTTCCTCTCAAGAACCCCAAGAGGCAGATGCGCCACCGATTTGGCGTACAAGCACTTGGGACTCTTACGAGACGGACAAACAATGCTATAAATCTAAAAAGACAGGGGCTGTTAAAATGGGAAGATTATTCGGTGCTGACGGGGCTGTCAAGGGCGCGGCTCTTAATGACCTCAGCTGTGAGCTTGCTATGGCTATCGGCAGGGCTTGCGCTTATGAGCTCGCAAAGAGAAACCATCGCCGTGCGAAAATTCTTATAGGCAAGGACACCCGTTCCTCCTGTAAGATTCTTGAGTCGGCTCTAATTGCCGGAATCTGCTCCGCAGGCGGTGATGCCGACCTTTTGGGAGTTGTTCCGACTCCTGCGGTTGCGTATCTTACGGTCAAGTACGGCGCCGATGCGGGAATCATGGTTTCCGCTTCTCATAATAGCTATGAATTCAACGGCATACGGATTTTCTCGGCTTCCGGCGACAAGCTTAACGACGCCGTCGAGTTGGAGATAGAGCGGCTTGTCCTCGAAGCCCCCGACGAAATTCCGAATGCAAGCCCTGAAAACTTGGGCGACATCCTGAACGAAAAGAACGCCGAGTGGGACTATGTAAGATATCTCTTAAGAGACATTCAGGTCGACTTGGGTCGGCTTCGAATCGTCGTAGACTGCGCCAACGGTGTGGCTTATGAGACGGCGGTCAAGTTCTTCCGGGGGCTTGGAATCACCGCGAAGTTTCTCAATGTCGAGCCGAACGGCGTGAATATAAACGAAGACTGCGGAACCGAGGACCTGACGGCTCTCGGCAAGGCGGTTGTCGATTCGAGAGCGCACTGCGGAATCGCCCTTGACGGCGACGGCTCGCGTTGCCTGATGGTCGACGAAAAGGGCGAGCCCATCGACCCCGACAGAATGCTTGCGGCGCTTGCATACTTCATGAAGCGGGAGAAAACCCTTTCCGCAAACACCTGCGTCGTCACGAGGGCAACAAACCTCGGCTTCTTCAGATGGGCAAAGGACAATGGAATCGTCGCTTCGACGGCTTCGGGAGTTTCGGAGCGTTCAATTCACGAGCGGATGATGACCGACGGCTATAATCTCGGTGCCGACGGGAGTGGAAGATTTCTCTTCGGAAAGGTTCCCGACACAGCTGATGGAGAGCTGGCGGCTGCTAAAATGCTCGAGGTCATGGCGAAATCGGGGAGAAAGCTTTCCGAAATCGCCGGAATCTTCACGCCCTATCCGACAATCGACGTCGACGTAAGAATAAGGCGCGAATGCAAGAACATGTGGGAATCCGTCCCCGAGATTACGGAGATGCTCGAATATTGCTCCGAAAAGCTTGCGGGCGACGGAAGAATTTACATAAGAGAATCGTCTGCCGAGCCGCTCATCAGAGTCACGGCTGAGGGCAGGGACGAAGAAATCATTTATCAGTATGCCCAGGCCGCCGCACAGACGGTTGCGGAGCATATCGGAGAGCAGGAAACGGACAATGAGAACGGCTGACGGCTGGAAGGACTATAGATTACTTGACGCATCTGACGGCGAAAGGCTTGAGAGTTGGAGCGGAATCCGGCTCATCCGCCCAGACCCGCAGGTTATATGGAAAACGGATAAGACTGCACTCTGGCAGAGCGCAAATGCCGTGTATCACCGCTCCAGTAAGGGCGGCGGGCAGTGGGAGTATTTAAAGAAGCTCCCTGAGAGCTGGACGGTTGGCTATAGCTCGCAGTATTTCGGAAATCTCCAGTTCAAAGTCCACCCGACAGGCTTCAAGCACACAGGGCTCTTCCCCGAGCAGGCTGTGAACTGGGAGAAGACGGGCGAGCTCATCAGCGAGAGGGTAAAGACCGAAAAAGTTCGGGTTCTGAACCTCTTTGCCTACACCGGCGGGGCGACGCTTGCGTGCTCGGGTGCCGGGGCTGAGGTCTGCCACGTCGACGCCTCAAAGGGCATGGTTCAGTGGGCAAGAGAAAACGCCGCTTTGTCGGGGCTTTCCGAGAAGCCGATAAGATGGATAGTTGACGACTGCGAGAAGTTCGTCCGGCACGAAATCAAGCGTGGAAGCCGCTACGAGGGCGTCATCATGGACCCGCCGAGCTACGGCAGAGGACCTTCCGGCGAGATATGGAAGCTTGAGGATAACGTCTACGATTTGGTCAAACTGACTGCGGGAGTATTGAGCGAAAAGCCGCTCTTCTTCGTCCTGAACAGCTACACAACCGGGCTTTCGGCGTCGGTCATGGGCTACATTCTCTCGAGCGTGCTGATTCCGAAATTTGGCGGCAAGGTCTCGAGCGATGAGATAGGCTTGCCGGTGGAGTCAACGGGACTTACATTGCCGGCAGGAAGCACCTCGATATGGCATTCAATTTAAGGGGTTATAATGAGTTTTATAGATATTGACAACGTTAAATTCACATATACGACCGAGGACGACAACGGGAACGTCGAGAAAAACGAGGTTTTGCATGGGGTTTCGCTTTCGATTGACAAGGGCGAATTCGTCGCGGTGCTCGGGCATAACGGCTCGGGCAAGTCGACGCTTGCAAAGCTCCTGAACGCAATCAACCTCCCCGATTCGGGAAAGGTCACTGTGGCAGGGATGAACACTTCGGACGAAGACAAGCTCTTCGACATCAGAAGCAACGTCGGCATGGTCTTCCAGAACCCCGACAACCAGATTGTCGCGACCATCGTTGAGGAGGACGTCGCCTTTGCTCTCGAAAACATCGGCGTGGAGCCGTCGGAGATTCGCAGAAGAGTTGACGAAGCACTCAAAACCGTCGGAATGTACGACTATCGCGAGCATTCGCCTTCGAAGCTTTCGGGCGGACAGAAGCAGAGGGTCGCCATTGCGGGAGTTCTGGCAATGAAGCCCGACTGCATAGTTCTGGACGAACCGACCGCTATGCTCGACCCTATCGGCAGGCGGGAGATTATGTCGACCATTACCGAGCTCAACAAGTCCGGCGTCACCATAGTTCTCATAACCCACTATATGGACGAAGCGGCGAGGGCAAAGCGGGTCGTCGTGATGGATTCGGGCAATATCATCATGGACGACTGCCCAAAGAAGGTATTTTCGCAGGTCGAGAAGCTTAAGTCCCTGGGACTCGACGTCCCGCAGGTAACAGAACTCACACACGAGCTTATAAAATGCGGCATTGATTTGCCGGAAGATATTATTTATGAAGATGAATGCTACGAAGTTCTGTACGAACTTCTAAAATAAAAGAGGGCAAAACATTGAGCATAATCAAGACAGAACACCTGAGCTACGTTTATGGAGAGGGCACACCCTTCCGCAAGGTAGCGCTGGATAACATAAATTTAGAGATTGATGAGGGAGAGCTTATCGGAATTATCGGGCACACCGGCTCCGGCAAGTCAACCCTTATTCAGCATTTTAACGGGCTTCTGAAAGCCACCACCGGCAAGGTTTTTGTCGATGGCGAGGAGCTATTTGCGGATAAATCGAGACTCCGTGACATCAGATTCAAGGTGGGTCTCGTTTTCCAGTACCCCGAGTATCAGCTCTTCGAGGACACAGTCTATAAGGACATCTCCTACGGTCCGAAGAACATGGGGCTCGACGAAAATGAGATTGACAGGCGTGTCAGGGAGACCATGCGACTTGTAGGACTGAAGGAAGAGCTACTCCAGAAGTCGCCGTTTGATCTGTCCGGCGGACAGAAGCGCAGAGTCGCAATCGCAGGAGTCATGGCGATGGAGCCGAAGGTATTGATACTTGATGAGCCGACAGCTGGTCTCGACCCTCACGGAAGAGACAGAATCCTCGGAATGATAAAAGAGTACCACGAGGAGAAGAAATCGACCGTCATGCTTGTCTCCCACTCGATGGAGGACGTTGCGAACACCGTATCGAAGATACTTGTTGTGAATGACTCGAAGATATTCATGTTCGACACGCCCGAGAAAGTATTCGCCAGAGTCCGGGAGCTTGACAGCATGGGCTTGACCGTCCCGCAGATTACGAGAGTTTTCGACAGGCTGAAAGAAGCCGGAATCGAATTCGACGATGAGGTCTACTCAACGGGCTATGCGAAGAAGCTTGTTATGCGGCTTCTTGAGGAGAAAAAGGAGAAATAAGACTTGATAAAGGATATAACTATCGGGCAGTATTTTCCGGGGAATTCGGTTTTGCACCGGCTCGACCCGAGAATAAAGCTCTTGCTCACGGTTTTATATATAGTGATGCTCTTCTCGGCGAGCGGATTTGCCGGGCTCGGAATAGGCATAGTGTTTTTAGTATTCGCCTTCGCGATTTCGGGAATCCCGATAAAGATGATGCTGAAGGGCATTAAGCCGATTTTGCCGGTTATCATCTTCACGGGAATACTGAACCTGTTCTTCATCTCGACCGGCGACGTAATATTCAGCCTCGGCTTTATAAAGATAACCGACGACGGACTTTCGACGATGATATTTATGGCGGTGAGAATCATCTTCCTCATCTGCGGGACATCGCTCCTGACCTATACCACCTCGCCGATTGCCCTGACGGACGCCATTGAGAGGGTGCTTTCGCCGCTCAAAGTATTCCACTTCCCGGCGCACGAAATCGCCATGATGATGACGATTGCGCTCCGGTTTATCCCGACGCTTATCGAGGAGACCGACAAGATTATGTCGGCGCAGAAGGCAAGGGGAGCTGACTTTGAGTCCGGCTCAATCATCAACCGTGCAAAGGCTCTTATCCCGGTTCTCATCCCGCTGTTTGTTTCGGCATTCAGAAGAGCCGAGGAGCTTGCTTTGGCGATGGAATGCCGTTGCTACCGTGGCGGCGAGGGAAGAACCAGAATGAAGCAGCTTAAGACAACGCATCTTGACTATATCGCCCTTGCGGTGACTGCGCTGTTCTTGGTGCTGATTATACTTGCAAACATATTTATTCCGATATGACAAACTACAAAGTAACGATGTCCTTTCGGGGGACAAATTATCACGGCTTCCAGAAGCAGGCGGATAACTTAAAACTCCGCACTATTCAGGGCACGGTCGAGCAGGGGTTCTATAAGCTCCTCGGAGAAAAGGTCTCAATCGATGGCTGTTCAAGAACCGATGCCGGAGTTCACGCAAACGAATATGTCTTTTCATGTGCTCTTGAGAACACCATAGACGAGCGGGGAATAATCTTCGGACTTAACGGCGTATTACCTAAAGATATAGCCATTCTTAAGTGCGAGAAAGCGGCAGATGATTTTCACGCAAGATATTCCTGCAAGGGAAAAGAGTATAAGTATATAATCCACAATTCGGAGATTCGCTCGGCGTTTCACGAGGATTTGTGGTTCAGAAGCTGGTACCCGATTGATGCGGAAAAGCTGAATATAGCCTCGAAGGACTTCATCGGCACGCACGACTTCAAGTCCTTCTGCTCGACCGATACGGATAAAAAAGAGACCGTCAGGACGATTTTCGACTTCTCGGTTGAACGCGAAGGCGATTTGGTCGTCTTCAAAGTAAGCGGCGACGGATTTCTTTACAACATGGTAAGAATAATGGTCGGGACGCTGTTGTTCATAAACGACGACAAGCTCCCGAGGGATTCCATTCCGAAAATAATCTCCGCCTGCGACAGAACAAGAGCGGGCAAGACAGTCCCGCCGCACGGGCTGTATTTAAACAAAGTATTCTATTAAGATTGGAGGCGAGCATAGATGGCTTCAATAAATTCCTACGAAACCGACATAAAGAAGCTCCGCAGGAGCCGCAGAAGCAGGCGGTTCATAAGAAGACTTTTGACGATTCTCGCCGTGCTCGCCGTCGCATTTCTTATATATCTCACCCACGACAGCTGGCTCCCGTATTTCGAGAACATACTCGAGGAGGGCTATGAGTCTGCGACTTCGACAACACTTGAAGAGGAAGAGGAGTCGAACTTCCCGTTTGACGTTTCGAGCCGCTCGAGCGTCTCCATCGGTGCAATGAAGGACTGCTGGGTCATGTTCTCCGACACGTCCATCACCACCTATGACGCCTCGGGCTCGACCATCCAGTCGGTCTATGCGCCCTATGGCACCCCGACCGTCGAGACCTCATCGTCAAGGGCACTCGTCTATGACATGGGCGGTTACAGCCTGATGGTCATAAGCAGGCGCAACGAGATTTTTGAGAAGAAGCTTGACGACCAGATTCTTTTTGCCGAGCTCGGCGAGAAGGGAAATATCGCTGTTGTCACCTCGACGGACAAATATGTCTCGTATCTTACTATATATGACAAGAACGGCACCGAGATTTTCCACTGGGCGGACGGCAACTATATCATGGCGATTGCCATGAACGACTCCGGCTCCGGCTGTGCCGTTGCGAGCCTTTATGCCTCGGGAGGAATCCTCAAGACGCTTGTCTATGTCCTCGATTTCAGCTCGACCGAAATTCAGGCGAAGTCCTCGGCTATCGAGACCCTGACTCTCGACATCGAATTCACCGACGACAACGAAATCTGGGTTGTCGGAAGCGACTCGGTCTATCTTCTCAATAGCGATTGCACCGTCGCATATTCGTATGACTATACCTATGATATAAGCGGATTTTCCGCTCGGGACGACGTCTGCGCCGTAACGTTTGAGAAGGCGGGAAGCGACGAATATCTTGTAGCAATTTTTGAAGCGGGACTTGACGAACCGACTGAAATTACTTATAATGAAGAAATCGAATATGTGCTTGTGAGTAATGACAAGGTGTATCTTAATACATCTTCACAGCTCGATTGCCTCAGCTCATCGGGCGAGCTCAGGCCCGAAACGGCTCTCGGAGCCACATATACGTCGTTCGTAATCTACGACAACAACGCAATTCTTCTCAACTATCGGAGCGTTATCAAGGCTTCGATAGGAGACTGATCAAGGAGAAACCATGACCGATTATCTTTATATATTCTACGACGTCTGCGTGATAGGAATAATTCTGATTACGCTTTATCAAGGCTCGAAAAGGGGCTTTCTTCGGAGTGCCGTTTATGCCATTCTCATCGTTGCGGCGTTCTTTGTGAGCTGGTTCGGAGCCGAGGCTCTTTCGCCGCTTATTTACGACAACTTTATTCACGAGGCGGTTATAGACACCCTGACCGAGACGGCTTCAAAGAAGGACCCCGTCACGGTGGTTTCGGATGCTCTTACGTCCGGCGACTATGGCACGACCGTCTCCGACAGCGAAATCGGCGAGATTATTTCGGGAGCTTCAGATCTCTTCAACGAGCTTGCGGAAACCCTTCGGGAAAACGGTTCGCAGGATTCGGCTTCTTCAATCGCCACCGGGGTTGAAAGCTCCGTCACAAGCACAGTCGAGAGCTTTTTATTCAGCGACTACATCATCAATGCGCTCGAAACATTGGGAGCCGCCACCGGCGACATGTCGGAGGTTGTGACCGTATTCCTGACCGGTTCTGCCGAGGAAACAGCCGCCACAGCGGAGGAGGAAATCGTCCGCCCGATTATTGAATTGGCACTCAAGATAGTCGTATTTTTGGTGCTCTTATTCATTCTGAGACTGGTTATAAACCCCATCTCGAACATGTTCAAATTTGCAAACAAGATTCCTCTGATCGGTCCGTTGAATGTGCTTTTGGGAGCAATACTCGGCGCGGTCGAAGGTCTTATCACGGTATACGGACTGGCACTTCTCATTAAGCTTGTCGTCAACGTCAGCGGCGACTCGCTTATATTCCTGAATACCGACACAATAGAGCTGACGTATTTCTTTAAGTTCTTCTATGAGCTTAACCTGATGGGATAATATTTGAATCGGAGATAATAAATGATTTGTACAAGATGTAAGAAAAGACAAGCCGCGGTGTTCATCACCACCATGAACGGCAACGAAAGAAAAAACGAAGGGCTTTGCCTCGTCTGCGCCAAGGAGATGGGGCTCACCCAGATTGACGACTATATGAAGCAGATGGGTATAAGTGATGAAGATCTTGAAGCTCTGAGTGAAATCACCGAGGACGAGAACGCCGAGGGCGATTCGTTCGAGATGGGCGGCACCAGTAATGCCATGCCCAATTTCATCGCGAACCTGATGGGAAGGATGAATCCGAACGCTCAGAACCAGCCGCAGAATGCTCTGCCCAATTCACAGCAGAATCCAGAGCAGGCTTCCGGGCAGACCAAGAAGTCCAGAAAAGAGCAAAAGGCTGATAAGAAAAAAGAGCTCAAGTACCTCGGCACCTACTGCACGAACCTCAATGAGCGTGCCACTTCGGGCAAGCTCGACAGAATCATTGGCAGAGAGCGGGAGATTGACAGAGTTATTCAGATTCTTTCCCGCAGACAGAAGAACAACCCCTGCCTCATCGGTGAGCCGGGCGTCGGCAAGACCGCCATCGCCGAGGGAATCGCCCAGAAAATAGTCTCGGGCGACGTGCCCTATAATATCAGAAACAAGCAGATTTACCTTCTTGATTTGACGGCTCTTGTTGCCGGAACCCAGTTCCGCGGACAGTTCGAGTCGAGAATGAAGGGGCTTATCGAAGAGGTCAAGCGCGAAGGCAACGTCATCCTCTTTATCGACGAGGTACATACTCTCGTCGGAACGGGCGACAATGAAGGCACCATGAACGCCGCAAATATCCTCAAGCCTGCACTCTCAAGAGGCGAGGTTCAGGTCATTGGCGCGACCACCTTCAAGGAATACAGAAAGTATATCGAGAAGGACAGCGCCCTTGAGCGTAGATTCCAGCCGGTAACCGTAACCGAGCCGACCATCGACGACACCGTTCAGGTCTTGTTTGGCATCAGAAAGTATTACGAGGACTTCCACCACGTCAAGATTACCGACTCGGCTCTTCGGATGTGCGCCGTTTTGTCGGAAAGATATATAAACGACAGATTCCTGCCCGACAAGGCTATCGACCTTCTCGACGAAGCCTGCGCCGGTGCGAGCATCAGAAGCCCCGAAATCTCAAGGGTCGCCGAGCTTAACGACCAGCTTGCGGCTAAGAAAGATGAGCTGTCGAAGCTTGAAGAAGCCGAGAGCCCCGACTATGAGAAGATAGCCGAAGCGAAGGCAGGGCTTTCACAGCTTGAGAACGACTGCGTCGAGGCTCAGGAAGCCGCCGACAAGGTCTATGTCAACGAGGACGACCTCTCAAGAGTAATCGAGCTCTGGACGGGCATCCCGGCGAACAAGATAGTTGAAACTGAATATGACAAGATTCGTGGGCTCCACGACGCACTCTCGGCAAAGATTGTCGGTCAGCCGGAAGCGGTTGACCTCGTCTGCAACGCCATCAAGCGTTCACGCGTTCAGCTCACATCACGCCAGAGACCGGCATCGTTCATATTCGTCGGTCCCACCGGCGTCGGCAAGACTGAGCTCGCAAAGGTTCTGGCGTCGGAGCTCTTCGACGCTACGGAGCCGCTTATCAGAATCGACATGTCCGAGTACATGGAGAAGCACACTGTCTCAAGGCTCATCGGCTCGCCTCCGGGCTACGTCGGCTATGACGAGGCGGGACAGCTCACCGAGAAGGTCAGAAGAAAGCCCTACTCGGTCGTCCTCTTCGACGAAATCGAGAAGGCGCACCCGGACGTTATGAACATACTCTTGCAGATTCTTGACGAGGGCAAGGTCAACGACGCACAGGGCAGGAGCGTCTCGTTCGAGCACACCGTCATCATCATGACAAGTAACGCAGGCTCGACAGACAAGAGCTTCGGCATCGGCTTCGACAGGACACAGGCTCAGGCTTCGAAGGACAGAGCAATCAAGGGACTGCGTGAGTTCCTTCGCCCCGAGTTCATCAGCCGTGTTGACGAGATTGTCGTCTTCAACCCGCTTACCGAGAAGGACTATGCCGACATCGCTCACCTCATGCTCGGCGAAATGGTTGCGCCGCTCTCCGAGAAGCTCATCATGTTCAACTACGACCGAGCCGCCGAGGAAGCAATCGCCCACATCGCCATATCCGAGCAGTACGGCGCCCGTGACATCAGAAGAATCATCCGCCGCGAAGTCGAGGACAAGATAGCGAATCTGATTGTCGACTCCGGGGAGATTAAGATAAGGACGATTAATCTGACTGCCGAGGATGGCAAGCTACTGGTGATAGGAGTCTGAATTTGTAAATTTTTTGTGAACATTCAGACTTCGGAGTTGCATTTGACCCCGTAATGTAGTATAATCTTTAAGCCGCTTATGGTCGGTTCTCAAGTAAAGAGCGATTTTATGAGCTTTTTCTCCGTCGCATAGCGAGTTTTATAGTAAAGGCAGGTGCCGAGAAATGTATGCAGTAATTGAAACAGGCGGAAAGCAGTATCAGGTTCACGAGGGCGATGTCGTCTTCATCGAGAAGCTTCCCGTAGAAGCCGATGAGGAAGTAACCTTCGACAAGGTTGTAGTCCTCTCTGACGGCGAGACAACTTCTGTTGGTACACCCTATGTTAAGGGCGCAACCGTTGATGCCAAGGTTCTTAAGAACGGCAAGGCTAAGAAGATTACCGTTTTCACCTACAAGCCCAAGAAGGGCTCTTCTCACAAGAAGCAGGGTCACAGACAGCCCTACACTCAGGTGAGAATCGAAGCCATCAAGGCATAATGATAACGGCGTTATTTAAAGTGACCGGGCAGGGGAGCTATAAAAGCTTTTCCGTCTCGGGACATTCGGGATATTCGGAAGCGGGGAGCGACATCGTTTGTGCCGCCGTTTCCTCGGCAGTGATGCTCACTGTCAACAGTTGCATTGACGGCTTTAATGTGGACGCAGTGCCGGAAGTTTACGACGACACGGTGAAGTTCACAGTGAATGAGAAGTCTTCGGATGCGGACAGGCTTATAGGAGCTTTGAAAGAGCACCTTGAAGCCTTGAGCGAAGAGTACCCCGAAAATGTAGCGGTTACGATTGAAGAATCGTAACGGAGATTCCAACGAATTCAGAAAGCGGTGAAATAAAATGTTAAGATTAAGTATGCAGTTCTTCGCCCATAAAAAGGGAGCAAGCTCGACCAAGAACGGTCGTGAGTCCGAATCGAAAAGATTAGGCGCAAAGAGAGCTGACGGTCAGTTCGTACCTGCGGGCAATATCCTCTATCGCCAGAGAGGAACGCATATCCATCCCGGCGTCAACGTCGGCATCGGCTCAGATGATACCCTCTATGCAAAGGTAGACGGTGTAGTAAGGTTTGAAAGATTGGGTCGTGACAGGAAGCAGGTAAGCGTTTATCCTGTAGAAAAATAAGCGATTTGCTGAAACTTGTCCCCGAACCTCAACGTTTGGGGACGTTTTTTCGGAAAGAGAGGAGTGTTCGGATGTTTGTCGATGAAGTGAATATTTCCGTTGAAGCCGGAGACGGCGGCGACGGTTGCGTGTCTTTCCACAGGGAAAAGTACATTGCGGCAGGCGGTCCCGACGGCGGCGACGGCGGTAAGGGCGGCGACATCGTCTTCAAGGTCGATGACAATATGAACACCCTTATCGACTTCCGCCATAAGAGAAAATTCTGCGCCGAAAAAGGCGGTAACGGCGGCTCGGGGAACTGCTTCGGCAAGAGCGCTCCCGACCTCATTATAAAGGTCCCGAGAGGAACCGTTGTCCGTGAACGTGAAAGCGGCAGAATCATCGCCGATTTGTCGGGAGATGAGCCGGTCGTAATCGCAAAGGGCGGCAAGGGCGGCAGAGGAAATGCCCATTTCGCCACCCCCACAAGACAGATTCCCCGTTTTGCAAAGCCCGGATTCAAGGGGCAGAAGCTGGACCTCAAGCTTGAGCTCAAGCTTCTTGCCGATGTAGGCTTGGTCGGCTTCCCGAATGTCGGAAAATCGACGCTCATATCGGTCGTATCGGCGGCAAAGCCGAAGATTGCGAACTATCACTTTACGACTCTGACCCCCGTTCTGGGAGTAGTTAAAGTCGCCGACGGCAATTCGTTCGTCATGGCGGACATCCCGGGACTTATCGAGGGCGCAAGCGAAGGAATAGGACTCGGGCACGAGTTCTTAAGACATGTCGAGAGGTGTCGTTTGATAGTCCATGTTGTGGACGTTTCCGGCTCGGAGGGCAGAGACCCAATCGAGGATTACGAAGCGATAAACCGGGAACTCGCCAATTTCAGCGAGGATCTGGCGAACGTGCCGCAGGTCGTAGCCGCCAACAAGTGCGACATGGCGACCGAGGAGCAGATGGCTAGGTTCAGGGAGTATATCGAGGATATGGGACTTCCCGTCTTCGAGATTTCCGCCGCGACCACAATGGGAACGAAGGAGCTAGTCGACTATTGCGCCGAAGAGCTTTCAAAGCTCCCGCCGCTCAAGGTCTTCGAGCCCGAACAGGCTCCCGAGTGGAACCCGGAGGAGCTTGCAAAGGACAGAAGCTTCGAGGTAACAGTCGAGGATGGCGTTTACTTCGTCGAAGCGGAATGGCTCGAGGGAATTATCCGCATGATAGACCCGAACGACTACGAGTCGCTTCAGCATTTCGAGCTTGTTCTCCAGTCGAGCGGAATTATCGCAGAGCTCGAGAAGCAGGGAGTAGCGGACGGCGACACCGTTTCCGTCTGCGGCTATGAGTTTGACTACGTCAAGTAGCTTTGGAGGATAGAATGTCGTTCAAGGCTTTGGATAAAAAGGAAGTGGGACAATACAGTCCCACTGCGCTCGCATTCATGGGCGACAGCGTTTATGAACAGCTCGTCAGAGAAAAGCTCATCCTGAGCGCCAATATGCCCGCCGGAAAGCTCCACAGTCTCACGGTCAAGTACGTCTGCTGTGAGTTTCAGTCGGCTGTGAGCGAAAAAATTTTGCCTCTTCTTTCGGAAGAGGAATCGGACATCTTCCGCAGAGGAAGGAATGCCGGAGGAATCACTCCGCCGAAGCATTCAAGCGTCCGTGAATACAGAACAGCGACCGCACTCGAGTGCCTTTTCGGATACTTATATCTGACGGGACAGCAGGAGCGGGTTCGCGAATTATTTGAAATTATTTGGACAAATCAGGACTCAGCATTAAACTAAGGAGAGATTTACATGTCAGGACATTCAAAGTGGAACAACATCAAGCGCAAGAAGGAAATTGCGGACGGCGCGAAGGCGAAGGTCTTCACCCGTATGGGCAGAGAGATTACCGTCTGCGTCAAGGAGGGAGGTCCTGACCCTGCGTCCAACTCCAAGCTGAGAGACCTTATCGCCAAGGCGAAGGCTAATAACGTCCCGAACGACAACATCGAGCGTGTTATCAAGAAAGCCGCCGGCGACAACGACAAGAACAGCTACGAGACGATGGTTTATGAGGGCTACGGTCCCGGCGGAGTCGCCATCATCGTCGAGTGCCTCACCGACAACAAGAACCGCACTGCGGCAGATGTCCGCCACTACTTCGACAAGTTCGGCGGAAACATGGGCACGACCGGTTGTGTTTCCTTCATGTTCACCCGCAAGGGCGTTATCGTCCTCGAGAACGACGGAGTCGACGAAGACAAGCTGATGGAGGACTGCTTCGATGCCGGCGCAAACGACTTCAACGTCGAAGATGATGTTATCGAAGTCTCCACCGACCCGAACGACGTTTATAAGATTTCCGAGAAGCTTTCCGGAACGGGCTATAAGCTCGTCTCGGCAGAGGACACGATGATTCCCTCGACCTATACCACCCTCACCGACGAAACCCAGCTCAAGTTCATGGGTCTCCTCCTCGACGCCCTCGACGACAACGACGACGTCCAGCAGGTATATCACAACTGGGATATGCCGGAGGAGGATGGGGAAGAGTGAGTTACGCAAAGGTTACTATTTGCTTTGATTTGTAGAGGTGGGTAAATGTGTAGGTACAGTGAATGTCAGGAATTTAGACCGTTAGCCACTAAAGAGATTGGTGTTGCCGATGCTAAATTAATCTCTGCCCTTAAGTCGTTGCCAGCGGACTATTGGGATTTCAAAAATGAAGATGTTCATGAGTATACGCATGGTATCCATAACTATCCTGCAATGATGGTTTGTCCAATCAGCAGAAATATTATCAGAATAGTAAAAGAAATCATGCCGGTTGAGTCCCTCTTGGATCCGTTTGCAGGGTCAGGCACAGTTTTAGTGGAAGGAATGCTTGCCGGAATTCAAAACGTCTGTGGCAATGACATGAACCCATTAGCTGTGCTTCTGTGCAAGGTGAAAACGACTCCTTTGGATGTTGACGAACTGAAACGAGAGGCAGATAATCTTACTGAGAGAATTAAGAACAGATATTATGACTGTCAGCTACAGGTTGATGGAGTGGACGATGTTATACAAAACGCTTATAAGCTCGATTTGACTGCCAAGCAAGGATGGGGAGAAGGTGCGCCTGATTACTTGCGAAAGTATGTAGGCGATAATTACTTGGATATTGAAGTTCCTGACTTTAGAAATATCGGTTATTGGTTTAAGCCGCGTGCGATTCTTCTTCTTTCTTTGATAAAGACCGAAATACTGAAAGTACACAACGAAGATATTCGTGATTTCATTTTTGTTGCTTTTAGTGAGACTATCAGATTTGTTTCTAACAGAAGGAATGGCGAATTCAAAATGTTCAGGATGCCGCCGGCAAAAGTAGAAGCATTTAAACCGGAAGTTATCGGTACCTTCACGAATATATTGCAACGCAATATCGGTAAAATGAATGATTTTGTGAAAAGATACGAAATGACTTTCCCTAAATCAAAGGTTACTGTTTATAGAGGTGATTCTTGTACTCTTATGGATATACCGGATGATTCTGTGGATTTAGTCATTACCTCACCACCATATGGTGACAGCCGTACAACTGTCGCATATGGTGAGTATAGTCGCTTGTCACTGCAGTGGCTTAATCTTGATAATCTTTCTGAAAAAGAAATCATGGGAATTGACCGTTCATTGATGGGGGGAACTAAGCATACAGACTGGTTTGAATCTGATATTAAGAGTGATACATTAAAAAAGTCACTTAGCGTTATTCGCGATATTGATTTCAAGCGAGCAGGAGATGTGTATAGTTTCTATTGTGACCTAGACAAATCTATTTCTACTATTTCCCAAAAGACAAGAGAAGCTGGGTATCAATTTTGGGTCGTCGGTAATAGGACAGTAAAAGGAGAAATTCTTCGCACTGATGTCATTATAGCAGAACTAGCCACACAATATGACATGGAATATGTGTACACAATAGACCGAAATATTGTTAATAAAACTATGCCGTCATTGAACTCTCCAACAAATGAGGTAGGGCAAAAGTCGTCAACGATGACTAACGAGCGTATAGTTGTATTGCGAAAAAAATAAGAGGGCAGATAGCCCTTTTTTTATACAATTTGTATGTTGTGAGTGAATAATAGTGGCTGGTCGATTTCTTTGATTCTGAATCTGGTGCCGTGGTCATGTGTCTTTCCGTCTTTTGCTCCACCGTGATATTGTCCTATGCGCAAATCAACGTAGATTTTTCCCGATTCTAATAGGTGAATAAATGAGTCATAGTTGAATCCGGACACCTCGAAAGCGCTTATAAAGCGGAATTCTTCATTTGCTCCGCTACCTCTTGAATCAGCCTTGGCGTAAACAAATTTGTTTTTATATTTTTTCTCAAAGCATTTTTTAAGGTTAGCTTTTGACCAAAAAAACATTTTCTATTCCAGATTCTGATTCAATATAAATGCCATCTTCAAGGCAAGAGATTTTGAGACTGTGTCCGCTACTTGAGATTTTGGTGAAGCGATTTGCCGATAGTGTTGAATGAATAACTTTTTCGTCACTGAAATAAGTATCGCTGGAATAGCCATACTTCAAGCGGAGATATGTATTTGATTTTCTTGGCTGTGGTGATTTGGTGAACATAGTCAGCATGCTGTTTGAGTCAATTCGGCAAGATTTTAGCTCATATTCTCCAAAATCCGGCATGTCAAGATTGTTTTCTTTGATTCCGAGAAGGTCTTCCAATGTCTTTCCGATGCCAGTAGGTCCTGAACGGTGTGCTTTTATCCATCCCATATTGATGATTCTTTTGTATTCTCGTATGAAGTCGTCAAGTGTTGTAATCAATTTCTATTTTTCCTCCAAAAATAATTTATAAGTTTCAACTCCAAGCGCATCTGCTATCCTTTGAACATTCTCAAGCGAAATGCTACGGCGGTGGCATTCGATTGCACTGATATATGTTCTGTGCATACCACATTTTTCTGCAAATGCTTCTTGAGACAAGCCTAAGGCAGTGCGATATTTCTTTAAGTTTGTTCCAAAGACTTTAACGATATCCATGAAATTTCACCTCTATGTTTTTAATTATAAAATGTGAATACAAAAAGTCTACATACAATAAGTCACTATTAATAAGGGACTATATGCTCAAACGTTCGCATATTTAAGAGCTTAACACCTATTCGTTGTAAAAAATGTAGCCGTACACACTTTTTCCCTGCAAAAAGTGTAATGTCGGCTACATTTTTCGTTGTAATTTTTGTTTTACTGCAAAAATCAACCCCACCGCATCTCTACGGTGGGGTTATCTTATACCTTAAAAATCTTTACTTATTTTCCGCAAACGCCTTTTTATGGAGCATCCAAGTCGCCAAAAGGAACGTTCCCTGTCCGAGGACGTTGGTGAATTCCGCAATCCAGTTCATCGAAGCCTGTTCGAAATCTTTCGATGAAAGATATCCCATGCCCATTACGAACACGAACGAGATTCCGTAAATCACGGCGGCGAGGGTTTGCTTGTGCCTTGCCGAGATGATTATGAGTCCAACGTCGAGGACGAGCACGCCCAAGACCATCAGCATGACGAAAATCATCGTGCCGGAGTACTCAGCCGGTGCCGCGGCGGTCAGGAGGATTCCGAGAACCGGAATAATCGCAACCGAGTTGAGCTTGTTTTCGTTTCCCTGCTTGTGGCAGAGGAGAGCGAGCATTCCGAGTGCGGCGAGGACGAAGCCGGTCGTCTGCATCGGGAAGAAGGATTTGTTTAAGGATGTGAAGTCGCAGACTCCTGCGGCATAGAGGAGCTTCCACGTTGCCTTATAGAATCCGGCGACGAAAACGGTTATGGTTCCCGCCGAGAAGAGCGCAAACGCACCCTTGCTCATGCTTTTGTAAAGGTCTCTTCGAAGGATTACAGCGGCGATTAAAAACATCAGAACCGGAATGTAATCGACGAGCGCCATTGGTATGGTCATATTTTTCTTTCCCTTCTATTATTTATATTTTCCGACATGATAAAGAGGAATCAGCGGCAGAATAATCGGTGTGTGGTCGGCATAGTCCCTGTATTCCTTCATAGAGCCGTATCTCTTTTCCTGACGGCGGTCGAGACGCTGTGCGCCGTTGAACATTACCATCACGATGAGAATCCAGCCGAGGACCGCAACAATCCACTGTCCTACGCCATGAAGAGCGTTGACCGAACCGATGAGGACACCCGTCCAGAAGATGATTTCGCCGAGATAGTTCGGGCATCTGACCATCTTAAAGAGCCCCTTGGTTGCAACCATGTTCGGGTTTTCAGCCTTCTGGGCGCTCTTCTGTTTGTCGGAAATCGACTCGAGGATGAGCCCGCAGGCGCTGATGATTACGCCGATAAGCGGAAGGACGACGTCCTCGCCCTTGCCGTTATAGATTCTGTAGAAGACCGGCGAGGTCTGGGCGAAGTAGAGGAGCCCGACGCAAATCCAGATTGCAATCTTGACGAAGACAGGCATCGGCTTTTCGTCCTCTTTCGTAGCCTCTTTAAGAACCTTGCGATAGTTGCCGTTCTTAAGCTCCCTCGCGAGCAGGAAGCCGGAAAGTCTTGCACCGTAGATTACGAAAAGAACGCACTGCAAAATCGTTACGATATTCCATGCGAAGCCGCCCGCAAATGCGGAGACGAGATACGCCACGCCAAGCCGATTACGGAGAAGCCGTAGCCGACCGAGAGGAAGTAGACATACTTCTTGAATCCGATTGCACAGCACAGAAGGCTGACGACAAAGAATATCCCAAAATATCCCCATATACTCATAGCTTAATCCCCCCTTACTTCTTGAAACTCTCGTTGATGTACTCTTTGAAGCTTGAATCGCCGACATGTGTGTCGCCGACCATCTCTTCCGTCAGAGTCCACTTCGAGAACTTGAGGATTGCCTTCTTGCCGTTCTTCTTGTTCTTCGGGAGATTTCCCAAGACGTCGAAGAGCCAAGCCGGAGCACGCTTGATGACCGGCTCCTTGCCTGCCGCTGCAAAGCACATGCGGGCAATCTCTTCATAAGACCAGGTCTCCTTGCCGCCGACATCATAGGTGACATTATTGTCGCCGATGTGGTCGACGATGAACTCGGCGAAGTCGGGAGTGTGGACGACGTTGGCATGAACGGGAGCCTTGCCGAGAAGGGTAACCTTGCCGTTCTCAATCATAGGCTTGAAGACTTTGACTATATCGTAGAAATATCCGGTCGGGCGGTGGATGACATAGGAGATTCCGCTTTCCTTCAGTTTCTCTTCAAAGAGATACTTTGCGTGGAGCATCGGGACGTCGGACGCCTTGTCAGCCTTGATAACCGAAATATAGACGAACTTCGTGACGCCGGCACTCCTGGCTTCTTCCAAAAGATTCAGGTTGCCGTTGTAGTCGATGTCATAGTTTGTGAGGGTTGCGCTTGTGGCAGTGAGACCAACGGTTGTGATGACCGTGTCTGCGCCGTCGCACAAGCCCTTGAGAGCCTCTTTATTCGTGACGTCGAGCTTCTTGAAGGTGTACTTTGACTTATCAAGCCCCTCGATGTCTCTTTCAACCATGTCAGCCGCAACGGTTTCGATGTTTCTCGAAACGAGCGACTTGAGGATTTCGCTTCCGAGCTTGCCATAAGCTCCTGCCAATACTACTTTCATTTCACGTTCTCCCTTCAATTATTTGTTTTTCTCTTTCGAGCGCTTGTCGTTGATGATGTTCATGTGCTCCTCGGTGATGAGGGTGACGCCGTTCTGCTTTGCCCAGTCAACACAGCCCTTCAAGGCAGTCGGGAGGAAGATTCTCGGGACGTTTATAAGCTTCATGCAAGCCTCATCGGTGAACTGAACGTCAGGGTCGATTCTCTTTGCGGCGTACTTGACCGAGTCGAGGTTGCCCTCTCTTACAGGCAGGAGCTCGGGAATCGGGCGGGAGAAGTGGGTATACCAGAAGTTCTTTGAATCGCGATAGCCGTAGTCAACCGGAACCTTCGGGAATCCGGAAGCCTTGACGCCGTTGATGATTGCGTTGTAGTGCTTCTCCTTCATGAGAATCTTCTCGATCTTGAGGATGAAGTGCGCGCCGAACTCGGAGGTGATACCGTTGAAATCGTGGTAGGGTCCGGGATAGCCGTGGAGCTCGCCGGGCTGGTCGTCCTGAGCATTGTCGAGAGTGTCCATCCAGACACACTCAAACACCTGGAAGCATTCCTTGATGACCTGCGGATAAGTGCCGTTCGGGTCGGCTTCCTTCAGGAGTCCGTCCTCGAGGGTGAACTTGCAGTCCTTCATCTTCTCCTCGGGAGTGTCACCGGGCCAGCCCATTCTGACAGCCTCCTTGAAGAGCTTTTTGTCGTCATAGATGAAGTTGAGAGTACATCTCTTTCTCTTGAGAATGTTCTGTGCCGTATTCGAAGAATTGCGGCAGTTGAGAATCATTGCGTAATATCCCTTGCCCGCAACATAGTAGGGCGAACAGAGGGAATAGGGACCAAAGGTGGTGCTTCCGTCGTCAGCGATGGTGCCAATCATCATCGTCGGCATCGGGAAGAACGCTGAGGTCTGGTAGAAGTTATCTACGATTCTTAAATCCTTGTAACTGCTCATGGTTAAAATCTCCTCCAAAGAATATTTATTTTTGACATATCCAATATTATATAGTATCATTTTTTGTGCAATCTGTCAAGGCAAAATGTAGGTAAAATAAAGGCTATTGCAATGCCGAGAGATATGAACCAAGTTGCAACTTTTTGATAGAGTGAGCTTTATAAACAAACATATACAGTTGAAAATGTTCAAAAAATATTGATTTTTCTATACAGTTGTGTTAATATAGGAGTTAGAAATATGTATCATTACAAATAGTAAGCTGATCACACTCTTTGCGATGATCATAAATAGCGTTTGGAGGTATAACAATGGCAATTAATTTTAACCAGAATACTGGATGGACACTTACACCCATCAATGTAGACAGCGTACGAAATGATGTAAAAGGTTTGTTGATCGATGGTGAAATCATTAGTGCTGCGTTTAAAACAGCGCGTGACCAACTCGTGTTCACGAACAAGAGAATAATATCAATTGATGTTCAGGGAATAACTGGTAGGAAAAAATCGTTCAGCTCGATGCCCTATTCAAATATTCAATATTTCGCAATACAGACTGTGGGATTCATGGAGCTTGTACCAGATTCAGAGCTATTCCTTATGTTTACAAATGGATTTACAGCCAAATTTGAATTTAAGGGCAATGTCGATATCGGAGAAATCGGAAGAATGATTTCTGAGTACGTTTTGTCTGAGTAACGATGTTGAGATGAGTTTTTTGACGTCTTAGCGTTTGATATCATAAGTAATTGTCAACCCCGAAAATTTCTTACAAATTGCCCACTTTAAAGCTTCAAAATCATCCCGATTGTTGTGCAACTTTTCTTAATCATAAAAATCAACCGCAAAATTTCCGAAATTCGTTGTGAAATATCGACTATTCCGAAGATTTCGCCTCCCCAAAACTATGCAATCTGCACAATTTAGAAGCTTAAATAAAATTTCCGACCGATTTGCAATTTGGATTCAATTAGCATAGAATTGTTGACATAAACGAAAGGGAGGCAACTCTTATGAATACCAATGCTAAATCCAGAAATGACAAACTGTACTTTATGGTGTCGGTCGGCATGATGGCGGCGCTCTGCTTTGTCGGAAACTATTTGCAGATAAAGATTCCGAACGGCGTGCTCATCACCCGAATCCACTTCGGCAACTCGATGTGCCTCTTGTCGGGACTTCTCCTCGGCGGCTTCGGCGGAGGCTTGGCATCCGGAATCGGTGCGGGGCTATATGACCTTCTCGACCCCGTCTACATCTTCTCGGCGCCTTTCACGTTCCTGTCGAAATTTGCGATGGGCTATATCTGCGGAGAGCTCGCGTCCTACTTCCGCACACGTCACAAGGGTACAGCCCTCGGCAAGACCACCGGCGTTCTCATCAGCGGCATTCTGGGACAAATCACCTATATAATCCTCTATCTCGCGAAGACCTACCTCAGCCAGATTATCCTCGGCTATGAGGTTCAGACGGCTGTAACCGCAACTGTGACAAATCTTATCACTTCTTCCGTAAACGCAGTGATAGCGGTTGCGGTTTCGGTGCCGCTCTATCTCGCACTGAGAGTTCCGCTTCGTCACACCGGACTTTCAAGCGTCCTGAACCCCGAGCTCCCTCCGAAGGGAGAGGGGAAGAAAGTAAACCCGAAGACGATTGTCGGCATAGCGGCGTTCGCAGTCCTGACAATAGCGGCGTTTGTGCTGTATATTGAGTATAAGCTCGGAAATTTGTAAGTTTAACCTCCCCGTTTCAGGGGAGGCTTTTTTGTAGGGGCGGATATTATCCGCCCGCATGGTAACCGCAACGTTGTTCGGGCGGATGATATCCGCCCCTACATTTTGTGAAGGTAGGCGTAACGCTTGCATTCTCCCCAAAAACATGCTATACTTTTCTCATCAAAAATTGGGAGGCAAACGTTTTGGAATGGACTGAAGTTAAAATATACACCGAGCACACGGGCATGGAGGCTTTGTCGGATGCGCTGATTGCGGCGGGGATTGACGGGCTGATGATTAACGACCCGGAGGATATTCGCGAATTTGAGCGCAACAAGAACGCTTCTTGGGATTATATCGGCGAGGAGGTCTGGGAGCTTTGCGGGAAGGACACCTTTGTCACCGTCTATCTCGACAAGGACGACCCGACGGCTCTTGAATCGGTCAGGGGAGCGGTAGATAGTCTCAAATCGAGAGATGACGTTGGGAGCCTTGAGATGAAGTTCGGAACCGTTGCGGATGAGGACTGGGCGAACAGCTGGAAGCGGTTCTGGAAGCCGATGGAGGTGGGCGAGAAGCTCGTCATCACGCCGTCGTGGGAGGAAGTCCCCGAGAACACCGGCAGGGTGAACCTGACCCTCGACCCCGAAAACAGGTTCGGCACCGGTCGGCACCATACGACCCGCCTTTGCCTCGAGCTATTAGAGAAGTACGTTAAATCCGGCGACACCGTCTGTGACTTGGGAGCAGGGAGCGGAATCATCTCGATTGCGGCGATGCTTCTGGGAGCCGAGTCCGCCACGGCTGTTGACATTTCCGCCGACGCCGCAAAGACCTCTCACGAAAACGCCCGCAAGAACGGCATCCCCGACGAAAAATACATCGCCCTTTGCGGCGATGTCACGACCGACAGGGGACTGGTCGGGAAGATTTCCCGTGACGGCGGCTATACCCTCGTTACCGCCAATATCGTCGCCGACGTGCTGATTGCGATGGCGGACGTCTTCAGGGAGCTCATCGCCCCGGGCGGCACCCTTATCCTCTCGGGAATCATCGACAATAGAAAAGACGAGGTTTTTGAAGTGATGAAATCCCGCGGCTTCGAGCTGATAGAAGAAAGAGGCTGTGAGATGTGGAATGCGGCTACGTTCAGAATCTGAAAGGAGATTTACTATGGAATTCATGAAAGTTGTTAAAGAGAGATATTCCTGCCGTAGCTACGACGGAAGAAAAGTAGAGCTGGATGCGCTCGCAGAGATTCTGGAAGCCGGGAGGCTTGCCCCGACGGCGAAGAATTTGCAGGAGCAGAGGATTTACGTCGTCGAGTCGGCGGAGGGTCTCGCAAAAATCGACAAGCTCACCCGTTGCCGTTATAATGCCGGAATCGTGCTGATTGTGGCGTTCGATAAGAACAACGTCTTCACCTATCCCGGTGGCAAGCGCGACTCGGGCATCGAGGATGCGTCAATCGTCACGACCCACATGATGCTCGCCGCGAAGAACGTCGGTGTCGACTCGACGTGGCTGAACCTCATCGACCCGGACGAGGTCAAAGTCGCCTTCAACCTCCCCGAGAACGAGGAAGTGCTGTGCCTGCTGAACCTCGGCTATGCCGACGAAAACGCCGAGCCTTCGCAGAACCACTCCTCGAGGAAGGCGGTTGCGGAGACGGTTGAGAGAATCTGAAAAAAACAAAAATGCCGGTGCTCATTGGATGGTGAGCACCGGCGTTTGTGGCAAAAAGGGCACCCCGAAGGGATGCCCTTTTTCATTGGCGGAGCGGGTGGGATTCGAACCCACGGGCGGATTCAGTCCGCCAAACGATTTCGAGTCAAGTATCAAATCCGGAAGTTAAAGGAAATTAAAAGATTTCAGAAGAAGATAAAGGAGCTTAAAAACCGCATCAAATCTGGATTTTTCGTAGTTCAGAGACTCAAAAAGCCCATAAAACCGCTTAGATAAAGGAAAGTTCGAAGGTCTTGGTTTCAGGTCAAAAAAGCGAGATTTTTTGCAAAAAAGAGAGAATTAGGAGAGAACAGAAAGGCACTTGCGAAGTTACTTTGCGAGGATACCCTCAGAAATTGGAGAGAAAAAAGCACAGTATAAGAGACAGATACCACCTACTTATGCCATATTCTAACAAAGATAAGGTGGTTATCTCCATGAAGTTTGATTTTCAATACTTCTCCTCGATTCGGGATGAATATCCCGAAACAGTTTCAAAAGATCAGTTCTATCGGATTGCACATATTAGCAAGTCAACAGCTCTTTATCTTCTTGAAAGCGGAAAGGTTCCATGCAAAGACAACGGCAATCTGACACACCGTTTCACGATAAGAATGGATGACATTATCTTCTATCTGATAGACAGAGAGGTTCATCCTGACGAATACCGTGCGCCAAGGGATTGGTATAGCGGTCGTCCCATCCGCCACAAGCCCAAGAGCTTCAGGATTAAAACGCTTTGTATTCTGACAAGTGATGAAAGAGAAGCTTTTCATGAATACATAGAGAATGAGCTGACCGAGTATGACGACGTTCTCACAGTTTCTGATGTAACAGAGTTCACCGGCTACAGCGATTCGGCAATCCGCAACTGGTGCAAGGACAAGCGTGTCAAGTCATTTTACATATCCAAGAAATACCTGATCCCAAAGCCCTGCTTCATCGATTTTCTTGTCTCTCCGTACTGCTGCAACATCGACCGCAAGACATGGAAGCATCTGGCTCTTTTCAGCGGATTTCATGAGAAGCAGAGGATTGAGAAGTTGAGTGGACAAGATTGAGTTCAGAGACAAAAAGAAGCCCGGACAGTTACTACAGACTGCTTTCGCAGTGAGATATAACCGTCTGGGCTATTTTCTTATTTGGGCGCAGCTGTTTTATGCCGAAGCCAAACCAAGCCACTTTCTAACAAGTTCGACGCTGACGTTTGCAGCCTTAGCAATCAAATCTTCGGCTACACCAGATGCGTGTAAACTAATCGCCATGGCTTTGGCATTTTCGAGCTTACCTTGCTCAATACCTTGCTCAATACCTTGCTCAATACCTTGCTCGATACCTTGCTCGATACCTTGTTCTTTACCTTTGCTATAAAGATCTTCTGCTACTTTGCACATTTCGTCATAACCTCCAAAGGGTTAAGCACTCTTTTTGAGCATATACTCTGCAGCTTCCTTTTCGGTAAGATTGTACTTAGCCATGATTTTGTTCTTGATTTCAATTTCAGAAATCTGAACTTCACGCCATGCGTCTATTGTCCCTAAAATTGCTCCATTTCTTTCAGCATCTTTCTGAGCATCACTCCATGCTTTGCACATATCTGTTACCTCTAAGGACTAAGCACTCATCTTAGTCAGATATGACTCAGCCTCTTTCTCATCTATCTGAAATTGTTCAATAATCTTTTTTAGTATTTCGCTATCAGACAGGTTTATTCCATGTAAGGCTTCTATCACAGCATAGACAGCCGAATCCTTTTGAGCATCACTCCATGCTTTGCACATATCAATTACCTCCTCATCAGAATCAATATCAAGCGAAATATTCGCACACTCTTTCAGCACTCTGGCTGCTTTTCTATCAATGCTCTTGTAAGCATCATCTGTCTCCATCAACTCCTGCATTCCAACTTTGTCTGCGGAGTTCTTCATGAATTTCAGAACCTTGCCCATGCTCGTTGAGAACTTCTCAAAATCCTCATCAGTCATTCTTGCGGGTTCTATCAGGTGCATATTGTAGTCGGGTGCCAAGTCGATGAGTTCCCTGTATTTGCACTCGTACAAATCACTTAACTTTGTTGCGCCGTCCCAAGGCTTTGCACCAAAGTAGATTACTACCGTAACTACTGGAAGAATCTTATCGCTCTTGTATAGTCCGGACACGAATTCGTCCTTGCTGTATTTGTCTCCTGCGTCCATATGAGCAGTCTTTATTTTTCTTGCCTGACTATCGTACTGAAGACCATCATATAGGAAAGTACGAATTGGCATTCCATAATCTATATGAGTCTGAGCTTCGATTCCAAAGATAACATATGCCGCATTGTCATCCGCCATGAGAGTTGCAATTTTCAGTGCATCACGGTATCTCTGAATCGTCTCCTCGTCGCCATCTTTTCCGAAAACGGTGAGAAGTGCCGATGTATCAAGTTCTTCAAGATTACTCGGCTCGACGACTTTCTTACCGCCGAAAGCGTAGTAATTAAAAACATCCGCAAAAATCTGTGAATCGTTAATATATTCTCTTGTAGCGGTATCTGGCTTGCCCATCGCTACAACCCCAATCTTACCTTACTGTGAATATATTATACCACACAGTCACGCATAAATCAAGACTTTATTCTCAAAAGAAAAGTTTAACACCACCCCGCCATTGCTTGCAGCCGCAAACCCATTAGCGGGGCTTTTTTATTTCAAAATCAAATCAACAGGAGGAAACAAAATGAAAAACGAAAGCTTCATCGCATTCGAGGCGATGATGAAAGAATCGCCGTACTCGAAATTTGACAGCGGCTATGATGGCATTATCCCCGAATGCCGCACCTGCCGGTTCAACCGTCCGTTTTGGAAAGACCAGTCGTGTGTATTTGAAAAATGCCCTTACTCCGTCTGCGAGTTGTCTACATTACGCAATCAGACAGAGGAGGCTTGAAGCATGGCTGTCTATCGTGTGAACAGGAGACGTGGATACACTGTCATGTCAAATTACCATCTGCGGGACAAGAGGTTATCCTTGAAGTCTGTAGGATTGTTATCGAAAATGCTCTCGTTCAATGACGGTTGGCGATTCTCAACCAGAGGACTCTCCGCAATCTGCAAAGAGGGACCCGATGCAATCCTTTCAGCACTTCGTGAGCTTGAAGAAACCGGCTATCTCATTCGTCATCGTGAACGGGACGAAAAAGGCAGACTCGGCAACATGGTTTTTGAAATCTACGAGGAGCCACAAGCGGACTTGCCAGACATGGGCAATCCACACATGGAAAATCCCGATGTGGATAATTCAGATGTGGACAACCCACACAAGGATAATCCCGCACAAATAAATACTAATCAAGTAATTACTGATGGAATCAATGACCAAGTAAGCAACAATCAATCTATCAATCTTGATAGGATGGATGGGATGAAAGAGAGGAAGCGATACAGGGAGATTATTCGGGATAATCTTGAGCTTGAGACGCTTGCTCAGGATAAGCATTTCGACATCGACCGTGCAAATGAGATGGTTGAGATTATGCTGGATGCAATCTGTTCTACCCGCCAGACTATCCGCATAAACGGCGAGGATATGCCACAAGAGGTGGTTAAATCTCGTCTCTTGAAGTTAGACAGCAGGCATATTGAGTACGTCTTTCAGACGATGGATGAATGCCCGTCAGACATCCGAAATATCCGGGCATATATGCTCACGACACTGTATAACGCCTCGTTGACTATGGACAATTACTATTCAGCACTTGTGAATCATGACCTCTATGGTGACTCAAGGAAGGAGGTGTTGCCATGATTATTATCTATTATCGGGGATTTCCACCGTAGACCCGGATTCTCCCCGATAATTCCACGAAAGGAGTGATCCAATGCAGGACGAAGTAAACACCAAGGTTGTTGCAATAGCAATCAAGGGCGGAAAAGTTACCGGCGAGGTGCTGAATAAAGCTCTCAAGAAGTTTGTTGAGGAAATCGAGAAGGCGCAGAAGACCGCTTCTCAGCCGAAGACTTACCGAGGCAAGCAGTCAATCAAGCATCTTGTCGAACAGAACTCCGCCCTCAGCAAAATCGAGGTGACAGACGGAAATATAAAGTCATTCGAGCGCACTGCGAAGAAATACGGAATTGACTATTCCCTCATGAAGGACACAGCCGGTCAGCCTTCTCGTTACCTCGTCTTTTTCAAAGGAGGGGATGTTGATGTCATGACTCAGGCGTTCAAGGAGTTTTCCGCAAAGTCACTTATAAAGAACGAAAAGCCTTCGCTGCTTCAGAAGCTCTCCCGCCATCAGGAGCAGTCTAAGAAGCAACAACGTGAAAAGGTCAAGGTCAAGAGCAAGGATCGGGAGATGAATCTATGAGTAAAAAGATAGATTTCAAACGGCTCATACTCCTCAATCTTCCGTATGTGTTTGCGTTCTACTTCGTAAACAAGATTTTTGCGGTCTTCCGCTCAGCACCCGGCACCGAAATGGTGGACAAGCTGACAGGTGGCTTCGCAAATTTTGGAACAGCGTTTGCAAATCCTCTCCCAAGCTTCAATCCTGTTGACTTACTTGTAGGAGTAGCGGCAGCAGCCTTGCTCAAGCTTGCAGTCTACATGAAAGGCAAAAACCGCAAGAAGTTCCGTCAGGGTGTGGAATACGGTTCAGCCCATTGGGGCAAGCCGGAGGACATCCAGCCATATATTGACCCTGAGTTCTCCAAAAACGTAATACTTACTCAGACGGAAGCGCTCACGATGAACAGCCGTCCGGCTCAACCGAAATATGCCAGAAACAAGAATATCCTTGTCATCGGCGGTTCCGGCTCAGGTAAAACACGGTTTTTCGTGAAGCCAAATCTCATGCAAACGCACAGTTCCTATGTTGTTACTGACCCGAAAGGTACAGTATTAGTAGAGTGTGGCAGGATGCTTGAAAAGAACGGCTATGTCATCAAATCACTGAACACCATCAATTTCAAAAAGTCGATGCACTACAACCCGTTTGCTTACATAAGAAGTGAAAAGGACATCCTCAAGCTGGTCAACACAATCATTGTCAACACCAAAGGCGACGGAGATAAGTCCGGCGAGGATTTCTGGGTAAAGGCTGAAAAGCTCTATTACACGGCTCTTATAGGCTACATCTGGTACGAAGCACCTGAACACGAGAAAAACTTTACGACACTGCTCGAAATGATAAATGCTTCGGAAGCCAGAGAGGACAATGAAAGCTTCAAAAATCCCGTTGACCTCATGTTTGATGAGCTTGAAAGCAGAGAGCCGGATCACTTCGCTGTCAAGCAATACAAGAAATACAAACTTGCAGCGGGTAATATAAAATGGAGAAGACTTATTCATCACGATATGAAATCTCTTTTCTACATATTTGAAGTTATGAGGTGCTTATTCTACGTTTTGAATGAGCATCTTATAATTTTACCTGTGGCAGAAAGGAGAACCCCATGAGTAAACAGAAAATAACTGCCCTCTACGAGAGATTGAGCCGAGATGATGAGTTGCAAGGTGAAAGTAACTCAATATCTAACCAGAAAAAACTACTTGAGGCATATGCCTCACAACAGCATTTTCCGAACCCTGTCCATTTTACGGATGATGGAATAAGCGGAACTTGCTTCGACAGACCCGGTTTCCTCGATATGATGAGACAGGTTGAAGCGGGTAACGTTGAATACTTGTGCGTTAAGGACATGAGCCGTCTCGGACGTGACTACCTCAAAGTCGGTCAGATAATGGAGATTTTACGTCAGAGAGGTGTCCGCTTGATTGCTATCAATGACGGTGTGGATAGTGCCAAAGGCGATGATGATTTTACGCCTTTTCGCAACATCATGAACGAATACTATGCCAGAGACACCAGTCACAAAATCAAGTCCACTTTCAAGACGAAAGGCAATGCAGGGAAGCACATGGCGGGAACGGTCATCTATGGCTATCTATGGAACGAGACCAGAGACCAGTGGATTGTTGATGAAGAAGCCGCTGAGGTTGTCAGACGCATCTTTGCTATGACGATTGAAGGCTACGGACCGTATCAGATTTCCAAGAAACTGTCCGAAGAAAAGATACTTATTCCAGCTGCTCACCTTGCACAGCACAATGAGGGAGTATGCAAAAATGAGACTTTCAAAGACATTTATGGATGGGGGTCTTCTACTATCGTTCATATCCTAAAGAAGCGTGAATATCTCGGTCATACCGTCAACTTCAAGACCAGAAAGCACTTTAAGGACAAGAAAAGTCACTATGTGCCGGAGGATGAGTGGACGATTTTCGAGAATACTCACGAGGCAATCATTGACCAAGAGACATTCGATCTTGTACAGAAAATCAGGGGTAATGCCAGACGATACCCTGACGGATTCGGCGAAGCCGCTCCACTGACTGGATTGCTGTATTGTGCTGATTGTGGCGGCAAGATGTATGTTCACCGCACAAACAACGGTAAACGCATCTCTCAATACACTTGCTCACAATATTCTAAAGTCCCTGTCGGAACACTGTGCAAGACGCAACACCGCATAAATGAGGATGTTGTTATGGCTCTTGTTTCAGATATGCTCCGAGCTATTGCCGAGTACGCAAAGCTTAATAGAGACGAGTTCGTTCGGGTGGTGCAGGAAGCGCAGTCAAGTCAACAGTCGAGCGAAATCAAGAAGCAACGTGCAAGGTTGGTAACGGCAAAACAACGAGTTGCAGACCTTGAAATCCTGATGTGTAAAATCTATGAGGATAAAGCATTAGGCAAATTGCCTGAAGCCAGATATACCGCTCTGGATGCTCAATACTCAAAAGAACAAGAGACGCTAACTGCTGAGATAGCATCTCTTGAGAAAGCAATCGGAGAATATGAGAATCATGGTAAATCAGCAGACCGCTTTATAGCTTTGATTGACAAGTATCAGAACTTCGATAAGCTGACAAACACTATGCTCAATGAGTTTGTAGATAAAATCCTTGTTCATGAGCGTGACCGTAAAGGTAGCACTCAGACAACACAAAAAATCGAGATTTACTTCAATTTTGTAGGGCAATTTGTCCCTCCGACTTTTGTCGAGGCAGAACCCACGCCAGAAGAATTAGAGGAAATCCGCAAACGTGAGGAGCGCAAGGACAGGCTTCATCAGAATTACTTGAAGCGTAAGGCAAGCGGTGCCCAGAAGCGTTATGAGGATAAACACAAAGAAGAACATAAAGCGAGAGTAGATGCAAAAAAGAATGCAATCAGAGCCGAGGATATTGCGAGGGGCGTGTTCATCCCTGTCAGCAATCTTCCGAAGCGAGAACCACAGAGAGGAGTTACTAGATTATGAAAGAACTAAAACCCAGAATCCATGAAAACGGAATAGATTATATCCTTGTAGGAGATTACTATATTCCGGATTTGAAGCTACCGAAGGACAGCCAAAGACCCATCGGACATTGGGGCAGTCTTCGCAAGGCTTATTTGCAGTTGTACCGCCCAAAGGCTTGTAACGATTTAGTCTTCTCCGGGAGGCTTAACACCGTTCTTGCGGATTTGAACGAACAGGCTTCCGACCGCCTGTCACTCATCATGGATCAGATGGCAGAAGCCGAGGGCGTGACCGAGCAGGTGAAAGCGAAGAACCAGATGCTTTGGGTACAGTCCATGAACTCAATCCGTAACCGAGCCGAGGAAATCATCAAACAAGAGATGATTTACTGCGACTGACAGCGGAGAAATTGTATACAGAACTATAAGCCGTTATTGCAGAAGCAGTAACGGCTTTTACGGTGAAAGACTTGCTTTATTTTCAGCATTGTTGTATAATAATAAAGAGTAGACTTGTGTAAAGTGTCAATTCGAAAGAATTGCGAACGGATTTGAATATAGGTTTGTAGAATCAGCTTGCGGATAAATAACAGAGGTGCGACTATGAGTGCTAATACAGTATTAAAAGAAGTGAAATATAAGACTTCGCTCATAAATAACAGGCGGTATTTAGGAAATAAATACAAGCTATTGCCGTTTATAACGGATGTCGTAAACAGTGAATGTCACAATATAAAAACCTTTGCGGATATTTTTGCGGGCACTGGTGCGGTTTCATCTGCGTTTATAGATAAAATCATTCTTACGAACGATTTGATGTACAGCAACTATATCTGTAATTACGCATGGTTCGGTAGTGAAGCATATAACCCGCAACTCATAATTGACTATGTTGTATATTACAATTCTCTTCGCAATATTGGCGATAACTATATGACTGAGAACTTTGCCGACACTTATTTCAGCCGTGAGGATTGTGCTAAAATCGGATATATTCGAGAGGATATAGAGGATAATTACAAAAAGCATAATATCAACGATAGAGAAAGAGCGTTGCTTATAACCTCTTTGCTATATGCAATGGATAAAATAGCAAAGACCGGCGGGCATTATGATGCCTACAAAAAGAGCGCGTAAAATTTAGTAGCCGGAGGAGTAAGGAATGGCTGAAAACCAAAACACAGAATGGAAAGAATCGTGGCGGGATGAATATCTCAAATGGGTGTGCGGCTTTGCGAATGCACAGGGTGGCAGGATTTATATCGGGAAAAGCGACGACGGCACTATTGTCGGTGTTTCTGACAGCAAGAGCCTTATGGAGGACATTCCGAACAAGATACAGACGACACTCGGAATTATTGCCGACGTGAATCTGCTGACGGAGGATGGCAAAGAATATATCGAAATCGTTGTAGCACCAAGTTCCTATCCTGTGAACTATCGGGGTGAATACTACCGCCGGAGCGGAAGCACTTTGCAACAATTGAGAGGCTCGTCACTCACCGAGTTTATAAGAGAGAAAACCGGCTTGCTTTGGGATGCAGTTCCCGTTGACAACATCGGCGTTAATGACCTCGACCAGAACAGCATCGACATCTTCCGCCGTGAAGCTGTCCGCAACAGGAGGATGGACAAGGAAGACCTGAACATTTCGAACGAGGAGCTTATGGATCACCTCGATCTTTTGGTTGACGGAAAACTTAAGCGTGCGGCAGTCATGCTTTTCTACAAGAAGCCCGGCAGAATCATTACCGGCTGTTACGCCAAAATCGGCAGGTTCGGCGAGGGCGCAGACCTCCAATATCAGGACTTGCTCGAAGGCTCGCTTTTCAGCATTGCCGACAGGGTTATTGACCTCATTTTCACGAAATACCTCAAAGCCACTATAACTTATGAGCATGATGTCCGGGTTGAGACCTTCCCGTTCCCTCGCGACGGTGTGCGTGAAGCGGTCTATAACGCCTTGGGTCACAACAACTATGCCGGAAGCGTCCCGATTCAGATTCGCATTGAGGACGATGCCATGTACATCAGCAACAGGTGCATTTTGCCTCCCAACTGGACGGTTGAGACTCTTATGGAGCCGCACAAGTCGGTGCCGTTCAATCCCTCAATCGCAAATGTCTTCTACCGTGCCGGTTATATCGAGGCTTGGGGACGAGGCATTCAGAAAATCTGCGATTCCTGCCGTGAACTCGGCACTCCCGACCCGGAATATATAGTTTTCGGTAATGATATTACCGTGAAATTTACGGCTTTAAAACCCGTCAAAGCATCAGATGAGGCTTTGGATGAAGCTTTAAACCGACATGATGTCGGTTTGGATGTCGGTTTGGATGTCGGTTTGGCGGAAAAGACATTGAAAATCATTTCGGAAAATCCGAAAGTTACTATGGCTGAGATAGCAAACGAATGCAACGTCACTAAACGCACCGTTGAGCGTACAATCAAAGCTTTGCGTGAACAAGGCAAAATTGTCCGTGAAGGCGGCAAGAGATACGGTCACTGGAAAGTGATATGAGCGAGGTTGAGCATTTATGTCTACTTTTAATGTTGGCACTTTGGAGGATTGCCTTGTTTTATTAGGCTCCTACGAGCCGTTTTTGAATAATGTACAAATAAACAAGGACGGCTGCATTGAGCCTTTTACACGTTCGGGTAATATCGCATATGAGAAGTTACGCAAAATTATTGTGTATTTGGCTGATAACGGAGTTGTAGATCATTTTGATGAAGACTTACTAGACAGCATTGCGAATGGAGAGTACTAATGATAAGTGATACTGGTGAGAGAATAACTTATCTATCGGAAATTGTAGAATCTCTAAAAGACTTAGGCGGAATGGCTAAACTAAAGGAAATTTACGACCATATTGAGCAAAGAAATTTGCTGCCCGCAATTCAAAGTAACAGCAACTGGCGAGATAATGTAAGAGCAACGCTCCAGAGGCACTGCTCTCAAACTAAGTCATATCATGGCGCAGATGATTTGTTTTATCCTGTTTATGGATTAAATGAGGGCATTTGGGGATTACGTTCATATCGCATTGACGCTGATATAACCCCATTAGAAAATCGCATTATTAAGGACATAAACAGCGATGATAAAATAGAATCCACTACAAAAACCATGCTCATAGAAGCAAGGAAAGGGCAGGGATATTTTAGGCAACGGTTGTTGGAAAAATATGGTCGGTGTTTAATCACGGGAATAGACGACAGACGACTTTTGATTGCCAGTCACATAAAACCATGGCGTTCAGCTGATAATCGTGAAAGGTTAAGCATTGACAACGGTCTTATTTTATCCGCCCTGTATGACAAGCTTTTTGATGAAGGTCTTATTTCCTTTGACAAAAATATGCACATCATAGTTTCAGACAAATTAAGCGACTACAATAGGAAGATAATCTCGATAAACACAGAAAAAAGATATATTGAAAGCCCATCGAATGAGTTGATGTTAAATATGGAATATCATCGGGATGTTGTTTTCAAGCGTTAGATGACAACCGCTATCGCAGATTACAGCATCTCATTGATACAAAGTTCACAAATGATAATTTGTTGCACTTGCTTGATTGCTTCGAGGAAAGAAGCGACGAAGAAATCAGGGATATGGTTACGGACAATGCTGATGTACCAACTATTTTCGAGTATGTCTTAGGCATCCTGTGGTACAAAACGAGCGAAAGGCAAGGAAAGATTCTCGATTACATGAAGCTTTCTCTTGATGCCGATTTGCTACCTAAAACGCACGCCGCAGGTGGAGAAGCGGACATTGTTTATGAGTACGCTCAAACCGATAGCTACCCGGAACACACATTGCTTCTTGAAGCAACTCTCGCCGATAGCACAAATCAGCGTAGAATGGAAATGGAACCTGTTTCGAGGCACTTAGGTCAGCACTTAATAAGAACGGGCAATATGAATTCGTATTGCGTGTTCGCAACAAACTATTTGAACATCAATGTCATTTCAGACTTTAGGAGTAGGAAAACAACGCCCTATTATGATCCGAATGATTACGAAAGGTTTGTAGACGGTATGAAGATAATACCTTTACAAATCAGCGAGTTGAAAACCATAGTTTCTGAGAATAAGACATATTCGGAGCTATATCCGATATTCGAGGAAGCTTTCTTGTCAGAATTAAGACCTCACAAGTGGTACGATTCTTGTGTGAGGAATAGAATTTAGGAATATAGCCTCAGCCGTCATCGACTGAGGTTATTTGTGCCTTTCAAAACTGCTCGAAAATTGTGCCAGTTTGAACGAAGTATTTTCGTGACAAGCTATACGGAAATATCTCGCTTCGTGGCTCTGAGGGGCAAAAAATCGCAAAAATCGACCTTTATTCCAACAGTAAATAGCAACATAACAGCTTTTTATCGCCCGACACGATTAAAAAACCTGTTGACAACATCCAAATAATGTGATACACTTGTGATAGTTCTGAGAATAATGCTCTCAGGGTGTTGAATTGTGGGGGGGGTAGTGCTTCGCACACCCAATTATGAAACCTCCGCTCCCTATAGGTAGTCCGGAGGGTTCGGTGTATCATGTGTGTCTTTTAAATCTCTTTCGGTTTACTGAAAGAGATTTTTGTTTTGAAAAATTATTTGGAAGGATGGGAAACCATGAAGTTAAGAAAAGTTTTGTCTCTGTTCGTAGCTCTCGTGATGATGTTCGAGGTTCTGCCTCTGTCATCGCTTGCGACCGAGATAGCAGACGCTACTGAAAATGTGGAAGATTCGGCGGAAATTGTTTCTGAGGAAACTGAGACCGAGGAAGCGGAAGAAACCGTTGAAGAAGTTGTTGAGGAAGAAACAGTGCTTCTTGGAGCGTCTGCAGATGAAGATTCATCGGATGAATCTGGAATTGCGACTGTCAGTGAGGATGAAGAGATAACCGTTTTGGCTTCTGGTGATTGTGGAGCAGATGGAGACAATGTTACTTGGGTTCTTACTTCAGATGGAACCTTGACCATTTCAGGCGAAGGCAAAATGAAGGATTATACGTCAGCAACTTCTCCTAGAACATGGTGCTCAAGTTACGGAAGTACGATACGGTCTGTTGTCATTGAAGATGGAGTAACTTATATCGGTAAATATGCGTTTTGTTTGTATAATACGTGGAAAGGGTATCAGAAACTCAAGACCGTTTCAATTGCTGACAGTGTTACAAGTATAGGATATGGTGCCTTTGCTTACTGTTACACTCTCTCATCGGTATCTATCCCAGATAGTGTTACTAGTATAGAACAGTTCGCATTCGGTTGTTGCTATGCTATAACGAGTCTGTACATTCCGGGAAGCGTAACCTCTATTGGCAGAGCTGCTTTCGACAGTTGTAAAGGCTTAGAAAGTGTAACTATTGGAGAAGGGTGTATTAGCATTGGACAGTCAGCGTTTAAAGACTGTGAAAGCCTGACTGTGGTTTATATTCCGAATAGTGTTACTAGTATTGGCTGTGGTGCATTTGCACCATGTGAAAAGCTTGAAAGCGTTACCATCAACGATGACAACACTCATTTTACGATGGTCGATGGAGTCTTGTTTAATAAGAGCATGACAAAGATAATTTGGTATCCCAACGCATCAACATTCGGACAGTCCACTTATACCATCCCAGATAGCGTAACCGCTATTGCTACAGGAGCATTTCATAGCTGTGATAATCTAACTGGCGTGTATATGTCTGATAACATTACTAGTATAGGTTATGAAGCATTTTGGGGCTGCTCAAATCTGGCAGATCTGACTCTTTCTAAAAGTATTATTTCTATTGCAGAGTATGCATTTTCATGCTGTGATAGCTTGATTGAATTAGAATTACCATACGGTCTCAAAACCATATCTCGTTCTGCTTTTAGTTATTGCGAAGGCTTGAAGAGTATAGTAATTCCAGACAGTGTGACAAGCATTGGAACGTATGCATTTATAGGGTGCATATCTCTTGAAAATGTCACTTTGTCAAATAGCATAACTAGCATAAGTGATAATATGTTTCAGAAATGTACGAGTTTAATCAGTATTACAATACCAGATAGTGTGACTAGTATCAGCAAGTTTGCTTTCAGAGAATGTTATAATTTGGAAAGTATCACTATTCCTAACAGCGTTACAAGTATAGGCGTTAACGCCTTCTTATATTGTAACGGCTTAACTGATGTTTATTACGGTGGAACAGTATCGGAATGGAACAAGGTTTCGATTTCAAGCAGTGGTGAAAGTTATCTTCTTTCAGCCACCATCCATTGCACCGATGGCACTATAAATAGTGATGGGACGGTTGATTATTATGTGGACAACACTCTTATAGCAGGCAAAGACTGGTGGAGTTTCGCAAACTACATTTCAAGCAATTACTATATAACATGGGATGAATTTAGTGATTTAGCAGAAGTAATGAGCTTAGGCACTGATACTTATACTAATCGAACCAAGTTGTTAGAAAAGATAAAAAATGGCGGTGCAAATTGTTATGGTATGGCAGTTATTGTTTGCCTTGCAAAAATGAATGGTATAGATGTGACTGAAATACCCGGATATGTTGATTCGCTTTACAACATAAGTCTCACTTGGGACCTTAGGTCTTATATTAGTTATTGGCACTTACAACAGTATTCTGAAGAATACTTATTATCTAGAGCAAATTATCAAGCAGAGTATCACCAAGACACACACTTACACGATGAGGCATTGACAGGTAGCAAAGAAGCATTTGAAGATATAATTGAAATGGTAAGTGAAGTTGCTAATGGTGGGTCCCCTGTTTTATTTAGCTTTGGATGGTTTACGAGCGCTAACTTAGAAAATGTAGATGGAGAGATTGTATTAAAGCTTGATAGTAGTGGGAGTCTTCATCTTACTGGTCACTCGGTAGTAATATATGACGTTGAGTATGGCTCATGGACTTGGAACGGATACGAGTATGACATTTGTTTTCTGACATATGATTCTAATTATCCCAATGGGCACGACGGTAAAGAATACATATACGTTAATATAGAGACGGGCGATTGGACTGTTCCGACTTATTCTGACAGTGAGCTTTATGGAAAACCTTTTTCTTCTTCAGCTACTTACCAAAGGGGCGGAGAAACATATACTGTAGCGCTAGGAGAAATTAGAAGAGCAACGAATGACATAAGTGAAATAGATATTTTGAGTCAAGGAACATCATCGACAAATAAATATGCATATTTGACAATTTACAAAGGATATGACGTTGTTGTTTCAGACAGTGATGGTGCATCATTTACGATTGGAGTTTGCGGTGATCTACCAGTATACTATGACGAAAATTATGTCTCGGATGATGATAACAGTAGCTTTTGTGGAACAGTAATCCTTTCCGATTTAGATTCTGCATACACGATGACTCCTGGAGATACAGTAACAGAAGTAAGCTATACACTTGAATACAATGACAGTCTGCTTATAGTTGAGGGTACTTCTGTTGATACCATCGAAATCACACAGACAAGTGTGTCTGTAAGCGGTACTGATTCTGATGTTAGTTTGGGATTGATATCAAATGACGGTTACTATGTGACTCCTTGGTACAAAGCTGAGTTATCAGCAGAGGACGTTGATGATTTGTCACTTAGTATGTCCGATACCGGCTATGTTGTTGAAGGCACAGACCTTTCCGACATCACCGTTTACGGTACAAACGACTATGAAACCGTAGAGCTTACTTTCTCAACCGACAAGGAAAAGGCACTTGTAACTGAGGATTCAGCCGAAAACATGATTGTTCTCATAGATGAAGACAATAACGGCACTTACGAGACGGTCATTGCCACTACTGATTATGCAGGATTGGTTGAGGAAGCTAAAGCCACCCTCTCTTCCACCGACTGGACTCTCACCCAGAGTGATGTCGAGTCCGCAACCGGCTCCACAACCGCCGACAAGATTGCAACTCTGATTGACGCAATACTCGCAGGATTGGGCATCGACAGCAATGTAACGGTTACCTTCACCATTACCGACATAACAGAAGCGATTGCCAGTGATGCAACTGATGTGGACGGAACAGACGGAAGCTTCACGATTAACTTCACGATTTCCGCCGGCAATGAATCGGATACATTGACCGAGACCGGAGCGATAACCGCAACGGCATATGTACACACCCATTCGCTCACTCACGTTGAAGCTGTAGACGCAACTTGCACTGCCGTGGGTAACACTGAATATTGGTATTGCTCCGGCTGTGATAAGTATTACAGCGATGAAAATGCCGAGAATGAGATTACTCTTGCCGACACAGTTACAGCAAAAATTGCTCATAACTACGAAGCAGTGGTAACAGATCCGACCTGCACCGAAGGCGGTTACACAACGTATACTTGCTCTGTTTGCAAGGACAGCTATGTCGCTGATGAAGTCGAAGCAACCGGTCATAACTACGAAGCAGTCGTAACTGAGCCGACTTGCACCGAAAGCGGTTACACAACATATACTTGCTCCGTCTGCAAAGATAGCTATGTTGCTGATGAAGTCGAAGCAATCGGTCATAGCTACGAAGCAGTAGTTACCGAACCTACTTGCACTGAGGGTGGTTACACAACTTATACTTGCTCTGTTTGCAAGGATAGCTATGTTGCTGATGAAACAGCGGCAACCGGTCACAGCTACGAAGCAGTTGTAACAGAACCGACTTGCACCGAGGGCGGTTACACAACATATACTTGCTCCGTTTGCAAGGACAGCTATGTCGCCGATGAAACAGCGGCACTCGGACATGATTACACGTCCGAAGTCACAAAGGAAGCAACTCGCACGGAAGCGGGTGTTATGACTTACACCTGCACCAGAGGCGACGATAGCTACACCGTTGAGATTCCTGCAACCGGTCATACTGAAGCAGAGGCTGTAGTTGAGAATGAAGTAGCGGCAACCTGCACCACCGACGGCTCATATGACAGTGTGGTTTACTGCTCAGACTGCGGTGAGGAGCTTTCAAGAGAGACGATAGTCGTTCCTGCCGCTCACACTGCCGGTACTGCTGTCAGAGAGAATGTAGTCGAAGCAACACGCACAACCGAGGGCTCTTATGATTTGGTTACATATTGCACTGTATGCGGCGAGGAAATCTCAAGAGAGACAGTGACGGTTCCTGCGACCGGAGTTGACATGATAACAGTTTGGTTGAGAACTCCCGCAGATTACTCAGCGGTCAATAACGCAATCGCAAAGGCGAACGCCCTTAACCCTGACGATTATACGAACTTCTCCGATGTAACCGATGCAATCAACGCCGTCAACTGGACGTATAACGCACTCATGCAGTCGTATGTCAACGAAATGGCAGAAAAGATTGAGACTGCAATCGCAAACCTCATTCCCGTCGGAACGACTACCGAGGAGGTTGAAATTCAGGAGCCGATTGAGGATACCAATACTGATACTGAGGATGATGAGGAGGGATCCTCTGAAATCTCCGAACCAGAAACCAACCCAACAACCGGAATTGCATTCTCACTTCTCCCGATGATGATTGCCGCACTTGCGGCGGCTTCGACGAAGAGAAGATAACCGAAAACGATGTCCCCTGACATCGCACCCACAACTAAATAAGCAACCCAAAGGCGACCAGCTGTAAAAAGTTGATCGCCTTTGTTTTGCTCATTTGCAAAAAGGAGAAAGCCGGTTTGACGAAATTGGTTTTCTCCGCTTTTGTGAAGTTCAGTCGGCGAGGACTTCACAAAAAGAGATTGACTGTGACGGTCAGCAGCTGAGACTGAGACGGTCAATCGAACGGGAGTGCAGAGGGCGAAGTCCTTTGTGCGTGGGTGCAGGGAATGCAATCTTCCTGCACAGGTCAAGGGCGGTAGCCATTGCACAGTACTAAGTGGCGCTTCGCCACTTAGTACTGGGTATTACTTGGCGCAAAATGCAACAAGGAATCGGCTTCGCCGCCCAGATTTCCCACAAAAAAATCTTAGAAAAGGAGTTGAAAAGAATTTGAAACTGACAAGACACAACGGTCGCTCAGGAAAGAACGGAACCTATAATCCGAAGCACAATGACCGACAATTTGATGTTGCGAACAGCGAACACATTGACGAGGACAGAACGGCAAACAATCTCTATTGGGATTTCTACAATGGCTATCGCTTTGCCGACAGCAAAAAGCCGGATGAGGATGCGACATCGTTCGAGAAAGCGGAGAACCTGTTCTACTCGGTGAGGTATGGCGAGTTTGTCAAAGCTCAGAATGCCCGGAACGAAAAGAACCGGCACACGGAACGGAATCGAACGACGACTGATTTGCTCAAGGACAAGAGAACCTGTCCCGAAGAATCAATCTATCAGATTGGAAACGTGGATGACCATGTTGACCCGGAGTTGCTTTTCCAAGTTGTGACGGATTTCTTCAATGAGTTGGAGAAAAGATTCGGCACTCATGTCCACATTCTGGACTGGGCTTTGCATCTTGATGAAGCAACACCGCACATTCAGGAACGTCATGTATTCGATTGTAAAAACAGCTATGGCGAGATTTGTCCACAGCAGGAAAAAGCTCTTGAGGAATTGGGCTTTGAACTGCCAGACCCATCAAAGAAGCAAGGCAGACATAATAATCGGAAGATGACCTTTGATTCTGCTTGCCGTGCAATGCTCTTTGACATTGCAAGAAACTACGGCTTGAATCTTGAACAGGAACCGGAATACGGTGGTCGAGCGTATCTTGAGAAGCAGGATTTTATTCTTGCCAAACAGAAAGAACAGATTGAAGCCAAGGAGCAGAGGCTAGAGGAATTGACTCTGAAAATTGAGGACGTGGAAACCCTGATTGATGATGTCACAGATATTGCCTATGACAAGGCAGTCGAAGTCGTGACAAACACCGTCAAAACGGAAACCCACGAAGAGGATATTCGTCTGATTGAAGGGACAAAGAGATGGATTCAGTCGCCTGAATGTAAAGCGCCAAAGAAGCAACGTGACTTTGCACTTTTCCGATTGGATGGAGTGATTACTAAAATTAAAAACGCCATGCAGACGGCATTGCAAAACACGCAACGCAAAATGCTTTCGCCGGAAGTAAAGAGATCTGGCACCGTTCAGATTAAGGAAAAAGCGAAAGAATCCGTACTCGCCAAGCTTGCAAAAAAGCAAGAGAGAATTAAAAGAGAAGAGGAAGTCAACCGCAACGAACACAGTTCGGACAAAAAACAGAACATTGAGATATGAAGCACCTGCCGTTTTCACAATGAAGATGACAGGTGCTTTTTTGTTTCAGGAGGTTTAAATGAATGTTTTTGAAAAGGTAAAGGAAACAGTCACAACAAAACAAGTCGCAGAGTATTACGGCTTTTATGTCAACCACCACGGAATGACAACCTGCCCGTTCCATAAAGACCGTGTACCGAGCATGAAAGTGGATAACCGTTTTCGCTGTTTCGGTTGCGGAGCTGACGGAGATGCGATTGACTTCGTTTCAAGACTGTTTGACTTGCCGAGTAAAGAAGCCGCTGTGAAGATAGCCGGTGATTTTGGTATCTTGTATGACCAAGAAAGCAAGCCTTATGTAACAGCGAAAAGCAAGAAACCGACAGAGAGACAGTTATTCGAAGCCGAAGAAGAAAAGTGCTATCGTGTGCTTTCAAATTACTTCCGTAAGCTCAAGGCTTGGAGAGAAGAATTTGCACCGGCAAAGCTTGAATCTGAGCTTCATCCCCTGTTCAAGGAATCGTTGCAGAAACATGATTACATCGAGTATCTGCTCAACATCATGATATACGGTTCACTTGAAGACAGAAAAGCTCTTGTAGCCGAACAAAGAAACGAGGTGAAAAGTCTTGAGCGAAGATTTGCAGACATCAGTGAGAGAAGAACTGAGGAAGCAGTTGGAGATGACGCAAAAGGGCAAGCCCGCAAATACAGCAAACAACTACAAGGCAGTATTTCAGAAAGATCCTCTGCTTAAAGGTGCTATCCGTAAAAATCTGTTGACAGAGAGAATCGACATTGTAAAGCCTCTCGGTTGGTATCGTGAAAGCTCTACTCTGACCGACGTAGATATTAAGTATCTGCTTCTCTACTTTGAGAAGCACTATGGGCTTACAATCGAGAAGAAAATTGAGGATGCTGCTGTCGTCGTTGCAAACGAAAACCGCTATCACCCTATATGTGACTTTCTCAATTCCCTGCATTGGGACGGAAAGGAGCGAATACGGTATTGCCTTCACCGTTTCCTTGGTTCTGATTCGGACGATTACACCTATGAGGCGTTGAGACTTTTCATGCTCGGTGCAATCAACCGTGTATTCAAGCCGGGATGCAAGTTTGAAGTCATGCTTTGTCTTGTAGGTGGGCAAGGAGCCGGTAAATCGTCTTTCTTCCGTCTGCTCGCCGTCAAAGATGACTGGTTTAGCGATGACCTTAAGAAGCTCGATGACGAAAATGTGTATCGTAAAATGCAAGGACATTGGATAATCGAGATGTCGGAGATGATAGCAACGGCAAACGCAAAAAGTATAGAGGAGATTAAGTCGTTTCTGAGCCGACAGAAAGAGACTTACAAAGTCCCCTATGAAACTCATCCCGCAGACCGTAAACGGCAATGTGTGTTCGGCGGAAGCTCAAACACTTTGGACTTTCTGCCGCTTGACAGAACAGGCAATCGCCGGTTCGTGCCGGTAATGGTATATCCCGAAAAAGCCGAGGTTCACATTCTTGATGATGAAGAAGAATCGAGAGAGTACATCAATCAGATGTGGGCAGAAGCTATGGAGATATACCGAAGTGGGAATTACAAACTGCGTTTCAGCCCGACAATGAACGAATATCTGAAAGCCCATCAGAAAGAGTTCATGCCGGAGGACACCAAGGCAGGGCAAATCCTTGACTATCTTGACGGTTACATGGGAAATGCCGTTTGCTCGAAACAGCTTTATTGTGAGGCTCTGGGACACGAACATGAGGAGCCGAAGCAATGGGAGCTACGGGAGATTAACGACATTATGAACAATGTCGTCACCGGTTGGAAGCCGTTCAGCAATCCGAGGCACTTTCCCAAACCCTACTTCCGTCAAAAAGGATGGGAACGGAATTTGCCCGACAACGGAGAAGTTGACAACGGAGACGAAAATTTCAGTCCTCTTTCTTTTGACGGGCTTGAACAGATTCAGTTGCCGGAGGACTGGCGATGAAAAAATCCGCTCCCGTTGTCAGCTCGTTGTCAGCCGGTTGCCGACCCGGTTGTCAGGCAAAAGTCGAAAGAATGACGTAGATAAGCCATTCCTTTCTTCTCTGACAACCTTGACAACCAAAAAATAAAAGAAAAAGGAAATAGTAATAAATAGGAACCGCCCGATAAGATTAAAGGTTTTTTAACGTCCGTTGTCGGACTTCGTTGTCAGCCTCATCTTGTCGGGCTTTTTTTAGGAGGTATCTAATGATAGATAACATAAACACAACAGCACAGACCACAGCACCCACTGTCAAGAGACAGATAAACGGCACAACCTACATTGTCCGTGTTCACTTCAATGAGGAAGCAACGGAGACGATGGAAGACAAAATAAAGAGACTGCTCCGCAATGAGGTACGGCAAAATGTAAATTTTCTGTGAACTGATGAAAAAGTCCTTGACAAGTCGTTTCAGGAAAGACAGCCAAGTCTATCCTCATTTCCTGCGGTGCAAGGCTTGCTCCCTTTGACATTGCCGAGCTACGGGAGCTGATGAGCTACGACGAGTTGGAGTTAGACACCCTTGGAGACAGGAAAACAGCACTGTTCGTCATTATCTCGGACACGGATGACACGTTCAACTTTGTGGTTGCTATCATGTACTCCCAGCTTTTTAATCTCTTGTGCGACAAGGCTGATGATGTCTACAACGGAAGACTTCCCGTTCATGTGAGATGTCTGCTTGATGAGTTTGCGAATATCGGACAGATTCCGAAGTTCGATAAGCTCATAGCAACTATCCGAAGCCGGGAAATTTCCGCATCAATTATTCTACAGTCCCAGTCACAGCTTAAAACCATCTATAAGGATGCTGCCAACACTATTGCCGGAAACTGTGACACAACCCTGTTTCTCGGTGGCAAAGAGAAATCCACCCTGAAAGAGCTAAGTGAGGTTCTTGGCAAGGAGACCATCGACCTCTACAACACGAGCGAAACACGCTCTACAAACAACTCCTATGGTTTGAACTACCAGAAGGTCGGGAAAGACTTAATGTCTCAGGACGAAATCGCCGTCATGGATGGCAGCAAGTGTATTTTACAGCTTAGAGGTGTGAGACCTTTTCTCAGTGACAAATACGATATAACGAAGCATCCAAAATACAAGCAGCTATCTGATTACGACGAGCGAAACGCCTTTGACATTGAAAAGTACCAATCCCGAAAGCTGGTTCTCAAGCCTTCGGATACATTCGACCTCTACGACGTGGGAGAGATCGAAGCCTGATAAAGCCCGGTTTTATGCCTGCAATTTGCAGAACAAAAACCGGGCTTATTTTTTGCCCACGTCATTGCCAAATAATTTCTAAGGAGGAAATTTATGTCGTTTATTACTCAGGCAGTCACAGTACTGCAAACACTCGTTATCGCCCTTGGTGCCGGTCTGGCAGTCTGGGGTGTAGTCAACCTCATGGAGGGTTACGGCAATGACAACCCCGGTGCTAAGTCTCAGGGCATCAAGCAGCTTATGGCTGGTGGTGGCGTTGTTGTCATCGGAACAACTCTTATTCCTTTGCTTTCCGGTCTGTTCTGATCGGAAGCCCATCGGTAACCGGGAGGGTGCGAAGCAGCACCCTCCCAAAATATTTCAAAACTAAGGAGGAAAATACTCTATGTCATTTATAACTCAGGCAGTCACAGTACTGCAAACACTCGTTATCGCCCTTGGTGCCGGTCTGGCAGTCTGGGGTGTAGTCAACCTCATGGAGGGTTACGGCAATGACAACCCCGGTGCTAAGTCTCAGGGCATCAAGCAGCTTATGGCTGGTGGTGGCGCTGTTGTCATCGGTACAACTCTCATTCCCTTACTTTCCGGCTTGTTCTAAGCCTTCTGACTGCTAACCGAAAGGTGGTGAAATATTGGGCAGTATTTTAGAAAAAATCGAGCAAGCAATAAAGGATCTCCTGATCGGATGGATTGAGAGCAACCTGACCAATATGTTCACCGATGTCAATGAAAAGGTCGGTACTATCGCTACAGAGGTCGGTAAAACGCCTTCGACATGGAACAGCAGTATATACTCGATGATTAAGGGACTATCCGAAAGCGTGATAGTCCCTATCGCCGGTATCATCATAACCTTCGTGCTATGTTATGAACTGATCTCCATGATAACAGAGAAAAACAATATGCACGATATGGACACCTGGATGTTCTTCAAGTGGTTTTTCAAAGCGGCAATAGCTATCTACCTTGTAACCAATACCTTTGACATCGTGATGGCGGTCTTCGACATCGGACAGAACGTCGTGGCAGGAGCCGGAGGATATATTTCCGGCAGTACAAGCATTAACATCGAATCAACACTTGCCTCCATGCGGACGAGTATGGAAGCAATGGGCATTGGAGAACTGCTCGGCTTGTCGATTGAGACACTGCTTATAAGCCTATGCCTCAAGATAATGTCTATTCTTATCACGGTTATCCTGTATGGTCGAATGATTGAGATTTACTGTACCGTCAGTGTTGCCCCTATTCCTATCGCTACTATGAGCAATCGTGAATGGGGCAGCATCGGCACGAACTATCTGAAAGGGCTTTTTGCTCTGGCATTCCAAGGCTTTCTTATCATGATATGTGTCGGCATCTATGCTGTTCTCATCAACAACATGATAATCGCTGCAAACATCCACTCGGCACTGTTCTCCGTGGCAGCGTATACAGTCATTCTGTGCTTCTCGCTGTTCAAGACGGGTTCGCTCGCCAAGTCAATATTCAATGCTCATTGAGAAAGGAGGTTTACCATGGCATATGTACCGGTCCCAAAGGACTTAAATCGTGTGAAAACAAAGGTCATGTTCAACCTGACCAAGAGGCAACTCATCTGCTTTGCACTTGCTGCTGCGGTTGGTGTTCCCGTGTACTTTCTCACAAAACCCGGTCTCGGCATAACGGCAGCAGCTATGCTGATGGTCGTGATTATGCTTCCGTTTATCTTCTTTGCACTCTATGAGAAAGACGGACAACCGGCAGAAAAAATCCTCAGTCATGTTATAAAGTCCATGTTCCTGAGAGATAAGGTGCGGGTATATCGCACAAACAATATCTATGCTGTCATACAGCAGGAAATAAAAGAAAAGGAGGAACTTAAGATTGAACAGCAAAACGGCAAAGGCAAGTCCCAAGCCTGAAAGCAAAAGCAGCAGAGTTCACAGTGATGCTCTTTCCGCTCAGGAAAAGCAGAATATCGTCTCAAAGAAGAAAAGGGACAAAAAGGCAAAGAAGATTGCCAAGTCCGCACAGCAGACGATTCCATATATCGAAATGTGTAAAGACGGCATCTGCAAAGTGAACACCCGGCTATACACAAAAACAATCCGTTTCAACGATATAAACTATCAGCTGGCTCAGAATGAAGACAAGACCGCAATCTTTGAGAATTGGTGTGACTTTCTCAATTACTTCGACAGCTCTATCTTTGTTCAGTTCTCATTCATAAACCAGAAGACAAGCATCAACGAGTTCAAGAAGGCTATAAATATCCCTGAACAGGACGACGAGTTCAACGACATCCGTAAAGAGTATTCGGATATGCTTCAGGACCAGCTCATGAAAGGCAACAACGGCTTGCTCAAGCGCAAGTATATCACCTTCGGAATTGAGGCAGACGACTTCCGCACTGCGAAGTCAAAGCTTTCAAGGATTGAGACTGACATTCTCAATAACTTCAAAACACTCGGAGTCAAGACTGAACCTCTCTCCGGCTATGAGCGGTTAAAGGTTCTGCATGATGTCTTCAATATGGATACAAATGAACCCTTCCGCTTCTCTTTCGATATGGTAGCCCGCACGGGACTCAGTACAGAGGATTTCATCGCACCAACTTCGTTTGACTTCAGTGAAGGCAAATGCTTCAAGATGGGCAAGACAATCGGAGCAGTGAGCTTTTTGCAGATTCTTGCGCCAGAGCTTAGTGACCATATGCTTGCCGACTTCTTGGATATGGACAGCAACATCACGGTCAACTTCCATATCCGCACTATAGATCAGGCAAAGGCTATAAAGTCCATCAAGTCGAAAATAACCGACCTCGACAAGATGAAAATTGAGGAGCAGAAGAAAGCAGTCCGTTCCGGCTACGATATGGACATCATACCCTCCGACCTTGCGACCTTCGGCGGCGAAGCAAAGAAGCTATTACAGGATTTGCAGACAAGAAACGAGAGAATGTTCCTTGTTACTATCATCATTATGAACACTGCGCCGACACGTCAGAAGCTCGAAAATGCTATATTCCAGACTGCTTCTATCGCTCAGAAGTACAACTGCTCGCTTAAGCGGTTGGATTTCCAGCAGGAAGAAGGACTGATGAGCAGTCTTCCTATTGGGCTTAATCAGATTGAGATTGAAAGAGGCTTGACCACCTCTTCAACGGCAGTATTTATTCCGTTTGTATCTCAGGAGCTTTTTCAGGATGGTCAGGCACTCTACTATGGTCTGAATGCTCTCAGCAACAACATGATTATGGTAGACCGCAAGCAGCTGAAGAATCCGAACGGCTTGATTCTCGGTACTCCCGGCAGCGGTAAATCCTTCTCGGCAAAAAGAGAAATGACAAATGCCTTCCTCATAACCGAGGATGACATCATCGTGTGTGACCCGGAATCGGAGTATTCGCCTTTGGTTGAGAAGCTCGGCGGTCAGGTTGTTCGGGTGTCGCCGGTAAGCTCGGATTACATAAATCCGCTTGACATCAACCTCAACTACTCGGAAGAAGAAAGCCCTCTGACGCTTAAATCCGATTTCATTCTCTCAATGTGTGAGCTAATAGTCGGTGGCAAGGACGGTTTGCAGCCGGTTGAGAAAACCATTATTGACCGAAGCGTCAGGAGGGTTTATCAGGAATATCTTGCAGATCCCGTGCCGGAGAAGATGCCTATTCTCGAAGACCTGTATAACGTTCTGTGGAATCAGAAGGAGCCGGAGGCACAACACTTGGCAACTGCTCTTGAAATCTACGTTCACGGCTCTTTGAATGTTTTTAATCACAGAACGAACGTGGACGTAAATAACCGCTTCGTCTGCTATGACATCAAGGAGCTTGGAAAGCAGCTTAAAAAGCTCGGTATGCTCATAGTCCAGGATCAGGTATGGAACAGAGTCACACTGAATCGCTCACAGCATAAATCCACTCGCTACTATATGGACGAGTTCCATCTTCTTCTGAAAGAGGAACAGACAGCGGCATACAGTGTGGAAATCTGGAAGCGTTTCAGAAAATGGGGCGGAATCCCGACGGGTATCACCCAGAACGTCAAAGATCTTTTGGCATCCCGTGAGGTTGAGAATATCTTTGAGAACTCAGATTTTGTCTATCTTCTGAATCAGGCAAGCGGAGACAGAAAGATTCTCTCATCTGCTTTGAACATTTCGCCGAGTCAGCAGAACTATGTTACCAATTCCAATGCCGGTGAGGGCTTGATATTCTACGGATCTACCATCGTTCCTTTCAAGGACGACTTCCCGAAGGACACTCAGCTCTACCGCATCATGACCACAAAACCCGAAGAAATAAAGCAAAACTAAGGAGGAAATTGAATATGACCAAAAGAGAAAGCATCATGAACTATACACACGAGACCACCGGCAGAAATGACCCCGAAACAGTCACCTTGTCCCTTGAGGACGTGATGGAGGGAACGACGAAATACTTTGAGCTGATAGGTATAACCATGAATCTCATCGACCTCATAAAGAAAGAGGACGAACTCAAGAAGCATCACAGGGCTTATCTTCATGTTCATGATGAACTGGTAAGAGCCGCCGATGCTGTTATGGATGCCATCAGCGAACAGCTTGCTGAAGAAGACACACATTCTGTAGACAGGTATCAAAGGCTTCCCTTCGCAGTAATAGAAGAAGACGATGATGAAGATGACTTGGTGGTAGTCAAGAAGACAGACTTTGACATCATGATTGACGACATCATCACTCTGGTGGAGCTTGTATCCACGGTAACAGAAATGCGGATGGAGGATACAAGAGAACTCAAGCGTTATGGAGGCTTTTACCTCTTTATGCGTAACCGCTTGAACGTCTACGAGGATGCCTGCAATAAGGCGGATGAAATCCTCAGCGACCTTGAGGAACTGACCGAGCTTTACGATATTTGAACGAAGGGAGATGATACATATTCAGATTGATACCATTTACACCGGCGACTGTCTTGATGTGTTGAAAACACTTCCTGAAGAAAGCGTAAACTGCTGCGTGACATCTCCTCCGTATTACGCCTTGCGTGATTACGGTATGGAGGGACAGATTGGCAGAGAGGAAACGCCGAAAGAATATATTTCTCGCCTGACTGATGTCTTTACTGAGGTCAGGCAAGTTTTGCGTTCTGACGGAACACTCTGGTTGAATATTTCCGACACCTACGCCGGAAAGAGTAATCAAGGAAGCTCCATTGACCCGAAGAATCCGAAAGGCAGAAACGGTCAGACTGTAGCTCTCAACAACAAGGTTGAGGGCTGTAAGCCTAAAGACATGATAGGTATTCCGTGGATGCTTGCTTTTGCACTTCGTGACTCAGGATGGTACCTAAGAAACGACATAATCTGGATGAAAGAGAATCCCATGCCGGAAAGCGTAAAAGACCGCTGTGCCAGATGCTATGAGCATATCTTTCTTTTTTCAAAGTCTCGAAAGTATCACTTCGACTACAAGGCAATATCCGAACCGATTGCTCCCGCAACAAGGAAAAGGCTCAAGTGTGCCGTCGGTGAAAACAACAAGTTTGGAAAGGCAATTCCCGGTCAGCCTCAATCACAGCCGATTAACCGTCCTCGTGAGCATGGCTCAATTTCCGATGACGAAATAAATCCACTGAGAAATAAGCGGAATGTCTGGGTAATCAACACCGTTCCTTTCAAGGGTAATCATTACGCAGTATACCCGCCGAAGCTGGTTGAGACCTGTCTTCTTGCCGGATGCCCGGAGGGTGGAATTGTGCTTGATCCATTCATGGGAAGTGGCACAACCGGCATGGTTGCCAAGCAGATGAATAGGCATTACGTCGGCATTGAGTTAAACCCTGAGTTCACTGAGATGGCGTATCGTCGGATTGGAGGTGCAATCTGATGTCTCACGAACAGCTTAAGTCAAAAGACAAGGTTGTTCTGAAAATGACGAAGGACGGTGCCGTCGAGGAGAACCTGACCGAAGGCACTTCTGAAAAGATAACGAAGCGGCTTGAGGATGCACAACTTGTAAAACCAAGTGAGGATGCCACTCTTGTCTCTCCCGTTGAAGAAGAAAAGCTCCGAAAGAGGCATCAGCTTCAGTGGAAAGAGCCGGAGCAGCCGGAACCGACCGAGGTTCAGGAAGAAATTCTCCCAGACGACTCAATTCCTGAAACAACAAGCAAGGTTGAACGTCTTGAGAGAAAGTCGGAAAAGGCTCATGCACGTCTTGATTCCGCTCGTGAAAAGCTGCCTACTCGAAAGGTCATAAAGAAAGAACGTGTCTTTGACGAAGAAACCGGCAAAGGCAAAACACGCTTATTCTTTGACGACGAACTCAAGAAGCCGAAAGAAGAAAGTAAGCTACAGTTTGAAGTCACCAAGCCTATTCGCAAGGTCGGCGACACGCTTGTAACCAACATTCACGGCAAAATCCATGAGGTTGAACAGGAGAACTCAGCCGTCGAAGCGGCTCATCGTACGGAAATACTTGCAGAATCCACCGTTCGACACTATAGCCATCATCAAGGTTCTCAATCAAACAAGCCATCCGAGAGAGTTTCAAAGCTTGAGCAAGAGGCTCAGACTGCGGACACTAAGCTTCACTATGAGAAAACCTGCGAGGAGCATCCTGAGATAAAGCCAGGTCGCAAGGACAAGGATATGAACAAGTATTATCAGAAGTCTTCAATCAAGAAAGAATATGCCGCTGCCCGTAAGTCCGGGACTCAGACAGCGTCAACCGCAACATCCGATACCGGCAAGAAGGTTGGTGAGGTAATCGGAGAGAAGCTGAAAGAGTTCTTTTCCGAAAACAAAAGCGTCTTCATCTGGATTGGAATAGGCTTGGTGGTTCTTATCCTGTTTGCCGCCGGTATAAGCTCTTGCACTGCCATGATTTCATCCGTCGGACAGTCTGTTATTACGACTTCGTATCTCAGTGAAGACGAGGATATGCTTAATGCCGAGTCGCAGTACAGCAGCATGGAAGCAATGTTGCAGGACGAACTCAACAACTTCATGCTCTATTACCCCGGCTACGACGAGTATAACTTCAATATCGGCGAGATTGAACACGACCCTTATGTCCTTATATCCATTCTTTCCGCATTGCATGAAGGCGAGTTCACACTTTCCGAGGTACAAAGCGATTTGACGATGCTTTTTGAGATGCAGTACACTCTGACAACTGAAGTGACAATAGAGGTTCGTTACAGAATCGAGACACAGGTTGGCAGTTATCTTGCCATCGACCCTTATACGGGTGCATTGTACACTCAGTATTACACCTATGAAGCTGAAGTTCCTTATGACTACTTCATCATAAACGTAACTCTTGAGAGCATTGACCTGAGTCAGGTTGCGGCGAATGTCTTATCTGAAGACCAGCTCGAACTGTATGAGAGTTATATGTCCGTTCTCGGTAATCGTGAAGACCTGTTCCCTTATTCCGAATATGTAACACAACAGTGATCAAATACACATCAGTGAAAGGAGATATTTTATTGAACCCAAAATATATAAAGGTCTGCTCAGACATTGAGAAGACCGAAGCAAAAATAACGGAGCTTCAGGATCGGCTTTCCTCTTTGCAGGAAAAGAAGACTGAGCTTGAAAATCTTGAAATAATCAACGCCGTCCGTGAGTCTATAATGGACAGGAACCAGATATTTGAGTTTCTTGACAGTATCAGGAACGGCAAGCTTCCACAGCAGGATTTTAGTCAAGACACTATGAAATCGGAGGTATATGAAAATGAATAACAGAAAGCTTTTTCTCCTTTTGGCTACCCTCGCACTCAGCATTCTACTCGTATGCAGTCTCTCCATAACAGCTTTTGCCACCGAAGACGAAGACAGCGTAGATCTATACGATGAAGATGAAGTGATTCTCTCGGAAGAAATCGCTGAGGAAACAGACGAAATCGAAACGGTTTTGCCGGACAGCATTATCGAAAGTCTTCACGAAGCCGAAGCAAATATGCCGGTGGAGACTGTCGATGAGATTTGCAAGACCGAGGAGCCTCAGCCGGAGGAAGTCACAGATGACACAGTTGTCGAAGAATCTATTGAAGACACTGAGGATGAAAGCAATGCTTATGCCACAGACATATCCTATGACGAAACAACAAACAAGCAGTTTATAACCATACAGACGAAGAACGGCAACACCTTCTACATAATCATTGACTATGATTCACCAACAAACGAAGACGAGGAACAGTATCAGACATATTTCCTCAACATGGTTGATGAGACCGATTTGTTTGCGCTTCTGGATGATGAAACAGTTGAAGAATTGACCACCTGCACCTGCGACACTCACTGTGAGGTTGGTTCTGTAAACACCGGCTGCCCCGTTTGTAAGAACAATATGAGCGAATGCACAGGCACGATTGCGGAGACTGAGGAACCTACCGAAGACAAAGCGAACGAAGTCACGGATAATGACGAAGAAGCAGAGTCAAAATCCGGGAGCAACCTCTGGATTATTATTGTCGTCGTTGCTATCGTCGGCTTGGGCGGTGCGGGATACTACTACTTCAAGTTCATCCGAGGTAAGAAGCATAAGGATGAAGATCTTGACTTCTACGATGATGACAGCTATGACGAGGAGCCATATATAAACGAGGACGATGAGCCAGAATTTGCAGAAGATGAGGAAGAACCGGAAGACGAAGATGCAGAATAAAAGAGTACCCTCACAGCAATGTGAGGGTACAGTTATTATATGAGTTCTTTTGTCTTTCCTGCCAGATAAAGTGGCAGATTCGTAATCCCGCCGTCGGTTCTTAGGCTTCGTTTGGAGAACCGGATGGCGTGTGCAGGCTGATTATTTGCGACATATTTTTTGAAAGACGGTGCGGATTTATCTTCACCGGCTTTTACTTCCGCAGGGATAATCTCCGTGCTGTTCTGGATGACGAAATCAATTTCGCTGTTCTTGTCGGAATAGTACCTCGGCTCAACCTCGAACTGACCCTTGAGCTGTTGCAGGACATAGTTCTCGGTCAGTGCGCCCTTGAACTGGTAGTCGGACTTAAGGAGAATTGCACTGTTGTCGATTCCAGCCATGTGCTTCAGCAATCCCGTGTCGAAGACAAAAAGCTTGAACTGGTCTAATTTGTCAAACGCCGACAGCGGATGCTCCATTTTCGAGACGTTGTAAACCCGATTGAGCATCCCTGCTGAAACGAGCCACTCAATTGCTTCCTCGAAATCCTTTGCCCTGCCGCCCTCACGGACAGCGCCGTACATAAACTTCTCGTTCGGCTTGGCAAGCTGTGTGACGATGCTTCTGAAAACTATCAGAATCCGTCCGCTGTTGACCTTGCCGTTGTGCTTCGAGAAATCGTTTTCGTAGACCTCGACAAGCTCCCGCTGAATCTGGCTGATTTTTGCGGGGTCTTTGTACTTTATCCATGAATCAACGCACTCCGGCATCCCACCGATTATGAGGTAGTTGTTGTAGGCTTCAAGAAGCCGGTTGTGGAAGATGTCCTCAATCTGAGTGTCAGCTTGAATACTGTCGTAGTACGCAAACAACGCAGGATCAACCGCTTCCAGGAACTCATCAAACTTGAGCGGGTATATATCGAGTAGATTCACCATCCCGACAGGGTATGACTTCGGCTGAGCAAGAAGCGTGCCGAGAAGGCTTCCCGCCGCCATCACATGGTACTCGTTCGCTTTCTCTTTGAAGTACTTGAGGCTGTTGAGAGCTTCCGGACACTCCTGAATTTCGTCAAATATAATAAGCGTCTTTTCAGGGAGAATTTTCTCGCCGGCAATCAGCGAAAGAAGCTCGATAATCCGGGTCGGGTTCTTGTTTGTCTCAAAGATGGATTTCAGCTCGTCTTCCTCGTCGAAGTTGAAATATACATAGCTGTCGTAATAGTTCTGCCCGAATTCTTTCATGAGCCATGTTTTCCCGACCTGCCGTGCACCCTTCAGAACAAGCGGCTTTCGGGTCTCGCTCGACTTCCAGTTTATCAGATCTTTAATCGCATTTCGTTTCAAAAAATCACCGCCTCATAAGCTCTGAGAAATAGTATAACACTTTTTCTTGGCTTTTACAACCCTAAAAATACACTTTTTCCGAGCTTTTTGAGGAGCAAAAACACATTTTTTCTAAGGGGGTATGTATACAAATATGATTTTAGTCATTGCAGAAAAGCCCAGCGTGGCGCAGTCCATTGCAAAAGTTATCGGCGCAACAACTCGTCGGGACGGCTACATGGAGGGCAACAACTACATCGTTTCATGGTGTGTCGGTCATCTTGTAGGGCTTGCGGATGCAAGCTCCTACGATGAACGCTATGCCAAGTGGAGATATTCAGACTTGCCAATCGTGCCGACAGAATGGCTTTTTGAAGTTCCAAAGGACAAGGAGAAGCAGTTTGAAGTTCTTAAAAATCTTATGAACGACAATAGGGTTTCAGAGCTTGTCTGCGCTACCGATGCCGGACGTGAGGGTGAGCTTATATTCCGACTTGTCTACAACAAAGCCGGATGCAAAAAGCCGTTCAAGAGACTCTGGATCAGTTCGCTTGAAGACTCAGCTATCCGAGAGGGCTTCAATCACCTTCGTGACAGTAAGGATTTTGACAGGCTCTATGAAGCGGCACTTGCACGTTCAAAGGCTGATTGGATTGTCGGAATAAACGGCACCCGACTTTTCTCCACTCTTTACAACAAGAAGCTGATAGTCGGACGAGTTCAGACTCCGACACTTGCTATGCTGGTCGAACGTGAGGGCAAGATCAACGGCTTCCACAAAGAGAAGTATTTCAATATCCATATAGAGAAAGACGGTCTGACGGCTGACCTTGAGAAGATAAAAACCGAAGAAGAAGCAAAAGCCATAGCGACGACTTGCGATAATAAGCAAGCCGTCGTTTCTTCTGTTCACAAGGAAACAAAGTCGGTAAATCCTCCGAAGCTCTACGACTTGACCACCCTACAGCGTGAAGCAAATCGGTATTTCGGCTTCACTGCACAGCAGACTCTCGAACTCGTGCAGACGCTCTATGAGAAGAAGCTGTTGACCTATCCGAGAACGGACAGTCAGTATATAACCGAAGACATGGAGAATACGGTACGTCAGGTTATCTCTATCGTTTGCCGGAAAATGCCGGATTTCGCTGAAAAGGAGCATAAGACGGATACTGCCCGTATAACCAATAACTCAAAAGTAACTGATCATCACGCTATTATCCCTACGGTGCAGCTTGAAAAGCAGGACATCTCTGCACTTCCCACATCTGAGCAGAAGATTCTGTCCTTGGTCAGTATGCGACTTTTGGCTGCAACCGGCGAGAAGCACATCTATGACGAGACTCAGATAACTGTCACCTGTGAAGGCTATGAGTTCAGAACAAAAGGCAAGAATGTCACACAAGACGGTTGGAAAGGAATTGAGCAGCGATTCAAAGCAGCTTTCGGAAATAAGGACAAGGAGGAAGCCGAAAGAGTACTTCCCGATGTCTGCGAGGATGACGTTTTGGATTCTGTAGAAGCAAGCGTTACCGAGCATTTCACAACGCCTCTGAAGCCGTTTACTGAAGACACCTTGCTTTCTGCTATGGAGACAGCCGGAAATGGAGAGTTTGATGATGAGACCGAGAAAAAGGGTCTCGGCACTCCGGCGACCCGTGCCGGTATCATCGAAAAGCTGGTCAAGGGTGGGTTTATAGAGCGCAAGGGTAAGTCTTTAGCACCTACAAAGGATGGTAACAACCTTGTTTGCATCCTGCCTGAGCAGATTACTTCTCCGTCTATGACCGCTGAATGGGAGAATACCCTTATGCAGATTGAACGTGGTCAGGCTGATGTCAGTGAGTTTCTTGATGGCATTACCAAGATGACCGAATCACTGGTAAAGGCGTATCCGTTCTTATCTGAAGCCGAGGCATCCCGCTTCGATACTGAAAAGGAAGTCATCGGAAAATGCCCTCGTTGCGGTTCACCGGTCTATGTCGGTAAGGGCAATTTCTATTGCTCAAGCAAGGAATGCTCCTTCTGCTTGTGGGAAGACAACAAGTTCTTCTCATCGAAGAAAAAGAAACTCACAAAGAAGATTGCCAAGGAATTGCTCGAAAAAGGACAGTGCTATGTAACAGGGCTTTACACGCCAAAGAGACCGCAGCTTTATGACGCAATAATCAAGCTGGATGACACCGGCGGCAAGTATGTGAGCTTCAAGATGGAGTTCACTAAGTAAGGAGGTTTGAAATGGCAGAAAACAAAAACGCCCAGCAAGTCAAGGAAATCACCGACAAGCTGGAACAAGGAATAAAGGATCTCTTTGAATCTGAACGGTTCAAGGAGTATCTCCAGACGATGTCGAAGTTCTATAACTACTCAGTCAACAACACGCTTCTCATTTCCATGCAGAAGCCGGATGCAACGTTGGTTGCCGGTTACACCTCGTGGCAGCGGAATTTTGACCGCCACGTTATGAAAGGCGAGAAAGGTATAAAGATTCTTGCTCCTGCACCGTACAAGGATAAGGTTGAGCAGGAAAAGCTTGACCCGAAAACCCAGAAGCCGATTATGGATTCAGACGGCAAGCCTGTTATGGAGACGGTTGAGGTTATGCGACCGGCATTCAAGGTGGTCAGTGTGTTCGATGTCTCTCAGACAGACGGAAAAGAGCTTCCCGACATCATGGTAGATAAGCTGACCGGCAGTGTAGAACACTATGATGACCTTTTCGGAGTCCTCAAAGAAATCTCTCCTGTGCCGGTGGAGTTTGAGAAAATCGAGAGTGGCGCACACGGATACTACAACACCGTTGAAAAGAGAATAGCTATCGACGAAGGAATGAGTGAGATGCAGAACATCAAAACGCTGATTCACGAGATAGCCCACGCAAAGTTACACGCTGTTGAACCCGGTGAAAAGATTGCTCCCGAAGACAGAAAGGACAGACGAACAAAGGAAGTCGAGGCGGAGTCTGTAGCATACACGGTATGCCAGCACTACGGTCTTGAAACCTCAGATTATTCTTTCGGATATATCGCCGGTTGGTCTTCAGACAAGGATACAAAGGAGCTGAAAGGTTCTCTTGAGACTATCCGCAACACTGCCTCTGATATGATAGAGAGCATAGATGAAAAGCTCAAGCTGCTTGTGGCAGAGAAAGAACAGTCAACGGAGAAAGACTTCTTGCCTATCTATACGCAAACAGGCTCTTACGCTCATGAACATGGAGAATTGGATCAATATCGCCAGTCAAAGAGTGAGAATATGGCTTGTAAGGAAGCAATCGAGAAAGCTATTTCGGATAACTTCGACGGAATGCACTTAAATCCTGATGCTGTTAAGCCGGTTATTGAGAGTTTCGGTGAAGAACGAGTTGCGTTCGTGCTTGCTTCAACTATTCAGGTGAAAGACTGGGATGGACGGTTCTCGCAGTCAAACAAGGATTGGGCGGCATCCGTCCCGACATTGGCAGAGGTGAACCCAGATAACGACATAAGAACCGAATGGGCGGTACAGAGTCACCCTGCGGTTCTGGATGGGTTTGTAGGTATGGTCAGAAATGAACTGGAGAACAGCCGTGAAATAGAAGGTATATCGCCGGTATCTGATCGCACAGAACCCGTTGCATTCATGAATGGCAAGAGCATGGCTGACATTGAAGAAGCTGTTTTGAAGTATGCACAGGCTGAGATTGATGAAATCGGTCTGCATGATGATGTCCAACTACACGGGGCAAGGGTTTACGGAAGCCGAACCCGTGAAGGACTATACTCAGATACATCAGACTTAGACGTGGTTATCTCATATTCAGGGAACATAAGCGAGGATGCTTTCTTCAATCTGCTTCACGAAGAAGATTTGTCAGTCGCCGATATTCCGATTGACATCAACCCAATCTCAACGGAGAAAACAGGAACTCTTGAGGACTATCTCGAAAGTGCGGAGAAGTATCTCGATGAGAAAGAAACGGCACAGCCAGAACAGATTGATGCTCCGACCGCCAAGTTCAACGACCGCAAGGAGTCAGTGTTGCAGACACTCCGTGATAATCAATCGAAGATTAAGGCACAAGAAGCAGAAAAGCCGGAGAAGAAAGCTCCGGCAAAATCTAAAGGAAAGGATATGGAACTATGATTTTTACTGTAGAAGAAACCAATTTCATGAGCTATTTCGACACATCCAGTCGTGAGGCACTTATCTCAGATATGCAGACAACGGTTCTCAGCGACATGGATGAGGAAACAACGGAGATGCTGTGCCGTATGGTGAAGCGTCTTGAAAAGATGACGGATGAGGAGTTCGATGCGTTATATATCGCACCGGACTTCTTGATTGAAGACTGAGAAAGGAGGTTCTATGCCCGAACCTGAAAGAGTTTTTGAAGCCTTTGTAACCAATCTTGATGAGTACAATAATAATGAGCTTTTAGGAGAATGGGTGAAGTTCCCGACGACTCAAGAGGAACTCAGCAGAATCTGTGAGAGCATTGGTGTTGATACAACAGATGAACATGGCAAGCCTTATGAATCGGTTTTCATTACTGATTACGATTGCCCGGCATATGGCATTCGGAAGGTACTTGGCGAGTACGAAAGTCTTGACAAGCTCAACTACCTTGCTGCGCTCATTGAAGATTTGCCTAAGTATGATCAGGACAAGCTATCCGCCATCATAGAGGGAGGATGCGACAAGGTCAACAATATAGACGATCTTATCAATCTGACATTTAATCTTGACTGCTATGACTTTGTTCCCGATGCTACAGATGACTACTCTCTGGGTTACTACTATGTTCATGAGATCGGTATCTATTCCAGTGTCACAAGAGAGTTGGGAATGCTATCAAACTACATAGACTATGAATCCCTCGGACAAGATATTGCCTTCAATGAGGATGGTCATTTTACTGATGAGGGCTATGTCTGCGATAATTGGGATAAGTGGGAGATTCAGTTTGACGGAACGCTTGAGGATATTCCAGACAAATATCGCATTACCGGTGGCAATGAAGAAAAGAAGCAGGAAATGACGCTTACAGCAGTTGTTGTGGAGCCTGAGAAGAAGCCGGAAATCAAAGAAATCGGCTCAAGCCTCGAAGATATGCAAGCATTAGTAGGCGGATATATTCAGGCGGTTTATCCCTATGATGACCCCGTGGCTATAGTCTGCAACGAAGAAGCAAAGCTTTCTGGATTGCCGCTTAACCGTGCTTTGCGTGATGAAAACGGCGAGATTTATGACACATTAGCCGGAACCTTTGCCGTTGTCGGCTTGACTGATGACAGCTTCGGTTCACTTGACAGCAGTCTTGCAGAAAAGTATTCAAAGCTATTTGAACAGCCGGAACAGTTTGCTATGCTTGGAGACAAAATTGTCGCCATCCCGATGATTTCCGAGGAGCAACAGAAGCAAGAAGCAAGGGAGGCTACAGTTGATACCGAAGACCTTTCCGTTGCCGGTTACTATGCAATGTGGCATCCTATTGACCAGCGAGAGATTGACGGACACACCTTCTTCCTGATGGAGCATAACGACTTTGGAAACGAAAAGCCTTGTGTCATTATTGACGAGGAAGGTAAATTGTCGCTCACCGATGTTTATGATGGTTTTGATGAACACACAGTCAGCCTTCTTGAACTTGAAGTTATGCCTGTTGACAGGATGCCAGATGAGACTATTTCCGTAGATGATATGAAAGAATACGGCTATTCATGGGGTGGTATGCTGCCTATGCGAGAGGAAGCTGCTTCAGAGGTCAGCAAAGAAAACACCATCTATCGATTATACGGAGATAACACCGAGAGTCGTGTTACAGACATGAACGAAGTCAAGGAACACGCTGCCAAGGGAGGCATCTTCGGCATTGAAAAGACAGATTGGATGGCTGTTCTCGAAAAAGAGAAACATCTCAAAAATGCAGAAGTATCTCTTGAGGACGACTACGGCATGATAGATGGCATCATAAACAACGGAAAGAAGGACGAGAAATCCGAGGAAAAAGGCGGTAAATCCTCAATCATGGACAGACTCAAGTCCGCAAAGTCTGATATTCCAAAGGAAAAGGCTACGCCTCAGAAAGAGCGCAAGCCGGAGAGAGACATATGAGCAAAAGCGAAAAATGGAAACTCAAATGGAGCTTTTACTTAGACAGTGACGGGCGGCGCAAGTACAATGAGACTTGTCGCCGTTGCTCCCACAACTGCAAACAGAGCTTCCGGACTATCCTCATAGACTGCCCGCATTATGTCTCGCTACGTTCTGAAGATGAGATTTACTGTCGGAATAAAGGTCGAAAATGACGATTTTTTGCCCCTCAGAGCCATGGAACGAGATATTTCCGTATAGCTTGTCACAAAGACGCATCGCGCGAAATATCGCAATTTTCAAGCGGTTTTGAAAAACAATAAGAGAGCCTCAGTCGATGCCCGGTTTGGGCGTCGGCTGGGGTTCTTTTTTTGTATCGAAATTTGATTTGTCCTTTTTCTTTTAAAGATGAAGCCTGCCGTAAAAATAATTTTTATAAAGTCGCAAACTTACGACATTAAAGTCTTGCTTTTTATTTCCAAGTAGTATATAATATGATTGTTGAGAGTCTTCTGCAACAATTTTCACGAAAGGCAGGGTGTCACATATGACATTGGAGCAGTTAAACAACATGACAGATGAAGAACTCGAGGCTTTTGATAAGAGGACTCGTTCTTTTGATGAATCGCAAAGCCTTGAGGATTATGCAATGGATATAAGAGACACAATATATCTCTGGAGATTTACCGTCAAATGTTGCAAGTGGTACACTTTTGACTACGCGAATGAGCTAATTACCCGAAAATATAAACAAATTGAAAGGTTTTATGAGGAGAAAGAGCCAGCAGCTTATGCTGCGATTGATATTGATTATTGTTGCGGTTGAAAGGAGGCTCTATCAATGGTAAGAGAAAGATTCATGACTAATGAAAAAATCAAGACAAACGAGGCAAATCGTGACCGCAAAATTTATATGTTATCTATAGACCGAGCACCAGATTTAAGTCAGCTTGACCCTCCAGCAACTAAGGAAGAAGAGGAGTATTACAAGGAGCTGTATGCTGAAATGCGTAAGACCGAAGAGGAATATAAAGCAGCTGGCAAAAAGTTGGTCTGGGATATACCGTTTGATTTGGATTATGATTGAGGAGGTATTCTATGATTATCCCCACATATGAGGTATATAAAAAGCAAGTAAGAGAGATATTTTGCAAGGAATATTTAGGAGAAAGCCTGTCCAGCGAAGAGGTTGACAGTTATCTCAGCAGAGAAGACAAGTATATAAAGGATATGTATAACAACGATATGAAAGCTGTAGAAAAGGGCACAGCTCCTAAGAACTACCTGTTAGAAGCTGGCGCATCTGGAACGGCATACGGGTTGGACATGATGTATTAAGGAATTGTGTTAAGGAGGCTCAACGATGAACGCGCAAAAAGATTGCACCCTACAGGAATATACAGACTTAATCTATGAGACGTGTAAAAAAGACTATCCAAAAGATTTTTCTACTGGGTTTGCAGAGTATTTGAAGTCCGGTGAAGCTCAGCAGGAGATTTATAACTCTTATCAGTATGATGTAAAGAAATATAGAAACGGAGAGATGACCGATAAACAGTTCTTTGTTGGTTCTGTTTCTGGTACAGCATACTGTTTGAATATGATGTATTAAGCAGCCGGAATCCCGGCTGCTTTTTTACTCCAACCCATAAATAAACTTCGAGTTCCCACAACCGGGGAAGTATTCCTCCATCTGCTTACAGAGATTTATCTTCGCCATGTAGTGACCGGCGTTGATGATGGTGTACCGCCAGTCCTCAATGTCAAAGTAGGCGATGAGGTCGTCCTTGCGTTGTTTCAGACCGCTGTTATCAACGTTCGTTTTACAATCGAAGAAGTCAACGCTTCGGGCGAAGCCCAAGGCTATGTACTCCTTGCAAATGTCCGACGGGGCTTTTTCATAGTGCTTTTTCCAATAAGGATTCTCAAAAAACTCCTGCAACCCTCTCTCAACCCTCTTCAGATTAATTTCGGATAAGCTTTCATACTGAATCCAATCAGATCTGTCTTTGCGGTCTTTCATAATATTGCCTCCAGATCTCCGTATCCTTTGGGATACACAACTATTGGAAATCTTAAACTGCCATCATGGATTACTTTGAATTTTCCCTCATAGACAAGTTTGCCATCTTCTGAATAAAACTTGCCTTCAACCGGGTACGAAGGTCCGAAATAATCCCATCGGATAGTTTCTTCTCCATCTGGAGATACCTCGATGTCTTCGTCTGTAATGATTCCGCTTTTATTGTAGCTTTCACTCCTGCGTTTGTCGTTGAAAACGCCTTCAAACTTCAATGCTCCTGATTTGTAGTACTCCTTTCCTTCAAGTAGCCCTTCACGTTGAAACTTACCTTCTCGGTATTTGTTACCGTTTCTATAGTACGAAACACCCTTAATCAGGTCGAGTGGCTGCCAAGGATGAATTTTACTCCACAAATCGTCGTAATAGACTCCCTCAAAATAGAGTTCTCCCGTGTCATAGTAAACCTTTCCTGTTGTAATGCTTCCTTCTCTCATTATTAACACTCCTTGTAAGATTATTTTCCCACAAAGAAAGCTCCCATCGTTTCGATGAGAGCTGAAAAGCTATTCCGTCCCATCGAATCAAGCTTTAGCACCTTACCTTGCGGCAGGTTGCTGTGTGGTCAACGGGCTTGTCCCTCGCACACTCTTTATGGTAATTACATTATAACACATTGCAGTTGAAATTGCAAGGACATTCTGCAATAAATCTACTCATGAATCGAGCTTTTCTATGCTTGCAATTTCGTTTACTCCGAGACACCAACCACCTTTATCGGTTGTGTCAATGCACATGGTAGCAAACCCATCATCTTCATCATCAGCTTTGCAATAACCACTTGCTTTACCTGTGTATTCTATTCCATCGTGATCGACAATGTGAACAATATAATGCCTTTGACAAGCTTCTTCCATAAAGTCGTCTATGACAAGCATTTCGTCAGTGTACCCATATTGTGCCTTGTATCTTTCTCTGTAGTCTTTATACATTCGTCATTCCTCGTTTATAATTTCAATATACGCAATGTCATGGTCATAGACTATGGCATTAAATCCATTGTCTCTCGACACGCAAATTGATGCTCCAGTCATGTCGTCATCTTCGTTATCGTAAGGCGACTCGTAAACATCGACATACCCCGTCCATTCATCGCCGTCCTTCTCGATACAACAAACCTTGCGACCGTCGCTCATGCTCATAACATTGATAATTTCATTTTTGCCCATGTTCTTTTTCTCAGACATTCCTCTGTGAACCTGCGCTGTACTTTTGGCATTTTTGATGTTTTCAACGTTTCCGCTCACGACGACAAAACTTTCGGGACTGTACAGGTAGCCCGGAGGCTGTTCATTCGGATCATCTGGGTCATATCCCTCTTCATCTATAATCCTGTACAAACCTTCTTCTATTGAGATCACTTCATACTCCTTGCCATTTAGTAGTGAAAGCGGGTCTGACTCGCTTATATACCTGACATTCATTTTTGCCTCCTAGAGTTTCTTGTGTCTTTACTTAAACACCCTCTCCCATATCCCCACAAGCTCGCTATAGCACTTCTTGGTTTCGGGATAGTTTGCCATGTCGCAGAGGGCGTTCTTGATGCCGGTGTAGTACCACTGCTGTTTCTCGAACGGCGCATTGAAGCGGTTCCAAAGCTCATCGCCGATTTCGTTATAATCCGACTCGATGCTCCGCATATTCGAGAGTTTATCCGCCATGACGAGCATTTTGAGACGTTTGTCGGCGGTTTTCAGTTCTTCGATGGCAAAGGTTTTGCGTTCATCCCAGGTCTTAGACTTGTCCTCACTATGAGCCGCAACAAGTGCGGCAACGTCCTCGCCAAAGCGTTCACGGATTTCGTCAACAGTCGCACCGGTGTCCTCAACCGTGTCGTGGAGAAGTCCGGCAACCATGAGGTTTGTGTCCGCCTTCATCGAATGGAGGATCTGCAAGACCTCAATCGGATGCAGAATGTACGGGCGAGTGGTGCCTTTGCGGAACTGTCTTGCGTGCTGGTTCACGGCGAAGATGATGGCTTCGTTCAGCTTCTGGTTTTCTTGAATGATGGATTCGGTCATGGGGATACGTCCTTTCTATATGGATTAAAGATACTCACGGTAAGGCTCCAAGGCTTCTTCTGCGTTTTTAACTCGGCTATAAACTTTTTGAGGCTCGCATAAATCCTTCCAATAGTTTTCCTCGGTCTCAGCGAGACTTTCAAGAATACCGTCATCAGTCTTGGCTAACTTACTTGAGAAGATATGCGGAGCATTTAACTTAGATACATTGCCGGTGTCATCGGTCACTTCAATCATGCACTCATTATCACACGACTTGACAACCCTTCTCTGATACTTCGCCAGATACCCGATTCCTACCTTGTAGTATAGCACAGTGCCTTCTGTAAGGTGCGACTTCACAAAGTCAAGCTTTTCATCGAGCTTACGCTCTTTTTCAGCCTCTTTTTCATAGTCAGCCAGCAACTCTTTTGCTTTGTTCTGCCTTTCTATCCGAAGCTTCTTATCAGCCGTATTAAGGCGACTGTACTCTATGCCTTTGTCAAGGTCGTAGGTGTTATAGCAGTAGATAATATCAAACAGAAGAAGGTGCTTGCTCTCATCGGGAGCAAAGTCGGCACCATCTGGCAGTTCATATCTGCTCTGGTTAGTTGCAAGAAGTTCGGGACAATCGTTGATTTGCTCTATTGCCCAGTTGCACATTCTGTAATAAACATCAAGCTTGACATTGAAGCCGTAATCCCAGTCGTCATAAAACTCTATGCAATCTGCAAACGCACGGGCTTCCGTACTCTTATACATATAGTGAACTTCCGGCTCATACAGGAACAGGTACCCCATTACTGCATGGAAATCCTGTCTATAGCGGAAGCTTCCCGGTTTATACTTTTTCAGAAGCTCGTTACTCTTGGCGGCAAATTCACTGATTTTTCTTTCAAGAACGTGGAGGTCTCCTCCGTAATCGGAATACAGATCGATAAACATCTGACGAACGGTATCAGGCTCATGCCTTGCAAACTCAACCAGCCCGTTGAACGGCTGAATCATGCCGTTGTCAATCATTATCCATGTATTCGCCTTGACTTCTTTAAGAGCCTCGGCAAACTCCGCTCCGCTTTTTGACAAAGCTTCATCCATGAGCCTGTGAAATTTCCCGGTCACTATCCACTTGACATATTCCTTATGCTCCTGGTTGTTCGTAAGTTCAAAGTTTTCTATGTAGTTTTGGAAAACTTGCTTGATGTGGTTGGGGTTCATGAAGATTCCTCGCTATTCTGATCATTTTCAAGCCTCTTAAGTGCCTCGACAGCATTCGGCTCATTTTTATCTGCTGCAAGCTGGTAAAGCCCGATGGCTTCTTCGATGTCCTTGTCTACAACACAGCCATTTTCAAAGAACCAACCGCATTTTGCAAGGGATACAGGGTCTCCAAGCTTCGCTCCCTGATGGTAATATTCAAACGCTGTGTGCATATCCTTTTTCACACCGAGACCTTTTTCGTAAAGTTCACCGAGCTTGGTGAAGCAGAGGCAATCGTCGGCAGAAGCACCGAGGCGGTAGTATCTCCTCGCCTTGGCATAGTCCTTCACGATACCTTGTCCGTTCTGATAACAACATCCAGCGTGATAGCAGCAGTTGGGTTCTCCTTTGTCTGCAAGACCCTCGAAAAGCGCGAACGCTTTCTTATAGTTCTTTTGGGTACCTCGACCATAATAGTAGTTAAAGGCTGTTTTGATCATACCTGTCTGATTCCCGCAATCAGCGGCTTTTTTATACCACTTGAAAGCTTCTTTGTAATCCGGCTCATCCAAATCATCCGATTCATAGATTGTGCCGAGGGCTACCATAGATTTTTCATCACCCTCATCGGCGAGAATTTTGTATAGTTCAACGGCGAATTGTGGGTCTTTCTTTACGCCCAAACCGATAGCATGAACACGAGCTAAATTTCTTGTTCCAATGAGGCTTCCGGCTCGTGACGAAACCAGAAACAACTTATTAGCAATGTCGTAATTTTTCTTAAAGATAGTCCCAGAGGCGAAAGCGACTCCAAGATCGCTGATAAGCTCCGACTTTTCTCCCTCCCACTTCGGGTTGAACTTAAGGCGGATTGTCGGAACATCATCGTCTGCTGTGAGGAAATCCTCTCTGATATGTGGAATCACATCGAGGTCGTCCTCTGTCACATCAATCAGAACTTCGTTCCCTTCTTCGTCCTTGATATACTTAGCCACTGCCACCTTAGAGTAGGGCTTGTATGTATTGTAATTGTAGAAGACCATGCAGGTGCGGTGATCTTTGGTATTGTATACTGTCTCATAACCAACCTCTTTACCTGTGCTTCCTTCCAGCCCCAGAAGCTTAGCGGTCGGGCTAAAATGCTCCCAGCTCATTTTATGAATGATAATGTGGCTCTTTCCATCAGGCTCAGGATCCAAGATAAACACGTTGTTCCCGTTCGGATCGGAATTTTTAATCATCAGCTTCCTCTCCTTTCAACCTTTTAAGAGCCTCAATGGCATAAGGCTCTCCCTTTTCGGCAGCCTCTGTATAGTAATCAAGTGCGGCGTTCAGGTCTTTATCTACGCCAATTCCGTTTTCATACATGATTCCCATCTCGGCAGTTGAATAGCTGTCGCCGTAGATATATCCCCTGCGAAAATACTTTCTTGATAAATCGTAATCCTTCTCAACGCCATGCCCGTATCTGTAATGACAACCAATATATGAACAAGATTTGCCATTTCCCGCATCTGCGTGCTTCTTGAACAAAGAGAAAGCTTTCTTGTAATTCTTAGGAGTTCCATACCCATAGTAATAGCAGACAGCAAGGGCAAACTCTCCGTCTTCGTTTCCCATATCCGCCGCTTTTTTGAACATCTTGTACGCTTTACTGTAATCAAAGACTTCTTGATTCTCGTCACCATATATTTGTCCAAGGTTATACATCGCATCAGTATCGCCTTTTTCGGCTGAGGCTTCAAACATTTCTATGGCTTTCTGAGTATCCTTTTCGACACCTTCGCCGTGCAGATACATCATCCCAAGATTATATAGGCTGGTCTCATCGCCCTTGTCGGCGGCTATTTTGAAGAGATTGTAGGCGGCGGTATAATCTTGCTCGAAAATCGTGCCATCTTCATATGCACAACCGAGGTCGTTGAGGATATCTGAATCGTCCCCATCCCATTCAGGATTCAGAATCAGTGGAATGACTATAGTCTCGTCAAGAGTGAGGTATCTGTCTCTGATGAATGGGATAACATCGAGGTCGTCATCTTCAACATCGATAATCACTCTGTCGCCGAAATCATCGGTTATATACCTTGCAACAAAGATCTTCGGATATGGCACATCTATGTGAGGATTGTGAATAACCATAAAGCTCCGATCGTCCGTCTCGTTGATGACAAGCTCCACTCCGAGCTCCATATCCTTGTCAGAATTCATTGCAAGAAGCCCTGCGACCTCAGAAGGCTCATTCCAGTGAAGCGTGTGCATGATAACGTGGCTTTCGCCCTTCTCCTCTGGCTCAAGGAAGAAAACCTTGTTGCCGTCAGGACTGGAATTCCTGATTTGCATAAACTTTACCTCCTTATATCAGTGTGAAATAGACGCACCATGTAATCAAGTCGCATCGCTGTGCTTCTTCTGAATGAATTCTTGAGCTTCTTCTTCTGAGATTTCTCGAATTTCATTCATAATAGAAGAGTTTCCAAAACCATATGGCGAATCTGGCGATTCAGAGGGATCATATCCATAAAGCCTGTCCATAATCTCACATTTATCATCAGCTTTCCATTCTCCGTCCTGATAAAGGTAATATCTCCCGGACTCCATTTTCCCGACAAGAGAACCATTAATCAGGTAATATTTCTTCTCCGGCTGACTCTCCGTCCTAACATATTCATCTGTTTGTGAAGCATTATGTCCCTCATCTGCACCAAGGCGTTTTAATGCCTCCTACGCGTTTTCTTCCCCATGCTCAGCCGCTGTCTTATAATATTTTTTTGCCATCTCTATATCGGCTTCTCCAATATCTCCATTCTCATAAAGCCAGCCTATATTTGTATAGGCAAGCCAATCTCCCAATCTGGCAGCTTCTTGATAATAATCCAGTGCAGCGTTAATATCTTTTTTTACGCCTTGCCCTTTCGCATACATTACGCCCAGCTGATTAAAACAATATGCGTCATCCGCCAGTGTCCCACGCCTGTAATACCGTCTTGCCTGTTCATAATCTTTCGCCCTTCCCAGACCGTCCTGATAATATAATCCGACATAGAAACACGCATCTTCATATCCTTCATCCGCAAGCTGTTTGAAAATCGGAAAAGCTTTTTTGTAGTTTTTTTCTGGTTCCATATCCCCAGTGATAACAATTTGCATAATTAAAGAGCCCTTTCTTATCACCAGATTCCGCCGCTTTTTTATACCATATAAAGCACTTTTTATAATCCGGCTCTCCTAACTCTCCATATTCGTATATGTTGCCCAGATTTATCATTGCTATCGAATTGCCGGCATCAGCTGCTTTTTTCATAGATTTCTATAGCCTTTTGGACATCTTTCTCTATTCCAAATCCATTCTGGTACATCCAGGCAAGATTTGAAAGCCCCTGATTGTCTCCTGCTTTTCCTGCCAATTGATAAAATTGAAGAGCAGCTTTATAATCCTGCTCAACGAATGTTCCTTTTTCACAGGCATAGCCTAACTTTGTCAGAAGTTCTGCTTCTTCTTTGCTCCAACTCCAGTTCTCTCTGGCTTTTATTGAAATAGTCGGCACACTATCTTCATTCGAATTTTTTACCATGAAATTACGAACTCCTTCCTTTGATTCGGCGTACAACTTCTTTGTTGTGCTTCCCAATATCTCCACCTTAAACTCATCAATACTGTAATTCCTATCGTCAACACAGGAATGTTTACAAGCTCTGTTGATCATTCCAAAACGCTTCAGTTCTACATTAACAAGAATGCACATATAACTATCATTCCAAGCTACGCACTGAAAACCTTTTCTTTTCAAAATTTCTTTAAATTCTTCCAGCTTTGCTTTATCTCGTTCCGAAACCATATAAGGCAAGCTTTTTCTTTCTTCCCAGTATGCTCCTTTGCAATTCTCTCGATAATGCTCATAATAAACTTCCATTAGCATCTTAGATATACCCTCTTCTTTCAGCTTCCACATCACGTCACGCAATGTCTCGCCCAAATATGAAAGTGCCTTCTCCCTTATCTCGTCCTCTGTCTTATCTAATTTACTTGAAAAGATGTGCAGAGCGTTCGGTATTATCTATTTCTTCGAGTCGTTCCAACCACTTTTCGATACAACCGTTTTTGAAAAAGTCGAGAAGTGCACCATCGCAGAATCTCTCAGCACGAACTGCACCGGTAAGAAGTGCTAATACACATTTGCTATCAAGCTTGCTGACGTCGGCGTTTTTCATCGAATTTAATTCCCATTCAATGCCGTTATCTTTCAGGATGTCTCCGTATAATCGAAGTTCATATTCTGGGTGTTCATTTGTAAAGGTGTAAATAGAACTTATCAGCTCGTCCACAATTTGAGTATAAAGCACAAAAGGCATCTGTATCGGGTGTTCTGGCGTTCCGTCATTCCCTCTATCTGTAACCCATTCACCGATACTATCTTGCTCCAGTAACGGGGGAAATGAAGTCAAAGATTCGTACATAGTTGACGCCCTCCTTTATTTAATATCCAACTCCGGGAAGAATTCTTTCGCTATCCCGTACAGCCTGCTCTTTATCTCTGAAAACTCACAATTCAGGTTGAGAGTCCTCACGTCAATCCTGTTGCCACTCATCCGGTAGGACTGTTCCGGCTGGATGGCTTCGTCGGTATGGGCATACAAAAGCATTCCTGAAACAGTGTGTTGCCTGTCCCCGAACTCCGCATCCTTGTTTTTGACATATGTAAAAATCTGATACATGTTGTGCGAGCGCAATGTACGGGTTCCAAACTGCACCTGCGTGGTGTGGGAATAATACTTTGCGTCTATAATCAGCACAGTGTCCCCATGTGAAAGCATAATATCGCTCTGCATTTTCGGAAGCATCGTTTTCTCATCGTTATCAAGTGCCCATTCTATCTGCGATGCAGAAGCGTGAAGCTCCGGGATCTCTTTTCTGTAATACTCAAGAATAAACTTCTCGTACAGGTGATACATCTGTTGGCTGTCTATGAAAGATGCAAGCTTGTTTTCGCCACGCTCGGTCGTCAGAAGCATTCCCTGCAGAATGAATTGACACAAGCTCACGAGAATCCGATAGTTCTGATTATTTCTGTGGAACCGAACCCGTTCCCGCTGAATTGAAGACGGTTCAATCAGGTCTATTCCTGAAAAGTAGAGCATCTCTTTCTTTAGAATATCTTTGTACTCAGTCTTTACTTCGTCGCTTTTCAACAGAAGCATGGCGGTCGTTTTAAGAATCTGATTGAGGAGATTGTTCTCCGACAGCTCATCATACTCACAAGCCAATTTCTGCCTGCGGTCAATCTTATGCCTTATCGTTCCGGGCATATAAATCCTGCCACGCATGGTTGAAAGGTCCTCCGACTTGTTCTGATACTCCCGATAGAGCCCCTGCTTCAGCTGAATGCCGATACCGTTGCTCAGGATAGCCGCAAAAAGATTCTGCACATTGTCGAACTCCTCGGTTTCAACACTCACAAAGCTTGATTGCTTCAGAGCCTGAAAAGCGTAAGCCAGCATATAGTAGATGTTCTTTACCAGAACGTGTTCATTCTGTTTCATTGAACTACTCCATGCAGTATATCACTCCACTTTTGCACTTCGTCAGGCTCATCAAACCAGTATTCCTCAAGTGTCGGGATAATATCGAAGTCAACGACTTCCTGCATCTTCTCTTTAGTACACTCATTCGCTTTCCAGTTACAGAAGTAGCTGTGACCGATGCAGAAGCCTTTTCCAAGCGATTTATCTTCTGCAATCTTTTTATTCACTTCAATAAGCCGATTGAAAGTCTCGTTGTTCAGGCTCTTTTGATACTTTATGAAACCCTCCGATGTAAATGCCGGTTCCATTTCAACAAAGCTGAACCTGCGGCGCAGGGCATAGTCGATCATTGCAAGGCTTCTGTCCGCCGTGTTCATCATACCAATTATGTAGAGATTTTCAGGGATCAGAAGGGTTTTTCCTTCATGACCCAAAGTCATCCTCTCGCCACGGTAATCCTTTTCAATCAGCATAAGCAGTTCGCCGAAAATCTTGCTCATGTTTCCACGATTGATTTCGTCGATGATGAAGAAGAAATCCTTGTCAGGCTGATTGGAAGCCTTCTGGCAGAAGCGATAGAAAACACCGCTCCTCAGCTCAAACCCGCCATCCTCTGTCGGCTTATATCCCATGATGAAATCCTCGTAGGAATAATTCTGGTGGAACTGAACAAGCTGAACCCGCTCCTCATCCTCTTCACCCATGATTGAGTAAGCCAGCCTCCTTGCGGCATACGTCTTCCCGACACCCGGTGCACCCTGCAGGATGATATTCTTCTTGTTTCTGAGAACAGTCACGAGAGTATTGTATTTTTTCTCGTCCATGAAGACATCATTCAGGAATTTTTCTTTACTATATTTTTCGACATCTTTTTCTTTGACAATCGGATTCTCAGCGCGAATCAAGTCCATAATGAAGTCATATTCATCCTTGGTGAGCTTGAACAGGCTACCGTTAGGATTCGTCATAAACTCCATTTTTTCAAGCTCCGGGCAAGCCTTCAAGGTAGCATAATCAATAGGAGAAGTCAGATTCTCTACCTTCTCAAACTCTATCTTTTCGCCATCCTGCTCCGCAGTAATCCTGCAGACAGCGACAATCTGCATGACAGGCTGGGATTCGTAGCCGATAACCATATCGCCAACTTTTACATCCAAGAAATTCTGATAAATCCGTCTCTTGTTATTGTTCTCGTTACGAAGGGAATAAGACTGTTTTTCTCCGACATTAATCTTAGAAAAGCTCCATATTCTTGGATTTGCATCCAACCACCAATATCTGCGGTCCGAATTCTCCTCTTCAGCTTCGGTCTTAGCATACAACTCAACATTGCTCAAATCCATATTATCCAACGCCTCCGCAAGCTCTTCTCTCAGTTTCCAGACGAAGTTTCCATCTTCATTATCATTAGCATTCCTGCCGACATAGAGAACAGACCAATAATATGGCGTTCCATCGCTTCTGGTATCAGGCTTAATGTGCTTTGTTTCGGAAATTCTTTTTGCGACACTTGTAGTATTGCTGATGTAGAAATTCTTATCCTCGCCGTATTTTTTCGATAGTTGCAAACAAGTTGCTTGTCCACCATAGTCTTTTATTCTTGCAACTACCTGCAGACCTTTTTCGGTGAATACATCGGGATTGTGAAGAAGCTCTGTCCAATCTGATACTGTCAGTTTAGGTGAATATTTGATTGGAAATACAAATTCATATCTATCTTTCAACGTTTCTCCCTTGGCATAACACCATGAAATTTGGTATGACACGTCAAACGTAAGCGTATGATAACTTGAATCAGACCAACGGTCATCTGCAAGATTTTCTTTTATAAGCTGTTCTTTAAGCAAGCGCGTCAATTCTTCATCGGCACTTATGCATTCGCATATTTCATCGTAGAGGCTGTAGAAATTCCTAAGTGTTTTCTCTGCGCTGGCATAATCGCCTTTATCTATAGTGTCAATTTGATAGTCACTTCTAAGTGCCTTTGAGACTCCACTAGCAACACCATATTTGTATATGTAGTATTTATCCGGATAGCGAAGCCAAAGATATATGCTGATAACATTCTCATCTTGATAGTGACTTACATTTTCTTTTCTACTACCATTACCATATTTTCTTAGCAATTCATCCGAACCACTTTTGAAATCTTCAATTCTTTTTACAACATCAATGCCGCCATCTTCGTCATACAGATTGCGAAACATTGTGCGAACTTCCTCAGGAGCACTTTTTGCAAAACTTTCTATCATCCCTCTTGGATAGTGTCCTTGACCATTTAAGAGTTTTCCGGTCTTTGAAAGTGAACGAGCAAGCATATCTGCAAAGTCTTCCGCTTCAATGTCCCAGTTGTCCTGAAATGTTCTGACAGCAACCCATTTGAAACGTTCACCACCGCATTTTATACCGGTCTCTTTATCTTTCTTTTCCCATATGTATGGGTAAAAGTCCTTTTTGTATAATTCTAAGTACTTTTGTAGCTTGGTCTTATCAATCATTTTAAACCCTCCTAAGATTTTACACACAGTGGTTAGCACTTTGGGTCAGCACCATACCATGTTTGAGTCTCGTTGTTTTCGGTGCAGTTGTGTGTCATCCAACATACGCCAAACTCTATTGTCTGACTTGCCGTGGACGGTAATAGTATAACTTCTATGCCATTACTTAATAAGCCTCCGTCAAAATCAAATTCGCCATTAAAATTAAAGAAATCAGCATAACAGCCAAGAGTTATTTTTCCATCTCCAACATAGAACGATATTTCTTCAAGTCTCTCACCGGATTCGGGATAACCTTCAACTGATATACCTTCCAGTATAAGCTTGAGGGAGTGCTTGTTTCCGTCTGCATCGAAATCATAGTCAATCCGATATACACCATCGACATCAGGATATATAACTTCTGTGGGATCAACACATTGGCGGTCAAAGAATTCTTCCTTGCCATCGAACAGCAGTTTAATTACTCCAAACGGTGTTTTCAGTGAATAACCCGTTCCGCCATCAAACCAATACCGCTTCATCCTCGTCAAGAACTCTTTAGTAACCGGAAAGCCGGACGATTCGCCAATAACAGAATCTATGCCACAATGAGGACAGACGGCTGTTCTGCCACCATCACATTCTTCAATATATTCTTCAATTTCGGAGGGTTTGAAAATTTCACAGCAGTAAAAGCAACCGCAGATTTTATCATTCGTCAAAGAATCCATGTTTTTGAACGACCAATCGTGTGCCTCAATCATTTCATTGTTTTCTCTTATCATGTTTACACCTCATTCTTCGCATGGCAAATCAGCATATAGCCATGCAGTACCGTGGACAACAGCCCCGACTTCAATATTTTCTTTGTATTGCAAATAGAGGTTAAAGGTAAGGGAGTATGACTCAACAACAAGCATAAAGTCATACTCATCAGGCTGAGGGTCATCGTTTTTGTATACTTTCGAGACCATTCCGGAGAAAAGAATGTTGGGGTTCTGGTAAAATGTATCCTTGTTTGAATCAACTGGGAAGGTTCCCATAGGGATGAGTCCCTTAGATGCAAGGGAAGGGGATGATGCCATGTACTCGTCTTCGGGATTGTAAATTGCTATATCAGTGCCTATACCATAAACTTCAAAAGAGCAATACACGTCTTCAGGCATATCTTTGACATCTTCATAGTTATTCACGAAGATATTTATAGGTATCTCTTCCGGCTCTACTGTTTCAAAGCGAGCAATTTTATTGCCCTCGTAGTCCATGAATCCATAAAAAGTAAGAACAGCCATAGTAACTCCTTTTGCATACAAACCTGTGATTGTTTTGAATCATTTTAATGTTTTTGAATCGCATATATAGATTTGTCTTACGGGATAAGTATAACATACCATTTGATAAAAAACAAGATTTTGATGTCGTAGGTTTGTGACTTAATAAAAATAATTTTTCAGAATCGTCTAAAATGTGCCGGAGAACCTGCTCCCGATGGTTGATGAACAGCTCCATCACCTGGTACTGGCTGGTGTCT
>JAJBSV010000011.1 GCA_020861185.1 Ruminococcus sp. | reverse complement strand
CGTACCATGCACCATAGCGGGTATAGCCCATATGAGTAATGCCGTCCTCGGCGAGAGTATAGTTTGCCGTCGACTCAGTATATCCAATCTGCGAATATGCGATATTGACAATGTCAGTTCTGAGGTCGCCGGTGAGAATGGGAAGAGTTGCTTCCCAATCAACGGCAGTTTCAACATCGGCTTCGAGGTCAACAAGGCACTCGACTGTGTGGACGTGCTCCTCAAGCTCACAAATCAGCGTTGTTTCATAGCAATCTTCGCTATGGGTATGCCCTTCGGACTCTTCCAACTCACAAATAAGATTGCCTTCTTCGTCGTAACAGGTCTCGTCGTGAACGTGTCCTTCGCTTTCCTCAAGACTGCAAATCAGAACGCTTTCGTAGCACTCCTCGGTGTGGATGTGCTCATCATAGCCGCAATAGGTTTCATTCGTCATGGCGATGCCGCTTAATCTCATCTGCCAATAGACAGTAAGGGACACTATAGTCGCTAAAATAAGCAAAACAGACCCAAGCACTAACCGCTGACGGCGGTCGTGCCTGAATCTGTCTATGTAAGTCAGAACTGTGTTCTTCATGCTCATTTCAACCTCCGATACTAATGACTGGGAAAATAAAACAAAAGCCTCCGAAACACACTTGTGTCTGGAGGTCATACAACGGGTCTGCCGAAGGCAGTACCCCCCCCCACGCGGATTTTACAATCTATAGGGCTGTGTAAAATTCAATCATATTTATTATAGCATTTGTTGATGCCGATGTCAATAGTTTTGGTGAATGTGATGAAGGGCATATTAATTTTCAACAACCGGGATGTCTGGTGGGGAAATGAGAAATGGCATCAGTTATTTGTTACAAGGAGGGATAAATGTGCAAGAAAATCAGAGCGGCACCTGTGGATTTCCCCGTCGTCAAATCCAAGAAGCTCGTTATTCATTTCATGCCCTCCTTTTGCCAGGACACAAATCACATTCCGAACCGTGTGCATTTAGGATTCCGATGGCTTGCAGGTAAGAATAAATGGTGGTGGAGCCGACGAATGTCATGCCGCGCTTTTTCAAATCATCTGAGATAGTGTCGGAGAACGGAGAAACGGCGCGGAGGTGGTAGTCCTCCACGATGGTTTTGCCATCGGTGAAGCCCCAGATATACGCATCGAAAGAGCCGAATTCCTGCTGAATTTCTTTAAAGATTTTGCTGTTGTTGATTGTCGCCGTAATCTTCCGCCGGTTGCGTATGATGCCGGGGTTGTTCATCAGTTCTGCACACTTTGCCTCATCATAAGTGCAGATTCTGTCGATGTCGAAACCGTCAAAGGCAATGCGGAAATTTTCCCGTTTGTTCAGGATACACTCCCACGACAGACCGGCTTGGAAGAACTCAAGAACAAGAAATTCGTAAAGCTTCCGGTCGGAATGCTCCGGCACGCCCCACTCTGTATCGTGATAGCTGATGTAGAGCGGATTTTTCATGTTCACATAAGAGCAGCGGTATTCAATATTTTTCACGCCTTATGCCCTCCAAAAAGATAAAAATAATTTATAATCATTATACAGCAGATGAACTGAAAAAGCAATGTTTGAAATCACTCCCGCATATTCCCGCCGTTTCGGCAAATAATAGCACTAATTGCCACATCCTGTGGCAATCAGAAAACTATCGAAAGGACTGATTCCATGAAAGCGACAGGAATTGTTCGGAGGATTGACGACCTCGGGCGGGTCGTCATCCCAAAGGAAATCCGGCGGACTATGAGGATTCGCGAGGGCGACCCTCTTGAAATATACACAAGCGGTGAGGGCGAGGTCGTCTTCAAAAAAATATTCGCCGGTCGGCGAAATGCAGGACAGCGCCGAGTCGGCGGCGGACGTGATTCACAAGCTCGGCTCGGCGCCGGTCGTCATCTTTGACCGTGACCACGTCGTGGCGACGGCAGGCGTTCAGAAGAAGGAGTACGCTGAGCGGAGGATTTCGCAGGGACTCGAAGAGCTCCTCGAGACCCGCAAGAGCTGGGTCTACGACACCGAGGGCAAGGCTATTCTGCCGGTCGAGGGCGTCGGGCGAAATGCGCTCGCCGTCTCCCCGATTATCGCCTCGGGCGATCTGGCGGGAGCGGTCTGCTTCCTGAATTCCGAGAGCCAGACAAAGGGCTCGGAGCTGCAACTCACACTGGCGCAGACGGCGGCGATGTTCTTGGGAAAACAATTAGAAGCGTAAACGCCATAGAATCAAAAAGCTTCCTATTGGGGATAGGGGGCTTTTTCTGTTGAGCGGCACTTGATTTTCTCCTCGTAATACAATATAATAATACTGTAAGTAAGAATAAGTCGGGAGATGATTCGGTGGACAAGAAAAACGAGGTTTCAATCCGCAGTTCTGCGGCGGAATATCTGACGTTCGTTGCCTCTACGGGCGACAGCGACGAAAGCATAGAAATGCGGTATGAAGACGAAAATATCTGGCTGACACAAAAAATGATGGCGGCTCTATATAATGTCACGGTTCCCGCCATCAACCAGCATATCAAAAAAATTTACGAAGACCAAGAGCTTGCTCCTGAGTCAACTATTAAGAAATACTTAATAGTTCAAGATGAAGGTGGCAGGAAGGTTTCCAGAAATACGGACCACTATAATCTCCAGATGATTATCGCCGTCGGCTTCAAAGTGAACAACGAACGTGCGGTTCAGTTCCGCAAATGGGCAAATTCCATCGTCAAGGATTACACAATTCAGGGTTGGGTAATGGATGAGGAGCGACTTAAGAACAGCGGCACCGTTCTCACCAAAGAATACTTTGAGAAGCAACTCGAAAAAATCCGTGAAATTCGTATGTCGGAGCGCAGATTTTATCAGAAGATAACCGATATTTACTCCACGGCTCTTGATTACGACCCGTCCGCCAAGGCAACAAGGCGATTCTTTGCCGCCGTCCAGAACAAGCTTCACTATGCCGTCCACGGACAGACTGCGGCGGAAGTGATTTATGACCGAGCCGACAGCAGTAAAGAAAACATGGGGCTTACCACATGGGACGGTGCGCCGAAAAGCAAAATACACTCCTATGACGTTGTAGTTGCGAAGAATTATCTTTCCGAGTATGAGCTTGGACAGATGGAGCGAATCGTGTCGGCGTATCTCGACATGGCGGAGGATATGGCAAACAGGCACATTCCGATGACTATGGAGGATTGGGAAAAGCGTCTCAATGGCTTCCTGAAGATGTGGGACAGAGAAGTATTGAACGATGCCGGAAAAGTCTCGGCGGAGCTCGCCAAACAACACGCATTGAGCGAATTTGAAAAGTACAGAGTTGTTCAGGATAAGCTGTATGAAAGCGATTTTGACAGGTTTATCGAGAACAATTCGGAAGCATGAACGCAGGTGACACCATGCCAAAAACCATAACTCAAAAATCAAAGAAATCCACTGGCAAAATAGTCCTCATCGTTGTCATAGTCTTAATTACCGTGATAGCCGTCGCCTTCGTCTGGTATGTCAATGACTATTATCACGCCGTCGATGTGGACGCATATCTTTCGAGCAGTGACACCGTTCAGGTGATTCAGGTTGACGACGGGATTCTGTTCAGCGGCGGGAACGAGACGGCGCTCATCTTCTATCCCGGTGCGAAGGTCGAGTACACGGCGTACGCACCAATCATGATGAGCCTTGCGGAGAACGGCGTCGACTGCTTCCTCGTCGAAATGCCCTTCAACCTTGCATTTTTCGGGATGAACAAGGCGGAAAGCATCATGTCCGAGTACGTTTCCTATGAGAACTGGTATATCGGCGGGCACTCCTTGGGAGGAGCGATGGCGGCGTCGTTTGCGTCGAACCATCTTGATGAGCTCGACGGTCTCGTTCTTTTCGCCTCATACTCTACGAGCGATTTAGGCAACCTCCCCACCCTCTCAATCTACGGCAGTGAAGATGGCGTCCTCAACATGGACAGTCTCGAAGCCGGTCGGAACTACTCCACCGATTACACCGAAATCGTCATCGACGGCGGCAACCACGCCGGCTTTGGAAGCTATGGCGAACAGGCAGGCGACGGCGTCGCCACAATCCCGCAGGAAGAACAGTGGGAGATGACGGTGGAAGAAATCTCAGGGTGGGTGTAGATTCCCAAAAAGCCTAACAACGGATTTGCGAATCCGGGCGTATATTTCCAAAAAATCATGCCATAATACTCCCATACTTTTAAATAAAGGAGATTATGGCATGACTTTAACTCAGAAAGAAATCGGGCTCTTGAAGGACCTGAAGGATCAGGAAAAGCTCTGCTGGGAGAAGTACGTGAAGTACTCGGACGAAGCCTGCTCGTGCGAGCTCAAACAGCTCTTCCAAAGCATCTCGCAGGTGGAGCACAACCACTACGACACCGTGAACAGCATGCTTTCCGGCAACGTCCCGACCGTTCCCGAGGGAGTTCTCAAGGACGAGAACAACGGCTGGTGCAAGAAAATCTGCTACAAGGACACCCGCTCGGCGGACATCGACAAGTTTCTGGCATCTGACATGCTTGCGATGGAGAAGCACGTCTCGGCGCTCTATGACACCTCGGTCTTCGAATTCGGCGACCCGAACGCCCGCCGCGTCCTCAACCACATTCAGGCAGAGGAGCAACAGCATGGGGAGCAGCTTTATAGCTTCCTCTCTTCCAATGGGTTCTATCAGTAATTTGTAGGGGCGGATATTATCCGCCCGAACCAAGATTGCGACGATTTAGCGGGCGGATAATATCCGCCCCTACATATTTGTCTCTATTACGCATCGTATATTTCCAACACTATTTTTCGAAACGTAATAGATTTTGTCCGCAATGAGATATCCCCGGTCATAAAAGCTATAGCATTCGTCGCCGATCCGGACGTTGACGACATAGGTGACATTCGAAATCCCGGTCGAGCCCGACAGGGTTCTGAAGCAGTTATGATAAGTGATTTCCTCAAGCGTATCGACAAATTCGTCATAGCCCTCGTCGCCCGGGGAGAAGTGATATTCGGATGTCTCCCAACCGGTTGTTGAAGTCCCCTCATCCACCGACAGGGTCGCGACCGTATACTCGACGCGAATCTCCTCGCCGTCGGGAACGGTAATCCGGTGCGGCATGACGAAGTACACCCCGAGCCCCACCAAAAGAACCGCCAGCATAACGGCGGCACAGATTCTGATTTTCGTTTGCAAAGTTTTCATATCAAAACTCCCTTCCGATGGCTATTATAGCACGTTTCGGAAGGGAATGGTGTTAAATGTGGGTTAAGAGTTCTTCACTCTCTCAGATAAATCAACCTCAAGTGCCTTTGTTCCCGCAAGGTTTTCCTTGAGGGAGAGCTTGACGTCTTCGGAGTTGAGGGTCTTGAGCTCGCCGGAGGCGGTCTTTACAACGAGGCGGGCGTTGTCGTCGATTTCGACGGCTTCGGCGAGATAGGGCTCGCTTCCGTCGAGGGGCGTCACAACGACCGTATAGCTGAGGACGCACGAGCGCCTGCGGTATTCGGGGAGGAAGCCCTTCTTCGAAAGTTGATAAAGTTCAGCATTGATGTTTTCTAAGATACGGTTGCGGATAATCGTCCCGTCCACCTTATCCATCAGAGATTCCGGCTCTTTCTTGAAAACGGTCGTCGCGTTCTCGGCAAATTCCTCGGGGAAGCCGTCCTCTGAAGGAAAGAGATTAATCCCGACGCCGATGACATAGAAGCGATCCATGTTTTCGTCGAGCGCCGATTCGACCAGAATTCCGGCAACCTTCTTCTTTTTGTAGTATATGTCGTTCACCCATTTGATTTCCATGCGCTTGCCGGTGTAGCTCTCTATCCCCTGCGCAACCGCACAGGCGACCGCCGGAGTGATGAGCGCACATTGCTCGGGGGTGAGTGAAGGACAAAGCGGTGTGTGGTCCTCGTCTTCAAGCATGGAAGCGTTGAGCTTCGCGCCCGGGCGGATGAGCAGCGAGAAGTAAGAGCCGTTCCTCGGGCTGTAAAAGCTTCGACCTTTACTGCCTTTTCCCGCAGTCTGTCTCTTCGCTTCGACCACAGTCCCCATCTTCGCCCCCTGCTTACCGGCTTCGATAAGCAAATCGTTGGTCGACGTGACCTCGTCGTAGCTGTAAATCAGACAACGATCCATATGAATAAGCCCACATTTTGGTCTCTTTAACATGGTAACACCTCAATACTGATTGTATATTTTGCAGTAGTTATTACTATCTGTGCTTGATTTCAAATATCGCCCGACATTACAATCGGGCGATATTCTATAGAATTATACTCTTAGTTTTGAACCGAATAGTTCGGAGCTTCCTTTGTGATGTAGACATCGTGGGGGTGAGACTCCTTCAAGCCGGCGCCTGTAATTCTCACGAACTTGGTCTTGGTTCTGAGCTCCTCGATGTTGTGGCATCCGCAGTAGCCCATACCGCTTCTCAAGCCACCGCAGAGCTGGAAGATTGTGTCGGAGAGCACTCCCTTATAGGGCACTCTTCCTTCGACTCCCTCGGGGACGAGCTTCTTCGAACCGGTCTGGAAATATCTGTCCTTCGAGCCTGCGTTCATGGCGCCGAGGCTTCCCATTCCTCTGTAGACCTTGAACGAGCGTCCCTGATAGATTTCAATCTCGCCGGGAGCTTCGTCGCATCCCGCCAGGAGCGAGCCGAGCATAACCGCATTTCCGCCCGCCGCAAGAGCCTTGACGATATCGCCGGAATACTTGATTCCGCCGTCGGCGATGATGGAAACTCCGTACTTCGCCGCAACGCTTGCCGCGTCATAGATAGCCGTAATCTGCGGAACACCGACGCCCGCAACAACACGGGTTGTGCAGATGGAGCCGGGTCCGATACCGACTTTAACGCAGTCCGCACCTGCCTTGATAAGAGCTTCAGTGCCCTCAGCGGTGGCGACATTGCCCGCAATGACGGGGGTGTCGGGGAAGGCGTTTTTGACCTTTTCAACGCAATTAAGAATATTCTTCGAGTGACCGTGAGCAGAATCGAGGACCAAGCAGTCGACTCCCGCATTGACCAAAGCTGAGGCACGGTCGAGCACGTCGTCCGTAACGCCGATAGCCGCTCCGCAGATTAATCTTCCCTGCGAGTCGGTCGAGGAGTGAGGATACTTGACAGCCTTCTCGATGTCTTTGATGGTGATGAGCCCCTTGAGATAGCCCTCGCTGTCTACGAGAGGAAGCTTTTCAATCTTATACTGACGGAGGATTTCCTGAGCCTGCTCGAGCGAGGTTCCGACGGGAGCGGTGACAAGGTGATCCTTGGTCATGACGTCCTCAATCTTTGTTGAGAAGTCGGTTATAAAGCGCATGTCGCGGTTGGTGATGATTCCGCAGAGCTTGCCCCGTGCGTCGACAATCGGCATGCCGGAGATGCGGTATTTGCTCATCAGGTCATTGGCATCCGAAACAAGGTTGTCCGCAGATAAAAAGAACGGATTGACGATTACGCCGTTCTGGGAACGCTTAACCTTGTCAACCTCATCAGCCTGTCTCGCAATGGTCATATTTTTGTGGATAATTCCGAGTCCTCCCTCACGCGAAATGGCAATAGCCATCGCAGACTCGGTAACGGTGTCCATAGCCGAAGTCAGAATCGGGACATTAAGATGAATCCCCTTTGCAATGTCGGTCTCGAGACTGACAAGATTGGGGGTGACATCCGACTCTGCGGGCACCAAAAGAACATCGTCAAATGTAAGTCCTTCTTTTCCGAACTTTTCTTCGTAACTGGTATCGAGAAACCTTTTTTCCTGCATAAACGTCCTCCTCAATTTGATATTTAGGATAGTGTAGCACAAAAAAGATGGTATGTCAAGTATTGATGCCGTTCTTTCGACAAATAAAAGACCGTTGACAAATCCATTATAATAGAGTATAATGTCCTTAGTGGGAAATCCCACAGTGGGACATATTACAGAAATAGGAGGCGATTTTATGGAATCTGCAAGAGAAGTAGTCAGAAATTACGACGTTCACATCGACAGTAAAAAACGAGTCACTCTTCGCGGTGCGGCTTATCATTACTACAATGTCAAAGAGTACGAAAACGGTTGCATCATCCTCGAGCCGAGGGAGCTGGTTGCGCCGGTGACCATCTCCAAGAAAACTCTTGCCGGAATGGATGAGGCTGTCGCCAACTTCAAAAAGGGCGAAGTTTCCGAGCCGGTGGATTTATCGGATTTTGAATAAGAAGAGGACATCAACATGAATTATAAAATCAGAATGGGTGTCCCCGAAATGGCGGAGCTTTGGAACAGACTGCAAAAGGCATATCGTGACGGGAGTATAAGCAAAAGCGACGAGCGGTTATACAAGAAGTGGGGCAAGGCGGTTCGAATTCTGTCGGAAAATCCCCTTTACCCGGGGCTCCATACACACGAAATCCAGCCGCTGAGCAAACGATACGGCATTAAGGTCTGGCAGTCTTATCTTGAAAACCGCACAAGCGGTGCGATGAGGATGTACTGGGTCTACGGTCCCGATAACGAGGAAATTACGATAATCGGCTTGGAGCCGCATCCCGAGGACAAAAAGAACGGTGCATACGGCAGAGTCGTGTTGTCGAAAATGTAAGCACAACCATACAACACAAAAAGCCTTCCCAAGCAAAGGGAAGGCGATTTTGAAGCCGTCTGAAGGCTTATGAAATTATTATGAATTTATTCGTATCAAAGCATCTGTAGGCTGATAGTTGTCGTCAAAGAGGAGCGGCTTGTTCTTGCCCCTGCCGCTTTCGGGACCCATGAAGTTGAGCCACGAGTGCTTGTTCGACACGCCCCAAAGGGTCACGTTCTCGATGTGTTCAGAATACTCCTTGAAGATGTCGAAATACTCTTCGTATACTTCCGCGACGTCCGAAATCATTTCGGGGGTTATCTCCTTCGGTTCCTCGTGCCAGTCGACACAGCTGACGTCCATCTCGGTGATGTGGAGCTTGAGCCCGGTCTTAGCGTACATGTCGAGCGACCTTCTGACGCCGTCGAAGTCGTGCTTGAGAACGTTGATGTTCGTGTGGCACTGAAGCCCGATGACGTCGACGAGGTCCCGCTCCTTCAGAGCCATTGCGGTTCTCAGGATTCTGTCGCGCTTGTCGGGGCGAAACTCGCTGTAGTCGTTGAGACAGAGCTCGCTGTTCGGGAAGTACTTCCTCGCCAGCCCGTGGAGCTCGAAGAGATAATCGTCGCCGAGCTTCTCGCGAAAGACGTTGTGCCGAAGGTCGTCCCCTTCCCTGCGGTCGTTCATCGCCTCGTTGACGACGTCCCAGCAGTAGCAGTCGCCATACTTCTCAGCCATCAGCTTGAAATGCTCGTCAAGATTCGAACGGAGCTCGCTCGGGCTCAGCTGTTCGAACACTCCCCAAGGGTAGGAAGCGTGCCACGCGAGGTTGTGACCTCTTATTTTGAGCCCGTTTTCCCGGGCAAATTCGGCAATTTTGTCGGCACCCGACGTGTCGGTGACGAGCGACGGGTGCACAAGGCTCTCCCGGTCCGTAATTTCCGGGCGATAGTCGAGTTCTCCGCGATTGAAAGCGTTGACATCCGGCGGAGCCGCATAGCCATGCGGGTGAATACTCAAGTACTTCATCTCGTTCTCGCAGGTGACCGTGTCGAAATTCGCGACAATAACGTCCCTCGCCTCATCGAGCCAATGCGCCGCCACCGCCGCCCCGACGGTGAAGTAGGGAGAGAGGGATTGTTTTAGGGTTTTGGGTTGCATGTGAGGTCCTTTCTATGTAGATAGCTTTGTCAGATAAATAATAACTCTCTCCAGTTTTCGGGGAAGCCTATATGTCTCAATGAAATATCTTCTGAATACTCATCAACCAACGCCGATATTTCAGCCGCAACATTTGAATTCCACCGATTTTTCATCGGATACAGTTCTTTTAAAACCATAATCTGTGAAAAAAGTTTTCTATCAGGTTGGTAACTAACATTTTTTGCAACCCTTGGGACAGAAGTAAAAGTCCTCGCATATAGCCGAGCAGAATGAGCACACAAGTTGCGAAGTTCTGTGATACATCTTAGCCAGCTCTTTAAACAAATCGAGTTTGTCCCATACATTGTTCTTGCTAGCTGCTTCTGATCTGCCATTTTCAAATCTGCGTAGTAGTATGACAGCATTCCCATCGAGAAAAACTCAATAATTACCCAGATAGGAAACTGCCCACCATACTTCTCTTTATGGTGCTTTACAACCAATGATCTCTTGTTATCTTCTATACACCTTTCCAGATGTTCTCTGAACTTTTCATCATCGTGCTCGTTAGAGAAATTTTCTGGATTCAAATAGCCAAGCGCACCATACTTATGTGCCATCTCATATGCCATCTGTGTTCTTAAGTACAGCTCGATTTCTTCTATGTATCCGAAGAGAATTGCTCTCATTCTTACATCAAAATCATATATATGTTGTATTCTTTCAAATTTTACATCATCAAGATAGGTTCCATCTTCCATTTTGAACGGTAAAAAATATGCCGAAAGCCTATAATAGTTAGCTCTATGGAGAAAATCAATACAATTTTTATCATTTTCAACAATGAAGCCCTTATTCTTGATTATCTCAAGCTGTTCTTCATAAGTTTTTGGAGACTTGACCATCGGTAAAGAAATCATGTCCATACTAAAATCCACCTAAAAAAACGTCTCCCACTGGGTCACATCACTAAGTGAGAGGTGCGGGGAGTCCTGTCATCATTATTATATGCGATTTTACTTATGATGTCAAGCGTTTTTCTAATAAAATTTGAAAAGTTGCGGCAAGCAGCTTTTTTGGGGTCAAATCACCCCGTTATAACCGACTTCCCACCCATATAAGGTCTCAGCGCCTCGGGGATGCGGACGCTTCCGTCCTCGTTCAGGTTATTCTCAAGGAACGCAATCAGCATTCTCGGGGGTGCGACGACGGTGTTGTTGAGGGTATGGGCGAGGTATTTGCCGTTTTCGCCGTTGACTCTTATCTTCAGGCGGCGTGCCTGCGCATCTCCGAGGTTCGAGCAGGAGCCGACCTCGAAGTACTTCTTCTGTCTCGGGCTCCACGCTTCAACGTCGAGCGAACGAACCTTGAGGTCTGCCAGGTCTCCCGAGCAGCACTCGAGGGTTCTGACGGGAATATCCATACTTCTGAACAAATCTACTGTATTCTTCCAGAGCTTATCGAACCAGTAGGGGCTCTCCTCCGGTTTGCAAACGACAATCATTTCCTGTTTTTCAAACTGATGGATTCTGTAGACGCCCTTCTCCTCGATTCCGTGTGCGCCCTTCTCTTTTCTGAAGCAGGGCGAATAGCTCGTGAGTGTAAGGGGCAACTGCTCTTCGGGGATAATCTGGTCGATGAACTTGCCAATCATCGAGTGCTCGGAGGTGCCGATGAGGTAGAGGTCCTCGCCCTCGATTTTGTACATCATCGCGTCCATCTCGGCGAAGCTCATGACTCCGTCGACGACGTTTCCACGAATCATGAACGGCGGAACGCAGTAGGTGAAGCCACGGTCAATCATAAAGTCTCTCGCATATGAAATAACTGCCGAATGAAGCCTTGCGATGTCGCCCATGAGGTAGTAGAAGCCGTTGCCGGCAACACGTCTGGCGCTCTCGAGGTCGATGCCATGGAGCTTTTCCATGATGTCGGTGTGATAAGGCACCTCGAAATCGGGCACAAACGGCTCGCCGAAGCGCTCTATCTCTACGTTTTCGGAGTCATCCTTGCCGATTGGGACGCAGGGGTCGATGATGTTCGGGATGACCATCATAATCTTGTGGAGCTTCTCCTGTAGCTCGTCTTCGAGCTTTTCGAGCTCCGCAAGGCGCTCAGCCTGTGCGGTGACCTGTGCTTTGACCTCCATTGCCTTCTCCTTCTCGCCCTTCGCCATCAAGCCGCCGATTTCTTTTGAAAGCTTGTTTCTCTGTGCACGAAGGGTGTCAGCCTCGGTGATAGCGGCTCTGTACTCTTTATCCAATTCCGCCGCCTGGTCAACGAGGGGCAATTTTTCGTCCTGATACTTCTTCTTTATGTTCTCTTTTACCAATTCCGGATTTTCACGGATTAATTTTATGTCTATCATTTTGGTTCTCTCCTGTTGTTTATTTTTCCCCTAAGTTTTCAAGGATTCGGGCGATTTTCGCGAGGTCTTCTTCCGAATAATACTCGATTTCGAGCTTGCCTTTGCCGTTTTTGCCGGAGACGGTGACCTTTCTGCCGGTGTTCTGGGCGAGCGAAAGCTCGATTTCCCGGAGAAACGTCTCCTTCTGGGGCGACGATTTCGGCTTTTTCTGGACTGATTTCGCCCGGACGAGCTGCTCTAAGTTCCGAACAGTCAGCATATCGCGCTTGACCTGCAACGCAAGCTCGGCTCTCAGCTCTTCGTTCTCGACTCCAGCGAGGACTTTTGCGTGTCCAACGGAGATTTCGCCCTCGCGGACCATCTTTAGCGTCTTTTCGTCCAAGCTTAGAAGCCTCAGCGAGTTCGCAACCGCCGGTCTTGACTTGTTCACGACCTGCGCCACCTGCTCCTGGGTGTATGAGTACTTGTCCATCAGCTCTTTGTAGCCGAGGGCTTCTTCAACCGGGTTCAGGTTCTCGCGCTGTAGGTTCTCGACGAGTGCAAGCTCCATTGTGCCCTTGTCGTCAAGCTCTTTTATTACGACCGGAACTTCGTCCAAGCCCGCCATACGAGCGGCGCGCCAGCGTCTCTCCCCCGCTACTATCTGATATCCGCCGGTTTCGAGCGGTCGGACGAGGAGCGGCTGCAAAACGCCGTGCTGTTTTATCGAATCGGCGAGCTTACTGAGCGCTTCGTCGTCGAAATCCGTTCTCGGTTGCGCCCTGTTCGGGGAGATTTCGGTCAGGCGCAAGGTTTTTGTCTGCTTTTCCTCGGTTTCATTCTGGGAGAAGAGCGCTTCCATTCCCATTCCGAGACCCTTATTCTTTGCCATATTTCCTCCTTACCCTCAGGGCTTACTGTAGGTTTGTCCGTTTTTCTTCTTCGACCGGTTCAGGAACTCGATGCAAAAGCTTTCGTATGCCTCTGCGCCCTTTGACGAGCGGTCATAGTACATAATGGGCTTTCCGTGCGAAGGAGCCTCGGAAAGTGCGACATTTCGGGGGATAACCGTCTCGTAAATGTCGTTCGGGAAGTACTTTTTGACCTCCGCGACGACCTGTCCCGTCAGATTATACCTTCCCACATACATCGTAAAGAGGATTCCTTCAATGTACATATATGGATTGTAGCCGTCCTTGATGCGCTTTATCGTGTCCATCAGCTGAACCAAGCCCTCGAGCGAGTAGAATTCGCACTGAATCGGTATCAGAACCGAGTCGCAGGCGGCAAGAGCGTTCAAAGTGATGATGCTCAGCGACGGCGGGCAGTCTATAAGTATAAAATCGAATTCGTTTTTGACCGGAAGAAGCTGCATTTTAAGCCGCATTAGGCGGTTTTCGACCCCTGCGAGCTCGATTTCCGCTCCGGCAAGCTTCTGCGCCGATGACAGAAGCGAAACGCCCTTGAATGCAGTCGGGACAATGGCTTCCGAAGCTCTGCACTGCCCGATAAGAACCTCGTAAACGGTGCTCGTGATGGCACGTTTACGCACTCCCAAGCCGGTTGTGGTGTTCCCCTGAGCGTCGATGTCGACGACGAGAACCTTCTTCCCTTTCCCGCCGAGGGCGGCGGCGAGATTAACAACGGTAGTTGACTTCCCAACTCCGCCTTTCTGATTTGACACGGCGATAATTTTCCCCATGATACGCTCCCTTACATTAGTTTTAGACAAGCCGGCACCTCTATCCATACGCCATCACTTGTCTCTCTATTTATAAGTATAGCACAAATTTCGGAGTTTGCAACTACTTTCGACAAATTTTATTTTGGGGAGATTGTGAAATGTTCCACATGGAACAATTACCGCCTGACGGCGGTAATTGCACTACAGCGGGCTGGATGTAGAAGTTCGCAAGCGAACTTCGGAAGTTTGGCAAGCCCAAACTTCTCCGCCCCTACAAAATTACTTCTTCAACGGTATCCTTATATGATAATCCACATACCCATCCGTCTGCGTTTTGTCGACATTCACGTCCACGCCGGCAATCTGCATGGTCTCGACAGCCTTGTTTATAGTGTTCGTGAAGAGGCGTAAATCCTTGAAAATGGCGCTTCCCTTGCGGATTCTCTGGCAGTATTTCTCGTGCTCGAGCATCGAATCGACCAATGCCTCGGTTTTCTCGACGTTGAGCTTGCCACGAACTATCTTTTTCAGGGCTTCATCACGCTTTTCGTCGGTCGGGAGCTTCAGGAGCGCTCTTGCGTGCCGCTCGGTGAGACCGTTTTCCGTGATAATTTGCCGTTGCGAGCTCGTAAGCTTCAACAGCCGAAGCTTATTAGCGAGGGTCGACTGCGCATAGCCGAGGCGATAGGCGGCGTCCTCCTGCGTCATGCCATAGAGGTCGATAAGCTTCGAAATCGCGTCGGCTTCCTCGAAAAAGCTCAGATCTTCGCGCTGAAGGTTCTCAACGAGGGATAAAAGTGCCGAGGTTCGGTCGCTCGCCTCGATAATGATGCAGGGAACGGTCTCGAGCCCCGCAATCATCGCCGCCCGAAGCCGCCTCTCCCCTGCTATAAGCTCGTAGCCACGAGAGGTTTCCCTCACAGAAAGCGGCGAAATGATGCCGTCCGCCTTGATGCTCGCCGCTAAGTTCATAAGCTCGTCCCGCTCGAAGGTCTTTCGGGGCTGATAAGGCGAGGGCGAAATCTCCTCGCAAGGAATCTCGACCACCTTCGCCGCCGTCTTCTCCTTCTTCACTATGAAAATTTTTGCCATATTGTCACGTCCTTGTAAAATAAGTGTAGTTCTTACTCCATATTTTACCATAGATATGATATAATTTCCAGAGGAATTTATCGGGGAGATTCGACGGGAAACCCCTCCACCAACGCCTTCGGCGTCGGTCCCCCTCCCCTTTCAGGTGAGGCTATTTGCATTCTATGTAAACTGTCAAAGATGCACAAAAAGGCTCCCCTGAAAGGGGAGCTGGATGCGCGAAGCGCAGACTGAGGGGTTTCTATTTCACCACCCGCCTGGGGTACTCCCCCGGCGTCTTCTCTACCTTATTAATAACAACCAACGTCCTCCCGTCCCCATTTGGCAAGCTATACTCGACAATATTCGCAATCTGCCCGCCCAATTTTGCGATAATCGGCTCGGCTGTCGCGATTTCTTCACGGCAATCGGAGCCTTTAAGAGCTAAGAACTTGCCGCCGGGTTTCACATACGGCAGGCAGTACTCACTCAGAACAGACAGCCTTGCGACGGCTCTGGCGGTGGCGATGTCGAAAGCTTCACGCAAGTCGGTTCTTGCGCCGCCCTCGGCTCTCGAATGGATGCACTTGGCGCCCAAGTTCAGGGCGTTGGAGACGTCCCGAAGGAAGTTCACGCGCTTGTTGAGGCTGTCAAGAAGCGTGATTTGAAGGTCATCACGCACGATTTTCATCGGAATCGAGGGGAAGCCCGCGCCGGTGCCGACGTCGATGAGGGTTGCTCCATGTGGAACATTTTCAATCACAAGCGGCAGGCAGGAGTCGGCAAAGTGCTTCATGATTATACCCTCCGAGTCGGTCACGGCGGTCAGGTTCATCACCTTGTTTTTCTCGACAAGCATGTCCGCATATGTTGCAAATCTCGCAATCTGCTCGCCCGAAAGGGGCATATTTATCCCGGAAAAGACGGTCTCGAGCCGCTTTATATCAATCGCCGCCATGCTCTTCCCTCCTTTTCTTCTCGAGCCATATCAGAAGAACCGAGATATCCGCCGGGTTCACGCCGGAAATTCGCAACGCCTGACCGACGCTCAGGGGCTTTCTCTTCTGGAGCTTTTCCGCCGCTTCCAGTCTTAAACCGGAGATTTGCGTGTAATCGGTGTCCGGCGAGAGCTTTTTCGCTTCCAGTTTCCGCATATCTTCCACTTGTTTTAGCTGAATGTTAATATATCCCTCATATTTGATGCGGAGCTCCGCCTGTTCGGTGACTTCATCCGGGAGCTCGGGGCGGTTCTTATCGGCGCAAATCAAGCCATCATACTTCACCTGCGGTCTTCGAATCAGCTTAGCAAGCGTCGTGCCGTTCGAAATCGGCTCGGTGCCGCTCTCCACAAGATATTCGTTGAGGGATGCGCTCGGGGCGACGTTCGTGTGCTCCAAGCGGACGACTTCTTCGGCGATAAGCCTCTCTTTCTCGAGAAGCCGCTCATATCTCTCGTCCGAAATGAGCCCGATTTCGTGCCCGATTGGCGTGAGGCGCTCGTCGGCGTTGTCCTCACGGAGAAGAATCCGGTATTCACTGCGCGACGTCATCATTCTGTAAGGGTCGGTGACGCCCTTCGTGACCAGATCGTCGACGAGGGTGCCGATATAGCACGACGCACGATCTAAAATCATCGGTTCCCTGCCCTGAAGCTTCAGAGCGGCGTTGATTCCGGCGACCAATCCCTGCGCCGCCGCCTCCTCATAGCCGGAGGAGCCGTTGAACTGCCCCGCACCGTAGAGCCCCGGGTGCTCCCGGAACTCAAGTGTAGGCAGAAGCTCGGTCGGGTCGCAACAGTCGTACTCGATGGCATACGCCGGGCGCATGATTTCGACGTGCTCGAGCCCCTTGATGGTTCGCAAGAATTTCAGCTGGACGTCCTCGGGGAGGGACGAACTCATCCCCTGCAGGTAGTATTCGTCGGTGTCGAGACCCATTGGCTCGATGAAAAGCTGGTGCCTCGGCTTGTCGGAGAACCTGACGACTTTGTCCTCGATGGACGGACAGTATCTCGGACCAACTCCCTCGATCCTCCCCGAGTACAGAGGCGAGCGGTCGAGGTTGTCAAGGATGATTTTGTGGGTCTCGGAATTGGTGTAAGAGATGTAGCAGGAGACTTGGTTCCTGAGCTCCCCTTTCGTCTCGAAGGAAAACGGGATGATATGCTCGTCGCCGTCCTGACGTTCGAGGACGGAAAAATCAATGCTTCTCTTGTGGACTCTTGCCGGGGTTCCGGTCTTGAATCTTCGGACGGAAATTCCCAGTTGTTTAAGTGATGAAGTAAGTGCTTTTGCGGGAAGAGTAGCGTCGGGACCACTCTCATAATTCGACTCGCCGACATGAATCTTGCCGCCGAGGTAAGTCCCCGTCGCAATTATAACAGCACGGCAATTATAATACCCGCCGAGCTTGGTGCGGACTCCCGAAACGGCGCCCGTCTCATCGGTCAGAATTTCGGTAATCTCCGCCTGCTTGATTTCGACGTTCGGCTCACGCTCGAGTACCTGCTTCATATAGATATGGTACTTGACCCTGTCCGCCTGAACTCGAAGGCTGTGGACGGCGGGACCCTTGCCGAGGTTGAGGATGCGCGACTGGATGAAGGTGGCGTCCGCCGCCTTGCCCATCTCGCCGCCGAGGGCGTCGATCTCCCGGACGAGGTTGCCCTTGGCGGTGCCGCCGATTGAGGGATTGCAGGGCATGTTGGCGATGCCGTCGAGCGTAATCGTGAAGATTCCGACCTTGAGCCCCAGACGTGCCGGAGCCAGAGCCGCCTCAATACCTGCGTGCCCTGCCCCGATAACGACAATATCAAATTTTCCCATAAAATTGGTACTTGAATCCATTTTGGTGTCCTCTTTTATATTACAAATTGTAAATTCAGAATCAAATATTACTTTCCGACGCAGAATCTTTCGAAAAGATTGTTGACCACCGCCTCGGTTGCCCTCTCACCGGTGAGTTCGAGAAGGGCGTTCAGCGCCTCGTCCATGTAGACGGTGACGGCGTCGAGGGTGATGCCGGAGCGGTATTCGGCGAGCGCCTGTCTGACGAACCCGACCGCCTTCGACACTTGGCTTCTCTGCCGCTCGTTGATGTAGATTTCGGCGTTGTCCGAACTGCCGCCGAGTTTGAAGAGACCCGCTATCATTTCGGGGAGTTTTCCCAAGCCTTCGCCCGAATTAGTCGATACAGAGAGTATATTCTCGTCAGAAAAATACTCTTGGTCTAATTTTTCCGGCAAATCCGACTTGTTTAAAAGCACGATATGCGGCTTATCTTTGATTTTAACAAGGATTTCTCTGTCCGTTTCGGTGAATTCCTCGGAGGAATCGAAGACGGCGAGAACTAATTCCGCATTTTCCAATTTTTTGGTGGCAAGGTCAACGCCTATACACTCGACGGGGTCAGTCGTGTTGCGGATTCCGGCGGTGTCCGAGAGCTTCAGGACGAAATCGCCGATGCGCACCGACTCCTCGATGACGTCCCGGGTGGTTCCGGCGTTCTCGGTGACGATGCTTCTCTTATATCCGAGCAGCTGATTCATGAGAGTAGACTTGCCGACATTCGGGCGCCCGACGATGGCGGTGTCGATTCCCTGCCGGAGGATTCTGCCCTTGTCGTAGCCGCTGAGGATTTCGTCGAGACGGCGCACTATATTCTCCAAGTCCTCGCCCAAGTGCGAGGTGTCGGCGTCGGGGATGTCCTCATCTGGATAGTCCGACCACGCCGCAAGGTTGCCGGAAATTCTTGTCATCTCCTCGGCGACCGAGTGAATATTCTTACTTAAATTTCCGTCCCGCATCGCCCTTGCACTTACCAGTTCCCGCTCTCCATTTGCGGAAATGATATCCAGTACACCCTCAGCCTGAGTGAGGCTCAGCTTGCCGGATAAAAACGCACGCTTTGTGAACTCCCCCGCCGGCGCCGGCTCGGCTCCATTCTCGATTATTAGCTTCAGCACCTCCCGGGCAAGATACACTCCGCCGTGGCAGGAGATCTCGACGGTGTCCTCGCCGGTATAGCTGTGGGGCGAACGGAAGACCGTCAGAATCACATCATCGAGTGTCCGCCCCTCGCGGACAATTTTTCCGTATCCGCAGGTATAGCCCGCCATCTCCGACGGCTTCTTATTGCCCACAAAAATACTGTCCGCAATCGGGAGCGAATTCTCCCCGCTCATGCGGATAACAGCCAAGCCTCCCTGATAAACGGGGGTGGATATTGCGGCGATGGTTGACATAGGGTTCACCTCACATAAAAAATCCCCGGCGGCTTCTGAAATCGAAACCGCCGGAGAAGCCGTTCTTTTTAAAATTCAATCTTCGAGTAGAGCCCCGTGGTGTCCATGTCGTCCTCGGGCTTGGGCTTCTTGTAGTCCTTCTCAAACGACGAGGAGATGTCGAGGCTTCTTGCCTTGAAGTCCTCTCTGCGTCTGCCGCCCTTGCGATAGCCGCCGTTACGGTTGCCGTCTCTGCGGTCGTTTCTTCCGCCGTTATTATAACGTCTGTTACCGCCACCATTGTAGGGTCTTCTTTCGGTGGAGGAGATGAGAACCTTTCTATAGGGGTCTTCGCCGACGGAGCGGGATGTGCAACCCTCAACCTCTGCGACTGCCGCATGGATGATTCTTCTCTCATAGGGGTTCATCGGCTCGAGGGACATCGTTCTGCCGGTTCTCTTTGCCTTCTCAGCCATCTTTCTGGCAAGCTCTTCAAGCTGAACCTTTCTTCTTGCTCTGAAGCCGTCGCAATCAAGGGTGATGCGATAGAATTCCTTGTCCTGCTTGTTGCAGGCGAGGGATGCAAGATACTGGAGTGAGTCGATGGTCTCTCCGCGTCTTCCGATGATGCCGTCAACGCCTTTGCCGGAAAGATCGAGGACTGCGCCCTCTTCGGTCTCGGTGATGGTGATGGTGGGCTTCTCATAGCCCATAGCGACCATGATATTGGTGACATAATTTGCGGCGATGTCAGCCTTGGTCTCGGTGTATTCGCCCTCAACCTTAGCCTCGCCCTTCATTCCGAAGATTCCCTTCTTGGGCTCCTCAAGAATTGTGAAGGTGATTTTCTCCTCGGCAACTCCGAGCTCCTCGCAAAGCTTCTGCTTTGCCTCTTCGACTGTTTTTGCTGTTACTGTACTCTTCATTTTTAAGCTCCTTTATTAGACAGCAAGCACCGGAGGTGGTGTGTGGTGGTTAGGCGCCTTGCTGAATTGATCGCAATGTGCTATCTATCGGGCAACATCTGTAGTGGGCGGAGAAGTTTGGCTTTGCCAAACTTCCGAAGTTCGCTTGTGAACTTCTTCATCCAGCCCGTATGTTGGCGATGTGCTTTCGGGCGGATAATATCCGCCCCTACAATTTATTTCTTCTTCGCCTTAGAATCTTCCATCTCCGGCGCGTCAACATCAAGCGAATCGCCGTACTTCTCCGCATATCTGCGTCTTGCTTCGTTCAGGGTGTTGCGCTCGACTTCCTTCTTCTGGGCACGGGATAGCTTGACCTCTTCGGAAGCGTTTTCGTCGTCTTCGTCGTCATCCTCATATTTTGAGGGTCTCGCTCTGCCGGCGTTTTCTGCCTGCTGGGCTTCGAGAGCCTGCTGATAGAAGGATTTCTTCTTGCGTTTCTTCTTCGACTTCTCGTTGTCTTTCGCTATAATCTTATCGACTCTTGCGGGAGTCAGGTAGAGATTAAGTCCGACAGTCTGAACGAGCGAGAGAAGGCTCGAGAATATCCAGTAGATACCGATACCTGCCGGGAAGCTGAATGCAATCCAGAAGGAGATGAGCGGCATTATATAGAGCATAGCCTTCATAGAGCCGCTTGTCGAAGTTCCGCCCTTCTTCTTGGTGTAGTACTGCGAAATGAAGGTAAGAAGGAGCTGAAGTCCCAACGACAGAATCGGGATGAGAATCAGGATTGAATGCCAGCTCGGGTAGTCTCCCAAATCTATTCCCAAGAATGTATAATCAAAATCTGCGCAGAGGTCGACAACGTCGTCCGAGAAGAGGTCGGGATAGACCTGAGAAATCGAGATGACGAGAAGCTGTGCTCTTGACGAGCCGGAAGCCACAAGTCTTGACGAGACGAGGTTCGAATCGAGGAAGTACTCATCGAGTCCGATCATGTCGCCGTCGTTGTCATAAAAGTCGTTATATTCCTCGAAGTAGCCTGCAAGCTCTTCGAGTCTTTCGTCCGAATAATCGGCGAGGTCAGAGTCTTCCTCAGCCTTGTATTCAAGAAGTATATCGTAAAGATTTGTGTTCTCGGCAAGAAGCTCCGAAACGGTGGTCTCGTGCTCGTCGATAACCGAGCTGACGGCATAGACATCCGCTACCATCTCTTCGGCGGCGTCGAGGGAATCGCTGTCGACATTTCCTATGTAGGAGAGCGGCGCATAAACAACCTCGATGATTGCAAACAGGAGTACAAACGTGATAAGCGTCGGCAGACAGCTTCCCATCGGGTTGACGTTCTCCTGGTTATAGAGCTCCATCGTCGCCTCGTTGAGCTTGTCCTGGTTATTCGCGTATTTTTTCTTGAATGCCTCAAGCTTTGGATTGAGGCGGTTCATCTTCTCCGTCGAAATCTGCTGATTATATGACGACGGGAACATTATAAGTCTGATTATAGCCGTAAACAGGAACAGCGCCCATCCGTAATTTCTTACGAGCAGATAGCAAAAGTAAAGAATCTTACCGAACGGCCAAGCTAATATTTGCCAGAAACTCATGGTTGTTTTTCTCCTTTGTTGTGTGACGCACCGCGTGTATTGCGTAGTTGTGCTTGTGCCTTCAGGCGCTCCTTCCGGCGATTTTCCGATTTCAAAGTATACAGGTGCCACTTCTCCGGCACATAGTCAACTCCGCCCTTGCTGTAAGGGTTGCAACGGAGTATGCGCCAGAAGCCGAGGATGAGCCCTCTTACGGCACCGAACCGTCTGACCGCCTCAAGAGTATACTGCGAGCAGGTCGGATAATACCGACAGCAAGGCGGCTTCAATTTGGACAGGTGCTTCTGATAGAATCTTATCAGAGCCATTACGATGTATTTCATTGGGATTTCATTGATTTCAAAACTTTAGATACTAATACTCTCTCAATATCGCCGGTCTTTGCACCGACAATGCCGGGTCTTGCTACGAAAACGATATCATAGCCTATCGGCATCAAGAGTTCGTTTTTGCGATAAGCCTCTCTGAGAATCCTCTTCGCCCGGTTGCGCACAACGGCGGAGCCTATCTTCTTTCCGGCGGTGATTCCGAAGCGATTAAAAGGCAGTTTGTTCGGCATATAATAAGCCGTAAAATATTCGGTAGCTGTGTACTTTCCCTTGCGGTAGAGCTTGAGGAAAAGCTTGTTGTCTTTTATGTGTTCTGTATAAAGCATAAACCCCTCCACCAACGCCGTTGGCGTCGGTCCCCCTCCCCTTTCAGGGGAGGCTATCTGAGTTCTATGAAAAATTGTGCAGATGCACTTATAGGCTCCCCTGAAAGGGGAGCTGGATGCCCGAAGGGCAGACTGAGGGGTTTCCGAAAATCTTTGCACCGGCGCAGACTGATGCCATGCAACCGGTGCGTTCACTTCGGATTAGTAGGTGAGCTTAGCTCTGCCCTTTGCACGTCTGCGCGCCAGAACCTTTCTGCCGTTACGAGTGGACATTCTCTTGAAGAAGCCGTGCTCCTTCTTTCTGTGAAGCTTCTTGGGCTGGTAGGGTCTTTTTACCTGCATTCTTGTTGCCTCCTTACTCAGATAAATTTATATTTCCGGATTCAAGTTCCATGTGGAACTTGGTTATCACTCATTAGCACATTTTGCCTATGATACAACCGTACAGAATGATATTATATATGAAATCGGGAAAATTGTCAAGCACTTTTTTGTAGGGGCGGATATCATCCGCCCGTTTGTTGGTGGCGTGCTGTTTTTCGGGCGGATAATATCCGCCCCTACAGAAGTCGCATTGCACAAACTCACAGCTTTCAAAGTCCCCAAATTTTGCGCTCTATTTTAAGATATATACTTGAAAATGAAGCCGAAATGTGGTATCATAGTAATCAGGAAAGTATGATTCAAACTCAAAATAGAATATACAAACGAAACTCAACGAAAACACACAAAATTTATACGAAAGGCAGTAAGGCTTATGGAAACATTTGCAGAAGTATATGAAAACGTAAAACGGGCTTGTCAGGCGGACCCGAAGGTTTCGGAAATCGGCTATAACCGTTGGATAAAGAATATCGAGCCCGGCAAGATGGAAGGGACGAAAATAACGCTCTATGCTTCCTCCGACTTTATGAGAAGAACCACCGAGGAAATCTATGGTGCCGTGTTTGAGCATGCCTTCGAGCAGGTCATGGGCTTCCCGGTTGAAATCACCTTTGCCGTCAAGGCTAATCCCAATCAAGAACAAGAAGACGGCTTCGACGAAATCGAGCGCAGAATGGAAGACCTCATGAATTCCCATAAGCGTAGCGACTACGAGCTCACGTTCGAGAACTTCATAAAGGGCAAGTCGAACGAGCTCGCCTATGCCTATTGCATCGCCGTCAGCGGCAAGAACAGACCGAGCGAGCAGATGAACCGCTCGATGTTCAATCCCCTGCTTATCTACGGCGACTCGGGGCTCGGAAAGACCCATCTCCTCAAGGCTATCGAGAACGAAGTCAAGACCAGCCATCCGCAGATGAAGGTCATCTATACGACCGCCGAGAACTTCACAAACGAGCTTGTCCGGGCGGTTTCGACCCAGACAACGACTGCGTTCCACGAAAAATATCGCAACTGCGATTTCTTGCTCGTAGATGACATTCAGTTTATGGTCGACAAAGAGATGACGCAGGAGGAATTCTTCCATACATTTAACGAGCTCTATAATGCAGGAAAGCAGATAGTGCTCACATCGGATGTCTCCCCGAACAGAATCAAGAGACTCGAGGACAGAATCAAGACGAGATGCACCTTGGGCGTTCAGGCTGACGTTCAGCCGCCGGATTTCGAGACGAGAATGGCGATTGTCAACAGAAAAGCCGAGCTCCTCGACCTTAAGCTCCCCGAAAACGTGGCGCGCCTCATTGCCGAGAGAATCACGAAGAATATCCGTCAGCTTGAGGGCGCAGTCAACAAGATGAAGGGACTTACGATGTTCTCGAACGAGGTGCCGTCGCTTCAGATGGCTCAGCGTGTTATAAAAGAAACCCTGATTGATGCTCAGCCCGCCGAAATCACCTGCGACAGGATTATCAAGGACGTTGCGGACGCCTTCGGAGTTACCGCCGAGGATATCCGTTCTGTCAACCGCTCGGCGCAGATTTCGCTTGCCCGTAAGGTCAGCGTATACATAATAAAGGACCTCAAGGGCATGTCCTTCACCGGAATCGGCAAGGAATTCGGCAGGAACCACTCGACCATGACAATCTCCTATGCCGACGTCAAGGAAATGATTGCGAAGAATTCGGACATGAGAGAGACTGTTGAAGAAATCGAAAAGAGGCTCAGAGCCGTCTGAGCCCACTTTTCAACGGCGTTTTGAACCGGTTTCCAACTTTTCAACCGAATTATTAGCATTCAACAATCACGATTTCAACGGTTTCAACCGGCGATTTCGGTTTCAACAAATCGGATTCTGGCGGTTGAAAGAAATGTTGAACGGCGGGACAAGTCAGGGACTGGTCCGGAAGGGGCTTTCAACATTTCAACAGCCCCTACTACTAATACTAAATATATCTTTTCTTTTTATTTTTAAAAAACGGAGAAATCCGAACAAAAAACGAAGGAGTATTCAACAATGATGAAATTCATCTGCTCGAAGCAGGAGCTCTACGAAGCTCTGACAAACGTATCAAGAGCCGTGGCGGAGAGATCCACCATCCCCTCACTCGAGGGAATCAAGTTCTCGCTTATGGACAACACGCTTTCCCTAACCGGCTATGATCTGGAGATTGGTATCGAGACATCGCTCCAAGTCGAGACCGAGTTTGAGGGCGAGGCTGTCGTCAACCCGAAGCTCTTCTCCGAGATGATTCGCAAGATGCCTGCGGGCAATATCACCATTGACGTCGGGGAAAATCTTGCGATGAAGATTACCGGCGGCTCGACCGAATATAACATCACTTCGATGAACGCCGTCGACTATCCCCAGCTCCCCGAGTTCTTCGACGACCAGAGGGTCACTCTGCCCCAGTCTGTGCTCAAAGCTATGGTAAACCAGTCGGTGTTCGCCGTTTCGCAGGTAGATACAAGACCGATACTCAAGGGCGAGCTCTTTGAGATAGAGAACGGAGTTCTCAACGTCGTCGCAATCGACGGCTACAGACTTGCGGTCAGAACGGAAGCAATCAAAACCGAGAAAGATTTCAAATTCGTCGTCCCCGCAAAGACCCTGAATGAGGTTTCAAGACTTCTTTCGGACAGCGATGAGGACAGCTGCACAATCATGATTTCGAAAAAGCAGGTCGTTTTCGACTTCTCCGGCTACACCGTCTTCTCAAGGCTCCTTGAGGGCGAGTTCCACAATTACAGAGGCTCGATTCCGAAGACAAGCGTCACGGAAGTCATCATCGAAAAGAGAGAGCTTATTAACTGCCTCGAGAGAGCATCGCTTCTTATTAACGAGAAGAACAAGGCGCCCGTTCGTTGCATGTTCGAGGACGGCGAGCTTAAGCTCAGCTGTCAGACCCAGCTCGGTCGGATTTTCGAAACGATTCAGGCAGACACCTCGGGACCGAGAATTGAAATCGGCTTCAACTGCCGGTATCTCCTCGACCCATTGAAAGTTATAGAAGACGACAAAGTAAGACTTCTTATGAACGGCGGCAACCTCCCAATGAAGATTCTGCCGCTTAGCGGGGATAAGTATGTGTATCTTGTGCTGCCGGTGAGGTTGAAGACGGACTAAGTTGTCGCCTTACGGCGACGCTCCCCTGCGGGGAGCACCCCTCCACCATGCTACGCATGGTCCCCCTCCCCTTTCAGGTGAGGCTTTAAGTACATCTTCACAACTTTGTTTTAGAGGAAAGAAGAGTGATATCATGTCTCGGAATGAACACTTTACCGGATATAATTCAAGGTTGAAAGAAAAGGCACGAAAACTCAGAAAGAAAATGACGCCGGAAGAGAGTCACCTTTGGTATGACTTTCTGAAAAGCTATCCTGTAAGAATTTATCGACAACGTTCGATTGATTATTTCATTGCTGACTTTTATTGTTCGGAAGCGAAGCTGATTATTGAAATCGACGGCAATCAACACTATACGGAGGATGGGAAAACTCAGGATGAAGTGAGAACCGAGATTCTCGAAAGATATGGACTCGAAGTTATAAGATTCACAAACGATGACATCAAATATCGTTTCAAAACGTATGTGATGAAATTGATAAAGTAATAAGAGAACGCAAATAGCCTCCCCTGAAAGGGGAGGGGGACCGCCGCCAAAGGCGGTGGTGGAGGGGTGCTCCCCACAGGGGAGAGCATTGCCACAGAATTATCAGCAGTTACAAATAAAGAAGTGATTTTAATGCAAACCCAAAAAATCAAAATCACCGGCGAATACATCAAGCTCGATTCGCTCCTTAAGTTCGCCGGGGTCACCGCCACGGGCGGGGAGGCTAAGGAGCTTGTGCAGATGGGAAAGGTTCTGGTCGGCGGCGAAGTATGCTTAATTCGCGGCAAGAAGCTTCGTCCCGGGGACAGGGCTGAGCTTCCGGAGCTTGGGCTCACACTCGAAATAGAATGATTATTACTCACATAAAAGCCGACGGATTCCGAAACCTCCGGGAGATTGATTTCAGCCCGGAGGCAGGGACCAACATCATCTTCGGCGAGAACGCTCAGGGCAAAACGAACCTTATGGAAGCCGTCTGGATTGCGACCGGCGAAAAGAGCTTTCGGGGAGCAAAAGAGTGCGACCTGATTGCATTTGATTCGGACAAAACCGAGATTGAAGTCAGCTTTCGCGACAAAGAGTGGGAGCAGACCGTTTCGATTACCCTCTCGAAGAACCCGAGGGAGAAGAGAATTCTCCTGAATGGCGTGAAGCTCAGGTCGATGTCCGAGCTTCTTGGGAAGCTTCTCTGCGTGGTGTTCACGCCGGAGGATTTAGAATTGACGAAGGGCTCGCCCGAGCGCAGAAGAGACTACCTTGACCGTTGCATTTCGCAGATAAAGCCGCTTTATTCGGGAGTGGTTTCGAGATATGAAAAAGTGCTGGCACAGCGGAATGCGGTTCTTAAAAATATTTACTTGGGCATCTCGCAGAGAGACGAGCTCGACATCTGGGACGAACAGCTTGCGAAGCCCTGCGCCTATATCTCGATGATGCGGTGCACCTATACCGACGTGCTGAATCAAAGCGCTTCGAGGCTCTACGAGAGCATTTCGAGAAGCCGCGAGAAGCTTCAACTCGAGTACCTTTCAACCGTTTTCAACAACCTGCGTGGCAGGAATGATTATAAGACCGCAATGGCGGAAGAGTATAAAGAATTACTTCGGAGCCTTCGTGAGGAAGACATCCGATTCGGCTTCACTCAGGCGGGAATCCACCGGGACGACATGGGGGTATACCTTGACGGCATGCCCGTGAAGGACTTCGGCTCGCAGGGTCAGAATCGCTCGGCGGCGCTCTGCATGAAGCTCGGTCAGGCAAGAGTCCTCCACTCCGAAACCGGCGACCGCCCGGTCGTGCTTCTTGACGATGTCCTGTCGGAATTGGATAAGTACCGCCGTGAGTTCGTCATCGGCGAATTCACCCAGTCGCAGACGTTCATCACGAGCTGTGAGGGGGAGCGGCTCAAGGGGAAGAGTGTGGAGATGAAGCAAGGGAGACTCGGGTGACATGTACCTACACCTCGGCAACAACGTTTCCGTCTACGAGAAGAACATTATTGCGATAATGGACATCGAGAATGCGTCGACGTCGAAGATTACGAAGGAATATCTTTCGGCGGTCGGGCGGTCGAAGCAGGTCATCTACTGCTCCTACGACATGCCAAAGAGCTTTATTGTCACTTTAGACGATGATTTGACGGAAAGAGTATATATTTCATCTTTAGCAAGTAGAACGTTAATAAAGAGAATTAGGAATGAAAATGTAGGGGCGGATATCATCCGCCCGAACAAAAACGTTGGCACTACAACGGGCTGGATATAGAAGTTCGCTTGCGAACTTCGGAAGTTTGGCTTCGCCAAACTTCTCTGCCCATACAAAATAGTTTAAATTCACATTTACATACACACAAAACGGAGGATTTTATTTTGGAAAACTTCAATGAACTCGACTCCCGGGCGACCGAGGTCGATAAGGACAACAATTATGATGCGAGCGAAATACAGGTTCTTGAGGGGCTCGAGGCGGTCAGGAAGCGACCCGGTATGTATATCGGTTCCACCGGTCCCAAAGGGCTCCATCACCTTGTGTACGAGATTGTAACCAACTCAATAGACGAGGCTCTGGCGGGCTATTGCGACAGGATTGATGTCGAGCTCCTGCCTGAGGACGTCGTTCGGGTCACCGACAACGGTCGTGGTATCCCGACGGGCATCCACCCGAAGGAGGGCGTCTCTGCGGCGACGGTCGTCTATACCGTTCTCCACGCCGGCGGAAAGTTCGGCGGTGGCGGCTATAAGGTCGCGGGCGGACTCCACGGCGTCGGCGCTTCGGTTGTAAACGCCCTCTCCGAGTGGCTCGAGCTGACCGTTTACGACGGCACGCATGTCCACTTCCAGAGATTCGAGCGCGGAAATTATTCCGAAGAACTGAAAATCATCGGCGACACCGACAGAACCGGCACGACGGTTACCTTCAAAGCCGACCCGGAAATCTTCGAGCAGTCGACCGAGTATGATTACGACACGCTTCTGACGATGCTCCGTGAGCAGGCTTTCCTGAATGCGGGAGTCAGAATTGTCTTCACAGATAAGAGAGGCGAGGAGCCGGTCGAGGTCGATTTGTGTTACAAAGGCGGCATCCGCGAATTCGTCACACATATTCATAATACCCGTGGCTTGGAGGTCCTTTCCCCCGAGGTTATATACATCTCCGGAATGAAGGACGACTACACTGCCGAGGTCGCACTCCAGTATAATGACTCGTATAACGAGCTCGTTCTGTCGTTTGCAAACAACGTCCACACCCCCGACGGCGGCACCCACGAGACAGGATTCAAGAATGCACTTACGAAAGTTATAAACGACTACGGCAAGAAGTTCAATCTCCTGAAACAGGGCGAAAAGCTCCTCGGTGACGACGTCCGCGAAGGCTTGACCGCAATCGTTTCTGTTAAGCTCACCGACTGCGAGTTTGAGGGGCAGACGAAAGGCAGACTCGGCAACCCCGAGGTAAGACCTTTCGTCGAAGCGATGGTCTACGAGAAGCTCATGAACTATTTCGAGGAGAACCCTCAGATTGCACATACAATCTTCGACAAGTCCGTCCAGGCGCAGAAGGCTCGTGAAGCCGCAAAGCGCGCAAGAGACCTGACCCGCAGAAAGTCGGCTCTCGAATCCGCCAACCTTCCCGGCAAGCTCGCCGACTGTCAGGAAAGAGACCCCGACCTCACCGAGATTTTCATCGTCGAGGGAGACTCTGCAGGCGGTTCCGCAAAGGAAGGTCGTGTCAGAAAGTATCAGGCCATCCTCCCCCTCTGGGGCAAGATGCTGAATGTCGAAAAAGCAAGAATAGATAAAGTATATGGAAACGAAAAGCTCACGCCGGTTGTAACCGCTCTCGGCACCTCTATCGGAGAAGATTTCGACATTACAAAGCTTCGTTACGGCAAAGTCATAATCATGGCGGATGCCGATGTCGACGGTTGCCACATCCGTACGCTTCTCCTGACATTCTTCTTCAGATTCATGCGCCCCCTCATCGAGCAGGGACACATCTATATCGCCCAGCCGCCGCTCTTCAAGGTATCGAGGGGCAAGCAGGTTCGCTATGCCTTCTCGGACGAAGAAAGAGACGTCTACATCGCAGAGCTCACCAGCCCCGACGGACGCTCGAAGCCGGACGTCCAGAGATATAAAGGTCTCGGTGAAATGGACCCCGAGCAGCTCTGGGAGACCACCATGGACCCGGAAACCCGCACCATCATCAAGATAACCCTCGAAGACGCCATCAAGGCAGACGAGACGTTCAGTATTCTCATGGGCGATAAGGTCAACCCGAGAAGAGAGTTTATCGAGAAGAATGCGCAATACGTCCAGAACTTAGACTTCTAAAGAAGTCTAAGTTCGCAAGATTTGCTTCGCAAACTTGCAGTGTGTGCTTATATGTAGGGGCGGATATTATCCGCCCGAATAAAGACATCGGCACTACAACGGGCGGATGATATCCGCCCCTACAGATATCATCCAGAAGGAGAAATTATGTCCGACAAAATCGAAACAACCGAAATCACCCCAACCGAGCCCGGCGAGTATGTCTCTTCCTGCGACACCATTGAGTATGGCTTTGACGAGGAGAGCTGGCTTGAGGGGTACGATATGTATTACAAATTGTATAGACGGAGAAGAACGATTGCTTTTGTCGTTCTGTTTCTCGTGCTGGCGGCGCTGTTTGTTCAGCAGGTCGTCCTTGACCCGACCTATGGCGTCGGCTGGACCTGCCTTGCAATCTGCCTGGCGATAGCGTTGGTCTATGCCCTTGCGCCGGCTTATGAACGGAAGAACGTCAAACGTGCCCTTCCTGCCATCGAAAACGACCGGTATGTGCTGAGAATCTATCCCAAAAAAATTACCGTCCGTACAATTATTCCTGAAGATGACGCTCAGTATTTGGAACCGGACGAGTCCGGAAACCTAATGCCCTACCCCGAAATCCCCGAGACGGTGATTGACCTCACGGACAAGACCCTCAAGACCGCCGAAACGGACAAGATGTTCGCGGTCTATACGAAATATACTCAAAGTATTATTCCGAAGGCGGATTTGAGTGAGGAACAGATTGAAAGATTAAGAAAGATATCCAGAGCTTAAAATACAGATAAGTGAGAATCAAATATCAATTCGAAAGCGAGAAAAAACATGTTAGCAGAGGATAAAAAGGTTATACTTACGGAGATTAACGATGAGATGAAGTCGTCGTTTATGGCGTATTCGATGTCGGTTATCATCCAGCGTGCGTTGCCGGATGTCCGGGACGGGTTGAAGCCGGTCCACCGCCGCATTCTTTACACCATGTACGAGGACGGTCTGACGCCCGACAAGAAGTACCTCAAGTGCGCGACAACCGTCGGCGACTGCTTGGGTCGATATCACCCGCACGGCGACTCGTCGGTCTATGACGCTATGGTCAGACTGGCGCAGAGCTTTTCGATGAGGTATCCACTCGTTGACGGTCACGGCAACTTCGGTTCAGTCGACGGCGACCCGCCTGCGGCTTACCGTTATACCGAGTCGAAAATGGCGAAAATCGCCGTCCACATGCTCACCGACATCGACAAGGACACTGTCGACTGGCAGCCGAACTTCGACGACAGACTCAAAGAGCCGGTTGTGCTCCCCTCCCGTTTCCCGAACGTTTTGGTGAACGGCTCGGTCGGTATCGCCGTCGGTATGGCGACGAATATCCCGCCGCATAATCTTCGCGAAGTTATCGACGGCGTTAAATTAGTGGCGCAAAATCCCGACTGCACCCTCGACGAGCTGATGGAGGTCATCAAGGGTCCCGACTTCCCGACCGGCGGCATCATCATGGGCAAAGCCGGAATCCGTGCGGCTTACGCCACCGGCAGAGCGAAGATAACCCTCCGCTCCAAGACCGAGATTGAGGAAATAGGCGGCAGACAGGCGATAGTCGTCACCGAAATCCCCTACATGGTCAACAAGGCTCGACTGATTGAAAATATAGCACAGCTCGTCAAGGACAAGCGCGTCGACGGCATTCACTACATAAGAGATGAATCCGACCGCACCGGCATGCGCATCGTCATTGAACTTAAGAAAGATGCCAACCCACAGATAGTCCTCAACAAGCTGTTCACCTACACCCAGCTTCAGGACACCGTCGGCGTCATCATGCTGGCGCTTGTCAACGGCGTGCCGAAGGTTCTGACCCTCAAGCAGATTCTCGAAGAATACCTCGACTTCCAGACCGAGGTTATCGTCCGCAGAACCAAGTATGATTTGAAAAAGACCCGTGAGCGCGAGCATATATTGCAGGGTCTCGTTATAGCACTCGACTTCATCGACGAAGTTCTCAAGATTATCCGCTCGTCCCAGACTGCGGCGGAAGCGAAGCAAAGACTTATCGAAAGATTTGGCTTGAGCGAAATTCAGGCGGAATACATCGCGAACCTCAGAATTATCCAGCTCACCGGCATGGAGCGCCAGAAGATTTACGACGAGCTCGATGCCATCGAGGCGAAGATAAAGGATTTCGAAGACATCCTTGCGAACCACCAGAGAGTTCTTGACATAATCGTTTCGGAATCGGAGGAAATCGCCGCGAAGTTCGGCGACGACAGACGCACCGAAATCCAGATGGTCAGCGGCGAGGTCGACATCGAAGACCTCATCCCCGAGGACACGAACGTCGTTGCCTTGACAGCCGGCGGCTATATCAAGAGAACAAGCTCATCCGAATACAACGTCCAAAAGCGCGGCGGAAGAGGCGTAAGCGGCATGAAGCAGAGGGAGGAGGACTTCGTCTCCCAGATGCTCGTCTGCTCGACCCACGACAACATCCTCTTCATCACCGACAAGGGCATTATGTATAAGCTCCGCACCTTCGAGCTCGCCGAGGGCGGAAAGAGCTCCCGTGGCACGAACATCGTCAATATCCTTCCCATCACCCCGGGCGAAGACAAGATTGCCGCAATGCTTCAGTGCGAGGACTTCGGCGACGATAAGTACATCACAATGGTGACGAAAAACGGCAAGATCAAGCGCACCCACCTGTCGAAATACCAGAACGTCCGCAAGTCCGGGCTTATCGCAATCGGACTCGACGAGGGCGACGAAATCCGTGGCGTTCTCATGACAAACGGGCACGACGACCTTATGGTCGCGACCCGTAACGGCATGGTTATCCGGTTTAACGAGGAGAAGCTCCGTGCGATGTCCCGCTCGGCTCACGGCGTCCGGGCAATCAAGCTCCGCGAAGGCGACGAGGTTGTATCCTTGCAGACCGTAAGAGACGACTGCGACATCCTCACTATTACAGACAAGGGCTACGGCAGACGCGTTAAGAACGACGCTTACCGCATCCAGAACCGTGGCGGCTACGGCATCAAGGGCTATAAATGTACGGAAGAGAAGGGTCACGTCTGCGGAATTCGGTCTGTTCGTGAAGACGAAGACGTAATTCTGATTTCCACCGACGGCGTCATCATCCGTGTCAGAGCCGCCGACATCAGCGTCATGGGTCGCTACTCGACCGGCGTCACGATTATGCGCACGAAGGACTCCCCCGACCGCTATGTTGCGGCATTCACGACCGCCGAGCACGACGAGGAAGCCGAGACCGAAGAGGTCGAACAGCTTTCCGAGGAAGAGCTCTTAGCCCTCGCTACCGAAGAGGCTCAGCAGGAAGCCCAAGAGGAAGAAGAACTCAAGGCACAGGCTGAATCGAAGGAAGAATCCGAGGAAGAATCCGAGGAAACTGAGGAAGACGGAAGCGAAGAGTAAAACGGAATAAATAAAGAAAGAGTCGGCACTGCCGGCTCTTTTTTAATATCAAATTATTATGTTGACACTGCAAAATTTATGTGATATAATGCTTTTAGCAAGAGAGGATAATTGCTTGCATGCGGCAGTTGTTGCGGTTTGACCTTCGATAAAACCAAAGGAGGTGGCTGCTATGACGATTTTCGAAGTTATTACGACGGTTTTATCTATCGTTAATCTGATGGCGGACATAGTACTTGGTATTCTCGGCTTAAAATCCGGGAATAAAAAGAAATAACCGCCCCCACCAAGTAACATAAAGGAACGGTCGATTCTCAAATTTCGTGCTACTCCTCAGCTTCTTCCCAAGTTGAGTTAAGAGCACATATTGGGTCGAACCGGAACTGAGTGCTACTCAGTTCGGCTCTCTTGCTATTTATTATACCCCGAACGAATTGCTTTGTCAATAGTTTTTTATATTGCACCAAAAAAATACCGCCCAACAGGACGGTATTTTTTATTTGTTTTGTCTTGTTGATTACTCTGCGTTCGGTCCGTAGTAAACGGTTGCGGAGTCGAGACCCTGCATTGCATCCATGGTGGAGTCATAAACGAACTCTACGGTGCTGCCTTCGGTGGTGGTGAAGGTGATGATGCTGGAAACGCCGGACTCGTTCTGCTCGAGAACGTAGGTGCCCTCATAAGAGTTGGTGTCGTTCATGGTGTTGTACATCTTCATTGTTCCGCTTTCGCCGTCATACTCGCCGACCTCAACAACCAAAGTTCCTGAAGTGTCGGTATATGTGCCGACGTTCGGCTCAACGATGGTGCCGCATGCAGTGAAGCAGCAGATAACCATGACCATTACGAGTGCTACAGAAATTATTTTCTTCATGTAACTTATCCCCCGATAAAATTTATTTTAGTCAATACGGCGACTTAACACCGCTATAACTATGCTCCTATATTATACCTCGAAAAAATCATCCTGTCAACCACAAAATAAAAAGATAACAATAAGATTGTGCGATTTGCACCAAAAACAGCGCTCCAATCTATGCAATCTGCCCAAAAACCGGTCGGAATTTGTCAGAGCTGACGAAGCTGAGGCTCCGATTCCGCATCAAAGGACTTGATTGCGAAGTATTGGATGATGACTTTTCGGGTTATGATGCCGATGAACGTCCCCATGTCGTCGACGACCGGCACAAAATTCTGGTTCATGGCGAGTTCAATTAATTCCTCCATCGAAGCCGTAATCCGGACGGCGTTGTAGCGGTCGGTCTTGAGGATGTCCCGGAGTCTTAAGTCCTCGGCGTCGTAAATCGACACGCCGTCGGTGTCCTCGATACTCTCGTCGAGCATGTACCAAAGGAAGTCCCCTTCCGTCACGGTCGAGACATATTTGCCGTCGCGGGATATGACGGGGATGGATGAATATCCGTGCCGCTTCATCTTCTCGAGCGACTGGCGTATAGAGTAGTCGTCATACAAAAAGGCGACGTCTTTTTTTAAGGTTAGAAAGAATGCTATGTTCATGGTGGAAACCCCTCCACCACCGGCGTTGCCGGCGGTCCCCCTCCCCTTTCAGAGGAGGCTTATTTTCGTTCTGTCAAAAGTTTGTACAGGGCACCTATAGGCTCCCCTGAAAGGGGAGCTGGCGCGCGAAGCGCGACTGAGGGGTTTACTCGGTTACCCCCAAGTATTCCTCGAGGCAGAGCCCCGACGCCTGAATATCCGCGGCGTATTTGACGCCTACAAAGCGGTAGTGCCACGGTTCGTAGATGAAGCCGGTGATGTCGACTTTATCCGAGGCATAGCGCATGATGAAGCCGTATTCGGCGGCGTGCTCCTGAAGCCAGGCAAACTCCTCGGTGTCTTCAAATCCCGTGTAGGTGTCCCAGTCGTTTTCCGTGATGATGTCGACCGCCAAGCCTGCGTTGTGCTCCGAGCCTCCGGGAGGCGCTATGTTTATCGCCGTGTCGGCATATGCCTCTTCATAGGTCATGCCGTCGTCGTCCATACGGGATTGAACATTGCGGTCAAAGAGCTTCTGCTGATAGGCGACGGTGCGGTAAGCCGACAGGACTTTAAGATTGATTCCGTCTGCCGCGGCGGCTTCAATCATCAGCTTGCAATAGTATGCGGCGGTCTTCTCCATCTCGTAGCTTCCCTGAACGTAATCGGTCTCGATTTTATAGTCGTCCGGAAGGAGATGGGTCTTGTTGACGAGAATCAAGTAGTCCTCTTCCGTCTGGAAGTAGTACTCGTCGTCCGATTCGACATCCGTATATTCATCCTCCGTGATGACCTCTTCCTCTCTTAAGTACTCGCCGTAGACATAGGCGACGGTGCCGTTGTAGTCAATGCGATACCAGCCGTTCGAAAGCTCGCCCGTGACCGTCACGGCGTCCCCGACCATGAGCTGTCCCAAGGCTTCATATTCGGCATCGGGACCCTCGCGGACGTTCAGCGGGTCGGTGGCGTACATCGTAAGCTCGACCTCGGTGAGCTCAACGCCCATGGCATCGCTCGTGGTTTCTTCGTCAGAAGTTTCTTCCGTGTCACCGACACTGTTTTCGACGCTTCCGGTGTCTTCTGCGATTTCGGTCTCTTCGGGAGCTGTGGTAACCTCTTCTTCGGAAGAAACCGGCTCTTCTGCAACAATCGCCTCGGTGGTGATATCCCCAGAAACGACCTCATCGTTCGCCTCATTCGAGCACCCGACAAGCGAAATCAAAAGCATTGCCGCAACGGTGGCGGCGACTAATCTCTTCATGTTAATCATGCCTCTCTATATTACTGTGATAAGTTCCAGATTATGCTATCATTATACCACGCCCGAGCCCACTTGTCCATAACTTAGGTTAAATCTTAATGAAATTGTAACCGATTCGACACTCTGCGACGAATGAGTGGTGTACACTAAATGTAGGGGCGGATATCATCCGCCCGAAAAAAAGATATCAGCACTACAACGGGCGGATGATATCCGCCCCTACAGGAGATTTGCAATACAGAGAGGACGTGCATAGATGAAGACGGATCTCACCAACCGCAAAGCGGGGCTTACCAATTTTCTTGCGGGGATTGTTCTGGGAATCGTGATTTTTTCGGGGATAGGTTTCGGGGCGGTTGTGGTGGCATGGGAGGAGAAGCCGACGGCGGTGGCAATACCGGAAGAAGTGACGGAAAATGTAGATTTGTCGAACCTATCGGACATTGTCGAAAACCTGATTGGGCTCGAGGGGACGTGGGCAATTGATGAGGCACCGGAGGAGCTTGAGGAGCCCGCCGACGAGTCGGAGGAGCTCTCCTCGCCACTTCCCTATCCCGATACCTTCAACACCCTTGGCGGCGAAATCGTCCGGAAGACGTATTCATATACCGAGACCTCGACCGTCGTCAGCCTTCCCGGCGGCGGGATGCTCCGGAATTCGACAGATATCGACACGGAGTATCTTCTTGAGCAGGCAGAGAAAGACGTCGACTTTACTATTGACATAGACAGCTCTGAGCCGCAGGTCTTGATTATACATACCCACACGACAGAGAGCTACGAACCCTACGCCCGAACAAGCTATGACGACACTTTCAACTCCCGCACCACCGACCTTGACAAAAGCGTCGTTGCCGTCGGGAACGAGATCGCCGAAGCGTTGGAAGCCGCCGGAATCGCCGTTATTCACGACACCGAGCTCTACGACTATCCCCAGTATACGGGCGCCTATGACCGAAGCACCGTCGCCATCGAAGCCTATCTCGAGGAGTACCCCTCTATTAAAATAGTGATTGATGTGCACAGAGATGCGATAGAATCGGACGGGATAAGATACGCCCCGATTTGCGAAATCGACGGCGAGACGGCGGCACAGGTGATGATAATCGTCGGTTGCCTGAACGTCCCGAGCTATCGCTATAATCTTAGATTTGCGGCGAAGCTCCAGAGTAAGCTCGAGACCGACTACCCCGGTCTGACGCGCCCGATTCTCTTCACCGAGCGAAACTATAATCAGGAGCTGACCCACGCAAGCATTCTCATAGAAGTCGGCTCAAGCGCCAACGCGATTGATGAGGCAATCTATGCGGGGAGATTGGTGGGAATGGGTTTGGCGGAACTATTGGCGAGTTTTGAATAAAATAAAAAAACCGTTGACAAAACGGCTTTGTGGGGTTATAATAATAGCAAGAGGGACGTTACTGTTGCCGCAGTAACAACTCAACCTCGAAAAACTAATAAGATTGCGGATTGGTCGTTGCTTTAGCCTAGGTAACGGCTATTTCTGTTTTTTATCGGAATGACCGAGTATGCCGAAGATAACAACGGCAAGGAGCTGTAGAAGCTCGAGAACTTCCATAACTGACACTCTATCACCCCCTCCCAATGAAGCTCGGAGGCTAAGCGTCACCCTCTTGCTGATTGTATTATAACACATGTCTTACGGCTTGTCAACGTCGTTGTTTTCTTCTTGACAATCGTGGATAAATGATATACAATAGTCTGGAATAAATATCACCTATTGAAAGGGCGTTTTATATGGATAATACTCAGAAGTCTATGGATAAAATTGTGGCTCTCTGCAAGGGCAGAGGGTTTGTATTTGCGGGAAGCGACATCTATGGTGGTCTCGCCAACACCTGGGACTACGGTCCCTTGGGCGCCAGAATGAAGAACAATATCAAGGACACCTGGCGCAAGCGCTTCATTCAGGAGAGAAAGAACAGCTATGAAATGGACGCCGACATCCTCATGCACCCGAGAGTCTGGGAGGCAAGCGGTCACGTCGCATCCTTCTCCGACCCGCTTCTTGACTGCAAGGAGTGCAAGATGCGATTCCGTGCCGACAACCTCATCGACGACTTCGACCCGAACGCCCATGCCGATGGCATGACCAAGGCGGAGATGTTCGACTATATCAAGGAGCACCACATCCCCTGCCCCCATTGCGGCAAGCACAATTTCACCGATATCCGTGAATTCAACCTCATGTTCCAGACCTACAGAGGAGTCACCGAGGACGCGAAGAATATTATTTACTTGAGACCCGAGAACGCACAGGGCGAGTATGTCAACTTCCTGAACGTCCAGCGCACCATGCGTGCAAAGCTCCCCTTCTCAATCGGTCAGATTGGCAAGGCTTTCCGTAACGAAATCACCCCCGGCAACTTCATCTTCAGAACGATTGAGTTCGAGCAGATGGAGTTCCAGACCTTCTGCAAGGAAGGCACGGACTCCGAGCTTTACGAATACTTCAAGGCTTTCGGCAAGCAGTACTTCGAGGACCTCGGAATTCCCGCTGACCACCTGAGATATCACGACCACGAGAAGCTTGCGCACTATGCCAAGGCGGCGTGCGACATCGAGTTCCTATTCCCGTTCGGTTGGGGCGAAATCAACGGCACTCACAACCGTACCAACTACGACCTGACCCGTCATCAGGAATACTCGGGCACAAAGATTGAGTATCTCGACCCCGAGACCAACGAGAAGTTCATCCCCTACATCGTCGAGTCGACCTATGGTCTCGACAGAACGTTCTTAGCTCTGTTGTGCGAGGCCTACGACGAGGAGGTCATCGACGCGGAGAAGAACGACGTGAGAACCGTCCTGCATCTCTCGCCCGTCGTCGCCCCCTACAAGGCGGCTGTTCTCCCGCTTTCGAAGAAGCTTTCGGAAGAGGCTTACGATAGAGTTTATGCAGAGCTCTCGAAGAAGCTGATGATTGACTTCGACGACACCGGCTCAATCGGCAAGTGCTATCGCCGCGAGGACGAAATCGGCACACCGTGGTGCATCACCTATGACTTCGACTCCCAGACGGACAACTGCGTCACCGTCAGAGACCGTGATTCTATGGAGCAGGTCAGGATGCCGATTAGTGAGTTGGAGAGCTATATCAGCAGTAAGATAGAATTCTGATTGTAGGGGCGGATATTATCCGCCCGCCAGCATGGCAATCGAGATTTTCGGGCTGGATGTAGAAGTTCGCAAGCGAACTTCGGAAGTTTGGTAAAACCAAACTTTTCCACCCATACACATAGTTCGGAGGTGTACTCATGCCAGAAAAAAAGTCTATCAAAAAAGAAGTCTATATCCTGATTGCAATTATAGTTGTGATTGCTCTTGGGCTTCTGTTTGTGTTTAAGGATTCGCTCTTCGGAGCGGGAACGGGGTATCAGAGCGTCATCAGCCAATACTTCACGGCAATTTCGGAGCGGGATTTCGAAGCCTATGTCGACACCATGCCGGATGAGATTGCCGCCGATTACGAAGCGGAAAAAGCCGACCTTGAGTACTCCGACTATCAGTACATGGACGAGCTCTATTACGACGTCTTTGACGAGTTTGGCGAGGACGTCGCGATAACCCTCACCTTTGGCGACGCCGAGCGCCCCGACAGCGAATATATCGACCTCTTCGCCGAGAGCTATGAGGAGCTCTACGGCAAGTCGATAAGCGCCTCGAACGTCTACGGCGTCTATGTCAACGCCAACTTCTCCGGCTCCCTGTCGGAAAGCGACATCGAATTCGAATGCTTCGTCCTCAAGACCGGAGGACAATGGTATATGGTCGGGTGCGATTTTTGGTCGGAGGAATAACCTCTCAGTCAGCTTCGCTGACAGTTCCCCTAAGCGTAGGGGAGCCTTTTTGTATCCTGCACAAACTTTTGAGAGAACAAAAAAAGCCTCCCCTGAGCCAGCCACCCATAAGACAGGTTTCAAAGAAATCAATATCAAGGGGTATCTGCCTGACGAGGGCGGTCAATGAAGAGGTATGCACTGCAAAGTGCATACCTCTTATTCTGTAGACATGAAACAGTACGCCAACGAACTGCTCGAAATTTGCATCAGGTTTGAGTACAGCAGAAGCAAAGGCAGTTTACCGTATGCACAACTAAAAACGCCTTACATCGCAAAAAAGTGGCATTTTTCGACCTTTATTCCGACTGTAAATTTTATGTTCTCTTCTCCCTGAACTTTTGACAATCTCACTCCTTCTCCCTATCCACAAAGTAATTGAGAATAATCAGTGCTGTGGTCGTCAGCAGGACGCAGATTACCGCCATCGCCATGCCGACCGAGACGCTTCCCTGCTCGAATTCACGGACTATGAAGGTCGAGACGGTCAGGACATTCGGCGGGGAAATCAGGCTCGATGCGACCAGCTCTCTGAACGAGATTATGAATATCATCATCCAGCCGCTGAGAACGCCTTTGAAAAGAAGCGGGAATGTGACTCTGCGGAAGACATAAAAGCTGCTTCCGCCGCAGACCTTTCCGGCAAGCTGGAGGTTCGGTCCTATCTGCATCAGCGACGAAGATGTATACTGGATAGCATATGGCAGGAACATTACGACATAGACAAGAACCATGAAACCGAGTGTGTTATAAAGCGGAATCGCCTTGTAAATCTTGTTCCAGAAAATCATCAGCCCGATTGCAAAGACGATATTCGGAATCATTTCGGGGAGCAAAGCCTCCGACTGGATGATGTTCTTCCACTTTTTCGCCTTCTGGATGCAGACGGTCACGCATACACCGATGATGCTCGCAATCGTGGCGGATGAAGCCGCAAGTCCGAGGCTTGTGAGGATAGCCCGTATGCCCTTTGAATTGTCAACGAAGAGCTCTTTGTAGTGCTCGAGGGTGAAGTTGCCTGCCGCCAAGCCGTATCCGCGAAGCTTTATGAGCGAAGTTGCGATTACCGAAAAATACGGAATCCCGACGGCTAAGAGAAGCACGATGAAGATATAGACGGCGCTCAGAACGGTTACCCACTTTTTATTGGATTTCTTTTCGCTTTTGCGACCCTTGCCGCCGACAAGGTGATATGTATGCTTTGAGGTGATGTAATTCTGTACAAACCAGAGAACCATGCAGATGGTGACGAGGACGCTCGAGAGGCTTGAAGCCTTGCCAAAATCAATCGGTGATGTCGTGGCGTAGCGGTGAATGTCGGTCGTGAAGACATAGAAGCCGATTCTCTTGCCGAGTGTCGAGGGCGTGCCGTATTCGGAAAGAGTCTTGACAAAGACGAGAAGCGCTCCGATGGCATAGTTTCCCGTGAGGAGAGGCATGGTCACCTTTCTTAAGCGATACCAGAACCCTGCGCCATAGATTGCCGCACTTTCTTCAAGGCTTCCGTTTATGTTCAGGATAGCATTTTTGAGAATCGTCGTCAGGAACGGGAAGACATGAAGGCTCATCGCAAGCACCAATCCGCCGAGCGAGAAGAACGCTTCCGAGGCGCTCCCTGTCCACGGGAAAAGCTGTTGAAAAAGTCCACGCTTCTGCATGAAGAGAATCCAGCCGGAGGAGGAAATATAGGGCGGCGTCATGAACGGAATCATCAGGACGATGTCGAGCCACTTCTTGCAAGCAAAACTTGTTCTCGTCAGGATAAATGCCAAGGGAGTAGCGATTATAGTGGACGTTATGACAACCAGAACGCCCAACAGTAACGAATTTCCTATCGTTTCAAGATTGTCACTGTCGCAGATGGTGGCGATGGCGTCGGCAAAATCAATAGCACCTTCATCGGTCACTATCGCCCTTGCGAACACCGTCAGAATCGGGACGACTATCAGAAACCCCAGCACCAGTGCAATCACGATATACAGAGCATTGGATTTTATCTTCTCTTTCATTTTTCCATATTCCTTTCAACAATCGGCACCTTGATATGTATATACAAGGTGCCGACCGTTTTATATAGACTACTTTAAGTTAGGGATTACTCGCAGAGTTCGTTGAGCTTTGCCGCAATGCTGTCCGCATTCTCCATCATCCATGTCCAGTCAAGGTCGAAGGTGGGGATTTCGTCAACGTTGGTTCTATTGTCACAGGTGATGTCGGATCTTCCGGGGAGAAGGTAAGCATCGGCAACCAACTGCTGTGCATCATCGCTCATCAGATAGTCGATGAATGCCTTTGCGTTCTCGACGTTCTGGCTACTGCTCAGAATCATTGCGGGTCTCGGATTGATGACCGTTCCCGATTCGGGATAGTAAATTGCAAGCGGCTCGCCTTTTGCTATGCTTGAATATGCGTTATAGTCAACACCGGCAACGAGGATAGCTTTTTCACCTGTGGTGACAGCTTCGAGTGCCGCCTTGTTGGCGCCGGGGACTGTCATTCCGATAGCTGCCATAGCTTCGAATGCGCTCCAGTCCTCATTTGTAGAGTACATGTAACCTGCTAAGAAGTCCTTGCAGGAGCCGGACTTTTCGGGGTCAGCGATTGCAAGAAGGTCTGTATAAGCTTCATCGGCAAGCTCGTCCCAGTCGGCGTCGAGGCTCTCGATAAGAGTGGTGTTGTAGATAACGCCTACTGCGGAAGCGCTGGTTCCGAAGAGCATATAATCATCGTCAACCCAGCTGTCATAGAGAAGGTCTGCGTTCTCGGCATCCTCATAGCTCATGAGAACTCCGGTCTCCTTGAGGGAAAGACCGTCGGACCATGAAGCAAGAACTACAACGTCCGCAACGGGGTTGTCCTTTTCGGCTTCAAGTCTTGCGAGGATTTCACCGGTTGTACCCTCGAAAAGCTCAACGGTGATGCTGGTTTTCTCTTCGAAGTCGGCTATGTACTTCTCGTTAAGACCCGAAGGGCTCGGCATATAGACAACTACCTTGCCGGAAAGCTCGGTGGTTTCCTCTTCTGCTTCGGTGGATTCTGTTGCCGCAGTTGTGGCTTCTGTTGCCTTTGTGGTGGCGGCAGTGGTGGTTGAGGAACTGCTCGTAGAGGAGCTTCCGCATCCAACCAAGCTGAACGCAAGCATAACTGCGATCATAAGGCTAAATATTCTTTTCATAACATTTCCTTTCTCGACTTATCGTCGAAAGCTTAGAATTTTTGAATACTCTCGTTATATACATAAACAGACACCTTGTCTTCAAGCTGTCTGACGGGAGACAATGCAACCCAGCGGTTCCCATCGTGGTCTAAAATCAGCTCATAGCCGTTTCCTACAAACTGCTGGCTGACGACGCTTGCCTCGAAGCAAGCGGAATGCTCCTTCGGCTCAAAGCTCATCGCTTCAGGGCGGAACATCGAGCTGTCGTCTATCCAGTTCGACTTGCCGATGAAGTTCGCAACGAACTTGGTCGACGGGGATTGATATATCTCTTCGGGACTGCCATATTGCTCAACACGTCCCTGATTCATGACGGCAATGCTGTCGCTCATGCTCATCGCTTCAATTTGGTCATGGGTAACGAAAATGGAAGTGATGCCAAGCTGTTCTGTAAGATTCCGGATTTCTATACGCATCTCTTCGCGCAAAATGGCATCCAGTGCCGAAAGCGGTTCGTCAAAGAGGATACATTCGGGACTCGCAACGATTGCCCTTGCAAAAGCGACTCTCTGCTGTTGTCCGCCCGAAAGTTGTTCGGGCATCCTGTCGGCATAGTCCTCGAGCCTGACCGCTTTCAGAGCCTTGCGGACTTTTTCGTCAAGCCCGTCTTTGCGGTGTCTTGCTCTCAGAGGGAAAGCGACGTTCTCGTAAACCTTAAGGTGAGGAAACAGCGCAAAATCCTGAAATACAAACCCGAGATTTCTCTTCTCGGGAGGCAGATTGATTTTCTTTTTCGAAGAAAAGACACAGGTGTCATCATAATAGATTTCGCCCTCGTCGGGAGTTTCGAGACCCGCAATCATCCGAAGAATCGTCGTCTTGCCGCAACCGGAAGGTCCGAGAAGGGTTGTGAACTTTCCGCTTTCAATCGTCATGCAAAGCTTTTCGATGGCGAAGCTCGTCCCGAACCGCTTGCAAATATCTTTTAGTTCAATCTTCATTTCGAACCCCCTGCCCGGTTATCTGATATTCAGAAGATTATATAAATCTTCGCCCGTCATCTTTTCAAAATATGCCTTGAGTTCGAGATTTTTCTCAAGCTTCCCTTCGGGATAGCTCCCGTATCTTGAGCAGATGTCCTCGGCTCTTTCTTCGAGACGGATAACCCCGGTCTTTCCCACCAGTCCGTCGCAAAGCTGAATCAGCCGGTCGTAGTCGTCAAATTCTGTCTTTAAAAGTGCTTCCAGAAGCTCTTTTTTCTCCTGAGAAGTGATGTCGCAAGCTCCTACATAATCATCAAGCCGATGGCAGTTGAAAGAATGGGTGAGGCAAACTCTCGCCACTTCGTCATATCCAAGGCTCAGCATGTAGCGGTAGCCGTCGTAGATATGTTGCATCTGAGACTTGCCGAAGCCCCTGCCGATGTCGTACAGTAAGCCCAATATGTAAGCCTTTTCGGAATCAAGCGAGCCGGAGTGAACTGCGATAATCTCAGCCGCCCTCGCCGTAACCCTGCTGTGAGACGCCCAAGTCCCGTGAGACTTAAGCTCTCCATCGCAAAGTAACTTTTCCGCTTCGTATCTGCTCGGCAACATAATAACCACTCATATCTCAATCCCTGATTTTCAAGCTTGATTGTAGCATAAACTGTTTGCAACAAACAATCAAATTAAGGTTAAATGGGGGTTAAAGTTTGGATTAAGGGTACGGTTTTCCTTAATCAAAAATCGCCGGTTGTGGCAATACCGGCTGTGCTTGCTGTTCTC
>JAJBSV010000007.1 GCA_020861185.1 Ruminococcus sp. | reverse complement strand
TACGCTCTCGACGAGACTATCTTGGGCTATGCCGATGTGGATTACACCGAAGAAGTCGAAGACGAAGAAGTTGTCATCGACGACGAGGAGCCTGAAATCCTCGACGCTGAGGAGCTCGACGTCTCAGCCGAAGATCTCGCAACCCTTGAGTTTGTCGGCACCGACTACGTCATCACCGTCAGCTATGGCGAGGACGCCGCTCTGCCCGAGGGCACCGAGCTCGTCGCCTATGAGTATGCGCAGGATTCCGAGAACTTCCTCGCTCGCTACGAAGAAGCCGCCGAGCTCTATGGTTGGGAAGATTCCGACGAAACCGACCCTTACCATGGCTTCCGCCTCTTCAATATCGGCTTGTACTACGACGGCGCGGAGATTGAGCCCGCCGCCGCAGTCACCGTCACGGTCACTTACACCGGCGAAGACGTTGATATGGATTCCGTTTATGTCACCCATTTCACCGACACCTCGACCGAGCCTCTTCCCACCACCGTCGAAACCACCGAAGACACCCAGTCCGTCACCTTCACCTCCGACTCCTTCTCCGAATTCGGCATCATGATGGCGTCGGAGGAAGAAGGCGGCATAGCGACAGTTGCAGAAGAGGGCACAGGCTTATATGTCACTGTCGACGTATTGGTCGAAGTAAATGTAGCTGATGTTATAAGTAGTCTTAATGGAAGCAGTTTTATTATCACAGGTAATCAAAGAACCAGAGCTATGCAAGCGAAAGAAAGCAGTAGTACCATGGCGAGTGTAGAAGTAGATGGCACTGATATATCGGAACTCACGCAATGGACGTTTACTTCAGGCAGTAACGGCGGTTACTATATTTCATCAGGAGGCAGTTATCTGAAAATGGGTTATAGCGATGCAGATAACGGAACACTTTCTCTTGTTGATAGCACTGCTGATGCTACTGAGTTTACTGTCTATGCTTATAAGTATACTGATGGTGTGCCATATTTGGTAATTACCGCAACTGTAAATGGGTGTACATACTATATCAACAAACGAGGTGGAGATAGTAGTTCTGCCGGCTTTGTGGCATATAGTAGTTCCCGGAGACAACAGGGGATAATAGCCGACTTCTGATATATACAGTAGGAACAGAAACTGTCGAATGTTCTTCTGTTGACCAGTTCTATCTCTGGATTCATGACAATAGCGATACGTTGATTGCAAGTTATGGAACGTGGAATAGCGCAACTAGTAGCTTTGACGATGACTATATCACGGATGCACTCAAATATACCGATTCCAATAGTGTAACATGGTTCTTGATTCCGCTCAGCTATTTTACCGAAGCTTTTAAAACCTATGGTTTTACTTTTGATGCAACTGAATGTCCTTTCCAGTATGCACCGAATGCAGAATCGACAGGTACCAGAGTGGATGCTTCTTATGTCACGGTGGATGGTGAGTATTATATACGTGTGCAAGATACAACAGGTTACTCGCCCAATCGTTCCAATGTTTATTATACCAAGAGTAAAACTGCATACGTCATCACCGATACTGTTTCTCCTTCCGGTACAGTTATAAATCTGTTTGATTACTGGACTACCGGGCAGGATGACATTGATGTTTGGACAAATTCTGATACCGGCGTCAACGAAGGTCACACTTTGAAGTTTTCCTTCTACGGTGGTAATTCCACTTATAATGCGGTATTCGGTGGGCTTTCTACCTTTAATGTAAATCAGGGTAAGACAACGTATTCGGATATTGTTCAGAATCAGTTAGTCAGTAGCTATCCGGCTTTAAATGGGACGACAACCGGAAGCACGGAATCACTTGATTATTTATTTAACCCAAAATACACGGGAGCGAGTAGTTACAGAGCTACTTACAGCAATGTGCAAGGATTGTTGATAGTAGACGAGGACGGATATTATTCGTATAATAGCGATAATAATTATGCTGAGTTTGACAGTAGCACTAACTCGTTTACGATTTACAGTGAGGAGGCTGTTGGATTCTTCCCGTTTGACAGCTACGATGAAGCGGCGAGTGCTTCGAATGCCGAGGATTCAACCTTCAACCACTATTTTGGCGTGACACTTACAACAAAGTTTGTACAGGAAAACAATGGTTATACATCATCAAGCGAGAAAACTCCTATGACGTTCGAATTCTCCGGCGATGATGACGTCTGGATTTTCATTGACGGCGTTCTTGTCGCAGACCTTGGTGATATTCACAGTGCTATAAGTGTTGTTATTGATTTCTCAACAGGAGATGTCACCATTAAAAATTCAGACGAAGATATCGTATCATCCACAACAATAGCAGATGCTTATACAGAAGCGGGCGTTTATGGTAACTATGTCTGGGACGGCAATACTTACGAAAACGGCACTTATCACACGCTTAAGTTCTATTATCTTGAGCGAGGCAACTCGTCATCAAATCTGATGCTCAAGTTCAATTTGTCCGTTATCCCCGAAACCAGTATCTCAAAAGTAAATCAGTACGGCGAAGCTATTGAGGATGCAGGATTTGCTGTCTACAGCGCAACGAAAATAGGCGATGACTACTATTATCTGTACGATAGTTATATCGAAGGCACCAACACAGATTACGAATTGGCAACCGCTGTATCCGAAAGAATTGATAACGGTACTTATTATATTGACGATGACGGCAATATCTGTGTTACAGGAAGCACAACTCCGCTCATTTCCGCAAAGTATGTCGGCACAACTGATTCAAGCGGCGAAATGACGTTTGTCGATGACGATTTATTGCCGTATACATTGACGGAATTAGAGGAAATGTTCGGCACATACTTCATTGCAAGAGAAATATCGGTTCCCGAAGGCTATCGACTTGTTTCCGAGGATATTTATCTGCGAATTGTCAACCATCAGACGCTTGATTGCGACAATACCTATGAATCGGGCGTATATGCCGCCGCTACCGAACTTATAACTTCAACGGATACTATATATGCCGCATCAGATACAAATCACGATAGCCCTATAACATACTACGATCCTGATGAAGGCGACGACGGCGAAGTGTATGGCACACTTTTTGCAGTTGTTATGAAGTATGTTGGTACTGGCGATGCGTCGACTGATACTGATGCCAGCCATTGGGCGCCGGTATACGGTACCGACGAGATTGGTTATACCGTTATGAGCGGGTATACTGATGCAATAGAAGCGGCTATTGATGCGGCAAAGATGATGGAGAACAGTGGCTACAGTGATTCTGTGTTCGATTTATCGACAAGCGGCTCGATGCAGGTATATCTCACAGCTTTGCCGGGCGATATAGGTACCTACTATTATCTTGCTCAAGATAGCACAACACAGTATACTGTTGCTGTTTATTACACAACCGCTGATTCTCTTGATGGAGCAGATTCTTCAAACACTGTCCGCATTGACGCAACGAGCTTCACCCGCATTTTCGGCGCATCCATTCAGGTGCCGAACCTGAGCAATATGCTTTTGGTGCAGAAGTTAGACGTTTACGGAAACCTCGTCAACGGTGCGAGATTTGCGTTGTATGAGGTGGAGGAAGTAGCCGGAGATAAGATTTACTATGTTGGCTACGATAATAGTGGCACCAAGACATTGATTTATCTTTATCCCGATGATGACGGAGATAATGCAGGCACTGCCGAATTGCAAGGCGGCTCGACCGGCACATATACCATCAGTTCTGCCGAGGACAGCACCGAGGGTGTAATCACGGTTGTGATAGACGGCACGACATACACCATCACGCCAAAGGAAGTTGAGACAACTGTGGAGGCGGGTGACCAGACATCTGCATATACCGGCTTCCAATACACCACCGATGAGGACGGCACGGCGGTCTTCGACAATCTTGAGGAAGAAATAGGAACCTATTATATCCGAGAGATTTCCGCTCCGAGCGGCTACCTGCTCAACACCACCGAGGTTATGGTGCTTGTCACCTCAAGCACGGTTTATGCGAATGCGGGAACAGCAACTGACAACGTGTCCGTTGCCCGTTCTGCGGGATATATCGTCAGCACCCTCGACCAGATGGCGGTTATCGGCGATATCGACAACACCCTCTCGTGGATTTACACCACACTACAGGTGAATACGAGTCAGGCTAATACGTTCAACTTCACTGAATATGTTGAAGCTACAAATGCTTTGTTATGGAATGCTTTGTCTGAACACGCATATCTCGAATATGACGGAACTCTAAAAAGCACCATTAACGACTATGTTGCAAACAGTTACTATGGTAGCAATACGACGAAGCTTTCTACTGACGTGGGTTGGTCATACCTGCAAATCTTCCAAGATACGGCTTACCACCAAGCGCGTGTTGATGCCGGTACTGCTACCTCTTATGCCTACACCGAAATATCAACGCCGATAACGAGCCTGTACTCCCGGTCGGTGTATGTTCAGGTGACCGACCAGTTTGTGCAGGTCGAACTCCCCGAGACGGGCGGCGTCAGCTTGCCGGTGGCTTATGCGGCTGGAAGCCTGATGATTATCATTTCCGCGGCGCTTCTGATCTTAAGAAGAAATAAAAAGAGCATCCACGAGTAATCGGTGGGTGCTTTTTTAATACGGTAAAGCTTACTGAGGAAACAACGCAAATTCTTAAAACACCGGCAAAGATACCTTCCAAAAAACTTATTGACAACAGTAGCCTTGATATGCTACAATTCTAACATACAGCAGGGGGACCGGATGGATTTGTGTGTTTATCTTGGAATCTCTTTCGGTTCGCCGGAAGAGATTTTTGTTTTGCGAAAATTCAGGAAGAAAGACTATGAAATCAAGGAAAATCTTATCTTTAATTATTGCGGTTGTAATGGCGGTTCAGCTCATGCCGGTGTCTCTGTCCGCAAGCTACACCGGTGAGGACGCTCTGAGCGGCATCAATCTGGAGGCATACCAAAAACTGAAGGCGGCGATAGAAAATATTGCCGACGGCACGGTATCGTCGACGGTTGTCACAATAGAGGTCAGCTGTGACACAACTTCTCTGGGCGTAGCCCGGATTATCGATGACAGAACCATGGAAAATGCGGCAAATGCTTTTGCGGAAACGCTCGACTTAAATCTGATTATCAGTTATCTTATCTATGATTGTCCTTACGAGTTTTACTGGATTGATAAGAGAGCTGAAGCATATGCGGAAGAGGAGTTTTCCGGCTGGGACACGGAGCTGATTGCCACGATTACGGTGACATTGCCGGTGGCGACCGATTATCAGTCGGGCGGCTCATCCACCACCGTCGACTCGTCGAAGGTTTCTTCAGCCAAGACGGCTGCAAAGTATGCACAGTCTGTCGTGAAAAAATATGCAGATTACTCCGACGAAGAAAAGCTCGAGGCGTTCAAGGACACCATCTGCTCCCTGGTTTCATATGATAGCGACCATTCGGGCGCAGACTATGGCGACATCTGGCAGCTCGTCTATGTCTTCGATCAGGACACCTCGACTAATGTCGTCTGTGAGGGCTATTCAAAGGCGTTCAAGTATCTTTGCGACCTTGCGGGCATCGACTGCATCACGGTCAGCGGCACAATAACGGGAGGCACCGGCGACGGGGCTCACATGTGGAATATCGTCTGTCTCGACGGTGTCAACTATCTTGTTGATGTCACCAACAGCGACGCCGGCACCGTCGGTCAGAACGGCGGGCTCTTCATAGTCTGTGCGAGTGATGCCGACTCGAGCAGTTCCTCGGGCTATACTTTCGTTACCAAATCAAAAACCGTCACCTATACCTACGACAGCGTGACATTGTCGCTGTATCCCAAAAGCTATCTGACTCTCGGGACCTCCAGTAAGACTACCGATGATACAACTGTGGAGATAACCGAGGAGGTGCACACTCATACTCTGACCAAAACCAAGGCTAAAAGCGCCACATGCACAACGAAGGGCAACATCGACTATTGGTACTGCTCCGGCTGTGACACCTATTTCAGCGACGAGGACGCCACGACCGAAATCACGCTCGGTGATACTGTTATAGAAGCGACCGGTCATAGCTATGAAGAGATTGTAACAGAACCGACCTGCACTGAGGGCGGCTATACGACCCATGTATGCTCCAACTGCGGCGACACCTACACCGACAGTGAAACGGAAGCCACCGGTCACAACTATGAGGAAACCGTAACAGATCCGACCTGCACCGAGGGCGGCTATACAACCCATATCTGCTCCAACTGCGGCGACAGTTACATTGACAGCGAGACGGAGGCTCTCGGTCACAATTTTGGCAGTGTGCCTGTCTTAGTCGGGGCTGATAACTACAGAACCGCCACGGTTGTCACAGCCTGTCTGAACTGCGGCGAAGAGACTTCTGTTCTTGCTTCTCAATATCTGGATGAACCGCTGAGACTGATTATTCTGTCAGTTTTAAAAATGACGTCGGCGTTCCTGCTGTAGATGCGCTTGCTGTATGAAATCGGCATTTGTTCATAAAAGGTTCATAATTTTTCTTCTCAAGGTGGTTGCATTTTTTTTGTAAAATCAGTTACAATATGAACAAACCCGAGTGGCACTATGATGTCACAATCATTCGGGAAAGATTTTGTACGCTAAAATTTAAGAAAGGTATGGTGTATTTAAATGGATGCATTCAGAATGGACGGAAAGGTAGCATTGGTTGCAGGCGCAAGCTCAGGAATGGGTGCCGGCACAGCCAAGATTCTCGCTGAGGCAGGGGCAAAGGTCTTTATCCTTGCGAGACGGGAAAGCAAACTGGCAAATGTTCAGAAGGAAATAACGAGCAATGGTGGCGTCTGCGAATATATGGTTTGTGACACTTCCAGCGAAGAGAATTGCAAGAACGCCGTTGATGCGTGTGTAAAGGCTTTTGGTCGTGTGGACGCGTTGGTTTACTGCGCAGGCATAGAAGGAAGCTCAACACTGTATTCTCCTATCGAAGAGCAATTTGAAGCTGATAACCTTCATAACGTTATGAGCGTTAATTTCGACGGAATCTACTATATGATAAAGTATGTTTATCCTGAGATGGTGAAAGTCGGCGGAGGTTCAATCGTTGATATTTCCTCTGTTGCGGCTATAAGATCAGGCATGAGCTCCGTAGCATATGCTTCTTCCAAAGGTGCAATGTGGAGCATGGTCAAGACTCTTGCTAGAATGGTTGGTCCCCAGAAGATTCGTGTCAACTCCATCCTGCCCGGAATGGTCGAGACAGAGATGACACAGGACTATGTCAAGGATCCGGCTTTCCTTGAGCAATTTATTCCCACTATTGCCCTGCGTGATTCCGGAAAGGTTGACGATATTGGAAATACTGTTTTGTTCCTTGTTTCTGACGCTTCCAGATACATTACAGGACAGGACATCGTTGTTGATGGCGGTATGACCTGCTGAACAACTCCATATAATCACAAAAGGCGGAAGCAAGTTGCTCCCGCCTTAAAATTATAATCAGTCAGGAATTTGGCATAAAGAAGGAAAGAATATGAAAAACACAATCAGCGCTTATAAAACAATGAGCGCAATCGAGAAAAAGCTTTCCGCAGTCGCCGCAAGAAGTCGGGGGATAATCCCTTATTCGACGACGGCTGACGGGCGGTTCGACGATACGGGGGAAGACAGCATTTGTTGGTGGACGAACGGCTTTTTCGGCGGGATGTTGTGGCAGATGTATAACTACACCGGTAATTCGCTCTATAAAGAGCTCGCCGAAGATATCGAAAAAAAGCTTGACGAAAACTTCATGCTTCCGTGGGGAATGGACCACGACAGCGGCTTCAAGTGGCTTCCGACTGCGGTCGCGCACTGCAAGGCCGACTGGAACGAGAAGTCCCATAACCGCGGCATCATCGCGGCGGAGAATCTGGCGGGGCGGTTCAACCCCAACGGTAACTTCATTCGTGCGTGGAACGACTCGGGCGACGGTTCGAGAGTGGGCACGGCGATTATTGATTGCATGATGAACCTGCCGCTCCTCTATTGGGCATCGGACGCGACAAAAGACCCCCGTTTTTCGCAGATTGCGACCCGTCACGCCGACATGGCGATGAAGCACTTTGTCCGTTCGGACGGCTCGGCGATTCACATCGGCGTTTTCGACCCGAATTCGGGCGAATTCTTACGCTCGGAAGGCGGTCAGGGCTACGCCACGGGAAGCTCGTGGACTCGCGGTCAAGCGTGGGCTATCTATGGCTTCACTCTCAGCGGGCTCTACACCGGTGAAGAGAAGTATTTCGAAACCGCAAAGAGGGTTGCCGACAACTTCATCCTCCAATCGGCGAAGAGACCCGACATGGGCATCCCGATTGACTTCGACCAGCCGCTCGACTGCAAGAGAGAGGACTCCTCTGCGGCGGCGATTGCGGCTTGCGGGCTTATTGAGCTCGGCAAGACCAACGAAAAATATTATAATGCGGCTCTGGATTTGCTTGGATTCCTCTGCGAGAACCGCCTCAGTCTTGATGAAAATACGGACTATCTCCTGTGGAACTGCGCCGACAGCTTCTGGAGCAACCGCGAGCAGATGACGCTTATCTATGCCGATTACTATCTGATTGAGGCTTTGCTCAAGCTTGTGGGCAAAGACCTGCCGATTTTCACGCCGACGAAAGAGGGAAAGTAAATGAAAAGATATCACTATACCGAAGCCGACTTCATGACAAAAAAGGCGGCGCAGGAAGCGCTTCTTCGCCTCCTGAACCCGCTTAAGCCGTTCTATAGCGACGGCTGTGCCGAGCTCGACATCGGCGCGACGAGCGCACACTATGACGACCGAACCGCCCGGATGGAGTCGTTCACCCGTCCCCTCTGGGGTCTTGCACCCTTCTGGATGGGCGGCGGCGAAGACTCTGAATTCGAAAAAATTTACCCGAAGGGCTTTGCCTCGGGAACAGACCCCGATAGTCCCGAATACTGGCGCAAATGCAATGATTTCGACCAGAAATTCGTCGAGATGGCGGGGCTCGCCTATGCGATGCTCTTGGCGCCCGAGAAGGTCTGGGAGCCGCTCTCCGAAAAGGAAAAAGACAACCTGACCAAGTGGCTGTGGGAAATCAACGAGCACGAATGCTGTGCCTGCAACTGGCAGTGGTTCGCAGTGTTCACAAACCTTGCCCTCAAGGTCTGCGGAAGGGAATACAGCAAAGAGCGCATCGAGTCGGGGCTTCAGATGATGGAGGACTACTACGACGCCGGCGGCTGGTACCGCGACGGAAATAATGGCGACAAGGACTATTATAATCCTTACGTCATGCTCTCCTTCGGGCTCATCTACGCCATGTTCATGGAGGACGAAGAGCCGGAGCGGTGCAGAATTTTCCGTGAAAGAGCAATCCAGTTCGCTCGTGATTATCAGTACTGGTTTGCGGACGACGGCGCATCGATTGCCTACGAGCGCTCGATGACCTACCGCTTCGCGCAGTGCTCCTTCTGGGCGATGGCGCTCCTGAGCGGCACCGAGGTTCTGCCTGTTCCCGTCCTCAAGGGAATCATCACCCGGCACCTGACATGGTGGATGAATCAGCCGATATACGACAACGCCGGAATCCTCACCATCGGCTATGCTTATCCGAACTTACAGATGTCCGAGAGCTACAATGCCCCCGGCTCGCCCTACTGGGCAACGATGGCGTTTGCATTCCTCGGACTTCCCGACGACCACCCCTATTGGACAGCCGAAGCGGCACCGATGCCGGAGCTCGAAAGCCTCAAGTATCTTGAAAACGTCGATATGCTTATTCAGAGGGGCGAGGGAAACGTCGTGGCGCTCGTCCCGGGGCGCAAATTTGCCGACGGGCACAGCCACACCCTCGAGAAATACGCGAAGTTCGCCTATTCCTCGAAGTTCGGCTTCAGCATCTCCCGCTCATCCCTGACGCTTTACGAATGTGCACCCGACAGCACACTCACATTCGAAATAGGCGGGCTCTGCTACCCGAAGAGCGTCACCGAAGAGTTCACGATAGATGAATCCGGAATCACCTGCAAGTGGTCTCCGACCAAGGCAGTCAGAGTCGAGACTTCGATTCGTCCCACCGAGCATGGACACATCAGGACGCATAAAATCACAAGCGAAATCTCCTGCAAGGCTTACGACACCGGCTTTGCGGTTACGAACCCCGAAGACTGCAAGGTTACTTCTCTCAAGGGCGACGGCAAAGACCAGCCTCTCTATCCCGACCCGAACACGAATTTAATCGCCCCGAAGACGGTCATCCCGATGTCGGTCTATGAGATTCACGAGGGCGAGCAGGTTATTGAGACAGAGTTCTGCTATTTATAATAGGTATGGAGGATAAATTAAATGGATATTCGTTATTCTGCAAATCAGCGCGATTTCAAACGCTATACCACAGAGGAACTTCGGGTCGAGTTCCTGATTCAGAATCTCTATCAGCCCGATAAAGTTGTTTCGGTCTACAGCCACGTCGACAGAATGGTCACTCTCGGCTGTATGCCTGTGAATGAGACCGTTTCGATAGAAAAAGATATGGACGTGTGGCACTGCTTCGGGACGGAATACTTTCTCGAGCGCCGCGAAATCGGCATCTTCAATATCGGAAATCCCGGAAAAATCACTGTCGACGGCAAGGTCTACCCGATGGGAAATAAGGACTGCCTCTATATAACCAAGGGCGCAAAGGAAGTGCTTTTTGCAAGTGACGACCCGAGCGCTCCCGCAAAGTTCTATATGGTCTCCGCACCTGCGCACTGCTCCTATGAGGCAAAGCTTATAACGCTCTCCGACGCCGCAAAGCGTCCGTTGGGTTCAGCCGAAACCTCCAACAAGCGAGTAATCTATCAGTTCATCCACCCGTCGGTACTCCCGACCTGTCAGCTCTCTATGGGACTCACCGCACTTGAACCGGGAAGCGTCTGGAACACGATGCCGGCGCATACCCACGAGCGCAGAATGGAGGTCTATACCTATTTCGACATCCCCGAGGGCAACGTGGTATTTCACATGATGGGCGAGCCGACCGAGACCCGCCATATCGTCATGCAGAACGAAGAGGCGGTCATCAACCCGTCGTGGTCGATTCATGCGGGAGCAGGCACCTCTAACTACACCTTCATCTGGGCGATGGGCGGCGAAAATCAGGCGTTCGACGACATGGACAACATCGCCATCACAGATTTGAGATAGGAGAACACTATGGACGATATACTGAAAAGCTTTTCGCTTAGTGGGAAAGTCGCACTCGTCACGGGTGCTACATACGGAATCGGCTTCGAAATTGCGGCGGCATACTCGAGAGCTGGCGCAAAAGTCGCCATAAACGGGCATAACGAGGAGCGCCTTGAAAAAGCTCAAGAAGAGTATCGCAAGATTGGCGTTGACGTCAGAACCTATCTTTGCGACGTCACGAACGAGTATGACGTCGCCGGGATGGTCGAAAATATCAGGAGTGACCTGGGCGTTATCGACATCCTCGTCAACAACGCCGGAATGATAAAGCGAATCCCGATGTGCGAGATGTCCGTCGAGGATTTCCGCGAGGTTGTTGACGTCGACCTCACAGCCGCCTTTATCATGTCGAAGGCAGTAATCCCTGACATGATTGAAAAGGGGCACGGCAAAATCATCAACATCTGCTCGATGATGAGCGAGCTCGGGCGGGAGACCGTCTCCGCCTATGCGGCGGCAAAGGGCGGGCTGAAGATGCTGACGAAGAACATCGCCTCGGAGTTCGGCGAAAAGAACATCCAGTGCAACGGCATCGGTCCGGCTATATCGCCACTCCCCAGACCGCTCCGCTCCGCGAGCTTCAACTGGACGGCTCGAAGCACCCCTTCGACCAATTCATCTGCTCAAGAACCCCGGCAAACCGCTGGGGCACAACCGAGGATCTCGTGGGACCGGCAATCTTCCTCGCCTCCGACGCCTCGAACTTCGTGAACGGTCAGATCCTCTACGTCGACGGCGGCATACTCGGATATATCGGGAAACAGCCTTGACTCACTCCCCTAAGTAGTGTAAAATAAAAGCATAATCCTTAAACAGAAAGGGCGAAGCAAAATGAAATTCAAAACAATCGACTCGATAGAAAGCTTCAAGGGCAAAAAAATTCAGGATGTATTCTCCGAAATCAAAGAGGTCGAATACACCGACGAGGAGACTGCCGTGATTCTTGAGGAGGCGAGCAAGTACAGGGTTCATACTTGGTGCATTATCGAGAACGTCACCGGCTATACCACTCATGAGGATGGCGACGTCATCGGCGATTACGTCAGCCCGTTCAAGGACTACCAGATAGTCGTCTGCGACAAGCATTTCTGCGGTGTCACCGGCTCAAGCGGTGCGGTTGTCTCGATGTATGAGCTCCTCCTGCTTGCGGACGGCGTCAAGGTGGTCAATAAATACTCCGCAGGCAATGATGATTGGGACGCCGACGGCACCGAGTATGCGAAGCTGGTCTGACCCACAACATCACAAAAGCGACCTCACCAAATTGGTGAAGCCGCTTTTTATTATGCCTGTTTTCGCTTAAACCTCGATAAACGCCGCCGTCTTTGCCGGGACGGTTATTTTTTTGCCCTGTTGGGTGACCTTCCCGCCGAAGGAGTAGATTTCGGCACCGAGAGTGTAATTGCACTCAAATCCGGTCTCCCTGTCCGCGGGGTTCAGGATGACCAAGATTTTCTCGTCGCCACTGCTCCGAAGATAGGCGAGGGGATATTCGTCCTTTTCGGCATAGACGAATTCGATTTCGCCCTTGTTCATGAGGGCTTTGTGGGACTGCCTTATCCCGATAAGCCGCTTGATTTCGCTTCGGAGTGAGCTTTCGTCCGCCATCTGCGCCTTGGCGGTCGGGCGGTCTTTACTCTCGTCGAGCCTTATGTAGAGCTTCTCCCTCGGGGCGGAACTGAAGCCGGCGTTGGTGGTGTCGTCCCACTGCATCGGGGAGCGTGAGCCGGTTCTTCCGAAACCACCCTCGACGGACGTGAGGTTTTCGACATATCTCATCCCGATTTCGTCGCCATAGTAGATGAACGGCGCACCGGGCATGGACAGGAGGAACGCAAACGCGATTTTCAGATTGTCGCCTTTGATTGAGCGGGCGAGTCTGTCCATGTCGTGATTGCCGGAGGGGATGCAGATAAGCCCCTTGCGCTCCGACTTCTCGTAGTTCTCTTTATACTTCGCCGCAAATTCCGAGATGTCGCCCTTGCCCCTGTCTGAGAAGAACGGCTCCTCACAGCGGAAGAGGTCGTTATAGTGCGAGGGTCCGAAATGCAGAAGGAAGTCCATGTGGAAGCCGCCCTGCAGGCTCTTGTCCGGCTCGCCCCACTCGGAAATTATGGCGGCATCGGGGAATTCTTCGTCCAAGAATTCGCGGATATTCTGCCAGAGGGCGATTGTGCCCTTCGAGTCCTCGTCCTGCTTGACGAGCGACCCCGCCATGTCGACACGGAAGCCGTCGCACCCCATCCCGAGCCAGAAGCGCATGATGTCTTTGAGCGCTTCCCGGGTTGCGATTGCGCCTTCGCTGTCCATGCTCTGTTGCCATGGGCGGTCGGGCCTGTAGTAGCCATAGTTGAGAGCGGGCTGGTGGGAGAAGAAGTTCACGGCACAGCTTCCGTCGCGATCGGAGATTCCCCGGAGCGAGCCGTAGCCGACGGGCTCCTCCCAGACGCTGTCCGTCCAGATATATCGGTCGGTAAATTCGTTTTTCTCCGCCTTCATCGACTCCTTGAACCACTTGTGCTCGACGGAGGTGTGCCCGGGGACGAGGTCAAGAAGAATGTGCATATTGCGTTTGTGAACCTCGCCGAAAAGCCACTTCAGGTCTTCGTTCGTGCCGTATCTCGGTGCGGCTTTACAGTAGTCGGACACGTCATATCCCGCATCGCCGAAGGGCGACTCAAAGCAGGGGTTCATCCAGATTGCGTTGCACCCAAGCTCCTTGATATAGTCAAGCTTCGAGATAATCCCCTCGAAGTCCCCGATTCCGTCGCCGTTCGAATCGCAGAAGGACTGCGGATAGATTTCGTAAAAGATAGCATTGTCGAGCCAACCCGGCTGACGCCGGACGGGCTGGTGTGTTGTAGGCATAGTTTGGTCTCCTTTTTATATGGTCTTAAATCAGATTACTCGGAATGAATGAGTTGTTTTCGTCAATCGGCATCGGCTCTTCGCACATGCAGATTATGCCGCCGGCGCCTCGGTTCAGGGATGCTCTGTCAAGAACGTCGTATTTCTTGACCTCGCGGCGGTCGGGAGAGGCACTCTTTTTGATTTCAAGAGGATGGATGACGTTGTTCTCCTCGACAAAAACGTCAATCTCCTTCAGGTTCGCGTCGCGGTAATAGGTGATGTTTGCCTTCGACTTTGCATAGGCATAGTTCCTGACAAGCTCCATAACGACGTAATTCTCATAGAAATGCCCGCTTGCCGCACCGTTCCGAAGAGTGTCGGGTGTGAGCCACATCGACAGATAGGCGCAGAGCCCCGTGTCGCAGAAATAGAGCTTCGGTGTCTTCGAGAGACGCTTGAGCGCATTGTTTGAGTACGGCTCCAAAAGGTAAATGATGTGCAAGCCCTCAAGAACGCTGAGCCACTGCTTTGCTGTCGACGGAGAAATATCAGCCGCTTCCGCCAGAGTTCTGTAGTTGACCTGCTCGGAAACGAGCGAAGCGCATCCCGAAAGAAATCTCCGGAATTTTACCGAGTCGGTGATTCCTCCTGCTTCGGTCACGTCCCGCATGAGATAGGTGTCGATATAGGAATTGAAATACTCCTGCCTGAGCTCGCCGTCAACGCCCTGAACCTGCGGCATTCCACCCTCCCAGATGCTTTCGAACACTTTGATTACGTCGTTTTTGGGAAGCTGACGTTGTCTGCTCCTGAGTGCGTCGAACGAGAAATCAAGCTCGTCGTCAAAGATAACGCCCGATTTTTCTCTTTCGGAGAGGCTGTATAGCTCCAATATCCCGATTCTTCCGGCAAGGGTTTCACGGACATTTTTCATCATCTCGAACTGCTCCGAGCCTGTAAGCCAGATAAGCCCTTTTTCGTCGCTCTCATCGCAGATTATTTTTATCTGCTCGAACAGCTCCGGTGCTTTCTGAACCTCGTCTATGAGTACGGGCGGCTTGTAGGTCTGGAAGAACAAGACCGGGTCGGACTTGGCGAGCTCCCTCGCCATGGAGTTGTCAAGGGTGACATAGGTTCTGTCTTCCGAAGCCAGATGCCTGAGCATAGTTGTTTTTCCGACCTGTCGGGCACCGGTCACAAGGATGACTTTGAAGAAATCGCCCAGGCGCAGGAATTTTCGCTCAAGTTCTCGCTGAATATATGCCATGTTATACCTCCAAATTTACGAAAATCGGTGATGAATCATATTTTATCATAAATTTTTGCTTCCGTCAAGAGATTATATCTCATATCGGGATTTTTTATTCATTGGGAACGCTTTTGGAACGCTTTCTCTCTTTTTCGGGAACGGGTTGGGTGTATAATCAGTCTGTCGGGTCGGAAAGACCCAAGAATACGGCTCAGGAAGCCGAAATTTTCGGAGGTAATATTATGTCTTACATTGATACTATTGCAAAAATCGTTTCGGAGAGAACAGGTTGCGACGTGGAGGCTGTCAAGCCGGAGAGCACTTTCTCGGACCTCGGCATCGACTCCCTCGACACCGTTGAGCTCCTCATGAACCTTGAGGACGAAATCGGCGTTGAAATCGAGCTTGACGAGAAGGTCGAGACCATCGACGACCTCGACAAGTTCATCCAGAAGAAGGTCGAAAATGCTTAAGTCGGCTATCTGCGATTTACTCGGGATTAAGTACCCTGTTTTTCAAGGCGGAATGGCATGGATTGCCGACGGCAAGCTTGCGGCAGCAGTCTCGGAAGGCGGAGGACTCGGCATCATAGCCGCAGGAAACGCCCCTGCCGACTATGTCCGTAAAGAGATTCGGACCGCACGAAGCCTCACAAGTAAGCCCGTCGGCGTCAACATCATGCTTATGAGTCCATATGCCGACGAGGTTGCGAAAGTAGTCGTCGAGGAGAAGGTCGAAGTCGTCACCACCGGCGCCGGGAACCCATCCAAATATATGAAGGACTGGCTTGCGGCTGATATTAAAGTAATCCCCGTCGTGGCATCGGTCGCAATGGCGAAGCTGATGACCCGGGTTGGTGCTTCGGCTGTAATCGCCGAGGGCGGCGAGAGCGGCGGGCATGTCGGCGAGCTCACAACGATGGTTCTCGTCCCGCAGGTCTGCGACGCGACCGACCTTCCGGTAATCGCGGCGGGAGGAATCGCCGACGGCAGAGGAGTTGCGGCGGCATTCATGCTCGGGGCTCAGGGCGTCCAGATGGGCACCCGGTTCCTCAGCGCATACGAATGCACTATCCATCCCGAATATAAGAAGAAGATTCTCAAGGCGACCGACCTCTGCACCATGGTAACGGGAAAGAGACTCGGGCATCCGGTTCGTAGCCTTCGGACCCAGTTCGCTCGTGATTATTCCAAAGCCGAATACGGCGGGATGAACGACGAAGACCTCGAGGCTCTCGGAACGGGTGCATTAAGAAGAGCCGTTCAGGAGGGCGACAACGAGCACGGTTACTTCCTCTCGGGGCAGATTGCGGCTATGGTTAATAAAGAGCAACCTGCGGCTGACATCGTCCGCGAGGTCATAGAAGAAGCCGAGCCGATACTGATGGGAGCGTCAAGATGGGTAGAATAGCGTTTGTATTTTCCGGTCAGGGCGACCAGTTCCCCGGAATGGGAAAAAATCTTTATGATAATTACCCCGTCGCCAAGGACGTTTTCGAGAGATTCGACAAAATTCGACCCAATACTTCAGAACAGTGTTTTTCGGGCACTGAGGATGAATTAAAAGAAACCGCCAACACCCAGCCTTGCCTTTTCGCAATGGAATATGCGGCGGCGAGTGTGCTTATCGGGAATGGCATCCAGCCCGAAGCAGTTGCGGGCTTCTCCCTCGGGGAAGTCGTTGCGGCGACGGTCGGCAGAGTGTTCGACCCCGAGACGGGCTTCAGGCTCGTCTGCAAAAGGGGAGAGCTCATGCAACGCGAAGCCGAGAAGTTCGACACCTCGATGGCGGCGGTTGTCAAGCTAACCCGTGAGCAGGTCGAAGAGGCGTGCAGTAAGCATAATCAGGTTTACCCCGTCAACTTCAACTGCCCGGGGCAGATAACCGTTTCGGGACTTTCAAGCGAAATGCCCGGATTCTTCGCGGACGTCAAAGCCCTCGGCGGCAAGGCAATTCCCCTGAAGGTCAAGGGCGCATTCCATTCGCCGTTTATGAAAGAGGCGGCAGTCGGCTTCAAAAAAGAAATAGAGAATGTCGAAATTTGTCGAAAAGCGTCGGTTACGCTTTATTCGAATATGACCGCCGAGCCCTATACGGACGACGTTGTGACGCTTTTGTCACAGCAAATCTGCAACCCGGTTCAGTGGGAGAAGATTATCCGCAATCTCATTTCGGCGGGCTTCGACACATTTATAGAGGTAGGACCCGGGAAGACGCTCACGAATATGATTCGCAAAATAGATTTGAATGTCAAAGCGGCAAACTATATGGATTATATCTTCGATATAGAGGAGGAAGTATGCTGACAGGAAAGACAGCCGTCGTCACCGGCGGCTCACGGGGCATCGGCGAAGCGATTGCAATAAAGCTTTCGTCCCTCGGCACAAACGTCGCCATAATCTATGCCGGAAACACGGAAAAAGCCGAGACGGTTGTCGAAAAATGTCGAACTTTCGGAGTAAACGCCGTTTCGTATAAATGCGACGTTGCGGATTTCTCAGCCGTCAAAGAGACGGTCGCGAAGATTAAAGCTGATTTCGGTTCAGTTCAAATCTTGGTCAACAACGCCGGAATCACCCGGGACGGGCTTCTTGCGATGATGAAGGAATCGGACTTTGACGACGTCCTCGACACCAACCTCAAGGGCGCATTCAACATGATTCGCCACATAACGCCGCTGTTCTTAAGAGCAAAAGAAGGCGCAATCGTCAACATCTCCTCCGTTTCGGGAATGGTCGGCAATGCGGGGCAGTGCAACTATGCCGCCTCGAAAGCCGGACTTATCGGCTTGACGAAATCGGTCGCCAAGGAGCTTGCCCCAAAGAATATAAGATGCAACGCAGTAGCTCCCGGGTTTATCGCCACTGAAATGACCGAAAATCAGACGGATAATCCACTTCTCAAGATGATTCCACTTGGAAAGATGGGCGAGACCGAGGATGTTGCGGACGCTGTCGCATATCTCATAACGGCGAAATACGTCACCGGCGAAGTCTTGAGAGTAGACGGCGGAATGGCAATGTAAACACTTACAAGTAAGTGAGGAGAAAGTATTATGAACGAATTAAGACGGGTTGTTGTAACGGGCTTGGGAGCTATCACGCCTCTGGGCTTGAACGTTTCCGACACTTGGGAAGCGCTGAAATCGGGCAAGAACGGCATTGCGCCCATCACCCAGTTCGACACCGAGAATTATAAAGTCAAATTAGCCGCCGAGGTCAAGGGCTTCGACCCGAAGGAATATCTTGAGGTAAACGAAGTCCTCCGTACCGACCGCTACGCTCAGTTTGCGGTTGCCGCCGCTGAGCAGGCTGTCACTGAAAGCGGCGTCAAGGGAACCGTAGAACCGGAAAGATTTGCCGTCATCTTCGGCACGGGAATCGGCGGCATCGGCACATTTGAAGCCGAACACACAAAGCTTATGGAAAAGGGACCGAGAAGGGTTTCGCCCCTCTTCGTCCCGATGATGATAGGAAACATGGCGGCTGGACTGATTGCAATCAAGAACGACTGCCGGGGCTCCGCAATGCCTGCTGTTACTGCTTGCGCTTCCGGCTCTAATGCCATCGGCGAGGCGATGCGCCTCATCCGTCACGGCTATGCCGACGCGGCAATCACCGGCGGTGCCGAGGCTTCCGTAATTCCTTCGGCGGTTGCGGGCTTCACGAATATGCAGGCTCTCTCAGTCGCCCAGAACCCCGACGAAGCGTCGCTCCCGTTTGATAAGCGCAGAGGCGGCTTTGTAATCGGAGAAGGTGCGGCGGCACTGGTCTTGGAAGAATACGAGCACGCAAAGGCAAGAGGCGCAAAAATCTATGGCGAGGTCGTCGGCTATGGCTCGACCTGCGACGCCTATCACATCACGGCTCCCCATCCGGAAGCAAGAGGCGGCGCACGGGCGATGACCGATGCTATGGCGGAGGCAAACTATTCCGAATCGGACATCGTCTACATAAACGCTCACGGCACCGGCACACCGATGAACGACACCGTCGAGACGATTGCCATCAAGAAGGCTCTCGGCGAGGAATCGGCGAAGAAGGCTTACGTCAGCTCGACCAAGTCGATGACCGGACACATGCTCGGCGCGGCGGGAGCAATCGAAGCGATTGCCTGCCTCTTAGCCCTGAATGAGCACATTATCCCGCCTACTATCAACCTTAAAGAGCAGGACGAAAAGTGCGATTTGAACTGCGTCCCGAACGAGGCTGTCAATGCCGATATCACGCTTGCACTCTCGAACTCTCTCGGCTTCGGCGGGCACAACGCCTGCCTCGCTTTCAGGAGGGTCGAAGAATGAAAGAAGCGGACATCAGAAAATACGCCGAGCTTATGAAGGAGCTCGGGCTCACCGGGCTCGAAATCACCGACGATGACAGCAAAGTAAGGCTTGAGCGCACCGTGACCGTTGCGGCTGAACCGGTCAAGACTGTTCAGGTAGAGACTGCCGATACCACTGCACCTGCGGCTTCGTCCGGCGACTGCTACAGCGTCAAATCCGAGCTTGTAGGCATCTTCTATTCGGCGCCGGCAGAAAACGCCGAGCCTTATGTCTCTTTGGGCGACCACGTCAGGAAGGGGCAGACCCTCTGCGTCATCGAGGCTATGAAACTGATGAACGAAATCGTCGCCGAGGAGGACGGCACCGTTGCCGAAATCTGCGTCACGAACAAGCAGGTTGTCGAGTACGGCACCGAGCTCTTCAAGATAAGGAGACAAGCATGAACAAAGACGAAATTATGCAAATTCTCCCGCACAGGGACAATATGCTTCTTCTTGATGACGTGGATTTAATCGGCGAGGAGGCAATCGGGCACTATACCGTAAAGGGCGACGAGTTCTTCCTCAAGGGGCATTTCCCCGGCAACCCGATAGTCCCCGGAGTGATTCTCTGCGAGATTCTGGCTCAGTCGGCTTGCGTTCTTATGAAGGATGTCATGACCGACGGCAAATTGCCTGTCTATACGGGCTTAAATAACGTCAAATTCCGTTCACCCGTAAAGCCGGGTGACACGGTCGAGACGAAGTGCCATATCAAGCGAGCGAAGCACCCGTTTTATTTTGCCGAAGGGACGGTATCCGTCGGCGAGCGGCTTTGCGTCTCGGCGGAGTTTTCGTTTGCGATTGTGGGAGATAAATAATGTTCTCAAAAATACTGATTGCCAACCGTGGCGAAATTGCGGTGCGAATCATCCGGGCTTGCAAGGAAATGGGGGTTGCGACTGTCGCAGTCTATTCGGAAGCGGACAAGAACGCCCTTCATGTCGCATTAGCCGATCAGAGCTACTGCATCGGCGGTGCGGAAGCGTCGGAGAGCTATCTCAATGAAGAGCGAATCATCAGCGCCGCAATCCTTTCGGGGGCTCAGGCGATTCACCCGGGCTACGGCTTCCTCTCGGAAAACGCCCACTTCGCCCGTCTCTGCCGCAAGAACGGCATCGTCTTCATCGGTCCCGACCCGGAGAGCATGGAAAGATTAAGTGACAAGGCAGTTTTGAAAGAACTGATAAGCGACACCGGCTTGACCGTTATCCCGGGGACAAAGGCGCTATCTTCCGTCGAAGAGGCGAAGAAAGCCGCCGAGAAGATAGGATATCCCGTCATGCTGAAGGCCTGCGCAGGCGGCGGCGGTCGGGGAATCAGGCTTATAAAGTCGCCTGACGAAATCGAAGAAAACTATAATCAGGCTTCGTCGGAAGCGATAAGCGCCTTCGGCGACGGAAGCCTGTACTTGGAAAAATACGTCTTTCCCGCAAGGCATGTTGAGCTCCAGATATTAGCCGACGAGCAGGGGAACTGCGTTTGCCTCGGGGACAGGGACTGCTCTTTGCAACGTCGTAATCAGAAGCTTGTCGAGGAAACGCCGTCCCCGGCAGTCAATGCCGAGCAGAGAGCCGAAATAATCGGGCTCGCCACCGAAGCCGTTAAGAAAATCGGCTATGTCGGTGCGGGAACGCTCGAATTTCTCCTTGACTGTGATGGCAACTTCTGGTTCATGGAGATGAATGTGCGGCTACAGGTCGAGCACTGCGTCACCGAAATGCTCACAGGCTTCGATATCGTCAAGTGGCAGATTCGAATAGCGGCGGGGATTCCCCTTAATTTCACGCAGAAGGATGTAAAGCTCCGAGGCTCGGCAATCGAATGCAGAATCAACGCCAAGGGTTGCGGGACGCTCGAGATGCTCCATGTCCCCGGCGGTCCTTCCGTAAGATTTGACACATGCCTTATCGAAGGCACACAGGTCTCGCCCTATTACGATTCGCTACTCGGGAAGCTGATTGTTTATGCAAAGACCTGGGAAGAGACCCTCCGAAAGATGAACGCATCCCTCTGCGAGCTCGTCATCGACGGGATTGAAACCAACATCGAGGAACAGCTCGCCATCATCGACGACGACAGATTTATTTCGGGCGATTACGACCTCACGTTCATGGGAAACAGGTGATTAGATGCCACTGATGAAATTTTTGAAACCGAAAAACAAGCTCGAGGAGGGCGGACGCTCGGCGGCTCCCGTCCAGCAGGACGCCGGAGAACCCGAGAAGAAGTGCCCGAACTGCCACAAGGAAATCCCCTTAAGTAAACTCTGGGCGAACGACCTTGTCTGCCCGTGCGGCTACCATTTCAGAATGAAGGCAAGACAGAGAATCAAGATTATCACGGATAAAAACAGCTTCACGGAGCTTTTTGCGGATATAAAAGCCGAGAATCCCCTCGGCTTTCCCGGATATTGGGAGAAGATTGAGACCGTCCGCACCGCAAGCGGCGAAACCGAAGCGGTCGTCTGCGGAACGGCGATGATTGGCAAGCAGAAGTGCTGTATTTTCGTCATGGAATCCTATTTTATGATGGGAAGCATGGGCTCAGCCGTCGGTGAGAAGATAACGAGGCTTTTTGAATACGCAATCGAGCATCGACTTCCCGTCATCGGCTTCACCGTTTCGGGCGGTGCCAGAATGCAGGAGGGCATGCTTTCGCTCATGCAGATGGCGAAGACAAGCGCCGCCGTCAAGAGGCACAGCGACGTGGGACTTCTCTATATAGCGGTCCTCACTGACCCGACCACGGGAGGCGTCACTGCAAGCTTTGCGATGGAGGCAGACATAATCCTTGCCGAGCCGGGCGCAACGGTCGGCTTTGCAGGGGCAAGAGTTATCGAGCAGACGACGAAAAAGTCGCTCCCCGACGGCTTCCAGAAGTCGGAATTCGTCCTTGAGCACGGCTTTATCGACGCCATCGTCCCTCGACCGAACCAGAGAAAATATCTCTGCGACCTACTCAAACTGCATAGAGGCAGGACACCCCGGGAGGTGAGCGAATGAGCGAAATAACGGCATACGAGCGGGTACAGCTTGCCCGCGACTCGAAGCGCCCGACGGGTCTCGACTATATAAACAATATTTTTAAAAACTTTACAGAGTTCCACGGGGACAGAAGATACTCGGACGACCACGCTATCGTCGGGGGAATCGCGAAGCTCGGCGACATGCCCGTCACGGTCATCGCAATCGAGAAGGGGCACACCTCGAAAGAGCGGGCATACCGCAACTTCGGTGCACCTCACCCGGAAGGGTATCGTAAAGTCCTTCGACTCATGAAGCAGGCGGAGAAGTTTGGGCGACCGATAATCTGCTTCGTCGACACGTCGGGAGCCTATTGCGGCATCGGCGCCGAGGAGAGGGGACAGGGTCAGGCTATCGCCGAGAACATCATGGAGATGTCGACCCTCTGCGTCCCGATTATCTCGATTCTCATCGGTGAAGGCGGAAGCGGCGGAGCTCTGGCGCTCGCAATGGCGGACAGGGTCTGGATGCTACAGAATTCGGTCTATTCCGTCATCAGCCCCGAGGGTTGCGCCAGTATCCTCTGGAAGGATTCATCGAAGGCGGCGGAAGCGGCGGCAAGCCTGAAATTATCGGCAGAAGACGCAAAGAGCTTCGGTATCATCGAGAGAATAATCTCCGAAAGGGACATCGGCAAGAAGGAATTTTACGACCGCATAAAAGCCCATCTCACAAAAGAAATAAACGCTATGACGCAGGACATGGACCTCGTGAGCAAGCGCTACGACCGGTTCCGCAAGATGGGCGCAAGCTTTGTCAGCGGAGAATGATTGATGGCTATATATACGAAATTTTGCAACGAAATTTTTGATAATAACGGGAATCTCGAGAAGATAACTTTAAGCTATCCCGACAATTTCAACTTTGCCTATGACGTTGTTGATGAAGTAGCAAAAGATGAACCCGATAAGAGGGCTATCGTCTGGTGCAACGTCGAGGGCGAGGAGAAGATATTCACCTTTGCGGACCTCAGAACCTACAGCAACCGCATCGCAAATATCTTCAAGGCTTCCGGCATCGGCAAGGGCGACCGGGTCATGCTCGTCCTTAAGCGCCACTATGAATACTGGTTTGCGGCAATCGCTCTCCACAAGCTCGGTGCCGTCATGATTCCGGCGACGCATATGCTGACGGTAAGCGATTTTGTCTATCGCATCAAGGCTTCCGGCGTGAAGGGCATCGTCTGCACGACTATGGACGATGTGCCGGGGAAAGTTACCAAGGCTCTTGAGAAAGCGGGAGCCAAGGCGAAGCTCTGGACCGTTCAGAAAAACATAGAGGGATTCGAGAACCTGACAACTTTGATGGAAACCGCAAGCGATGAATTCGAGCGAATCGAGACGAAAGTCACCGACCCTATGATGCTCTATTTCACCTCCGGCACAACAGGCTTTCCGAAGGGAGTTATCCACGACCATTCCTATCCTCTTGCACACATCGTCACCGCAAAATACTGGCAACAGGCGGAGGACGGCGGACTTCACTTCACCGTCGCCGAGACCGGCTGGGCAAAGGCTTCTTGGGGCAAGATGTACGGTCAGTGGCTGGTGGGTTCAGCCGTCATGGTCTATGACTTTGACAACTTCGAGCCGAAGCAGCTTACGGCGGTTATAAACAAGTACGGCGTGACGTCCTTCTGTGCGCCGCCGACGGTCTATAGATATCTTGTGAGAAAGGGCATCCCCGATATGCCGACCCTCAAGCACGCTTCGACTGCGGGCGAAATGCTCGCCCCGGAGGTGTTCAAAAAGTTCACCGAGAAGACCGGCATCCCCCTCTGCGAGGGCTACGGTCAGACCGAGACGACCCTTCTGATGGCTAACTTCAAGGGCAGAGACCCCGTTGCGGGCTCGATGGGCGTGCCGTCGCCGTTCTATAACATCAAGCTTCTCGGCAGAGACGGCAACCCGGTTGAAATGGGAGAGGTCGGCGAGGTGTGCGTTATCCCCGACGATAGCGGCAGACAGGTCGGCGTCTTCACCGGCTACCTAGATAATCAGGAGCAGTATAATTACGTCTGGCGCGGCGGGGTCTATCACACGGGCGACGCGGCATATATGGACGAAAACGGCAACTACTGGTTCCACGGCAGATTTGACGATATCATCAAGACCGGCGGCTTCCGGGTCGGACCCTACGAGGTCGAAAACGTCCTTATGGAGCATTCGGCGGTGGTCGAGTGCAGTGTCGTCGGAGTTCCCGATACTCTCCGAGGTCAGGCAATCAAGGCGTTTATCGTCCTTGGGTCGGGCTATAAGGCTTCGACCGAGCTTGAGCTCGAGATAAAGAACTTCTGCAACCAAAAGTTAGCCGAATACAAGTGGATTCGCCTTGTCGAATTCGTCGACGAGATGCCGAAAACCATCAGCGGCAAGATAAAAAAGACGGAGCTCCGTCTGAAATAATGCACAAATTCACGCCGAAGTCTTTTCTCCGGCGTGATTTTATGATATAATGGAGGCAGATTTCAGTTAAGGAGTGAAAGTCGGCGTGGAGCAGAAGAATTTAAAAGTAGACAAGGAAATAATCGAATTCTTCACGAAAACCGTTCCCTGCGGATTCCTGAAATACACCTGCGAGAAGCAACCGAGGGTGACCTATATCAACGATACCATGCTTGAGATGCTCAGAATTCCCGGGAGCGACGATGAATATATCGAGATGTGCAAGAGTAATATCTATTTCTTCATCCCTCCCGACGAGCGCAGAAGGTTTTCGAAATACCTGAATCATGTCTATGCCGACGAAACCCCGTTTGCGGGCGAGATTTCGCTTCTTCGGTGTGACGGCACGAGGGCATATGTCTTCGGCTGGATCACAAAGGCTGTCAACGAGCAGGGCGAAGAGGAGTTCCAAAGCCTCTGCATGGACATCACCGAGCAACGCCAGACGCTGAAAGAAAGAGAGACTGAAAAATATCTGAGAGGGCTTTCTGAAGTTTACGACAAGATTTTTGAGTTCAATTTCAGTGCGATGACATTCAAGTGCCTCTGCTCGCAGGAGGGCTCAAGCTTCAAGAAGGTTGAAAACGTCCCGATGAGGATGCCCGATGCGCTCGAAAACTATCTTCTTCCGATGGTCGCAGAGGAGGGCAGGGATGCAGTCAGGACATTTTTCGTGAACTTTTCACAGAAGCACACTCCCGACGCAAAGCCGGAGCAGGTGAGATACCGTGCCCGTTCTGCCGATGGGACATTCAAACAGTATCTGGGACTTTTCATCAGGGTTGATGACTCGGTCAGCCTCTATTGCTGTCGCGAGACGCACGACAGCGCCGCCCTTAAGAGCGAGAACGAGCAACTGAAAGAAAACATGCGCGACCTGGTGCGCCACTTCTCCGACGGTATTGCGGCGTTTGAGGTCTCGCCCGAGAGGAAGGTCAAGCCACTCTATGCCTCAGAAAACGTCCGGGACTTCTTCGGCTACTCGGAGGACGAATGGCTCGCCCTGACGGAAAAGTACACGCCTTTCGAGGACTTCGTGAAAAACAGTCAGTCGGGCGTCGACGAATATCTCGAGTTCTTAAGAAGGGGAGAAGCGGTCTTCGCCTATTTCGACCACCGCACCAAGATGGAGCGGAAAATCAAGGCGGTTCTCTCGCAGAAGGGCATGACGAGCAGGTTCTCGCGCTATGTAATGCTCTATCCCGTGGACGATTCCGGGGACTCAAAGACCGGAGACAGCCGGAACATCAGGGTTCGTGCATTTGGCTATTTCGATGTTTTCGTCGGCGACCGCCCGATTGCGTTCTCAAATAAGAAATCGAAAGAGCTTCTTGCCCTTTTGGTAGATCGCCGCGGCGGCTATGTCACCTCGGAAGAGGCGATCAGCTTCCTCTGGGAGGATGAGCCGGCGAACTCGGTCACGTTCGCAAGATACAGAAAAGTCGCCCTGCGCCTCAAGAACACCCTCGAGGAGTACGGCATCTCCAACATAATAGAAGCAAAAGACGGCAAGCGCCGCCTCGTCCCCGAGAAAGTCCAATGCGACCTCTACGACTACCTCTCCGGCAGGGAAGAGTATGCGGGTCTCTTCAAGGGAAGCTATCTTACCAACTATAGTTGGGGAGAGACTACGCTGGGGGAGCTTAGCGGAAATCTGGAATAAAGCAAGGAATCATAAAAGCATCGGAGCACCGATGCTTTTTTTGCCTTCCGGCTTCAGCCGAAAGTCTCCCATATATCCCACATTGTCCCCTCGGCTGTCGTTGACTTTCTTTTTCTGTTGTGATAGAATAATTCTGAATATCGAATTTTGTCGATTGTGGTTAAATTATACGACACTGATTTGGAAAGTGTCGGACAACTGCCCGAAGGGGCATTTTTTGGAGGAGTAAGGTTGACAGATACAGTTTCAAAAGAGAAGGCTCTGCTTCTCGGCATCGATGTCGGGTCGACGACGGTCAAGGTCGTCGTGAAAAATCCCGATTCGGATGAGGTTTTGTTTTCAAGATATTTAAGACATAATGCAAGGCAACGTGAGACGGCTATCGGGCTGTTAGGAGAAGTCTCGGAAAGATTCCCGGGCACAAAGTTCCGCTCTGCCGTTTGCGGCTCGGGAGGAAAGCCGGTCGCAGAGGCGGCGGGGATTCAGTTTATACAGGAGGTCGTTGCGAACGCCGCGGCGGTCAAGAAGCTCTATCCCGACGTCCGCACGGCAATCGAGCTCGGCGGTCAGGACGCAAAGGTCGTCTTCTTCCACAAGGACGAGCACACCGGTGAACTCATGACCTCCGATATGAGAATGAACGGAAGCTGTGCCGGCGGCACGGGCGCATTCATCGACGAGATTGCAAAGCTTCTGGGCGTCAAGACTGAGGAGTTCGAAGCGCTTGCCGAAAAGGGCACGACCGTTTTCGACATCTCGGGGCGGTGCGGAGTTTTCGCCAAGGCCGACATCCAGCCGCTTCTAATTCAGGGCGCAAAGAGGGAAGACATCGCACTATCAAGCTTCCACGCCATCGCCAAGCAGACCATCGGCGGGCTTTCGCAGGGGCTCGAGCTCAAAGCCCCGATAATCTTCGAGGGCGGACCGCTTACGTTCAACCCGACGCTCATAAAAGTTTTCGCCGAGAGGCTTAATCTTTCGGAATCGGATATAGTAATCCCCGAGCACCCGGAGACCATCGTCGCCTACGGCACGGCGATCGCCGCCGAGCGGCTTTCCGGAGACGAAGCATACACCGCCGACGAGCTTATTTCGAGACTCGAAGCGGCTAAGGACGATGTAAACGGCAGTGAATCCGCACCGCCGTTCTTTAAGAGTGAAGCCGACAGGGAAGAGTTTGAAGCCAGGCACATGACGGAACTTCGGGAGTTAGAGGAGCCGATAACCGAGAACGGAGTTCTCCGGGTCTACATCGGCATCGACTCGGGAAGCACCACCTCGAAGCTTGTCCTGATGGACGAGCACGAACGGATTGTCGACCGGTTCTACTCGAACAACAGCGGCGAGCCGCTCCGGGTCATCTGCAAGGGCTTAAGCGACCTCGAGGACAAATACGCCGAGCGGGGAATCAGGCTCGAAATCTTAGGCGTCGGCACCACCGGCTACGGCGAACAGCTCTTTGCAAGCGCGTTCAATGCCGATTATCATATCGTCGAGACGGTCGCCCACTCGCAGGGGTGCCTCAAGTACTTCCCCGACACCGATTTCCTTCTTGACATCGGCGGTCAGGACATGAAGGCTATCTGGATGAAGAACGGTGTAATCACGAACATGACCCTTAACGAGGCTTGCTCGTCCGGCTGTGGGTCGTTCCTCGAGAACTTTGCCTCCTCCTTGGGAATAAAAGTTGAGGACATCGCCGAGTCGGCATTCCGTTCGGAGCATCCCGCACACCTCGGGAGCCGGTGCACCGTCTTCATGAACAGCACCATCATCAACGAACAGCGCAACGGCAAGCTCCCCGACGACATCATGGCGGGGCTCTGCCGGTCGATTATAGAAAATGTATTTACAAAAGTTGTCCGAATCTCGAACACCGACGAGCTCGGAAGCCGAGTTGTCGTTCAGGGCGGCACTTTCCGCAACTTTGCGGTTCTCAAGGCACTTGAGGATTACCTCGGGAAGTCCGTCACCCTTTCGCCCTATCCCGGCGAGATGGGAGCCGTCGGCGCGGCTATTCTCACAAGAAGAAAGATGAAAGGCAAGACGAAGTTTATCGGTCTTGATGCCGTCAGAAGCTTCGATTACACCACCGAGACTGGCGTAGCCTGCCCGCATTGCGCCAATCACTGCAAGCGCACTATTACGAGATTTTCATCAGGCAGGGCTTGGGTAACTGGCAATCGTTGCGAGCGCGGCGCAGAGCTCGAAGGCTCGGAGCCCCTCGAGAAGCCGAAGAAGGCGCCCGATTTATACATAGAGCGCGAAAAGCTCTTATTCAAAGATTATGATTGCACGCCCGTCTGCGGAGAAAAGGACATCACCGTCGGGCTCCCGAGAGTCCTCGAATTTTGGGACAGCATGCCCTTCTGGAGCACCTTCTTCAAGGCTCTCGGCTATAAGGTCAGATTCTCCTCGCCGAGCTCGAGGGGAATGTACGAAAGCGGCATCTCGTTCGTCGCTTCCGACACAATCTGCTTCCCGGCGAAGCTTGCCCACGGGCACATCGCCGACCTCGCCGGCAAGGGCGCAGACCGGATTTTCATGCCATATGTCATGCACATGCCGCCGGAAGGCGTCGATAAGCAGAGCCCATACGTCTGCTCGGTCGTTCAGGGATATCCGATGGTCGTGAAGAATTCGCAGAACCCCGCAGAGCGCTACGGCGTAGTGTTCGACACGTCGATTTTCCACTGGTTCTCGGAGAAGAACCGCCACACGCAGATTTGCGAGTACGCCGTCAAGGAGCTCGGAGCTTCAGAAAAAGAAGCCGAGCAGGCTTTCACTCAGGCTGAATCGGCGATAAAGCTCTTCAGAAAGACGCTTACCGACAGGGCGACAGAAATTATCGAAGATGTCAAGCGTGAGGGCAAGTTCGCCGTCGTTCTGGCGGGCAGACCCTACCACACCGACAGATTCATAAGCCATGACATCTCGAAGAAGTTCACCGAGAAGGGCGTAGCGGTTCTCACTGCTGACAGCCTGCCGGGACTAAACGAAGTCGACCTGCACAACACCCGTGCCGAAATCACCAACGACTTCCACACCCGTATGCTCGCTTCGGCGGTCATCGCCGCCCGGGAGCCGGAGCTCGAATATGTTCAGCTCGTCAGCTTCGGTTGCGGGCACGACGCGATCCTCTCGGACGAAATAATCCGAATCATGACCACCACGAGCGACAAGCCGCCGCTGATTTTGAAGATTGACGAGAGCGACGCCTCGGGCTCACTCGGCATCAGAGTGCAGTCCTTCATCGAGACGGTCGAAATCCGCAGGAATCTGGGGCTTGACAACCCGCCGAAGCCGCTCCCCGAACCGAGCCCCGCGAAGTTCTATAAAAAAGACAAGAAAATCCGCACGCTTCTAATCCCCAATATATCCGAAGAGGTCTCGATTTTGCTCCAAGCAATCTGCGAAAAAGAAGGCTTCATGGTCAAGACCATCCCCATTGGCGGACCGAACGAAATCGCCCTCGGCAAAAAGTATGTCCACAATGACATCTGCTTCCCCTGCCAGATGGTAATCGGTGAACTGATAGGTGAATTGCAAAAGGGCAACTATAAGCAGGACGAGGTCGCAGTCGGCATGGTCAAGTTCCAGTGCGATTGCCGTATGTCCCACTATGCCGGGCTCCTAAGAAAAGGACTCGACAGCGCAGGCTTCACCGAAGTGCCGATTCTCACAACCGACGGTGGAGATTCAAAAGACATGCACCCGGGAGTGTTCCTACTCGGTGTAAGCGCAGTCCTCGAAGCCGTCTGGGTGTTCGAGATGATGGATATCTTAACAGACATCGCAAGAAAGATTCGCCCCTATGAGATCAATCCCGGCGAGACGGACAGGGTCTATATGGCTTGCATCAATAAGCTTGCGGATGGCATCAAAAAGAGCATCAAAGAGGCACGAAAAGCCTTCTCCGAGACCATCGACGACATGGCGAAGATTCCCTATGACAGGACGAACCTTAAGCCGAGAGTATTCGTCACCGGCGAGCTACTCGTTACATATCACCCCGGCTCGAACTTCCATATTGAGCGGTATCTCGAGTCGAACGGCATGGAAGCCGTCTTCCCGAGGGTCACCGACCAGTTAAGAAAGGACTTCCTCGCCACGATGAGCGAGATAAGCGACTTCGGGGCGAACATCTTCCCCTATCCGTTCGCCGTCGACTTCCTCTTCAACTATGTTCAGGATAAGCTCGAGAAGGTCGCCGTGAAGCATCCGCTCTATGAAAAAGTCCTCTCGCCCAATAAGCTCTATGATTCGGTAAGCGACATCATCCCGAAGACCCTCAGCTGTGGCGAAGGCTGGCTGATGGCGGCGGAGATTGACCACTACGCCGAAAAGGGCGTGAAGTCGTTCATAATCCTCCAGCCCTTCGGCTGCCTCCCGAACCACATCTGCGGCAGGGGAGTCATCAAGAGCCTGAAGGACAAGCACCCCGACATCTCCATCCTCCCGCTCGACCTCGACCCCGACACGAGCCTTGCGAATGTGGAGAATCGGTTGCAGATGTTAATAATGAACAATGGGTAAAGCATTTCTCCCGCAAATCTTTGTCCAAAATTCACCGTTGAAATTTTAGCTTTAGTGTGTTATTCTTAATACAGTGGCAAAGACGTCCAAGGTTTCTTGGGCGTCTTTTTGCATTTTTTAGAATTGAGATGAATGCTATGAACACACCCGTTGCCAACACCCGTGAGATAAACGAGCTTCTTGCCAGATACGGCGTCAAGTTCGGAATCTATAAAAACGGCGTCTTCAAGGAGCAGCTTTTCCCGTTCGACGCCATCCCCAGAATCATTACAAAGTCCGACTTTTCTGACATGGAGAAGGGACTTATCCAACGTGTCGACGCTCTGAACCTCTTCCTGAAAGATATCTATTCGGAGAAGAAAATAATAAAAGACGGAGTAATCCCTGCAGACTTTGTCTACATATCAAAGGGCTATCTGCCGCAGTGCGAGGGCGTGACTCCCGCTCACGGCGTCTACAGCCATATTTCCGGTATTGATTTGGTGCAAGCCAAGGATGGGACTTGGTACATACTTGAGGACAATTTGCGCATTCCGTCGGGTGCTTCGTATCCGCTGATTGCGAGAGAATTGTGTAGAATGACCAGTCCGGATGTATTTCACGATGTGTCCGTAGTCGATAACAGAAATTACGCCTCGCTCCTGAAGGACACGATGGACAGCGTCAACTGCGGCGGCATCAACGTTATTCTCACCCCCGGACGCTATAACGCCGCCTACTTCGAGCACTCTTATCTGGCGGAGAGAACCGGTGCAGTATTAGTTCAGAACAGCGACCTCTTTGTCGAGAACAATATTCTATACATGCGTGACTATCAGGGCGGCAGAACCCGTGTCGGCACGGTCTACAGAAGAATTTCCGACGAATACCTCGACCCGATGACCTTCGTGCCGGAATCCTTAATCGGCGCGCCGCACATCATGGACGCCTACAGAGCCGGAAACGTCGCCATCATGAATGCACCCGGCAACGGCGTTGCGGACGACAAGGGCATCTACTACTTCGTCCCGAAGATGATTAAGTACTACCTCGGCGAGGAGCCGATTTTAAAGAACGCACCTACATATCTCCCGTATTACGAGGAGGACAGAAAGTACGTCCTTGACCATCTTGAGACTCTGGTTGTCAAAGATGTCTCAGAAGCCGGAGGCTACGGAGTAGTGTTCGGAAGAGATATGACGAAAGAACAGCTCGCCGACTGGCGGACGCTGATTACAGAGCAATCCCGCAGATTCATTGCTCAGGAAGTAATCGACTTTATCGATCTGGATATTCTCAGCGACGACGGCACGACGGTTCCCCGTAAAGCCGACTTGCGTGCTTTTGTGCTTTCGGGCGAGACCACCAAGGTCTGGGCGAGCGGCTTGACCCAATTCTCGCGCAATCCCGATTCGTTCGTCGTAAATTCATCTCAAGGAGGAGGCTTTAAAGACACATGGGTACTATCACAAGACTAAACGGTTCCAATTTATATTGGCTCGGGAGATACACCGAGCGTGTCTTCACAACCCTTAATTCGTTCTTCAATTATTTCGACCTGATGATAGATGTCGATAAGGAATCATACAAGAGCTATCTTGAAAAAATCGGTGCGCCGAACATCTACACCGACGACAACGACTTTTTCGACAGGTATCTTTTCGACAAGACCGACCCGAACTCCCTCCGCTCGAATCTCGAGCGGGCTATGGACAACGGAATCGTTCTCAGAGAAGCTATCAAGTCTTCTTCGCTTTCATACTTACAGCTTGCTCTCAATAAGTTTAAATCCGTCAGGGGAACCCGCAAAGTGCGCTATGATCTGCTCCCAGTAAGAGACGATTTATACGCCTTCTGGGGAAGTGTCGAGGACAATATGGAGGACCTCGAGGGACGAGATCTGATTTATATCGGCAAGGCGGTCGAGAGGCTTGACCTGTTCGTCCGGCTTTCCTATAAAGATGAAGATATCCGCAGAGTGTTTGACTATCTCACCGGCTTGGTTCATCCCTATGAAAACGTCTATAATCATGTTCTGAATGTCGAGGCATACGAGAGCCTTGAGAAGCTGTTGACCCGAGGAAAGGGAATCGAGAGCTGTCGGCTCGAGGCACTGTCGCTCATTTCGAGACTTGTTGAGGTAAAAACTGATGAAGAAGCTGACATTTGAATACAGCACCGAGTTTGATTTCGCAAGCCCGATAAGCGCCCACTGCTTCACGCTCCGGTGCCTGCCGCTTTCGGACGACCGGCAGATTATAAGCGAGCCGAAATATACTATTCAGCCTGTCGGCGGGGTTATCTGGAATTCGCGCGACAGCTTCGGCAACTCGCTCCTCTGCGGCAGAATCGAAAAGCCGCACGACAAGTTCGCTTTCTCCGTCAAGGGCACTGCGTCCATCACCTCGAGCTATACCGTTTCCGGCAAGGCTCCCGTCATGTATGCCTATCAGTCGCCTCTGACGCATCCCGGGGAGGCTTTGACTGCATTTTACGAAGCGCATCAGCCGACCGAATCGAACGTCTTGTACAGAGCGCTCGCTTTGGCGGACAGCCTTTATGAATACATGACTTATGAGAAAGGCGTCACCGATGTGCATACAACGGCAGAAGAAGCCTTAACTCTCGGAAAAGGCGTTTGTCAGGATTATGCCCACATCATGCTTGCGCTCTGCCGCATGGGAGGAATCCCGTGCAGGTATGTCGCCGGGCTCGCCTGCGACGAGGGCGAAACCCACGCATGGGTCGAGGTCAACGACGGCTCCCGCTGGTACGGGCTTGACCCCGTCAACAACTGCCTCATCAGCACCCACTACCTCAAACTCTACCACGGCAGAGACTACGCCGACTGCCCGATTGAATCGGGGTGCTATGTGGGGATAACTGAGAGCACGCAGACGGTGAAATCACAAATAGTACAGTAGAAGGGAAAACAACCTATGATAGAAACCATCGCCCAAGCTTCGCTTGCGGTTAATGAAAACCTTGTCATCCGCAAAAACCGAATTTCGAATATGGCACGCTCCACGAAAAGAAAGAAGCGTGCTTGTATTGTCACGGGAACCCACGGCGACGAGCTGGAGGGTCAGCTTGTCTGCGCCAGACTTGCGGACATATTGACAAAAGGCGCATCCAACCTTGAGGGCATCGTCGATATTTATCCGGCGCTGAACCCCCTCGGCGTCGACTCCATTCAGAGAGGCATGCCGATGTTTGACCTCGACATGAACAGAATCTTCCCCGGCACCCCCGACGGCACCATGGCGGAGCATATCGCCTATGACATCGTGAACGACATCAAGGGCGCAGACATCTGCATCGATATCCACGCAAGTAATATTTATCTCCGTGAAATCCCGCAGGTGCGTATTAATGAAATCACCGCCGACGAGCTCGTGCCCTATGCCGAAATGCTCGGGACAGATTTCATCTGGGTTCACAGCTCGGCGACCGTCCTCGAATCGACGCTTGCCTACAGCTTAAACTCAATCGGCACGAAAACCCTCGTTGTCGAGATGGGCGTCGGAATGAGAATAACGAAGGAATACTGCGACCAGCTTGTTGCGGGAATCCTGAATTTACTTAAGAACATCGGCATCTGGACAGGCGAGACCGAGCCGGTCCGCAAGTCTATCCTCTCGACCGACCATGAGGTTTCTTTTGTCAACTCCTCCGCCGCCGGAATCTTCCTGCCGTGCGTTGAGCACTGGGTAGATATAAAGAAGGGCGACCATATCGGCGACGTCCTTGACCCGACAACCGGGCATGTCGAGGAATACGTCACATCTCCCTGCGACGGGCGAATCTTTACTCTCCGCGAATATCCCGTCGTTTACGGCGGCTCGCTTATTGCAAGAATTTTGGGAGGTGTTCACAATGCGTAAAGAGACAATCTATTCGATAACATCCCCATATCGTGAACCGATGGACATCGTCGGCTATCGCTTCGGAGGCGGCGAGAAGGCGCTCTGCATCGTCGGCTCTATGCGAGGAAACGAAGTACAGCAGATGTACGTCGCATCTCAGCTTGTCCAGAAGTTCAAGCGCCTCGAAAAAAGAGGGCAAAATCGCCCCGAATCACGAGATTTTAATCATCCCTTGCGTCAACTACTATTCGATGAACATCGGCAAGCGGTTCTGGACGATGGACAACACCGACATCAACCGCATGTTCCCCGGCTACGACATGGGCGAAACGACCCAACGCATCGCCGACGGGCTCTTCGAGGAGATTCAGGGGTATAAATTCGGAATCCAGTTCGCAAGCTTCTATCAGCAGGGCGACTTCCTCTCGCACGTCAAGCTGATGGAGACCGGGTTTACCGACCACGGCTATATGACCGACTTCGGACTGCCGTATGCTTTCATAAGAACGCCGAGACCTTACGACACCACAACGCTCAACTACAACTGGCAGATATGGGAAACCAAGGCGTTCTCGCTCTACACCAACGCGACAGACCAGATTGACCTGCCGTCGGCGAAGATTGCGATTGACGCGGTGCTTCGGTTCGCCAATAAGAACGGCATCACGACGCAGAAAATCCCGGGAGGAAGCCTGACCGAGATTATCTCCGAATCGGAGCTCATCCAGCTCCACTCGACCAAGGTGATCGCCCCTATGCGGAAACGGGGGACAGCTTCGAGAGAGGACAACTCCTCTGCGAAATCCTCGATCCGCTCGAGGGCAACGTTGTCGAACGAATCACCGCCCCCACAGACGGCATCGTGTTCTTCAGATATAATCGCCCATTGGTATTCGCTGAGGCGGTTTTGTACAAAATTATTAAAGCGTGACTTGTAGGGGCGGATATCATCCGCCCGAAACACAAAATTCGGCACTACAACAGGCGTCCCTACACTTGACTTTCGTCTTACAATCTGTTATACTTGAAGTAACTTTCGGATTGAGGAGGAGTCGGCGTTATGGAAGCTTCTTTAGGGGCAGTTGGAATAAAGTCTGTCTACCTTAACGCGAAAGAGCGCCTTTTTGCCGAGGAGTATCTGTGTTCCTGCGGCTTTATGCCCGACTCTGTGTCGTCTTTTCCTGAAAACTATATAATCGTCCCGGGTCTTTGTGATGTGCATGTGCATTTCAGAGAGCCGGGCTTTTCATATAAAGAAACAATTTGCTCCGGCTCCCTTGCGGCGAAAAACGGGGGATATACGACCGTCTGCACCATGCCGAACCTGAATCCGGTCCCCGACAGCCTCGATAATCTTCGGGCTCAGCTTGATATTATAGAGAAGGACGCCGCAGTGCGAGTGATTCCCTACGGTGCTATTACGGTTGGCGAGCTTGGGAAAGAGCTTTCGGATATGGATTCGATGAGCCCCTATGTCTGCGCCTTTTCGGACGACGGGCACGGAGTGCAAGAATCTGACATGATGGAAGAGGCTATGTTGAAGGCGAAATCTCTCGGCAAGATAATCGCCGCCCACTGTGAGGACAACTCTCTTCTTAACGGCGGCTACATACATGACGGCGAATATTGCCGTCTTTACAACCATAGGGGCATCTCGAGTGAGAGCGAATATAAGCAGATTGAGCGGGATATAGCCCTTGCCGAGAAGACGGGCGCCAAGTATCACGTCTGTCATATATCGACAAAAGAAAGCGTCGCCCTGATTCGTGACGCCAAGAAGCGAGGAGTCGACATAAGCTGTGAGACGGGACCGCATTATCTTGTCCTATGCGACGAAGATCTCGAGGAGGACGGACGCTTCAAGATGAACCCGCCTCTCAGGTCAAAAGCAGACCAAGAGACACTGATAGAGGGCATCTTAGACGGCACCATCGACATGATAGCTACCGACCACGCGCCGCATTCCCTCGAAGAAAAATCCCGTGGGCGTGGGCTCGAAAAGAGCGCCATGGGAATAGTCGGGCTCGAAACGGCTTTCCCGATTCTCTATACCGAGCTCGTGAAGAAGGGCATCATCACGCTTGAGAAACTCGTCGAGCTGATGTCAATAAATCCCCGCAAGAGATTCGGAATCAATGAAGACCCCGGCTTTGCGGTGTTTGAGATTGCAACGCCCTACACTGTAAACCCCGACGAATTCAAAACAATGGGCAGGGCTACGCCGTTTGCGGGTATGAACGTGTTTGGGAGATGCGAAATTTGTAGGGGCGGATATTATCCGCCCGAACCCTTCGCAGGTGCCCATAACGGGCGGATGATATCCGCCCCTACATCAGATCCTATACACAATAGTACGAAAGGATAAAAATATGACCGACAACATCTACAAAATTCTCGAAAACGAAAAGATTGCCAAGGGGACATACCGCATGATTCTCGGCGGCGACGTGAGCGGCATCAGAAACTGCGGGCAGTTCGTCAATATCAGGCTCGAGGGGTTCTATCTTCGTAGACCCATCTCTGTCTGCGACTATGACGACAGCACCATGACCCTGATTTACAAGACCGTCGGAAACGGGACGGAATTCATGTCGACCCTTCCCGAGGGTTACGAGCTTGATATTCTCGTTGGGCTCGGCAACGGCTTTGACTTCTCGAAGAGCGGCGAGACTCCGCTTCTTGTCGGCGGGGGAGTCGGCTTGCCACCGATGTATAGCCTCTGCAAAAAGCTTGTAGCCGAGGGCAAGAAGCCGACCGTAGTGCTGGGATTCAAGACTTCCGATGAAGTCTTCTATGAAGAGGAATTTGAGGCTCTTGGTGCGAACGTCGTTGTCGTCACCGAGGACGGCTCGAAGGGCGAAAAGGGAATGGTCACGGATGTGATTCCGAATCTTGATTACTCATATTTCTATGCCTGCGGACCGATGGCGATGCTGAAGGCTATGGCGGGAATCATGAAGTCCGAGGGCGAATACAGCTTTGAGCAGAGAATGGGCTGTGGCTTCGGAGCGTGCATGGGTTGCTCCTGCAAGACGAGGAACGGCTTCAAGAGAATCTGCCGCGAAGGACCCGTTCTTTCGAGCGAAGAAATCATCTGGGAGGAAATGTGATGGCTGATAATAGATTAAAAACGACACTCTGCGGAATCGAGCTTGACAACCCAGTTATCCCGACAAGCGGAACCTTTGGCTATGGCTGGGAGTTCGCAGAGCTATACGATATAAACATGCTCGGAACATTCTCGTTCAAGGGCACGACAATAGAAGAAAGATTCGGCAACCCGACGCCGAGAATTGCCGAGACCACCTCGGGAATAGTCAACTCAATCGGGCTCCAGAACCCGGGCGTGGACAAGGTAATTTCCGAAGAGCTCCCGAAGCTCAGAAAGTGCTTCCACAAGAAGGTCATGGCGAACGTCAGCGGCTTCTGCCTTGACGACTACGTCAGAGCGATTGAAAAGCTTGACAAATCCGAAATGAGCGATATGATAGGCTGGTTCGAGGTCAACATCAGTTGCCCGAACATCTCCTGCGGCGGCATGAGCATCGGCACCGACCCGAAGGCGTCCTATGAGACTATAAAGGCTGTCCGTGAAATCACAAATAAGCCGATTATCGCGAAGCTCACACCGAACGTCACCGATATCGTCCCGATTGCAAAGGCTTGCGAAGAGGGCGGAGCGGACGGCTTGAGCCTTATAAACTGCCTCTTCGGAATGAGAATAGACCTAAGAACCAAGAAGCCGATTATCGCCAACAAGATGGGCGGCTATTCGGGACCGGCTACTTACCCGATAGCTTTGAGGTTGGTATATCAGTGCTACGACGCTGTGAACATCCCGATTGTCGGAATCGGCGGAGTTGCGAGCGCTGACAACGTCATCGAGATGATGCTTGCCGGTGCTACGGCTGTCGGAGTAGGGGCGATGAACCTCGTCGACCCGATGATTTGCAAGAAGATCATCGAAGACCTTCCTGCGGCTATGGACAAGTACGGAATCGACAACTTAAGCGATATTATAGGAGGGGCACACAATGGGTAAGGACGTTATAATCGCCTGCGATTTCCCTTCGAAGGAGAAGACGCTCGAGTTTCTGAGTAAATTCGAGAACGAAAAGCCTTTCGTCAAGATAGGCATGGAGCTTTTCTATGCAGAAGGTCCCGACATCGTTCGTGAAATCAAGGCTCGTGGGCACAAGATTTTCCTTGACTTGAAGCTTCACGACATCCCTAATACAGTAAAATCGGCTATGAAGGTTTTGAGCTCTTTGGATGTTGATATGGTCAACGTCCATGCGGCAGGAACAAGCGCAATGATGAAGGCGGCGCTCGAGGGTCTGACCAGAGCTGACGGCACCCGCCCGAAGCTTATCGCCGTCACTCAGCTCACATCTACGGACGATAAGGCTTTACATGAAGAGCTTCTTATCGACAGACTGATGACCGAGACGGTTTTAAGCTATGCCGAAAACGCAAGAAACAGCGGCTTGGACGGAGTTGTCTGCTCGCCCCATGAGGCGGGATTCATCCACAAGGCGCTCGGAAAAGACTTCCTGACCGTCACCCCGGGCGTCAGATTTGCAGAGGGCAACAACGACGATCAGAAGCGGGTTATGACCCCGGCTCACGCCAAAGAGGTCGGTTCGGACTATATCGTAGTCGGCAGACCGATTACTCAGGCGGAGGACCCGGTGGCGGCTTACAGAAGATGTGTTGAAGAATTTGTGGGGTAATTTTGTAGAGGCGGATATCATCCGCCCAAAAACCCTTGGCATCCGCAACGGGCGGATAATATCCGCCCCTACATAAGGAGATTAAAATGGAACAATACAAACACGATTTTATAGAATTTCTTGAATCCGCCGGAGTGCTCAAGTTCGGCGATTTCACCGCGAAGAGCGGCAGGAAGATTCCCTATTTCATCAACGCCGGCGAGATTAAGACCGGCGAGGAGATTTCGAAACTCGGCGAGTTCTACGCCAAGACCTATCTTGAGAAGCTGGGCGACAAGAAGACCGTCCTCTACAGTCCCGCATACAAGGGCATCCCGATTGCGGTTTCGGCTTCTGTGGCGCTTGCGGGGAAGGGGCTTGATTTGCCGTTCTTCTTCAACCGTAAGGAAGCCAAGGACCACGGCGAGGGCGGAACCATCGTCGGATATAAGCCTCAGCCCGGCGAAGAGGTTGTAATCGTCGAGGACGTTATCACAGCGGGAACCGCTATTCGCGAGAGCATGGAGATTCTTTCGAAGATTGAGGGAATCAAAGTTGCGGCTGTCATTATCATGGTCGACAGGGGCGAGAAGGGCAAGACCGACGCGAGCGCAATGTCAGAAATAGAAACAGAATTCGGATTCCCGGTTTATTCGGTCGTCGACGTTTACGATATTATCGAGTATCTCGAAGAAAACCCCGAAAATACTGAAAACGTGGAGAGAATAAAGAACTATCTCAAGATTAACGGAGCGAAAAGATGAGGCATCTTATCAACATCTTGGATTTGTCCACGGCTGAAATCGACAAACTCATAGAAGTTGCGGACGATATTATATTGCACCCCGCCGACTATGGCGACGTCTGCCACAGTAAAATCCTAGCGACCCTCTTTTATGAGCCGTCGACGAGAACAAGGCTGAGCTTTGAATCGGCTATGCTGTCCCTCGGGGGCGAAGTCCTTGGGTTCTCGGAACAGTCTTCAAGCTCGGCGGCAAAGGGCGAAAGCGTCGCCGACACGGCAGTTATGGTGAGCGGCTACTCAGATATAATCGCCATGAGGCACCCGAAGGAGGGCGCGCCGATTGTTGCGGCTATGCACTCGAGCGTCCCGGTTATAAATGCCGGCGACGGCGGGCACTACCACCCGACGCAGACGCTGACAGACCTCATGACCATCCGTCACGAGATGGGGAGATTTGACAACCTGACAGTGGGCTTGTGCGGAGATTTGAGATTCGGAAGAACGGTGCACTCCTTGATATCCGCTATGTCGAGATATCTTGGCATAAAGTTCGTTCTCATATCGCCCGAGGAGCTGAGACTTCCATACTTCGTCAAGGGCAAGTATATTATTGATAAAGGCTTGGAGATGTACGAGAGCAAGTCGCTCGAGGAAGTAATCGGCGAGCTCGACATTCTGTACATGACGAGAATACAAAAAGAGCGTTTTGTCAGCGAGGACGAGTATTTCAGGCTGAAGGATTCGTATATCTTAACGCCCGAGAAGATGGCGCTTGCAAAGAAGGACATGATTGTCCTTCACCCCTTGCCGAGAGTAAACGAGATTTCGGTTGCCGTCGACGATGACCCGAGAGCGTGCTATTTCAAGCAAGCGAGAAACGGCAGATACATCCGCATGGCGCTTATAATGAAGCTATTGGGGCTCATCGAAAACGACGTAAACGAGCCGCAGGAGCAGGCAGAAGAGATAATCACCGACAAATTCACCTGCCGCAACTCGAGGTGCATAACCTCGACCGAGCAGGAGCTCCCGCAGGCATTCAAGCTGACGGATAAAGAAAACAACATCTGGCGGTGCAAATATTGCGAGACCAGAGCGGAATAATGGAGGCACAAGAGATGAAAAAAGTAGCCATAATAATGGGCAGTGACAGCGATTTGCCGGTTGTTGAGAAGGCGGTCGCGGTTCTTAAAGAGTTGGATATACCGTTCGAGGCACATGTTTATTCGGCACATCGTACTCCCGACGAGGCGAGGGATTTCGCCATGAATGCCGAGAAGGACGGCTTCGGGGTTATAATTTCCGTTGCCGGAATGACGGCACACTTGGGAGGAGTTATCGCCGCAAACACCACTCTCCCGGTCATCGGCATCCCCTGCAAGTCGAGCGTTCTTGACGGCATGGATGCGCTTCTGTCGACGGTTATGATGCCGTCGGGCATCCCGGTTGCGACGGTTGCAATCGGAGGCGGAGCAAATGCGGCGCTCTTGGCGGCAGAGATGCTGGCACTTTCGGACGAGGAGCTCTCCGCAAAGCTGAAAGCCAAGAGAGAAGCCGACAGAAAGAAAGTACTTGAAAAAGACGAAAAAGTATCGCAGGAATTAGCGAACAGATAAAATAAATATATACAGGAGGAATCTATGGGCGGATTTTTCGGAGCTATAGGAAACGAGTACGCACTTGAAGACGTGTTTTACGGAACCGACTACCACTCGCACCTTGGAACCAAGAGCGGAGGAATAGCGGCATATGACCCCGGAAAAGGTCTTCAGAGAAGCATTCACCACATCGGGAATTCACCTTTTCGAACCAAGTTCGAGCATGTTTTCAGCGAGATGAAGGGCACATCGGCAATCGGTTGCATCAACGACAGCGACCCTCAGCCGCTTCTCATCCGTTCGAAGCTCGGGACATATGCCATCTGCATCGTCGGAATCATCAACAATATCGACGACATCATGGACAAGTATTTCGACCACACCGGCGGGCAGTTCAATGCCATGACCGGCGGCAAAATCAATTCAACCGAGCTGATTGCGGCTCTTATCAACCAAAAATCGAGTTTTGAAGAGGGAATCGCCTTCGCCCAGAGCGAAATTGAGGGCACGGCGTCGATACTTATCCTGAAAGACGGCGGCAATATTATTGCGGCTCGTGACAAGTACGGAAGATTGCCCGTCTCGATAGGGCAGAACCCGCACGGCTTCTGCGTAAGCTTCGAAGATTTCGCCTATATGAAGCTCGGTTATACCAAAGTTCGTGAGCTCGGCTCAGGCGAGATTGTCGAGCTGACGCACGACGGCGTGAACGTCCTGAAGGCTCCCGAAAAGAAAAAGAGAATCTGTGCGTTCCTATGGTCCTACTACGGCTATCCGACATCGTCCTATGAGGGCGTGAACGTCGAGGTCATGAGATACCGCAACGGCGAGATAATGGCGGATAACGACCGGGAAAGCGGCAAGCTCCCCGATATCGACTATGTCGGAGGAGTCCCCGACTCCGGAACGCCGCACGCCATCGGCTATGCCCGTGAAAGCGGCGTGCCGTTCGCAAGACCTTTCATCAAGTACACCCCGACCTGGCCCCGTAGCTTCATGCCGGCGGAGCAGTCGGAGAGAAACACCGTCGCCAAGATGAAGCAGATTCCCGTTCATGAGCTTATAAGAGGCAAGGATTTACTCTTCGTCGACGACTCGATTGTAAGAGGCACACAGCTAAGGGAGACAGTCGAGTTCCTCTATGCCAACGGCGCCAAGAGCGTCCACATGCGCTCGGCTTGCCCGCCGATTATGTACGGGTGCAAGTATCTTGCATTCTCACGCTCGACGAGCGACATGGAGCTCATCACCCGCTCGACGATAATGGAGATTGAAGGCGAGGAAGGCTTCAACCACCTCGACGAATACAGCGACCCGACCACGGAAAGAGGCAAGAGCTTCCGCCAAGCCGTCTGCGACAAACTCCACTTCTCAACCCTCGAATTTCAGACGTTGGATGGGTTGTGTGAGGCTATAGGAATCCCGAGAGACGAAATTTGTACTTATTGCTGGGATGGGAAGGAATAACCCCTCCACCGACTTCGTCGGTCCCCCTCCCCTTTCAGGGGAGGCTATACAGCACCTAACCACAAAATAATTAGAAGGAGACAAAATTATGAACGACTTATCACGTTCCGAAAGCTACGCTGCGGCGGGGGTTGACATTACCGCCGGTTACAAGGCTGTTGAGCTTATGAAAAAGCATATCGCAAGAACCGTTACCGAGGGAGTTTGCTCCGGCATCGGCGACTTCGGCGGGCTGTTCGAGCTTAATACCGAGGGGATGAAGCACCCGGTATTGGTCAGTGGCACTGACGGCGTCGGCACAAAATTAAAGATTGCATTCCTTATGGACAAGCACGACACGGTCGGCATCGACTGCGTTGCGATGTGCGTCAACGACATCATCTGCTGTGGCGCGAAGCCGCTCTTCTTCCTTGATTATATCGCCTGCGGCAAGAACTATCCCGAAAAGATTGCGGATATCGTCGGCGGCATCTGCGACGGCTGTGTCCAGTCGGATGCGGCTTTAATCGGCGGCGAAACCGCAGAGATGCCCGGCTTCTACAAGGCTTATGAATACGACCTTGCCGGCTTTGCGGTAGGCATTGTCGACAAAGAGAAGATTATAGACCATTCGACAATGCAGGAAGGCGACGTTATCATCGCTCTTCCCTCGAGCGGAGTCCATTCGAACGGCTTCTCGCTCGTCCGCAAAGTCCTTAACGTCGAGACCGCAGACATAAAGTCCCCTCTTGAGGAGCTCGGCGGCAAGTCAATCGGCGAAACCCTTCTGACTCCCACAAAGATTTATGTCAAGCCTGTTCTCAAGCTTCTTGAGAGCGTTAAGGTCAAGGGCATTTCCCACATCACCGGCGGCGGCTTCTATGAAAATATCCCGAGGAGTATCCCCGACGGCTACTGCGCTCTTATCGAGAAGTCGGCGGTCAAGGCGCCCCCGATATTCGACCTCATCGCCGAAAAGGGCAGAATCTCCGAGAGAGACATGTTCAACACGTTCAATATGGGCGTCGGAATGAGCATCGTCGTTTCGAAGGAGGACGAGGGCGAAGCGCTCAGGATTCTTCACGCCGAGGGCGAGGAGGCCTATGTCATCGGCAAGATTGTCAAGTCCGACAGAAAGATTGAGGTAGTCTGATGCCACAGCATGCTTCGCAAGCTAAGAGAACTAAAATCGCTGTTTTGGTTTCAGGCGGTGGAACGAACCTGCAGGCGCTTATCGACGCTCAGGGCTCGGTAATCAAAAGCGGCGAGATTGTGATAGTAATCGCAAGCAACCGGGAAGCTTATGCCTTGGAAAGAGCCAAAAAAGTCGGAATCAGAGCTGAAGTCGTCCCGAAAAAGGAGATGACGCAATCTCAGTTCGAGTCGAAGATTGTCGAACTTCTTGACGAATCGGGTGCCGAAATCATAATTCTTGCGGGATTTTTGAGCATTTTATCCGAGGATTTCACAAAGAGATACCCCCGAAGAATTATCAACATTCATCCGTCGCTGATTCCGTCCTTCTGCGGACAGGGTTACTATGGACTCAAAGTTCATGAAGCGGCACTTGCACGTGGAGTGAAAGTTACCGGTGCGACGGTTCACTTCGTCAACGAGATTCCCGACGGTGGGGAGATTATACTCCAGAAAGCCGTTTATATAAACCCGGACGATACTCCGGAATCACTACAGCTTCGGGTCATGCAGGAAGCGGAGTGGAAGCTTCTTCCCGAGGCGGCTGAACTCGTTTCAAAAGAGATTATGGATAGTAAGGAGTGCAAATGATGGACACAAATATCGGAGATATTTACGAGAAGAAGTCGATTTACGACAGAATTAACGGCAATCCGTATGTCGGGCGCGGAATCTGCGTCGGTCTCACGGAAGACGGCAAAAACGCGGCTTATGCCTATTTCATCATGGGAAGAAGCAATAACAGCCGTAACCGAGTTTTCACCCTCAAGGGCGACACGCTCTATACCGAGCCGTTCGACGCGTCCTTGGTCGAGGACCCGAGCCTCATCATCTATGCGGCTGTAAGAAGCATCGGCAATAGTGTAATCGTCACGAACGGCGACCAGACTGACACCATCTATGACGGCTTGAAGGAAGGCAAGAGCTTTTCGGAAGCCCTTGAGTCAAGAGAATTCGAGCCAGACGCCCCGAACTGGACGCCGAGAATCAGCGCTGTTTTGCAGTTCGGAGATAAATATTCCTATCAGATGAGCATCTTAAAGAGCATCGACGCCGAAGGGTCCGACTGTGCAAGATATACATATTCATATCCCGCAAAGGTAGGGCTCGGGCACTTCATCCACACCTATGTGACAGACGGAAACCCGATTCCCACGTTTCAGGGCGAGCCGGAGAGAATCAGCGTGCCTAATAGCATCGACGAGTTTGCGGACAGCATCTGGGAAGGCTTGAACGAAGACAACAAGATTTCGCTTTATGTCGAATACATCAACCTTGAAACCGGCAAGAGCGATTACAGGCTTATAAACAAGAACGAGAAATAAGAGAGGAGACCAAAATCATGAAAGAATTTGAACTCAAATACGGTTGCAATCCGAACCAGAAGCCGTCGAAGATATTCATGCAGGACGGGTCTGACCTGCCTATCGAAATCCTCAACGGCAGACCGGGATATATCAATTTCTTGGACGCATTCAACTCTTGGCAGCTCGTAAAGGAGCTGAAAGAAGCCTTGGGGCTTCCTGCGGCGGCATCCTTCAAGCATGTCAGCCCGACGAGTGCGGCGGTCGGTCTTCCTCTCCCCGAGAAGCTCAAGAAGGCTTGCTTTGTCGACGATATCGAGGGCTTGGACGAGTCTCCGCTCGCTTGCGCCTATGCAAGAGCAAGAGGCACCGACAGAATGTGCTCATTCGGCGACTGGGTTGCGCTTTCGGATGTCTGCGACGTAAAGACCGCTTTGCTTGTAAAGCGCGAGGTCTCCGACGGAATCATCGCCCCCGGCTATGAAGACGAAGCTCTCGAGATTCTCAAGTCGAAGAAGAAGGGGAACTATAACATCGTTCAGATTGCCCCCGACTACGTTCCCGACCCGATTGAGCACAAGCAGGTCTTCGGAATTACATTTGAGCAGGGAAGAAACAACTTCGAAATCAATCGCGAGCTTCTCTCGAACATCGTGACGGAAAACAAGAATCTCCCCGACGATGCGGCAAGAGATCTGATTATATCGCTTATCACACTTAAGTATACCCAGTCGAACTCCGTCTGCTATGCTTATGACGGGCAGGCTATCGGCGTAGGTGCGGGACAGCAGTCAAGAATCCATTGCACACGTCTTGCGGGCGGCAAGGCGGACACATGGTTCCTTCGTCAGCATGACAAGGTTCTCAACCTTCCGTTTAAAGATACCCTCGGCAGACCCGACAGTGACAACGTAATCGACGGATATATCAATAAGAACGAGGAAGACGTCACCGCCGACGGCGTATGGGAAAGATACTTCACCGAGAAGCCCGAGCCGCTTACTGATGCTGAGGCGAGAGAATACCTCGACAGCATCACGGGAGTCTCCTGTGGCTCCGACGCTTTCTTCCCGTTTGATGACAACATCGAAAGAGCGCATCGTAGCGGCGTTATGTACGTCGCCGAGCCCGGCGGCTCCATCCGCGACGACGTCTGCATCGAGAGGTGCAATAAGTACGGAATGGTTATGGCGTTTACCGGCATGCGCCTCTTCCACCACTGATTGAATTTTGTAGGGGCGGATATTATCCGCCCGAACCCTTCGGTTGGCGCTTAGTAGCGGGCTGGATGTAGAAGTTCGCAAGCGAACTTCGGAAGTTTGGCAAAGCCAAACTTCTCTGCCCCCTACATGATTGCTTTGCCAAAAGTAAAACCCAGAGAAAAGGAGAGCTTTCTATGAAGCTATTAGTCGTTGGCTCCGGCGGCAGAGAGCACGCTGTAATTAAGAAACTCAAAGAAAATAAAGACGTCGAGAAGATTTACGCTTTGCCGGGAAACGGCGGAATTGCCGCGGATGCGGAGTGCGTGAATGTTTCGGCGACGGATATTGGCGGGATTGTGAAGTTTGCGACTGACAATAAGATTGATTACGCCGTTGTCACTCCCGATGACCCGCTTGTTCTCGGGTGCGTCGATGCGCTGAACGAGGCGGGGATTCCCTGCTTCGGTCCGGCAGAGAACGCCGCCATTATCGAGGGCAGTAAGGTCTTTTCGAAGAACCTGATGAAAAAATACGGCATCCCGACCGCAAAGTACGAAGTATTTGACGATGCCGAGAAGGCGCTTGAGTACCTTGAGACCGCGCCTATCCCGACGGTCGTAAAAGCCGACGGCTTGGCTCTCGGCAAGGGAGCGCTCGTCTGCATGACACGCGAAGAAGCAATCGACGCCGTCAAGACCATTATGGTCGACAAGAAGTTCGGCGCGAGCGGAAACGAAATCGTTGTCGAGGAGTTCCTCACAGGTCCCGAGGTTTCCGTCCTGTCGTTCACCGACGGCAAGGTCGTCAAGCCGATGGTTTCCTCTATGGATCATAAGCGAGCGGGCGACGGCGACACGGGGCTCAACACCGGCGGCATGGGCACAATCGCCCCGAACCCGTATTACACGGAAGAAGTGGCGAGCGAGTGCATGGAGAAGATTTTCCTCCCGACCATCGACGCCATGAATAAAGAGGGGAGAACCTTCAAGGGCTGTCTTTACTTCGGACTGATGCTCACCCCGGATGGACCGAAGGTAATCGAGTATAACTGCCGCTTCGGCGACCCGGAGACCCAGGTCGTCCTGCCGCTCCTGAAGAGCGATTTGCTCACGATTATGCAGGCTTGCACAAACGGAACTCTCAGCGAGACCGAGGTCGAGTTTTCTCGGGGAAGCGCCTGCTGTGTCGTTATGGCTTCGAAGGGCTATCCCGTCTCGTACGAAAAGGGCTATGAAATCACCATCCCTGAGGACGTTGCGCCGAATGTTTATGTTGCCGGCGCCGCTCTTAAAGACGGCAAGCTTGTGACCTCAGGCGGAAGAGTCTTGGGAGTCACTGCGACAGCTGACACCCTCCCCGAGGCGATTGAAGAAGCATATCAGCTGACAGACAAGATTCACTTTGACAATCAGTATATGAGGAAAGATATAGGAAAAAGAGCTTTGGAGGCAAGAAAGTAATGGTATATCGTGTATATTCCGAAAAAAGAAAAGAGCTTGCGGCGGAGGCGAAGGGGCTTCTGGACGAAGCGAGGACACTTCTTGGCATAGAAGGTCTTCGGGACGTCCGGCTTATCAACCGTTATGACGCCGAGAACATCACGCCGGAGCTGTTCGAGTACGCAAAGAAGACGGTCTTTTCCGAGCCTCAGCTCGACATAGTCTCGGACGAGATTGATACCGATGGCGCCTATGTCTTCGCCGTCGAATATCTCCCCGGTCAGTTCGACCAGAGAGCCGATTCGGCTTCGCAGTGCATCCAGATTATCTCCCAGGGCGAGCGTCCGCTCATCAGAACCGCAAAGATTTATTGCCTCTATGGCGATATTTCCGACGAGGACATCGCGAAGATAAAGAAATACGTCATCAACCCCGTTGAGGCGAGGGAAGCAAGCCTCGAAAAGCCCGAGACCCTGAGTCTAAATTATGACATTCCGACCGAGGTCAAGACGCTCGTCGGCTTCAACGACCTCGACGAAAAGGGACTCGACGAGTTTGTAAAAAGCTATGGGCTCGCTATGGACGATGACGATATCGCCTTCTGTCAGAGCTATTTCCGCTCGGAGAAGCGCGACCCGACACTCACCGAAATCAGGATGATTGATACATATTGGTCCGACCACTGCCGTCACACGACTTTCTTGACAGTCATCGACAACGTAAGTTTCGAGGACAAGCTCTTGCAGGACGCCTATGACGAGTACATAAAGACCCGTGAATACCTCGGCAGAACCAAGCCGATTTGCCTTATGGATATAGCGACCCTTGCGGTCAAGTATCTTCGTAAAACCGGCAAGCTAACGCATTTGGATGAATCCGAGGAGATAAACGCTTGCACCGTCAAGATGAACATCGACGTTGACGGCAAGACCGAGCCTTGGCTTCTTCTCTTCAAGAACGAGACCCACAATCACCCGACCGAGATTGAGCCCTTCGGCGGTGCGGCAACCTGCATCGGCGGAGCTATCAGAGACCCGCTTTCGGGGCGTGCCTATGTCTACGGCGCTATGAGAGTCACAGGCGCCGCAGACCCGACTGTCCCCGTCAGCGAGACCATCAAGGGCAAGCTCCCTCAGCGTAAAATCGTCACGACTGCCGCCGCGGGGTATTCGTCCTATGGCAACCAGATTGGCTTGGCGACCGGCATCGTCGACGAAATCTATCACCCCGGCTATGCCGCAAAGAGAATGGAAATCGGCGCAGTAATCGCCGCCACTCCCGAGGAGAACGTAAGAAGAGAAGTTCCACAGCCGGGAGATATCGTAATACTTTTGGGAGGCAGTACCGGCAGAGACGGTTGCGGAGGCGCGACCGGTTCCTCGAAATCACATACACTCACTTCTCTTGAAACCTGCGGCGCGGAGGTCCAGAAGGGCAACGCCCCCGAGGAAAGAAAGCTACAGAGGCTGTTCAGAAACCGCGAAGCATCTCTCATGATTAAGAGGTGCAACGACTTCGGCGCAGGCGGCGTTTCGGTCGCAATCGGCGAGCTCGCCGACGGCTTGGAAATCGACCTCAATGCTGTCCCTAAGAAGTATGAAGGACTCGACGGCACAGAACTTGCAATCAGCGAATCTCAGGAGAGAATGGCGGTTGTAATCGAGCCTGAGAACCTTGAGAGATTCCTCGAGATTGCTCATTCCGAGAACCTGCAGGCTTGCAAGGTTGCGGAAGTAAAGGCAGAGCCGAGGCTCGTTATGAACTGGAACGGCAAGTCGATTGTCAACCTCAGCCGTGAGTTCCTCAACTCGAACGGTGCCGAGAAGCATATTGATGCCGCACCGGCTAAGCTTGAAAACTATGATAAGACTGTCACCGGCGATTTCAGAGAGAATTATCTGAAGCTTGCAGGAGATTTGAATATTTGCTCGAAGAGGGGTCTTTCCGAGAGATTCGACTCGACCATCGGCACCGGAACGGTCTTAATGCCCTTCGGCGGCAAGAATCAGCTCACGCCCATTCAGGCGATGGTGCAGAAGGTCTCCGTTGAGAAAAAGCACACCGACGCTTGCTCGCTGATGGCGTACGGCTATAATCCATATATCACCGAGAAGTCGCCCTATCACGGCGCATACTTGGCGGTCATCGAATCCGTTTCGAAGCTCGTTGCGACGGGTGCGAAGTTCGACGACGAGGAAGTATATCTTACATTCCAGGAGTACTTTGAGCATTCCAATAAAGATGCGAAGCGTTGGGGCAAGCCGTTGGCGGCACTGCTTGGTGCATTCAAGGTACAGCTTGAGCTGAAAATCGGCGCCATCGGCGGCAAGGACTCGATGAGCGGAACCTTCGAGGACATCGACGTTCCCCCGACGCTCGTCTCGTTTGCAGTCACTACGTCGACCACCGATAATATAATCAGTCCGGAATTCAAGAGCGCCGGACATAAAGTATACTTCATCAAGCCTGAATATGACGAGAATAATCTGCCAATTACAAGCTCGCTCCTCAAAGTCTACGCGAAAGTCACCGAATGGATGAGAGCCTGCAAGATAGCGGCGGCATACACCCCGTCATCGGGCGGCATCGCCGAAGCAATCTTCAAGATGGGCATCGGAAACTCCATCGGCTTTAAGTTCGCTTCGACTCCCGATATCTTCGGCTATAACTACGGCGCATTTATCCTCGAAGCTACTGAAAATCTGGATGCCGAGCTATTAGGTGAGACTACTGCTGAAGAGGCTATCACCTATGGTGATGAGAGCATTACTCTTGCGGAGCTCTCAAATCCGTATGAGAACAAACTGGAATCCGTGTATAGTTGCAACATCGGTACCTCTGGCACTGCTGAACTCTTCACTTACAACTCAACTCCACTCTCCACTCTTCACACTTCAAACTCATCAAAACCGAAGGTTTTGATCCCCGCCTTCCCGGGAACCAACTGCGAATGCGACTCGGCGAAAGCCTTCGCCGATGCTGGTGCTGAACCCGAAATCTTAGTTATCAACAATCTTTCGGCAGAGGGCATCAGCCGCAGTGTTGAAACGTTTGCCGAAAAATTGAAGACGGCGCAGATGATCTTCATCCCCGGAGGCTTCTCGGGTGGCGACGAGCCGGAGGGAAGCGGCAAGTTCATAACGGCATTCTTCCGCAACGCTGAGATTAAAGACGGCGTTCACGACCTCTTGGACAACAGAGGCGGACTCATGGCGGGAATCTGCAACGGCTTCCAGGCACTCATCAAGCTCGGACTTCTGCCGTACGGCAAGATTATCGACACCGATGAGAACTGCCCGACGCTTACCTTCAACGTCATCAACCGCCACCAGTCGAAGATTGTCAGAACCCGCATCGCTTCGAACAAGTCGCCATGGCTCTCGCTCATGAATGTCGGCGACATCGTGAACGTTCCCATCTCCCACGGCGAAGGAAGATTCCTTGCAAGCGAGGAGCTGATTCGCAAGCTCGCCGCAAACGGTCAGATTGCCACGCAGTATGTCGATTTGGATGGAAACCCGAGCATGGATGTTAGGTACAACCCGAACGGTTCGCTCTTTGCGGTCGAGGGCATCACCTCGCCCGACGGCAGGGTCTTCGGCAAGATGGGACATTCGGAAAGAACCGGCTCCGGGCTCTACAAAAACGTCCCCGGCAACTACGACATCCGCATGTTCGAAGCCACAGTGAACTATTTCAAGAAAAACTGAGTGAATTTTTATTCAAGGGTATTGCATAATTATGCAAGTAGTGCTATAATAGGGCGGTGTTCAAGATGTAGGGGCGGATATTATCCGCCCGAACCTGCCATCGCGACGAAATAACGGGCGGATGATATCCGCCCCTACAATAAATCATTGGAGGAAATCAACATGAGTATAAAGAAAGAAAACATCAAAAAAATCGTCCTTGCCTACTCGGGCGGACTTGACACTTCTATCATCATCCCGTGGCTCAAGGAGAACTATAATAACCCCGAGATTATCGCTGTTTCGGCTAATGTCGGACAGGGAACTGAGCTTGACGGGCTTGAGGAGAAGGCGCTTAAGACCGGCACTTCGAAGCTCTATATCGAGGATCTGACCGAAGAGTTCCTCACCGATTTCGTCTTCCCTTGCGTTCAGGCAGGTGCTAAGTATGAGGAATACCTCCTCGGAACCGCTTTTGCACGTCCTCCGATAGCTCGCAGAATTGCCGAAATCGCAATCAAGGAAGGCGCAGACGCCATCTGCCACGGTTGCACCGGCAAGGGCAACGACCAGGTTCGTTTCGAAGTCGCAATCAAGGCTTTCGCCCCCGACATCCCGATTATCGCTCCTTGGAGAGAGTGGGATATCAAGTCCCGCGACGAGGAAATCGACTACGCCGAGGCTCACAACGTTCCCCTCAAGATTAACCGTGAGACCAATTACTCCAAAGACAAGAACCTCTGGCATCTTTCTCACGAGGGTCTCGACCTCGAAGACCCGGCAAACGAGCCGCAGTACAACAAGCCCGGATTCCTTGAGATGGGCGTTTCGCCCGAAATGGCTCCCGATGAGCCCACTTATGTGAAGCTCCACTTCGAGCAGGGCGTTCCCACTTCCGTTAATGGCGTAGAGATGAACGCAACCGAGCTCGTTACAGAGCTTAACAAGCTCGGCGGTGCGAACGGCATCGGGCTTCTTGACATCGTCGAGAACCGCCTTGTCGGCATGAAGAGCAGGGGCGTTTATGAGACCCCCGGCGGCGCAATCCTCTATCACGCTCACGAAACCCTCGAGACCATCACCCTTGACAAAGAAACCGCTCACTATAAGTCTCTCGTAGCTCAGAAGCTTGCGGAGCTCGTATATAACGCCCAGTGGTTCAGTCCTCTTACCGAGGCAATTCTTGCGTTCGTAAAGTCGACCCAGAAGACCGTCACCGGCGACGTAACCCTCAAGCTCTATAAGGGCAACATCATCAACGCAGGCGTAACCTCTCCTTACTCCCTTTACGACCCCGAAATCGCTACATTCGACGAGGACGAGGTCTACGACCAGAAGGACGCCGGCGGCTTCATCAACCTCTACGGTCTCCCGACCAAGGTTTACGCGAAGATGAAGGCGAAGAATGGGTTGAGGTAAACCCCTCAGTCAGCTTCGCTGACAGCTCCCCTTTCAGGGGAGCCTATTTTCCTTCTATCACAACTTTTTGTAGTAGGTAGTCAAAGCCTCCCCTGAAAGGGGAGGGGGACCGCCGCCGAAGGCGGTGGTGGAGGGGTTTCCAGGAGGTATAACTATGGCAAAAATGTGGGCAGGTCGAACTAGCGGCGACACAAGCACCCTCGCCGACGACTTCAACTCGTCTATTCACTTCGACAGCCGGATGTATCGCGAGGATATCACCGGCAGTATGGCGCATGCTTCGATGCTCGGGGCGACGGGGATTATCTCGGAGGATGAAGCCAATCAGCTTATCGACGGGCTCTCGGAAATTTTATCCGACCTTGACTCGGGGAAGCTCAAAATCAACCCCGACTGCGAGGATATCCACATGTTCGTCGAGGAGGTGCTCACCTCTCGCTTGGGCGACGTCGGAAAGAAGCTTCATACCGCCCGTAGCCGCAACGATCAGGTGGCGCTCGACACGAGGATGTACACACGAACCGAAATCGGCTCTATTCAGGAGAAGCTTATTTCGCTGTGTGAAGCAGTTGTCGCGAAAGCCGAAGAATACAAAGACTACGTCATGCCCGGCTATACGCATCTCCAGAGAGCGCAACCCATTACCTTCGGGCATCAGCTGATGTGCTATGTCGAGATGCTCGGGCGAGATATTTCGAGGCTTGAGGACGCAAAAGCCCGGGTCAACGTTTCTCCTATCGGAAGCTGTGCCTTGGCGGGTACTACATATCAGACCGACAGGGGATATGAGGCAAGAAAATTAGGCTTTGACTCGGTTTGCAGAAACAGCATTGACGGCGTTTCGGACAGGGATTTCGTCTGCGAGACCCTCTCGGATTTGTCCATCATCATGATGCACCTCTCGAGATTTTCCGAGGAAATAGTTCTCTGGTCGAGCTGGGAGTTCAAATTCATTGAGCTCTCGGACAGCTTCACGACCGGCTCGTCGATCATGCCGCAAAAGAAAAACCCCGACATGGCGGAGCTGGTTCGTGGCAAGACCGGAAGGGTCTATGGCGATTTGATTACTATCCTGACCGTTCTCAAGGGCTTGCCGTTGGCATACAACAAAGATATGCAAGAAGATAAAGAATGCCTCTTCGACGGCATTGACACCGTCAAGATGTGCCTCGACGTCTTCACCGGAATGATTGAGACCATGAAGGCGAACCGCGAAAACATGATGACTGCGGCGCAGAAGGGCTTCATAAATGCCACAGACCTGGCGGACTACCTCGTCAGAAAGGGCTTGCCGTTCAGAAGTGCCTATAAAATCAGCGGCAGAATCGTCGCTAAGTGCATCGAGACCGGAAAAGTACTTGAAACGATGGAGCTCTCGGAATACAAAGAGTTCAGCGAGCTGTTTGACAGCGATTTATACGCTGAAATCGACCTCAAGACCTGCGTCGACAAGAGAATCAGCGAGGGCGGAACCTCGATAAGCTCCGTCGAGAAGCAGATTGCCGATGCAAAAGAAAGAATAAGTAATCTTAAGAAGGGAATTGAACAGAAATGAATCTTTACGGACGGGATTTTCTGAAGCTTCTTGACTTCACTCCCGATGAAATAGAAGGGCTTATCGAGCTTGCGGCGACCCTCAAGGCGAAGAAAAAAGCCGGCGTTGCGCACAAGCTCTGCGAGGGCAAGAACGTCGCCCTCATCTTTGAGAAGACGAGCACCCGCACCCGTTGCTCTTTTGAAGTAGCGGCGCATGATTTGGGCATGGGTTGCACATATCTCGACCCGTCGGGCTCGCAGATAGGCAAGAAAGAAAGCATCGCCGACACGGCAAGAGTGCTTAGCTCGATGTTTGACGGAATCGAATACCGCGGCTACGGGCAGGAGATTGTCGAGGAGCTCGCAAAGTATTCCGATGTCCCCGTCTGGAACGGCTTGACAAACGAGTTCCACCCGACGCAGATTCTTGCCGACTTCCTGACTATCAAGGAGATTTACGGGCACCTGAAGGGCATCAATTTCCTCTATATGGGCGACGCAAGGTATAACATGGGCAACTCGCTTATGGTCGGTTGCGCCAAGATGGGTCTGAACTTCACCGCCTGTGCTCCCGCAAAATACTTCCCTAATGCTGAGCTCGTTAAAACCTGCGAAGAGCTCGCAAAAGAGAGCGGCGGAAGCATCACTCTGGCGGAAGACCCTGCCGAGGCGGCTAAAAACCAGAACGTCGTCTATACCGACGTGTGGGTTTCGATGGGCGAGCCGGACGAGGTCTGGGCGGAGAGAATCGCCGATCTGTCGCCCTATCAGGTGAACAGTAAGCTCATGGACGCCACCGACAACGCTGTATTCATGCACTGCCTGCCGTCCTTCCACGATTTGAAGACCACCACCGGCAAGCTGATAAACGAGAAGTTCGGCATCGACTGCATGGAGGTCACCGACGAGGTCTTCGAAAGCCCGAAGTCCGCTGTCTTCCAGGAGGCTGAAAACCGTATGCACACTATCAAGGCGGTTATGGCGGCAACCTTGGCAAAAGTGTGATTGCAATATTTTTTGATTAAGGTATTGCATTTTTCAGACGCATAGTGTATAATAATAGTGCGGGATGGAGACATCACGCAGTGAACAATTCGCTTGCGAATATGTTTAGCCTCCGTAGGTGACGGGGTGTGGTTGCTTCAAACCACGCAAAATATCATCCTTGTACGGCTCCCCTTTTGGGTGTAGTCATGTTTAGCCTCCGTGAGTGACGGGGAACGGTTTGCTTGCAAGCCGGTCCGCTTTGTCGGGCTGTGTAGAATATCACTCACTTGTGTGAATCAGTTACTCCGTAACTGATAATATCTCCGCGGGTAACGGGATGCAATCTGATTTCAGAAAGCGTAGAATATTACCCACTTGTGTGAAGCAGTTACTACTGCTAATGCCTCCGGGGTGACGGGGTGCGAGCAAAATCGCGTAGAATATCACTCATTTGTATGTGAATCGAGCCTACCTTTTTGGTGGGCTTTGATTTTGAGAAGGAAAGTGTTAAAATGAGGATAGTGACAATAAGCGAAGAGCTCTTAGACGTGTATTACGAAGATGAGCAGGTGCTCCGCAAGCACACCCGTCCCTGCGTTTTGATTGTCAGATTGAAGTATAAAGGTGAATATCATACTTTCGCTGTTCCGTTGCGTTCAAATATTCCTTCATTTGTCCCAAAGTCACAATTTTTTGCCTTGCCTCCCCGAAAAACAACCAAGCTTGGACATCGTCACGGCATTCACTACATAAAGATGTTTCCGATTGATGAAAAATACACTTATAAATTCAATATGGGTAGCGGTAAATATCAGACGGCAGTCATAAATCTGATTGACAACAACGAAAGCAGAATAGTTTCTGAGTGTCAATCCTATCTGACTGCATACGAAAGCGGGCTACGTCCGAATTATTGCACGGATATTGATTTGCTCTTGGAACGGCTGAAGGAATTCCAGGAGTCAAAAGAATTAACGACGGTATAGTATTGGGGCTGCAAATATGAAAGACTTTCTTATATCAATCTTCCGCAAGCCGCATATGGCTCGGCGTGTTATCTTTTGCGTCGTGGCGGTCACGATGATGGGCTTTTGCGTGTCGTGGCTGAACCTTCTGGCTTGGGGCACCGACCCCTGCTCGGTCGTTAATCTCGCCATGGCGGAAATCCTCGGCATAAGCTTCGGGAGCTGGCAGGCGCTCATCAACTGCGTTCTCTTCGTCTTCGTTTTCTGGAAGGGGAGGGAGAACATCGGCATCGGAACAGTTTGCAACATGTTCATCGTCGGCTATGCCTGCGACTTCATGACATGGCTTCGGACGCTAATCTTGCCCGATTTTTCATTCACGACAATGCCCGAGAAGATTGTCGCCTGCGTTGTGATACTCTGCATATTCGTCTTCTCGGTTGCGGTCTACACCTCGGTTGGGCTCGGCGCATCGCCCTATGATTCGATTCCCGAAATCATCTTCAAGGCGCAGAAAAAGCTCCCGTTCCGGGTTGTCCGTATCCTCTGGGACGGCGGCTATGCCGTTCTCGGATATCTCATCGGCGGCACGGTCGGAATCGTGACGGTTCTGATGGCTCTTACAATCGGACCCATGGCGGAAGCCGTCCGCAAGCGCATCGGCAGGTTTATTGAGTGACTTCTTCCAAAGTCTTGAGCTCTCTTATCAGATAGTTATAACGGGACTCAAGAGCCGCACGATCGTAGATAAGCGCGTCCATCAGGTCGCTGTCGGTCGTCTCGTTAAAACAGCTCTCGGCAACTTCAATAGCATCAGAAATCTCCTTGATATCGGCTTCGATAGCAAGGAGCTTTTGTTTTCGGAGCTTATTCTGCGAACGGGTCATAAAAAACATCCTCTCGTACATGCTGTTAAAGCATATGCGGGAGGAAAGTGCTTCATGCAAACCCCTCAGTCGCCCTTCGGGCGCCAGCTCCCCTTTCAGGGGAGCCTTTTTGTATTCTGCACAAACTTTTGCGAGAGCAAAAAAAAGCCTCCCCTGAAAGGGGAGGGGGACCGGCGAAGCCGGTGGAGGGGTTTATCAAACGCTGAACTTATACACCGTAACGTGATGATACTTCTCTCCAGCCTTGAGTATCGGCTTCTCGAAGTTGTCGAACTTCATGGCGTTCGGATAGAACTGGGTTTCGAGGCAGAGTCCGTCGCGCTTCTCGACCGGCTTGCCGTTCTTGCCGTAGGGGGCTGTGCCGTTGAGGAAGTTGCCGGAATAGAACTGCATGCCGGGGGTGTCCGACCATACTTCCATCGTGCGTCCGGCGTTAGCCGCCTTGAGAGTTGCCATGTGCCTGAAGCCCTCGCCGTCGGGACACCAGTTGTGATCGTAGCCGCCGGCAAAGACGAGCTGCTCGTGCTTCTGGTTGATTCTCTCGCCGATGACGTGGAAGTCGGTGAAGTCGAGCGGTGTGCCCTCAACCTTTGCAACATAGCCGGTGGGGAGGCACTCGGAATTGCCGACCGTGAAGTGGGTGGCGTTAATCTTGAGAGAATGCTTCTCGATCGAGCCTGTGCCCTGACCGTCGAGGTTGAAGTAGCAGTGGTTGGTGAGGTTGCAAATGGTGTCGCTCTCGGCTACCGCATTATAGTCTATCTTGAGTGCGCAGTCGTCGTCGAAGGAGTACTTGACGGTGACGTGAAGCGTTCCCGGGAAGCCCTCTTCGCCGTCGGGAGAGGTGTAGTTGAGGACGAGCTTTTCGCCGTCAACGGATGCGTCCCAAATCTTCTTGTTGAAGCCCTCAAAGCCGCCGTGGAGATTGTTTCTGCCGTCGTTCTTGCCGAGGGTATAGGTCTTTCTGCCGAGCTTGAACTTTGCGTCCTCGATTCTGTTGCCGTGGCGACCGATGAGCGCGCCGATGTACTTGTCCTGATTCTCATAGCCGGAAATGTCGTCATATCCGAGAGCTACGTCGGCGATATAGCCGTTCTTGTCGGGGACGTTTATCGAGCGGATAGCTCCGCCGTAGGTGATGATTTCGACATACGCGCCGATTGAGTTCTTGAGCTCATAGAGCGAGATGGGTTCGCCGGTCGAGAGGCATCCGAAATCTCTTCTTGTTACAGTTGTCATTTGTTTTCATGTCCTTTCAAAAAATTTTTTGAAAAATATTTTTCTCGGGTGCAATAATTGCGCCACTCAATTTGTATTATAAGTGTAACACCTTTTCAGACGAATTGCAACCTCGGAAATGTGATTCTGAGTCGAAAAATTAATTTTCTCCCTGTGAAAATTAATAATTCGGGGTTTACAACAGGGCAAAAGATGTTATAATGTACTCGGTAACCTGCAGGAGGTAACTCCTAAGGGGGAATCTAAAAAATTTTTGAAAAAAGGAGTGTCATAAAAAATGACTAAAAGACTTTTAGCATTGGCAACCGCCCTCATTCTGGCAGTCTCCATGCTCAATCTCTCGGTGTTTGCGGCGACAGGTTCAGCGTCTATCACTGATAACGGCGATAACACTGTAAAAATCGAATGGTCTTACACTGATTCCAGTGCAACAGCGATTACTTACACTTACACGCTCACCGATAAGACAAACTCCAAGACACTTGCATCATCATCCACGAAGTCAGACACAACCAGTGTAGATGAAATAGAAATCACTGCTTCTGGCTCTTTGCTTCTCAATGTTGATGTATATGTTGATGGAACCTATGCAACTACCTTGCCGGATACTGAGAGTGTAACTTACACTGCATCAAGCAATACTTCAGGTGGTCTTGTCGTTACTCAATCGGGTGACAGCGCCGTTAAGGTAACTTGGACTGATGATAGCTATTCAAGCTATTCTCTCCTCTACAAGACATCAAGCAGTGATTCCGGCACAGAGGTAAAGAATGCAACAAGTGGTACTACTATCAGTGTAGCTTATTCTTCTCTTTACTCCGTATCTCTTATAGGATGGAGTAAATCGGGTAATGAGGGAGCTTCCACTACTGTTGACACATGCAAAATAGGTAGCTCCAGCTCAGGTTCTACTACTGGCTATGCTTCCGGTTTGTATGTAGTAGCAGGTTCTTCGAGCTCTTCTACTGGGGCAACTACTTATACCTTGTCCTGGAACGGCTCGAGCAGCTATTCTTCCTACTACATCAGATACGTTGATTCCACAAGTTCAAGCGGCAGTGGATATACAACAACAAGCAGTACCTCTAAGTCGCTGAGCCTTATCACCGGTCATTCGTATACCGTGTATGTATATGGTATAACCTCAAGCAACACTTCAGCTACAATAGGCTATGCGTATATCGTTTCCGGAACAACAGGAACTATTAACGGCTTGTCTGGCTCGAGTGATACCAGTGGTATAAGCGTTGTGAGCAACGGTATTACTTCTAACGCCACTTACAGTTATACTTTGTCCTGGAGTGCTTATTCCGGGGCTACCTACTACGCTGTATACGCAGGTTCTACCAGACTTTACTACGGCACTGCAACTAAATTCACTTATGAGTTCTTCTATCCTTCTACAAGCTACTCTATCTATGTCTATGCTTATGATGCGAACGGAAACAGCCTCGCTACTGTTGGCAATACAACAATTATAGGAGGAGTCACCGGCTCGAGCACGAGCACAACCACTTACACTACGACTTCCGGTACCAGATGCACCGTTTATTCGTATGCAAGCTACAAGACGATTTCTTGGACCGCTTACTCGGGCGCAGACACATACCTTGTTTACTATGTAGTTGGCTCAAACACAACCGGCACTACACTTACAACATCTGCTACAAGCGCTACCATTCCCGTAGCTAATACCTACGCTGTCACAATCTACGTTATACCTATGGATTCGACGGGCTCTGCGCTCGTAACCGGTGCTTGGGCGTCTGCTACTGTCGCGGCAACAACCACTTCTAGCTCGTCCTCGAGCACAACCAACACCACGACTGCTACTTCTACTGAAACCGACGGTGTCTACATTTCTTCTCAGACTACACTTGGCACCACTCTTACATGGGATAAGGTCAGTGGAGCAACCGCTTACTACGTTATGTATGGTGGTGTAAACTCGACCGGATCTTCTTCGCAGACTGTTACTACTAATAGCGCCACCATTCCTTATGGAAAGAATGCTTCCTTCATAGCTTATGTCTATGCGATTACTTCTTCCGGCGGCTTGAAAACTGTAGGCAAAATTACCTATATCTCAGGTACCGGCACCGGGTCTGATTCCAGCTCATCTTCCGACAGTGACGCTTCCGTCTACCCGACTTCCTTCAAGGCTACTTCGGGCAACAGCGGAAAGATTACCCTTTCCTGGACTGCGGCTGACGATGCTACTTCCTACACCGTTTACTGGAAGAGATCCTCTAACTCCACATGGAAGAAGGCAGGAACCGTCACGAAGACCGCTGTTACCATCAAGGGTCTCAACGACGGCACAAGCTATGACTTCTATGTAGTAGCTGACACCGGCTACAGCTCCGGCACCGTTACCATCACCTGCTCGACAAAGACCTCGACCGTCACCGCTACCGATCCCGTAGCAAGCACGGCAACTCTTTCGAGCCTGACATCAGTAACAAGCTCTTCGAGCGGCTCGATAACCGTTTCCTGGACTGCCGTTTCCGGCGCAACCAGCTATAAGGTCTATGTTGCCGAGGGTTCAAGCTCCACCTACAAGTGCAAGGCTACCGTAACAAGCGGCACCTCGACCACAATCACCGGTCTCACATCCGGCACAACCTACAAGGTAAGAGTTGTTGCAGTTCCTTATCAGACTGACCTTTCAACCGACCTCAAGGCGTGCAGCTACATGTCTGTTACCGTCAAGTAAAAAGTTACGCGCAATCGATTAAAATAGGGGAGAGCCGGCTTCGTGCCGGCTTTTCTCTTGGCACGCTATGTAAAAACAGTTGTATAAAATGATGTTTTTTGTCAGAGTGTCTTGTAATCGGGGATGAATTCGTGTATAATAACAGGAATGAGCGTTGCTCATTCCTGCGGAAGATTTGCCTTCGGCAAACTTCCATCCTACATCAGCACCACAAAAAATTTTTTAATTTCGGTTGAAACAAAATCGGGTTTTTCGGACACTATTTATACAGAAGCACTTCGATGAAGAGGCTGTGTGGATAGTGGTAATATAATATCTTACAGCGAATCGAGGTGAGACTGATATATGAAATCCGACTTCAAGGAGCTTGTGACCCGTGCAAGGCGGGGCGATGCTTCTGCGTTCGGCGAGCTTTATTCCGCCATTTATAAAGACCTTTATTACTACGCACTGTGTAACCTTAACAATGCGGACGATGCGGCGGATGCCGTGAGCGACGCGGTTTTGGATGCTTTCACGGGGATTAAGAATCTCAAGAACGAAGAGGCTTTCCAGGGTTGGATGGTCAAAATCCTGACCGCCAAGATAAAGCGAAAACAGGCGGAATATATCAGTCAGCGAGAGTATATCAGCTCCACCACCTCGGACTATGAGGACGCCGAGGAAGGCGAGATGAACGACATCCCCGTCAACGAAGCGAAGTATGAGGGAATCGAGCTACTCGAGCACATCGAGGGGCTGAGTCACAACGAAAAGATTTGCTTCACGCTTAACGCCATCTACGGCTACACGAGCGACGAGGTGAGCAAAATCACCGAAATCAACAACGCCACCGTGCGAACGTATATAGCACGAGCAAAGCAGAAGCTACGAAAAGCGCTATCTGATTAGTGTAGGGGCGGATATTGTAGGTTGCTTCGCAACCTGTCTGCCCAAACAAATAAATTAATTTCAATAGAAAGGAGTGTCGGGATGGCTAATAAGAACAGTGTTTACTGGGAAATGATGCAGAATATTTCCGTGCCGGAAAGACTTGAGCCGGACAATATCGTCGCGTTTCTGGAAGCTCATCAGTTGGAATCAGCTAAGAGTTCTGAGCTTAGGTCCGAGATAACCGTTACTGCAAACGAAGTCCCGACCTCTGTCGACTCTATCGATACAACCGAAAAGGCGAATAAGAAGCCTGAAAAGAAGCAGATTACTGTCAGCTCCAACACAAAGCGCACGAGAATCTATCGCACAGTTGCATCGCTTGCGGCATGTGCGGCACTCGTCCTTGGGTGCGTGAGATACTTTGATCTCGGGGAAGTCGAGACGGTCGAGACCGACTCGAAGGGCTCAACCTATGCTTCCGACTATGACGAAATCCACAAGACATTCAAGAAATATTATGCCGACGACGAGGACAGAGTAACCCTTGATTCCGCAATCGCCGAGATTGAAAATTCTTACAACGAAAACGGCTCCGAGAGCACAAGCGACTCGGACAGCACCGTTGATACAGACGCCGAGACCGACGCTTCCGTAACCACGGCTACCGAGCCGGAGGCTACAAGCCCGACCGAGGAGGAAGCCTCCGAGAGTGTCGAAACAACCGACACCGAGCCGGACGTAACCCTGAGCGAGGGAGTAAGGCTCCCGACAATCGCCGATGGCGAACTCGACGATAATTATCTTATCTGCAACGACATTATATACATCAAGGACGGAAGCACCGTCAAGGTCATCCTTTCCGACACCGGCACGCTTGAGTATATCGGCGATACCGTCCCCGAGAACGGTCTTTTCGAGACGAGAGTGCTCGAGGATATCTATGCCGTCGATTCAAGACTCATCGCGGTCTACTCGGTAACGACCGAGGAGCCGGTTTCCATCCAGGCGAATGCGACGACCGAAGAATCGCTTGTTGAGGGCATCCTTTCCTCCGTCTACTCGGACGGTGGAAACACCGTCACGAGCTATTCAGCCGAGGTCGTTGTCTATGACATCTCGACTGACGGAAGCATCACAACCGCTTCTGTGGTCTCGTTCAGCGGAAGCTACCTTGAGTCCGTATTTGATGATGGCTATGTCTATGTCGTCACAAGCTACGACGAATACCATAATACGCTTCTCACGGGCGACAATCTTGACAGCTATGTCCCGAGCTACAACGTAAACGGCGAAAAGCTCTATATAGAAGCGACAAACATCCTTATCCCCGAATCCTTCTCGACGCTTGATTACACCGTCGTCGGAGGAATTGCGGCGGCGCTCCCGTCGTGCCCCGTTTCCGTTCAGGCGGTTCTCGGCTCTGAGGGCAAGGTGGTCGTTTCGGAGGATGCGGTCTATGTCTTCGGCTACACCGGAACGGAGGAAACCTCCGTTGAAAAGCTCACTCTTTCGGGCGGAGCGGCGACCTTCAGCTATTCCGCAACCATCGAGGGCGTTGCCCTTACCGGCGGAATAAGCTTGAGTGATGACGTTCTTCTCGTTGCGACATTAAGAAGCGGCGAGAACGGATATATAACAGCCGTCTATGCTTTCGATGAAAACCTGAATCTCCTTTCGGAGGCTGACTTCCCGTCGGCTTACCAGACGGTGACCTTCGACGGCATGAAGGTGATTATCGGAAATGGGGATGACACCAAGGTGGCGGACTTCTCCGACCCGTCGAATCCGGCTATTATCGAGAGTAACGACAGCGTCGACCTCACACTCGGGCTTCAATCCTTCGGCGACGGATATGTCACCCTCACCGAGGACGACAGCGGAATGCTGATGCTCGCGTATCTTGAGACGGATAACGTCGGCGAGTTGGCGGTTTCTGCGGAGACGATGATTTCCTCCGAGGACTGCGACAGTCCGGCTCTCAGCGACAACAGAATTCTCTATCTGGACGCGGCAAACGGTCTTGTCGGTGTTCCGTATAAATACTTCGACGGCTTCGATTATTGCTGCACCTATGCAATCTATAAGCTCGGCGACGCGGGCTTCACCCTTGTCGGAACGGTCGAGACCCACGAGGTCGACAGCGCATTCGAGTTTGGAAGAGCTGAGCTCTCGAACGGAATCCTCTATGTCATGAGCGACGGAAGAGTTTATGCGCTCTCGGTCGGCTCGAGCTCCGTCTCGATAATCGGCTCGGCGGATTTGATCGAGTCGAGCTATTCGGGGCACACCACCTGGTAAATTCATTTTTCTCTGATAAATTTTCAACGCAGGGTTAGCAAGTGCCCTGCGTTGAGCTTTCTAAAAAAATATTTCAAAAAACGCTTGACATTTGAGCTCCGATATGTTATCATATCATACGTTGTTGAGTGCTTGCTGGTGTAGCTCAGTTGGTAGAGCAGCTGATTTGTAATCAGCAGGTCGGGGGTTCAAGTCCGTCCACCAGCTCCACAAGTAAGCCTGATGGCTTTCTGTAAATCAAATATGGGAGAGTTCCCGAGTGGCCAAAGGGGGCAGACTGTAAATCTGTTGCTTTTCAGCTTCGATGGTCCGAATCCATCCTCTCCCACCAAATGAAAAACACCCTTTATGGGTGTTTTTTGTTTGGTTTGATGGGGATGTATGAAGAGCTCGGATGAAAATCGGCGTCGTGCATTCCGAATGCTTAAGGAATGCAGAAGTGCGTTCAGGCTCAATCCGATAAAGAAGAACCGATTTTCACCGCATTCTGCGGAGCAGAATGCGTATCCTCTCCCACCAAAAAAATAAGTACCCGTAGGGTACTTATTTTTTTGGTTATAGCCTATCCAATATCTCCCCCGCCTTGCCATGGAGGGTATAGTCGGCGCGGCGGTTGGTGACACTCGGATTCTTCTCAATGAAGACGAGCTTGTTGCCGGGGTAGTAGTTTATGAAACCTGCCGCCGGATAGACGGCGAGCGAGGTGCCGGCAACTATCAGCACGTCGGCATTGCGGATGTAGTGAAGAGTCTTGGTTACGACGCTGTCGTCGAGCGGCTCCTCATAGAGGACGGCTCCTGAGCGGACGATTTTCCCGCAGTCGGGGCAACGGAAGATTCCTGTTCCCTCAAGGATGTCCCGCATCGAGAAAATCCTGCCGCACTTCGGGCAGTAGTTCCTGTCGGCGGAGCCGTGGAGCTCCAAGACTTCTTTTGAGCCTGCCTTCTGGTGAAGCCCGTCGATGTTTTGGGTGATGACAGCCCTGAGCTTCCCCTCACGCTCCCATTCGGCGAGCTTCAGGTGCCCCTTGTTCGGCTCGGCGTCGACCATCGGTCCGATTGTCTTGTCGCGATAAAACTCGTAGAAGACGTCGGGGTGCGCCTCGAAGAAGGAGTGGCTGAGTATCGTCTCGGGCGGATAGTCGTATTTCTGGTTATACAGCCCGTCCACTGAGCGGAAATCGGGCACGCCGCTCTCGGTCGACATTCCGGCGCCGCCGAAGAAGACGATGTTGTCCGACTCTCCGACAATCCGCTTCACCTCTTCGAAGACGCCCTACTCTTCCGGCAAAATCGGATTCATGTTATTCGACTGTCGCCTCGGGAGCGTTTCTGCGGATGCTGTCGATGCCGTTCAGGCAGGAAGCCTTTGCCTTGTAGCCCTCGCCGGTGGCGATGATTTCGCCGTTGCGAGCCTTAAGACGGAATCTGTATTCGCCTGCCTTGTCGACATAGACCTCGAACTTCGGGTTTGTTGCGGTCTCATAGTTCTCGAGGGTCTGGTCTTCAAGCTTTGCGTCGACTGCGTTCTTTCTGACGCTCTCGATGCCGTTCTTGCAGGCGTCCTCGCTCGAATAAACCTGACTTACTGCGATAACCTGTCCGTTGTCAGCCTTGAGGCTGAAAACATAGCCTGTGTTGGTTTCTTTTACGGTGAACTTTCCCATTACAATACCTCCAAAAAAGTTGATGTCGGTTGTTTTATTACTTCTTGCCGAAGAGCTTGCCGATGCCGCCGCTGATGCTATCAAGATTGACCTTTGCCTGAATGCCGTCGGTCAGTGTCTTGAGCTGGTCGGAAGGAATCTCAACTCCGACAAGATCCTTTACAGTGCCGGTGGGGTCCTTCTTGAACTTCGCAAGAAGCTCCTCGTCGGAAGTAATCTTCTTGACACATTCTTCTACTTTTGCCTTGATGTCCATGATTTTTTGCTCCTATCTTTAGCATTATTCACCACAATTCCTCACGGAATTTTCTTGGTTAATGTAATTATACCACATAGATTTTAAAGTTGCAACGAGTATTTTGAGAATAAAGTCGAAATAATCGCAATAAATTTTCGCCTTTCCGAAAATTCCTGAAAAAATCTCTTGTACATGAGAAAAAACTGTGTTATACTTTATGTGATTATTCTCGGAAAAGCGAGAAATGAAGATATTTTATCTGAGAAAGGCAGAATTATTATGTTTAAAAAAGATATAGGAATAGACCTCGGAACGGCTAATACCCTCGTCTGCGTCAAGGGCAAGGGCATTATCATCCGTGAGCCGTCGGTCGTCGCGGTCGACACCAAGACCGACGCCGTCAAGTATGTCGGACAGGACGCCAAGAACATCATCGGTCGTACCCCCGGCTCGATCAGAGCTGTCCGTCCCCTCAAGGACGGAGTCATCGCCGACTTCGACATGTGCACCGTCATGCTTCAGGAGTTCATAAGAAAAGCTATCGGCTCGAACCCGTTCGTCAAGGCTCGGGTCGTCATCTGCATTCCTTCGGGCGTCACGGCTGTTGAAAGAAGAGCCGTTAAGGAAGCCGCCGAGGGCGCAGGCGCCAAGAGAGTTTCCATCGTCGAGGAGCCCATGGCAGCGGCAATCGGTGCGGGACTTCCCGTTGAGGAGCCGACCGGCTCGATGATTGTCGACATCGGCGGCGGCACCAGCGAAGTAGCTGTCATCTCCCTCTGCGGAATCGTCACAAGCCGCTCGGTAAGAGTTGCGGGCGACGAGTTCGACCTCTCGATCATCAATTTCATCAAGAAGAAATATAACCTCCTCATCGGTGACAGAACCGCCGAGCATATCAAGATTTCGATTGGTTCCGCTTATCCCTTGGAGGAAGAAATCGAGCTCGAAATCAAGGGGCGCAACCTGCTGACGGGACTCCCCGAAAACATCACAATCAATTCGGAGGAAATCCGCGAAGCACTTTCCGACCCGCTTGCAAGCATCATCGATGCCGTCAAGACAACCCTCGAGAGAACTCCTCCGGAGCTTTCGGCGGACATCATCGACTCTGGTATCACCCTCGCCGGCGGTGGAGCTTTGCTCAGAGGTCTTGACCGCCTCATCAACGAAGAGACCGGCATCCCCGTTTACATTGCCGAGAGACCGCTCGACTGCGTAGTCGACGGCGCCGGCAAGCTCCTTGAGAACATCGAAGAACTGCACGATGTTCTGAATGGGAACGATACGACGGTGTGAGCCCCTATTGAGCAAATAAAAAAGGCTATTGACAAAATAGCCTTGATGGGTTATAATAAAAGCAAGAGAGCGGGGTTGCTGCGAACAGCCTCGACTCAACCTTAAATGTGCAACTCAAGGCTGCACTAAAAGTGGAATTGGTCGGGGACTTTGTTACTTTAGCTCTCGGCTATTTCTTTTTGTTCCCGGTCGTTAAACCGAGAATTCCAAAGACGATGGACGAGATGAAATTCAACAAAAGAATAACTTCTGCAAATGTCATACAAGCCACCTCCCTTTACAAATGTAAAAGGTCAAGCCGTGCTCTCTTGCTACAAGCATTATAGCATATGTTCGAACACGTTGTCAACAAAATAATCCAAAGTGCACAGCTCCCCCCCGGGGAGCTTTTCTCATGCCCAAATCTTAATAATTCCCACCTTTACAAACGGTTGAAAGTATGATAAACTGATACTTATCGACTTTGTCGATTTTTGTCGAAAACCGGATTGGAATCAATTAAAGGAGGAAACATGGACGAAAGAACTATGACGGCTGAGGAGAGGGAAAAGGCTCTTCAGGAGATTACCGGCGGGGTTACAACTGCCGAGAAAACGGAGTTTGCCGACGAACAGACCCCGAACGAAATGCTTGAGATGTATCGGAGTTCGAGCGAACGCAAGAACGCTTCCGAGGTCAAGACCTACAAGACTATCCTGGGTGTGCTGTGCGCCGTGGTCGCTTTGCTGGCGGTGGCGGTGGTTGTCGTTTCGGTCGGATGGATTACCGAGCAGGGGACAGTTGTCACCGAAATTCAGACTGTCGAGATTCCGACGGTTGTCACTGAGTACATAGCTGTTGATCCGACGAGCGAATATGACCACGAGCTGAGCGAGGACACATTTACCCTCAGCGACTCGAACTATGGCACGATTCTTATGTATGCTTTGCAGAACGTCGGGAAGAATGAATACGATGAGGAGTGCTTCACCGTTGACGAGGAGACCGGGTACATCACATACGACGACGGCGAGACCTACTCCATCATGGGCATTGACGTTTCCGTCTATCAGGGCGACATCGACTGGGATGCCGTGAAAGCGGCGGGGGTCGAGTTTGCAATTATCAGATGCGGCTACAGAGGCTATGTCACCGGAACCGTGAATGAAGACTCGAATTTCAGGGCGAACATCAAGGGCGCGACGGATGCCGGCATAAAGGTCGGGGTTTACTTCTTCTCGCAGGCTCTTACGACCGAGGAAGCCCTTGAGGAAGCGGAGTTCTGCCTCGATCTGGTCGAAGGCTATGACCTTGATTATCCCATCTTCTTCGACTGGGAGGTCGTCATCGACGCCGACGGCGACACCGCAAGAACCGCTTACATAGACCCTCAGCAGCTCACCGACAACTTCCTCACGTTTGCCGCAAGAGTCGAGATTGACGGCTACACCGCCGGAATCTATGCAAACAAGAAAACGGTCGTCTGGAAGTACGACCTGAGCCGGGTCGACGACTATATGATGTGGTTCGCGGGCTATTCCGACACCCCGACGCTCTATTATGATTTGCAGATGTGGCAATATTCCTCGAGCGGAACGGTCGACGGAATAAACGGAAGCGTTGATTTAAATATCGCTTTTGTAGAGAGATAACTGTTGACAACTCACTTTCACTGTGATACAATTTAATCAAATAGCACACTATAATAAGGAGTGGATACTGATGCTAAACATAAAAATCGAAAAAACCACATCGCCGAAGAGAATCCCTGGGAAGGGTGAGCCTCTCGGGTTCGGTCACATCTTCACCGACCACATGTTCATCATGAACTATGACGAGGGTCAGGGCTGGCACGACGCAAGAGTCGTCCCTTATCAGGACATATCTCTTGCTCCGTCCGCTATGGTCTTCCATTACGGTCAGACCATGTTCGAGGGCTTGAAGGCTTATAAGGGCGCAGACGGCGAGGTTTATCTCTTCCGTCCTGACATGAACGCAAAGAGAGCAAACACTTCGAACGACCGTCTTTGCATCCCTGAGATTCCCGAGGAGGACTTTGTTCAGGCTATCAAGGCTGTTGTCGACGTCGACAGAGCTTGGATTCCCGAGGACGAGGGCACATCCCTTTATATCAGACCGTTTGTAATCGCAACCGAGCCTCAGCTCGGCGTTTCACCCTCGACAAACTATCTCTTCATGGTAATTCTTTCCCCGTCGGGCGCCTACTATGAGAGCGGACTTGCTCCCGTCGGCATCTGGATTGAGGACGAGTATGTAAGAGCAGTCAGAGGCGGTATGGGATTCGCCAAGACCGGCGGCAACTATGCGGCTTCACTTGCGGCACAGGTCAAGGCTCACGACGACGGCTATGCTCAGGTTCTCTGGCTTGACGGCGTTGAGAGAAAGTATATCGAAGAAGTCGGCTCGATGAACATCTTCTTTAAGATTAATGGCAAGGTAGTCACTCCTATGCTCAACGGCTCGATTCTCCCCGGCATCACCCGTAACTCGGTTCTCACCCTTTGCAAGGACTGGGGCTATGAGGTTGAGGAGAGAAAGGTTTCCGTTGACGAGCTCATCGAAGCGGCTCACACAGGCGCACTCGAAGAGGTCTTCGGCACCGGCACTGCAGCGGTAATTTCCCCTGTCGGAAAATTGAGATATGTTGATGAGGTCTTCGAAATCGGCGGAGGCAAAATCGGCGAGCTCACCCAGCGTCTCTACGACGAAATCACCGGCATCCAGAGCGGCAAGCTCGAAGATACGAGAGGCTGGAGACAGAGGGTATGACAAAAAGAACCCGTGGAATCGAAACCTCTTGCGTTCAGGGCGGGTATACGCCGGGGAACGGGGAGCCGAGACAGATTCCTATCATACAGTCCACTACATTTAAATATAACACCGGCGAGGATATGGGCAAGCTCTTCGACCTTGAGGCGAACGGCTACTTCTACTCCCGCCTTCAGAACCCGACCTGCGACAGCGTTGCGGCGAAGATATGCGAGCTCGAGGGCGGAACCGCCGCCATGCTGACCTCTTCCAGTCAGGCGGCAAGCTTCTTCTCCGTCTTCAACATCGCCTCACAGGGCGACCACGTCGTTGCGGAATCCTCCATCTATGGCGGAACCTTCAACCTCTTCTCCGTTACGATGAAGAGAATGGGCATCGACTTCACTTTTGTCGCTCCCGACTGCTCTGATGAAGAGCTCGAGGCGGCGTTCAAGCCGAACACCAAGGCTGTTTTCGGCGAGACCATCGCCAATCCGGCTCTCAGGGTTCTCGACATCGAGAGATTTGCGGATGCGGCGCACGCTCACGGCGTTCCGCTCATCGTCGACAACACCTTTGCGACGCCCGTTAATTGCAGACCTTTCGAGTGGGGAGCGGACATCGTTACACACTCGACCACGAAATATATGGACGGTCACGGCTCGGCTGTCGGCGGTTGCATCGTCGACTCGGGCAACTTCGACTGGATGGCTCATGCGGACAAGTTCCCCGGGCTCACAACCCCCGACGAGAGCTACCACGGCATCACCTATGCCGAAAGATTTGGCAAAGAGGGCGCATTTATCACCAAGGCTACTTCTCAGCTCATGAGAGACTTTGGCTCGACTCCGGCGCCGCAGAGTGCATACCTTCTGAATTTGGGGCTTGAGAGCCTCCACGTCAGAATGAAGCGCCACTGCGAGAACGCCATGGCAGTCGCGAAGTATCTCCAGAGCGACGACAGAATCTCGTGGATAATCTATCCCGACCTTGAGGGCAATGCGGATTACGAGCTTTGCAAGAAGTATCTCCCGAACGGCTCCTGCGGAGTCATCAGCTTCGGCGTAAAGGGCGGAAGAACTGCCGCCGAGAGCTTTATGCGCAATCTCAGGCTCGCCGCCATAGAGACCCACGTCGCCGACGCAAGAACCTGCTGTCTGCACCCCGCCAGCACAACCCACCGCCAGATGAACGAGGAAGAGCTCATCGCGGCAGGAGTGCCGAGTGATCTCGTCCGCTTCTCATGCGGACTTGAGAGCTCTGAAGACTTGATTGCGGATATTAAGCAGGCGTTGGATAATATTTAATTTCTGAGAAAGGAGAACCCATGCCAATAAGAATCCCGAACTCGCTTCCGGCGGCGAAAACACTCCAAGACGAGAACATCTTTATAATGCCGGAGACCCGGGCTTCTACGCAGGACATCCGTCCGCTTCGGATTCTCCTTCTTAACCTCATGCCGACGAAAATCGAGACGGAAACCCAGTTCGCGCGACTCCTCGGGAACACTCCCTTGCAGGTCGAAATCGAGCTGATGCACACCGTTTCGCACCAGTCGAAGAACATTTCGCAGGAACACCTTCTGTCCTTCTACAAGACCTTCGACGAGATTAAAAACTCCCGCTATGACGGAATGGTCATAACAGGCGCACCGGTTGAGCATATGAACTATGAGGACGTCGAGTACTGGAGCGAGCTCTGCGAGATTTTCGAGTGGAGTAAAACCCATGTCCACTCGACCTTCCACATCTGCTGGGCGGCACAGGCGGGGCTCTACTATCACTTCGGAGTCGAGAAAAAACAGCTCCCGGAGAAGCTTTTCGGAGTCTTCCCGCACAGGGTGAGCTATAAAAACCCGATTCTCTTCCGTGGCTTTGACGACGTTTTCTATGCCCCACATTCGCGGAATTCGACGATTGACACCGCCGATGTTGAGAAAATCCCCGAGCTCAAAATATTAGCCTCGAGCGACGAGGCGGGGCTCTATGCCTGCATGACCGCCGAGGGCAAGCAGATTTTCGTGACGGGGCACTCGGAATACGACCCCGACACCTTAGCTCGGGAGTACTTCAGGGACAAAGAAAAGGGCTTGAACCCCCAGGTCCCCAAAAACTACTTCCCGAACGACGACCCCTCACAGCCGCCAATCGTCCGGTGGCGAGCCCACGCGAACCTCTTGTTCTCGAATTGGCTGAATTACTTCGTATATCAGACCACGCCTTACGATGTGGAGGAGATTGGGTAACCTCTCAGTCTTGCTTTGCAAGCCAGCTCCCCTAAGCGTAGGGGAGCCTTTTTCATTTTATGCAACATTGTGTTTTTGTTTGTAGGGGCGGATATTATCCGCCCGAACCAGCAGTCAACCAACAAACGGGCGGATGATATCCGCCCCTACATTTATTCCCCTGCCATGAATTATTGAAATCTCAAACTTGCAAAATCCTCACCCTTCCGCCCGAAAAATTGCCGAATATGAATTTTTTCGTACACGAACCGTCATGGCGGATTTTATGTTTCCTTTACAAAGGCTTCCAGTTTCGCTTACTTTTCGGATTTTGCAACCTTCAAATTGTCCAAAATGCCGTGAAAAATCGGCGACGTTTTTTGCATTATCGCCTAAATTTGCGAGGTCTATTGACAAGTGAAGAGAAAAGGCGTATAATGAAACAATCGTGAAGGTAGGGGCACCCTCCTCTCACGGAGTCAACACAATTTGTGCTTGATTTCAGTGATTGAAAAGGCTGAAACCCGCCTCACACGGGAAACCATTCGCATGAAAGTGCGAATTTCCAAAGCACGCATCGGGCATTGTACTAAAAACGCCTGCGCGAAATTTATTGGAGGTAAATCTAACATGAAAAGACTACTTGCTATGATCTTAGCTGTTGCAATGGTTCTTTCCTGCTTCTCCGCTTGCGGCGACACTGCTACTAGTGACAGTTCCACCACCAATGCGGCTGACAGCACCGGCGATACCGCTGCTACAGACGACACAGCTGTAGAGAATCCTACCGAGCCGGTAGATCCCTATGCTGACTATGAGATCTGGGTCGAGAACGAAGATGGAACCGTTTCCATCGACTTCGAGCAGTACACTGCTCTTTCTGCAGCTGTCTACTCTGACGTTCTTGGCGATTACTACGATTACTATCAGGCAGCTTCCGAGGCTGAGAACGTTTCCGAAAAGTACGCTCTCTATGCTATCGCTGAGGCTAAGCTCCTTGAAGAGTGCGTATTCGTTTCCACTACTTACGACGGTGGCGGACAGGCAATGAGCCGCGTTATGGTTCGTTCCGGCGACTATGCTCTTTGGGGATCTGATAGCGACAGAATGCACAACTACGTTGTTACCAACGAGATCATCTCTGTTGCTGACAGAACCTACCTCAAGTCTCTCTGGGAAGAGCTCAGAGGCACCGGCACTTACCTTGAGGAAGCTAAGGCTTATCTCACCGAGCAGGGCTACACCTTCGACGATGAGTATGTAAACAGCTACTCAGGCGATGCTGAAACCTTCGACATCCTCGCTACTTCACAGGCTACCGACTCCGAGAAGGTTATCCAGTGCGTTGACGGACTCGTTGAGTACGATTCCGAAGGCACTCTTCAGCCGGCACTCGCTGAGAGCTGGGAAGTTTCTGACGACGGTCTTACCTGGACCTTCCACATCCGTGAAGGTGTTACATGGGTTGACTCTCAGGGCAGATATGTAGCAGACGTTACTGCTGACGACTGGGTTGCAGCTATGCAGCACATGCTCAATGCAGCTGGCGGACTTGAGTACCTCGTTGACGGCGAAGTTGGTATGGCTATCGCTGGCACTTACGAGTACCTCACCGGCGAAATCACCGACTTCTCTGAGGTTGGCGTTACTGCTGTTGACGACTACACCCTCGTTTACACTCTTGAAGAGCCTTGCTCTTACTTCGAGACCATGCTCGGCTACTCCATCTTCCTTCCTATGAGCAGAAGCTACTACACTTCTCAGGGCGGTAAGTTCGGCGACGAGTATGATCCTTCCGCTTCCGACTACTACTACGGAACTACTTTCGAGAACATCGCTTACTGCGGTCCGTTCATCATCACTCAGTACACCAACGAGAACACCATCAAGTGGGAGTACAACGAGACCTACTGGAATCCTGACAATGTTCAGATCCACTCCATCACTTGGCTCTACAACGATGGTTCCGACGTTACCAAGCAGTACAACGACTTCATCTCCGGCTTGGTTGACTCTGTAAGTATCTCCACTTCTATCGCTGCTATCGCAGCTGCTGATGGATACTCCACCGACAACTACATCTACCGTGCTGACCTCGGTACTACTTCCTACCTCGCATTCTACAACATCTACAGAACTGCATTTGCTAACTTCAACGACAGCACAGTCTTGGTTTCCTCCCTCTCTGAAGAAGAGGCTACAAGAACCAACGTCGCAATGCTCAATGTTCACTTCAGAAGAGCTATCACTTATGCTGTAGACAGAATCTCCTACAATGCTCAGTTCTATGGAGATGACATCGCTGCAGTACGTGTTTCCAACTCTTACGTTCCCGGTGACTTCGTTGTCCTCGAGGAAGAAGTTACTGTTGACATCAACGGCACTGCTACCACCTTCCCGGCTGGCACCTACTACGGCGAAATCCGTCAGGCTCAGCTCGATGCTGACGGCGTAGCAATCCAGTCCTGGAACTCTGAGACCCTTTCTTCCGCTGGTTACGATGGATACTACAACGTTGAGAACGCTGTTGCTGAACTCGAAATCGCCATCGAAGAGCTCGCTGCTCAGGGTGTAGTTATCGACGAGGATAATCCTATCCACATCGAATTCGTTACCACCGGTGCTGTTGAGACTTATGTAAACGGCGCTAACGCTTGGAAGCAGTCTGTTGAGTCTGCACTCGGCGGAAAGGTTGTCATCGACATCCAGGCTGCTGACGCTACCTCAGATTGGTACTATGCTTGCTACTACTTCAGCTATGGTTACGAAGCTAACTTCACCATCAACACCTTGTCCGGTTGGGGTCCTGACTACGGCGATCCTTCCACTTATCTCGGAACCTTCCTCGATAGCTACTCCGGCTACATGGTCAAGAGCATCGGTATCTATTAATTTAGAACCTGCTCCGAATCAGATCAATTTAATCTGAATAGCAAAGCTTTAAATCTTAATCAGAGTATCTGCCCCCAAGAGTCAAGGCTTTTGGGGGCTCTCTGTTAAAGATTGCTTCAAGGCTTTAAAGAGGAATCAACATTTTTGGGGAATCCGACGACTTAAGTGTCGGATTTTCCGCAGGAGAACCTAACGACTAAAACAACAATGGGGAATGGCGGCGGTTGTTTCCCCGCGTAAGGAACGGTGGACAAAGTGGCAAAATATCTAATAGAAAGAATATTGACAGGTTTGCTCTCTATCGTTGCAGTTATAGCAATCGTCATGATCCTGATATATTCTCTCATGGACAGGACGTTGATATTCGCACAGGATACTGTTTACTCGAAACAGAGCAACAATAACAAAACCATCTACCAGTATCAGAAGTGGGAGGAGTATGGTTACCTTGACTATGTAACCTACAACGACTATCTGAACGAATTGGTAGCAAACGGCGAGATTGACGAGGACACCAAGTCGACAGTCACTTCGATCGCCAGAAAATCGGAAAACGACTCGGAAGAAGTCGCGGAATATGTTCAGAAGTTCACTGAATACTATCAGAGTCAGGGCTATACTGTTATAAGGTTGGACGCTGTTATGATGACCAACACCAAGGTTGCGACCGGTGGTAACCAACAGCTCTTTGCTTATAAGAATATACCCGTCATCTCACGACTCTGGACGTATCTTACAAGCATCTTAACATTCGACAACATCAACGCAGTTACCGACGACGTCGGAGAAAGAGGTCTTACGTTCACATGGTATGACCCTGTTTACGGCGGAGACACCTTCTCGCCAGCAATCATCGGCAACGGCACAACCCATAAGTACCTATTATACTTTGACGATCAGTTCCCGTTTATCCATCAGAACTTTGTGACGATAAACCTGGGAGTTTCATACACAGTTAATCAGGGTATTGATATCACCAATACCATGTCAGACAAGCAAGGTAGCTACTCGAAGAGAGAGGTTACATACCCGACAGGCTTGACGGAACAGAGCGCCGATAACCTTCATACGGCGAAGTACGTTTCGGGAAGCCTTGAGAGTAACATCGTCTACTCTGAGAGATACACCGACAACTACACCAACACGACCACCTACAAGACAGGACGTTCGAGAATCGGCTATTCGTTCATTATCGGTATCCTTTCGACAATTATGGCTTATGTTCTGGGTATTCCTCTCGGAATCCTCATGGCACAGCACAAGGACGGATTCCTTGACAAGCTCGGAACTCTTTACATAATCTTCATGATTGCGGTTCCTTCGCTTGCATATATCTTCCTGTTCAAGGCAATAGGCGGAAACCTCGGCTTCCCGACGACGTTTATTATCGACACGGAAGTCCCGGCGATGTATATACTGCCTATCGTTTCACTGGCTTTGCCTTCGGTTGCAAGCCTGATGAAGTGGTTGCGTAGATATATGATCGACCAGATGAATTCCGACTACGTCAAGTTTGCACGCGCAGGCGGTCTTTCGGAAGGCGAAATCTTCAGAAACCACATCCTTAAGAATGCGGTTATCCCGATTGTACACGGTATTCCCGGAAGCATTCTGGGAGCTCTTACGGGCGCCATCATCACCGAGCGTGTATACTCGGTTCCCGGTACCGGTAACTTGCTCACGAGAGCTATCAACGCTTACGATAACTCGGTTATCGTCGGTGTAACGCTCTTCTATGCAGTGCTGTCCGTTGTCTCGCTCATCGCCGGCGACCTCCTTATGAGCGCTGTCGACCCGAGAATCAACTTTACTTCGAAAGCGCGGTGATTGAATATGACAACAGCTGAAATATCTGAAAAATACGGTCTTTCAAAGGAAGAGCTCTTCGCTCACGTTGAGAACGATGCAGAAGAGGCAGAAAGAATAACCGCACCGCGTTATTCCTACTGGCACTCGGTCTTCCGCGTGTTCTTCCGCAAGAAGATAAATATCGTAATCCTTGCACTGCTCGCCTTCATAGTCATATTCACATATGTCTATCCGGCAGTCACCACTTATGACAAGTTCGCAAACATCATGGACGCATCCGCCAAGCACCTGACTCCTGCTGCGGCAATGGAGAAGTTCGGCTACAATATCCACTGGATATTCGGTGCCGGTGCTTCAGGTCAGTCGACCTTTGACGCTATCTGGTATGGTGCGAGAATCTCCATCTCCCTGGCGTTTATCTGCGCCGCAATCAACATGGTCATCGGTGTTGTACTCGGCGCTGTCTGGGGCTTCTCGAAGAGATTCGACTCCATCATGATCCCAATCTACAACATCATCGGTAACATCCCTTATGTTTTGCTCATTTCCGTTCTCGTAATGATTTTCACGGCTTCGTTCTGGACGATGGTATTCGCCCTCACGATAACGGGCTGGATCGGAATCGCCTACTTCATACGAACGCAGGTTGTAATCATAAGAGACCGTGAGTATAACTTAGCATCCAAGTGTCTTGGAACGTCCACCTTCAAGATAGCTATAAAGAACATCCTGCCGTTCATGACCTCCGTCATCGTTACACAGGCGGCTACCGAAATTCCTTCCTACATCGGCTACGAAGTATTCTTAGCGTACATCGGAATGGGTCTTTCGGACATGTCACTCGGTCGTATGATTTACGACGCCGAGTCCGCAATGGTAACTCCCGGCTGGCAGTTCGAGTTCTGGTGCCCGGTTGCCGTAGTCTCCATCATCACAATCGTTCTTTACGTTGTCGGTCAGAACTTAGGTGACGCTACCGACCCGAGAACACATATGTAATGGGGGTGTAGCTACATGGAAAACAATGAGAAGAAAGTGTTGCTCTCCGCAAAGGATGTGCATCTCCAGTTCAAGGTAAGAGGACGTATCCTCACTGCTATCAGAGGAATTTCCCTCGATATCTACGAAGAGGAATCAATAGCGATAGTCGGTGAGTCCGGCTCCGGTAAGTCTGTTTTCACAAAGTGCTTCACCGGTATGAACGACCAGAACGGCTACATCAGCGGCGGCGAAATCATTTATAACGACCCCGAGCTTTCAGACACCCACGTTGCTCTTTCGAAGAACATCAAGAGAATCGAAGCAAGCGCAAAGAAGAAGCTCGACGAATATTCAAAGCTCGAATTGGGAGCTGAAACCTATAAGGAAATCCTTAATCTCGAATCCGAGAAGAAGGGGCGCGAGGGCTTGAGCTCGGATGAGCTCGAAAAGGAGAAGGCAAAAGAGGCTGACCTTATTGCCGACAGAACCGACGCCTATAACCTCAAGCTCACGCTCGACTCGAAGAAGGACAAGGCTCAGATCAAGGAGCTTTCCGCAAAGATTGACGAATACGACGCAGAGCTCAAATCCTTGAGAGCGAATGCAAAGTCTATCGAGGCTGAGCACAAGAAGGCTCTCAAAGCCGACACTGCTTATCTCGCAACCTATAACGAGAAGATGGCGGCTCTCAAGTCGAAGTATCAGCAGGAAATCTCCGGCGAAATCTCCGACGAAACAAGAGAGCGCAACACCGTTCTTGCAAAGGAAATCTGCCTTTCAATCGGCAGATACGGCATGAAGGACCGCTATTCGCTCCTGAATAAGCTCCTCAAAGCCCTTAAGAAGGCTATGCAGCTCGGCGTTGACCTTAACGACGACAAGCAGAGAAACTCTGTTTTCGATACGGTTGCGTTCAGAGTTCAGTATCTCGACGAGACCGAGGAAGCTTTGCACGGCACCTGCGTTCTGAACCTTGCAAACGTCAAGTTCAGTCAGGACTGGGCACAGATTCGTGGTAAGAGAATCGCGACCGTCTTCCAGGACCCGATGACCTCTCTTAACCCGATTATAACCATCGGCAAGCAGATTACATCAATCATCATCAAGCATCAGGGATGCAGTGAGGTTGACGCAAGAAGAAAAGCCCTTGAGCTTATGCATAAGGTCGGTATTCCGAACCCCGAGAAGAGATTCGACGACTACCCCTTCCAGTATTCCGGAGGTATGAGACAGAGAATCGTTATCGCGATTGCCCTCTCCTGCCAGCCGAAGATTCTTATCTGCGACGAGCCTACTACCGCTCTTGACGTTACGATTCAGGCTCAGATTCTGAAGCTTCTTAAGGATCTCCAGAAAGAGTTCCACTATACAATCGTATTCATCACCCATGACCTCGGAGTTGTTGCGAACATAGCCGACAGAGTCGCAGTACTCTATGCCGGACAGATTATAGAGCTCGGCAAGGTTGAGGAAGTATTCTACGACCCGAAGCATCCCTACACATGGGCACTTCTTTCGAGTCTCCCTCAGCTCACACAGAGAAATACAAAGCTCTATTCAATCACCGGTACGCCTCCGTCGCTTTATAACGAGGTTGTCGGAGATGCGTTTGCGCCGAGAAATCCCTATTGCCTTAAGATAGACACCCTTGAGGAGCCGCCGATGTTCAAGGTCAGCGACACTCATTATGCAAAGACGTGGCTCTTGGATCCCGATGCGCCGAAGGTTGAAAAGCCTGAAGCTATCGACGATATTCACGGCAAGCTCATCAGAGCGTTCAACATATAAGGGGGTTTTGACGTGGCAAAAGAAAACAAAAAGACTGCAACGCAGTCGCATTTCCCGGAGCATGGTCCGATTGACGAAAACGGAAAAGAAGTGCTTCTCTCGCTCAAGAACGTCGATATTACCTTCGGCAAGGGCGACAACGCCGTAAAAGCTGTCAAGAACGCAAGCTTCGACATCTATAAGGGCGAGACCTTCTCGCTCGTTGGTGAGTCGGGCTCAGGTAAAACAACAATCGGTCGTGCTGTTATCAGAGTAAATCCCTGCGCGGCAGGCGAAATCCTCTATAAGGGCGTAAGAATTTCCGGAAAGATTCCGCATTCCCTCGACCGTGAGGTCATAAGAAACATCCAGATGGTATTCCAGGATCCGGCGGCATCTCTTAACGAGAGAGCAACGGTTGACTATATCGTATCCGAAGGACTTTACAACTTCCACCTCTATGAAAACGAGGCGGACAGAGTCAAGAAGGTCGAGGACATCATCAAGGAAGTAGGACTTCTGCCGGAGCATCTGACAAGATATCCGCACGAGTTCTCCGGCGGTCAGAGACAGAGAATCGGTCTTGCAAGAGCGATGGTTATGAAGCCTGAGCTGGTTGTTGCCGACGAGCCTATCTCGGCTCTCGACGTCTCCATCAGAGCGCAGGTTCTGAACCTCATGAAGAAGTTCCAGGCGGAAGACGGTGTTACATACCTCTTCATCGCCCACGACCTTTCAATCGTAAGATTCATTTCCGACAGAATCGGTGTTATCTATAAGGGCGACATCGTTGAGATTGCGGACGCCGAGGAGCTCTTTAGCTTCCCACTTCATCCCTACACTCACTCGCTCATTTCGGCTATCCCGATTCCCGACCCGAAGCTTGAGAAGAACAAGGTGCTCTATACCTACGACCCGTCTATCCATGACTACAGCGAGGACAAGCCGGTACTCACAGACATCGGTCACAATCACTTTGTCTATGGCAACAAGAAGGAAATCGAGGAGTACAAGGCACTTCGTGAGAAGAACGAGATTATCAAGTCGGTCACCATCCTTGAAGAGGGCGAGACCTATGAGCCCACAGTCGAAGAGATTGACGCAACCGAGAAGGCTGCCGAGGAGCAGTTCCTCAACGCTCCTATCCACGACACTGGCTCAAAGTGGTATGCAGTTCTTTCCTTCCTGCTTCCTATCTTGGGTATAATCCTCGGACAGATATTCAAGGCGAACAGGCACTTCCGCAACTGGAAGATGTGCTGCAAGGGAGCCATTGCAGGATTTGTGGTAATCGGAATTATCATTGTTCTGTTCCTGCTGATGCTTCTGTTAGCCGTAATCTGATAACTTTTAAGACAGAACCGCAAATAACGCTTAGTAGTAAGTCCGACCCGTCCGGAATATTCGGACGGGTTGGATTGTTTTTGGTGAGATAATATGAAATCTACAAGGTCACGAATTCATACAAGTAACTTGAGCCCTAAGCCGGTCGAGAACGTCGAGATTTCGACCTCGCATATCGGTCTTCGGATTGTCGCGGTTGTACTCCTGGTGCTGATTGCGGCAACGGCGTTTGGCTATGCCATCAACGAGCTTTTTTCCGGCACGGACGGCTGGCAGGAGATAGAGGCGGACGTCGACGACCTGAGCGTCGCGACGGAGCTCACGTTTATGTACGACATCGGCGCTGGAAGTGAATCTGCGACTACCGAGCGCAAGGCGATAGTCGTCATCTATTCGGATGCCTGCGAAACGGCTTATCAGCTCTTCACGCCCGACACGGAATATGAATATGTCTTTAACGTCTGGTATATAAACAACCACCCGAATGAGGAAATAGTGGTCGACGAGGTGCTCTATTCGGCACTTGAGACGATGGTTGAGAGTGGCGGACGTGAGATTTATCTCGGACCGATTTATTCGGAATACGAGAGCCTTTTCTTCTCGGATGAAGACTGGCAGGCGAAGGAATTCGACCCGCTTTATAACGACGTCGAGGCGGAGTATTTCGCCGAGGTTCTCGGGTTCGTCGGCACGGACGAGCATGTAGCTTTGGAGTTTCTTGAGGACAACACGGTTATATTGAACGTTTCGGACGAGTATCTTAAGTATGCCGAAGAGATGGGAATCGACAGCTTCATCGACTTTTCGTGGATGACGAACGCGTTTGTTGTCGACTATATTTCGGATGTGATGATTGAAAACGGCTATACCGCCGGAATAATCGGCTCTGCCGACGGCTTCACCAGAAACCTTGGCGGTTGCGACGAGCTGTTTTCCTATACTCTCTATTCGAGGGAGGGCGACACCGTTTATTCGGTCGCCGATATGATTTATGAAGGTGCGATGAGCTTTGTTTACGCACATGACTATGCAATCACCTCGGACGACGCTTTGCGCTACTATACCTATGAGGACGGCGAAACGAGAAACCCCTATATCGATCCCACCGACGGTCTCTGCAAAGCCGCAACCGAGGACCTGGTGCTCTATTCCGATTCAGCGACCTGCGCCGACCTGCTGCTCGGGCTGACAGACACCTATATCGCCGACACCCTCGACGAATCAAAGCTTGAAGCCCTCGCCGCAGACGGAATCTATTCGGTCTATTACGACGGATTCACGATTGTTTGCACAGATGATGATATTGTGCTGTCTGATGTATCGGAGACGTTCAGCGTCAAATAAAAAAGCTGTTGACAAATCAACAGCGAGGAGTTATAATATTGGTAGCAAACGGGGACAGTTTCATCCGAAGTGTCAGTTCAGATAAACAAGCGTCTCCGTGATAACTAAGTATGTGAGAAGAGCCGCTATCTTTGCTAACTACAAGATGCGGTTATTTCTTTCGGTGGGAACCGAGTTGATAACATAGATGCTACGCATCTGTGGGAAACAGCCGACAGAAGTATGTCAAGAAGCAAAAGAACTTCCGTAATACTCATATGCTATCACTCCCTTCCTTTCAGACTGGAGTGCGCCCGCGTGTCCCCGCATTTGCTACGAGCATTATATCATATGTTTCCCCAGTGTGTCAAGGGAAACTCATACTTTACTTTTCACACAAAATCTGCTATCATATAAGATAGCGGATTTTTGATTTAATGCGATTTTGTCGGGAGCTTAACATGAACGAACAAAAAGGCAAAATTAAATATAAATTGCTGTTGACTGCTGTCGTGGCGGTCTTGCTTGCCGTGCTCATTTTTGTGACATGCTTGGCGCAGGACTGGGTGAGCTTCCATGCTTCGGAGATTACCGTGTCGTCGCTCGTTTCCGATTCGGTCGGATCTACAGACCAAGAGCCGGTGCGGTTTTCGATTGACTGCGGATTCTATTCAAGCACTCAGAGGCTTTACTTAAGCTCTTCGGCTTCAGGAGACCTCGAGGTCACAGATATTTTGTATACTACTGACGGAAGTGAGCCGCAGACCTCGGGCGAGAGCTATTCGGGCGGCATCACACTTTCGGTCAAGGACAGCGAGGAGTGCATTCTTTATACAGTCCGAGCCTGTGCCGTCTATTCGGACGGGAGCTGTTCGGACACCGTCACCCGGAGCTATTTCCTCGGCGCGAACATCGACGAACGGTTTGACTGCCTCGTTTTCTCGATTTCAATCGACCCCGATTACCTCTATAATTATGAGGACGGAATTTTCATCGCCGGAAAGATGCGCGACGACTACCTCGCCACCGACCCCGAGGGCGACATCGAGCCGACCGACCCCGCCAACTGGAACCAGAGCGGAATGGAGGGCGAACGCCCCACCTATGTCGAGGTGTATGAATACGACGGCACCTGCGTCATCTCGCAGGCTTGCGGACTGAGAATCTACGGCGGCTGGAGCCGTTCGAACAGTCAGAAAAATATAAGATTATATGCCCGGGAGGAATATGATTCCGAAAACGACCGGTTCAGATATGAATTCTTCACCGACGAGACGGACGTCAACGGAGACAAGATAAAGTCTTATAACAAGATTTCCCTCCGTGCCGGCGGCAACGACAACGGCTATCTCTTCGAGCGCGACGAGGTTATATCCTCGCTTGCCGACGATGCCGGACTTGACGCCAAGAACTGCCGTGCGGCGGCGGTCTTCTTAAACGGCGAATATTACGGCTTTGCGTGGGTTCAGGACACCTATTCCGAGGACTGGCTTGACCACCAGTATGCAGTCGAGCAGGGGACATGGGACATCCTTGAGGGCTGTGAGTATATGATGACAAGCGGCAACAACGACGACCGCTTTGAAAAAGCGAAAAGCGACTGGGAAACGGTTCAGGCTTACGCCTATAAGGACCTCACCGACGACGAGACTTTCGCCGAGCTCGAGGAACTGCTGGATATTGACAACATGCTGACCTACTACGCCCTGTGCGCCTATGTCGGCAACGGCGACTGGCCAAATAATAACTACAAGGTATACAGATTTGTCTCGGGGGACACTTCGCTTTCAAGCGAAGAAGACGTCTTCGACGGCAGATGGCGGTTCCTCATCTATGACAGCGATTTTGCCCTTGGGCTCTACGGCTCGAGCTTCTTTGAGTACAACATAAAAGACCTGTTCGACGAGGAGTATTTCGGATTGATACCCGAGGACTGGTATGACGACGTCCACGACGAAGGCGAGAAATATACCCGAAGCGACCTTCTCATATCACTTTGTAAGAGAGACGATATCAAAGAGAAATTCGTCAACATCCTTTGCGACATCATGAACTGGTATTGCAGTGCGGACAAGGTTTCCGACAAGCTGGACGAACTCAACACCGAGCGGCTTCACGAGATTGTTGAAGCGGGCGAGGCGGGGACGACCTCGACATGGAGCATTTCGAGCGAGCTTGCGAATGCGAAAGAGTGGATTGAGGGCAGACCCTACTCTGCCAAGACGCAGATTGCCGCAATCTTCCCGGAATACGACAGTAAATCAACCTATTACGTCCGAATCACGACTTCTGATTATGCCGAAATCACTTATAATACAGCTCGGATAGACGTGGGCGATGAGTACACCTTCAGCGGCTACTACTTCGACGGAACGTCACAGACGCTCAGTTGCGAAGTTGTCGACGGCTATAAGTTCGAATACTGGGAAATCAACGGCGAGAAGGTCTATGACGAGACGGTCGAGATTTCGGGCGAGCTTTACGGAAACAATATAAAAATCAGTCTCGTTACGAGCTGTGACACCGCAGGCTTGAAAATCTCCGAGGTCTGCTATAAGGGCAGTTATCAGGACTACATAACTATCAAGAATTACGGCGAGGAGACTGTCAGCCTTTCAGGTCTCACCGTTTCCGACGGCATCTATGCCTATACCATCACCTCCGGCACCCTCGCTTCCGGCGAGGAGCTCAAGCTCGTCTGCGAGAATTACCTTCGTGACGACGCCGTGGGGCTGGTTCAGCTCAGCTTTAACCTGAGCGAGCTCGAAACAGTCACCCTGACGGATGCAAGCGGCGAAGTGATTTCGGAGGTGTATCTCCACGACGCCGCCAAGAACTCGGCACTCAAGTATGACGAACTGACGGGCAATTATGTCCAGTTCACGCCCTATCCGAAGACAAGGATTATCGAGGCGGAATTGCCAAGCCGGTGGTGGTAAGACAAGTTCGACTGCGTCGAACTTAGAGAGTTTGCGAAGCAAACTCTCGGAATAGAAAACGATTGACAATAAGCCGAAGATAGGATATAATAAAAGTAGGAAATTCCTACTTTCCTACTTTTTTAAGACTGGAGGTCTTTATATGCCTGATGTATTGGTAAACGATGCAAGAGTGATGTCCAAGGGACAGGTCACAATTCCGAAGAATATTCGGGCGGCTCTCGGTATTTCAACGGGAGACCGTGTGACGTTCATATTCGAAAACGGAACGGTAAAGGTCGTCAATTCGGCTGTTTATGCTATGCAGAAATTTCAGGAGCAGATGAAGGGTGAAGCCAAAAAAGCCGGCTTCAACTCTGAGGATGATGTTGCGGAGTGGATTACTGCTTCAAGACGTGAGGAAAACGAAGAATGAGAGTTATGCTCGATACTAACATAATCATTTCTGCGGCTCTTTTCCCGAACGGCAAGGTTGCTTCCGCTTTCTATAAAGCGGTAAACCCGCCGTTTCAGCCGATTGTCTGTGATTATGTTGTGGATGAATTGCATAGAAAATTCAGAGAAAAGTTCCCCGAGCGCATAACCGAGATGGAAGCGTTTTTGTACAATGCGCTTTCATATATCCGTCTTGTCAAGACACCGGAGGAAGAAACCGATGTTGAAAAAGAAATCCGCGACCCTAAAGACCGCCCGATTCTCAGAGCGGCACTTGATGCCCATGCGGATTTGTTTTTAACGGGAGACAAGGATTTTTTGGAATCGAATATAACCGACCCGAGAATTATCGGTGTAGGTGAATTTTTGGAATTGATGTAATTTGAGGCGATATTGATGACCAAAATAATCATAACCTGCGACTCGACTTGTGATTTGAGTCCGGAGCTTTATGAGAAGTATGAAATCAAGCCTGTGCCGCTTGGGACTATCCTGGGTGAGGAGATGAGGCGGGACGGAGTGGACGTTACGCCGCTTGAGATTTTCGACTACGTCGGGGAGACAGGAGTCCTTCCGAAGACCTCCGCCGTGTCGGTCTCCGAATATACGGACGTTTTCAAGCCTTATGTCGACGAGGGCGCCGAGATTGTCCACATCAACATATCGAGCGAGTTTTCCTCCTGCTATCAGAACGCCTGCATTGCCGCCGAGGAGCTCGGGCATGTCTACCCGATTGACTCAAGAAACCTCTCGACCGGTTCGGGGCACCTTGCAATCAGGGCGAGGGAGCTCGCGAACGAAGGGCTTTCGGCTTTGGAAATCGCAGATAGGCTGAACGAAATGAAAGAGAAGTTAGATGTCAGCTTCGTTTTGCAGACGCTCGATTATCTCCAGAAGGGCGGCAGATGCAGTGGAGTTACTGCGTTCGGCGCGAATCTTCTCAAAATCCGCCCCGAAATTGTCGTTTCCGAGGACACCATGATTGTCGGCAAGAAGTATCGCGGCGCGATGGAGAAGTCGATTCTTGACTATGTCCGTGGACGTCTCGAGGGCAGAACGGATATCGACACAAGCCGCATATTCATCACCCACTCGCATGTGCCGGACGATATCGTCGCGAAGGTTCGGGCGCTCGTCAAGGAGCTACAGCCGTTCGAGGACGAAAATATCTTAGAGACCTACGCCGGTTGCACGGTGTCATGTCACTGCGGACCGAATTGCTTGGGTGTGCTCTTCTTCAAAAAATAGGGTTTAGGGGTCAGAAATGTTCAAACGCAATCTGAATTATGTCAAAAATATCGCTCTGCCGGCGCTCATATTCAGCTTCATAGCGGGAACGCTTACGGGGGCTTTTATCGTTCTGTACCGGTTTGCGGCGAACAAGGTCATAAACCTTTCGGAAACGGTCTATTCCACCGTGAGGGAAAGACCGGTGCTCGTTATCCCCGCAGTTTTGGTCCTCGGGGCGATGGCGGCGATTCTCGCATTCGTATATAAGCAGACGCCGAACCTCAAGGGCGGCGGCATCCCGACGGCTATCGGAATCCTCAGAGGCGGCATCCGCTTCAACTGGCTCAAGAACCTTATCGGAGTAACGTTGGCGTCGCTCTCGACGTTCTTTGTCGGTGTACCATTAGGCAGTGAAGGACCGAGCGTCCAGATCGGTACCGCAATCGGTCGCGGAACCGTAAAGACCATGGCGGGCAAGAATCAGGCTTGGGACAGATACGTCATGACCGGCGGTGCCTGCGCCGGCTTCACCGCGGCGACGAATGCGCCGATTGCCGGAATCATGTTTGCAATCGAAGAGGCTCACCAGAGAATCAGCCCGATGATAATAATGACGGCGTTCTCGTCGGTCATGTTCTCGTCAATCACAGTCCGGTGGATGTGCCCGCTTCTCGGGATGGATGCCGACATGTTCCCCGGAATTTCGGAGCACGTCCGGGAACTCGGGCTCTCCCAGCTCGGCGTTATCGCCATTTGTGCTGTAGTCGTGGGTCTTATGTCGGTCATCTTCCTTCGCTACTTCATGGTGATGAGAAAGTTCATCGGGGGAGAAGCTCTCGGCGATGAGCCTCCGCTTGAAGATTTTCATCGTCTTCATGCTCACTTTTGCGTTCGGGCTTATTTCCTATGACTTCATCTCGACCGGTCACGACCTCGTCGACAGCTTGCTCGAAGGAAATGTCTTGTGGTATATTATCCTTGCGATTCTTCTCTATAGGGCTACGATGCTCCTGGCGGCGAACAACACCGGCATCAACGGCGGTATGTTCGTCCCGATAATCGCGCTGAGTGCGCTTGTTGCCTCGCTCGTCGCGAAGGTTACGATTGGCGCGGGGCTTATCAGTGCGGATTACTACAGCACTATTGTGGTCTTGGGCATCACCGCTGGAATCTCCGGCATGATGAAGTGCCCGCTTACGGCGATGGTCTTCTCGATTGAAGCCCTCGGTTGCTCGGAAAATATTCTCCCGGTAATCTTAGCGGCGGCACTTTCCTACATAGTCACCGAAGCCTGCGGTGCCGAATCCATCAACGAAGAGGTCGTTGCGGGAAGAATCCGTGAAATCAACTACGGCAAGGTCCTGAAGGTAATAGATACATTCGTAATCGTCGGCAGGAATACTTTCGCCGTCGGCAAGCAGATTCGGGACATCTTCTGGCCGCAGAACCTCTTTGTTCTTTCGGTCAAGCACGGCGAAACCGCCGGCGCCGAGGTCGACAGCCACGGCGACAACACCCTTCAGGAAGGCGACATCCTCCACGTCCGCTATATGACATATGATAATTCAGCAACGAAAGAGGAGCTCTACGCCATCGTCGGCGAGCAGAAGATAGAATCGAGACGGGCGGTGGATGTTTAAAAAATACCTTTTAAACCCAATAAAAAAGCTGTTGACAAAGCAACAGCGATGGGGTATAATAACAGTAAGAGAGCGGAGCTGCCGGTAACAGCTCCGGCTCAACTAATATGTGCTCCTGTGAGGGATGCACTAAAATCGGAATTGGTCGGGACTTTTACTCTAGCTCTCGGCTATTTCTTTTTATTCCCGGAGGTTAAGCCGAGAATGCCAAGTACTATGTTCGTAATCAGATTAAGTAGTGCGAGCACTTCTAAAATCGTCATAACGACCACCTCCTTAGTTTTATCAAAGGTCAAGCCGTTTTTCGCTCTCTTACCGAGGTTATTATATCATACGCTTCGCTTGATGTCAACAAAATAATTGCTTATATCGCCAATTTGCGGCTTATTACGCTAAAGAAGATTGTGCAAAAAATACTTTGATTTAGGCGTCATATTGTGCTATACTTAATAACTAATCAGAAAACTCTGTATATTTTCAGGAAAGAAGTGGGTCAAAAATGGAGGAAATTCTGATATGTTTAGCACTCGCAATGATTTGCGGACTTTTGATGACAAGACTGGCAAAGCTCGTGCACCTTCCCGCCGTCACGGCGTATCTGGTCACGGGTATACTTTTGGGTCCGTTCTGCCTCGGTGCTCTCGGAATTGAGGGTTTGGGCTTTACTTCGCTCGAAGAGGTCGACAGCTTTTCGATTATTTCACAGGTAGCACTGGCATTTATAGCGTTTTTAATCGGTAACGAGTTCAAGGTTTCGGAACTCAAGTCGATGGGCAAGCAGGCGATAACGGTCGGCATCTTGCAGGCTGTTGTGACTACTGTTGTCGTCGATATCGGGCTTATTGCTTTGCACTTCATCTTCCCGGATGCTATCTCCCTTCCGGCGGCTATCACCCTTGGTGCAATCGCCTCGGCAACTGCTCCGGCGGCAACGCTCATGGTAGTAAATCAGTACAAGGCGCATGGACCGCTCACTAAGCTTTTGCTTATGGTAGTAGCAATCGACGACGCAGTCGGCTTGGTGCTCTTCTCCGTTTCCTATGGAATCGCGGACGCACTCGAGCAGGGCAGAGTTTCGGTTGTCAATATCGTCCTTGAGCCGGTTATCGAGATAGTTCTGTCTGTTGTCCTCGGCATTCTTATGGGACTCCTTCTCAGATGGTTCGAGAAGTTCTTCAAGTCAAGAGCCAACAGAATGTCAATTTCAATCGGCATCGTGGTTCTCGCCGCGGCTCTTTCGATGACCGAAATGGAGATAGGCGGAGTCAAAATCGGCTTCTCGCTACTCCTTACCTGCATGATTACGGGCGCAATCTTCTGCAACACAAGCGAGCTTTCGGGTACGGTTATGGAGAACGACGACCGGTGGACATCCGCTCTTAACGTCCTCTTCTTCGTAATTTCCGGTGCGGAGCTTGATCTGAGCATCTTAACACAGCCGCTCGTACTCCTGGTCGGTATCACTTATATAGTCTTCCGTTCTGCGGGCAAGATTTTCGGCGCGTTCAGCTCCACCAAGATGACCGGCTGCAGTCCGGAGATTCAGAAATACTTGGGCATCACGCTTCTCCCACAGGCGGGCGTTGCGTTTGGAATGGCGACCACTGCGGCAAACCTGCAGGACGGCGCGCTTATAAGAAACGTGGTTCTCTTCTCGGTAATGGTCTATGAGCTCGTCGGACCGACGCTCACAAAGATTGCTCTCAAGAGAGCAGGGGAGATTGACCCTGATGCGGATAAACCGGCGAAGAAAGCGGCTAAAGCATGATTACTACGGTAACTCTCAGCCCGTGTCTTGACAAGACGGTCAAGACCGGGAAGCTCGACCTCGATGCCATGAACCGGGTCGAGCCTGTGAGCCTCGACATCGGCGGCAAGGGAATCAATGTGAGCAGAGCTCTTTCGAGATTGGGAGTCCCGAGCCGTGCTCTCGGCTTCAATTTCGACGGCGGGGAAGCTATCCCCGAAACCCTCGGGAGTGAGGGTACCGAGTGCAAGTTTACCCAGTGCCCGGGTTCGCTCAGAACGAATCTTAAGATTATGGAGACCGAGCTCGGCAGGACTGCTGAAATCAACGAGTCGAACCCCGAAGTTACACAAAAGAGCATCGAGGCGCTGAAGGCTTCGGTTGCCGAATCCTCGGGGGACAGCGAGTTTATCGTCCTTGCGGGGAGCGTCCCGAAGGGCGTCGGAAGTGATATTTATCGTGAACTTGGTGAACTCTCGAATGCAAAAGTGATTCTGGACGCACAAGGCGAACTCCTGAGAGAAGGCTTGAAGGCGCATCCCTTCATGATAAAGCCGAACATTTTTGAACTTGAAACGCTCGTCGGGAAGATTTCCACCGAAAGTGAGATAATCTCGGCGGCGAGAAAGATAATTTCGGATTACGGCGTGCAGGTTGTCTTGGTCTCAAGAGGTGCAGAAGGGGCGATTATCGTCTCCGAAGCCGAGTGCCACAAGGCTCCGGCTATGAAGGTGCCTGTCAAGAGCACCTCGGGAGCGGGCGACAACATGCTTGCCGGGGCAATCCTTGCCCTGACCAAGAACTTGCCTCTCGAAGACGTCCTCAAGTACGCCGTCACCACAGCGGCGGGAGCAATCTCGCATGAAGGGACGACGTTCTGCACGAAGGAAGAGTTTGAAGAGCTCCTCGGAAAATAAAAAAGCTGTTGACAATCGGGCAGCGATAGGGTATAATAATAGCAAGAGAGTTGGACTGAACGTCACTCAGTGCGGCTCGACCTAAAATGTGCTACTCACGGTAGCACTATGTTTGGAAATCGACCGTCCCTTTATGAGTTAAGCCGGGCGGTTATTTCTTTTTATTCCCAGTCCGAAGACCAAGAATGCCAAGTACTATGTCCGCCATCAGATTAACGATAGATAAAACCGTCGTAATAACTTCGAAAATCGTCATAGCAGCCACCTCCTCAGTTTTATCGAAGGTCAAACCGCTTCAACTCGCTTGCTACTGATATTATATCATATGTTCCTGATATTTGTCAACAAACCGATTCGCAGTTTCGAAAATTAATTCCGTATTTTTTGCGTTTTCCTCTTGCAATTTTGAAAATCTGTGGTATACTATATTTAATAACTCTTATGAAAGGCTGGAATTTCGTTCCGGTCTTTTGTTTTGGATAGCCTTGAAAGGGGTGAAAGTATGTCTGTAATCAAATCCGACAGCCCGACAGTCGCGAAGGTTCGCGAGATTGCCGAGCCGATGTGCGAGGAGCTTGGGCTCTATCTTTGGGACGTCAGATATGAAAAAGAGGGAGCTTCGTGGTACCTTAGGATTATAATCGACAAGGACGGCGGGGTTGACATGAATGACTGCGAGGCGTTGCACCGCCCGCTTAGCGATAAGCTTGACGAACTCGACCCGATAAAGCAGTCTTATATCTTCGAGGTGTCAAGCCCGGGACTCGGCAGAGAGCTTCGGCGGCTCGACCACTTTGAGGTCTGCATCGGTGACCCGATTCGGATCAGATTCATAAGACCTCGTGATGGTGAGAAGGAGATACTAAGAGTCCTCACCGGCTACGACAAGGACGGAATCATGGTTTTGGATGAAAACGAACAGGAAGAAAAAATCAGCTTTGAAGAGTGCGCAAAGATTACGCTCTTCGATGACGACGATTTGGAATTAGATTGATTACTACCAAGAAAGGACTGGTTAAAACAATATGAAGAGAAAAACTAAGGCGGCTCAGAGCCATGAGCTTAATTTGGATGAGCTGTTCGGTGCTATCGACGGCTTGCAGGAAGAGAGCGGCATTCAGCTTGACGAACTGTTAGAGAAGATAAAGCAGGGCATCCTCAAGGCTGTAAAGAGAGACTATCCCGGAAACGAGAACGTCAGGGTTGACCTTGACCCCGAAACCAAGAAATTTGAAATCCACATCATGAAGACTGTCGTCGAGGGCGAGCCGGAGGACCCGGCTAACGAAATTTCCCTCGAGCAGGCAAGGACATACGATGCAAACGCCTATGTTGACGGAACGATCGAGATTCCCGTTTCCCCGTCGGCATTCGGAAGAGTTGCGGCTTCCTCGGCAAAGCAGTCGATACGCTCCGACCTCAAGCAGTTCGAGCGCGACAGACTTGTTTCGCAGTATAAAGACAAGGAGCACGAAATCGTCTCCGCAACCGTCCAGAAGGTCGAGCCGGCAACCGGCAACGCCATCCTCACCATCGACAAGGACGAGATTTACTTCCCGAAGGGAGAGCAGATCCCCGGGGAGGAGCTCAAGCCGGGCGACATCATCAAGGTTTATGTCGTTGGCATACTTAATCCCGACAGAAAGCCCTCGGTCAAGGTCTCAAGAACTCACCGCGACTTTGTAAGAAGGCTGTTTGAACTCGAGGTTCCCGAGATTTACGACGGAATCGTCGAGATAAAATCCATAGCCCGTGAGCCCGGCTCAAGAAGCAAGATTGCTGTCTCCTCGAACGACGAGAACGTTGACGCCATCGGCGCCTGCATCGGAAATCACCGCTCAAGAATCGGTGCGATTGTATCGGAGCTTGGCGGCGAGAAGATTGACCTTATCAAGTATTCCGAGGACGACGCCGAATTCATCAAGCAGGCTTTGTCACCTGCCGAGGTCATGAGCGTCACCATCGAAAGCGACGAGATAAAGTCGGCAAGAGTTGTCGTTCCCGAGTCTCAGCTTTCGCTCGCAATCGGCAACCGTGGACAGAACGCCAAGCTTGCGGCGAGACTTACCGGCTACAAGATTGACATCGTTTCTCCCGAGAAGCTAGCAGCTGCCGGCGTAGCTGAGGAAGAAGCCCCGGCTGAGGAATAATATGGTTAAGCAGAAGAAAAAGCCTATAAGAACCTGCCTCGGGTGCGGTGAGCCCAAGGAGAAGAGGTCGCTTGTAAGGATTGTGAGAACCCCCGAGGGCGAAATCCTCGTCGACCCGACCGGAAAGAAGTCGGGAAGAGGAGCATATATCTGCCCGAAGAAGGAATGTCTCGAAAAGGCAAGAAAGAAAAGATGCCTTGAGAGAAGCCTTGAGTGCGAAATCCCCGCAGAGATTTACGAAAGATTGTCGCACGACATAGCGGAGGTCGAGACCCTGGAAGGCGGCGAAGATGGCTGATATAATGAATTTACTGAGCATCTGCCGAAGGGCAGGAAAGCTCACTCTCGGAATGGACGAAGTCAAGGGCACGGTCCGCTCCGGAAAAGCATATATCGTCCTTGTCACCAAAGACCTGGCAGAGCGTTCGAAAAACGAGATTACCCGCATTTGCGAAGAGTATGAAACGCCTCTTTACGAGATTCCCGAGAGCATGTACGATGTCGGAAATGCACTCGGAAAGGTCTATGGAATCATGTCCGTGACCGATGCGGGATTCGCGAAAGCCGCCAAGAAGCGGTTGACAAGCACCAGTCCAAAATAAGGAGATTTGCCTATGATTACAAAATATAAATTATCAAACCTTGCCAAAGACCTGGGCGTGCCGGTGAACGACATCATCGACTGCCTTGCGCCCGTCTATGGCGCAAAGAAAGGCTCGACAATTCTCGTGACGGAAGAGATTAACTATGTCTTTGAGGTCTTCACCCATAAAAATCAGGTGGAGAACTTCGATGACTACTTCTCCTATCGTCCCGTAAGAAAGCCGAAGCCTCCGAAGCCGGAAAAGAAGGAAGAGCCAAAGGCTGAGCCTAAGCCGGCGGAGAAGGTCGAAGAGCAGAAGGCTGTTGAGAAGCCTGAGGTCAAGGCGGAAGCCGCTCCCGTTCAGGAAGCAACAGCCAAAGCTGAAGAGAAAAAAGAGCACCGCAAAGAGGACAAAAAGCCCGCCAAGAAGAAGGAGCGCGGCGAAAGAATCCAGCTCGTCACCGGAAAGTCGGAGAGCACCACCTATGCCCAGCGTGAGAAGACACACGTTGTCGACACAAGGGGAAGCTATGTAAATATCGACAAGTATAACGAGCACTACGATAACCTTGCGGATTCGAAGAACCGCGGCGGCGACAACTATCAGAAGAAGCAGAAGCTCACCCAGAAGTCCCGTCAGCAGAAGAAGGAAAAGCTCTCGACAAAGCACGAGACCGAAGCCCAGAGAATGAAGCGCATGGAGCTTGAGCGTGCAAGAAAGCTCAAAGTTCGTGTTCAGATTCCCGACGAAATCACCGTTTCCGAGCTCGCAACGAGACTCAAGGCTACGGTTTCCGACGTTATAAAGAAGCTTATTGGTCTCGGCGTTATGGCATCCCAGAACGAGGTCATCGACTTTGACACCGCGGCGCTCGTTGCGGAAGAGATGGGCGCTAAAGTAGAAAAAGAAGTCGTCGTCACTATCGAGGAAAGACTTATCGTCGACGAAGAGGACACCGCCGAGAACCTTCAGCCGAGAGACCCCGTTGTCGTTGTTATGGGTCACGTCGACCACGGCAAGACCTCGCTTCTTGACAAGATTCGTCATGCAAACGTCACAGCAACCGAGGCGGGCGGCATCACCCAGCACATCGGTGCTTACAGAGTTTCCATCGACGGCAGAGACATCACATTCCTTGACACCCCCGGTCACGAAGCCTTCACGGCTATGAGACTCAGAGGCGCAATGGTCACGGATATCGCAATACTCGTTGTTGCGGCGGACGACGGAATCATGCCGCAAACGGTTGAAGCTATCAACCACGCAAAGGCGGCGGGAGTTTCAATCATCGTCGCAATCAACAAGATGGATAAAGAGGGCGCAAACCCCGACAGAATCATGCAACAGCTCACCGAGCACAACCTTGTTGTCGAGGCTTGGGGCGGCGACGTCATGTGCGTCCCCGTTTCGGCGAAGACCGGCATGGGTATAGATGAGCTCCTCGAGGACATAATTCTTGTAGCTGATGTAAAGGAACTCAAGGCTAACCCGAACCGTGCGGCGAAGGGATCAGTTATCGAGGCAAGACTTGACAAGGGTCGTGGACCTGTTGCGACAGTTCTTGTTCAGAACGGCACTCTTCATTCGGGCGACGTTATCATCGCGGGAACAGCTGTCGGACGTGTCAGAACGATGACCGACGACAAGGGCAGAACAGTCGAGACTGCGGGACCTTCCGTCCCCGCTGAGATTACAGGTCTTGCGGAGGTTCCGGCGGCGGGAGATACATTCAACGCCGTTGCCGACGAAAAGCTTGCAAGAGAACTCGTTGAAAAGAGAAAGCAGGAAGCGAAGGAAGAAGTCTTCAAGCAGGCTCAGAAGGTAAGTCTTGACAACCTCTTCGACCAGATTAACGAAGGCGAAATCAAAGAGCTTCCCATCGTCGTCAAGGCGGACGTTCAGGGCTCGGTCGAAGCTGTCAAGCAGTCGCTCGAGAAGATTTCGAACGACGAGGTCAAGGTCAAGGTCATCCACGGCGGCGTGGGAGCGATTTCCGAATCGGATGTCATGCTTGCAGGCGCATCCGGAGCGATTATAGTCGGATTTAACGTCCGTCCAGACCCCGTAGCAAAAGAAAACGCCGAGCGCGACGGAGTTGAGCTCAAGACCTACAGAGTTATTTACGAAGCCATCGAAGAGATTGAGGCGGCTATGAAGGGCATGCTTGCGCCGAAGTATACCGAGGTCGACACAGCCCGTGTCGAGGTTCGACAGGTCTACAAGATTACCGGCGTCGGTCAGGTTGCGGGATGCTATGTCACCTCCGGCAAGATTTCAAGAAACGACCTCGTTCGTGTCGTCCGTGACGGTATCGTCATTGCGGAAGACAAGATGTCGAGCTTAAAGCGCTTCAAGGACAACGTCAAGGATGTTGCACAGGGCTATGAGTGCGGTATCACGCTCGAGAAGTTCACCGACTTCAAGGAAGGCGACGTGTTCGAGGCTTATCAGCTTAATGAAACCGAAGTGTGAGGGATATTAAATGGCTGATCATAAGGCGGAGCGGTTCTCGTCGGACTTGCAGAGGATTCTGAGCACCATGCTCGGGGAGCTGAAAGATCCCCGAATCAAGGACAGGATGCTCACGATTGTCAGGTGCGAGGTTACGAGAGACCGTTCGAGCGCAAGAGTTTACGTTTCAAGTTTAAACGGTATTGAAGAGGCGAAGGAAGCCGTGAAGGGGCTTGAAAGCGCGTCGGGGATGATTAAAAGAAGAATCTCCGACAGCCTTCACATAAGAAAGGCTCCCGAGCTCAAGTTTATAGCGGATGATTCGAGCGAATACTCCGCACACATTTCCAAGCTACTGAGGGAAATGGACATCAGGGAGGACGAGGACTAAGATGGAAAATACGAGACTTACAAGCTACGAAGAGGTTGCCGAAATCCTTCGGGGCTGTGACAACGTGAGCATTCTCACGCACAAGAGCCCCGACGGCGACTGCATCGGTGCGGGAATGGGGCTTTGCCTCTATCTGAGATCTTTAGGAAAGAAGGCAAACGTCCTTAATTCCGACGGCTTCCCCGACAGATTCGATTTCATGATTGGGGACTATCAGCCCGAGGTCTTTGAGGAGCAGTTCGTCATCTCGGTCGACATCTCCGACACAACGCTTTTGGGCGACGAGCTCGAGAAATATGCCGACAGGATTGACCTCTGCATCGACCACCATGGCTCAAACAGGTTCTTCGCAAAGAAGTCCTATGTCGACGCACAGGCTTCGGCGGCTTGCCTCATAATCTTCGAGCTCCTTGAGCATATGGGCGCCGACATCACCCTTCCGATTGCGACGAACCTCTATACAGGTCTTGCGACCGATACGGGTTGCTTCAAGTTCCAGAACACGACGCCTTCCGCTCACATCGCGGCGGCGAAGATGTTTGAAATGGGCGTTGACTTTGAGCATATAAATAGAAAGATGTTTGACATCAAGTCAAGAGGCAGAGTCATGTGCGAGCAGAAGCTCATCAGTGAGATGCGCTTCTTCGAGGACGGACAGATAGGAATCCTGACCGCTACGAACAAGGACATCGCCGACTTCCAGATTGACCGCTCGGAGCTCGACGCATTCGCGCAGATTCCTCTTACTATCGAGGGCGTCCGGTTCGGCTATACCCTCAAGCAGCAGGAGGACAACCCCGAGATGTTCAAGGTATCTCTCAGGACTACCGATGCCGATGCCGCGGCAATCTGCGGCGAGTTCGGCGGCGGAGGGCACCTCCGTGCATCCGGTTGCACCGTCGAGGGCAAGGCAAGAGAAGTCATGATGAAGCTTCTTGAAGTCACAAGGAAGTATCTGTGATAATCCCGAACGGAATCCTGCTGATTGACAAGCCTTCGGGGTATACGTCTTTTGACGTTATCGCCGTTTTGCGTGGGCTTCTGCACGAAAAGAGGCTCGGGCACACGGGAACCCTCGATCCAATGGCGACGGGTGTCCTGCCGGTCTTAATCGGCAAGGCGACCGGGGCAAGCGATATCCTCCCGATTGACGAGAAGACCTACAGAGCTGATTTTGTGCTCGGTAAAAGCACCGACACTCAGGACATAACGGGAACGGCTTTGTTGGAATCGGATAAACCGGTTTCGGAAGCCGAAATCTTGGGGAAGCTCCCCGAGTTCCGGGGAACTATCTCCCAACTCCCGCCGATGTATTCGGCTGTTTCGGTAGGCGGCAAGCGGCTTTATGAGCTCGCCCGCCAAGGCGTGAGCGTCGAGAGGACTCCGAGAGAGATTACTATATATAATCTTACGCTCGAAGCCTATAACGAAGCCGACAGGACGGGAACGCTTCTTGTCTCCTGCTCGAAGGGCACATATATCCGCACGCTTATAAACGATTTGGGCGATTCACTCGGGGTCGGCGGTTGCATGACGGCTTTAAGACGTATTTCGGCGCATGGATTCGGGATTGATGATTGCATTCCCTTTGAAGAGCTCAGAGCTAGCGAAAACGCCCTTGAAATCGCGACCGAAAGAATCATCCCGACGGACAAGCTTTTCGGGTGCTATGGGGAGCTCGGGCTTTCCGAAGCGCAGACCCGAATGTACAAAAACGGCGTGAAGCTTGACGCAAAGAGGGTTCGTGGTGCTCAGGAAGGCGAAACCTTCAGGATTTACGGCGACTGCGGATTCTTAGGGCTATGCCGGGTCACGAACGGCGAAATCAGAATAGTAAAGAATTTCTGGTGATTGACATAAATAATACAGTAAAAAGGGCGGTGCTCCTGGGGCTCTTCGACGGGGTCCACATCGGGCACCAGGCGGCACTTAAGGCTCTTTGCGATACGAAGGCTGACGATAAAATCGTCTATACTTTCAGGTCTTCGGAGGTCGACACCAAGGGGCACAGAAGCTTTGTCCTGACCGACCAAGAGAAAGAGCAGAAGCTACTTGAATACGGAGCCGACAGGGTTATATTCGCGAGCTTCCCCGAAGTTCGGGACACAAGCCCCGAGGACTTCGTGGGTAGGATTCTTAAGGAAGAGCTCAAGGCTGACATGGTTCTCTCGGGCGAGAATTTCCGCTTCGGGAAGAACGCCGCCGGAGATGCGGAGCTACTGAAAAAGCTTTGCGAGAACTACGGAATGATGTCGAAAATTGTCGAACTCCTGAGCTATGGCAGCGAGACGGTTTCGACAACGAGAATAAGAGCCCTTATCGAAAGCGGAAATATGCTTGAAGCAAGCGAGTTCCTTGGGTATAAGTACTTTTTCAGCGGCAATGTCACCCACGGCATGAGCATGGGGCGCGAGATGGGAATAAGAACTGTCAATATCCCCCTGACGCCGAAGAAAATAGTCCCCCGATTCGGGGTCTATTCGAGCGACGTTACGGTGCTTAGCACCAACGAGAAGTTCAAGGGCATTTCGAACGTGGGAGTCAAGCCGACCGTCAGCGACTCGGGTGAAATCGGGCTCGAGACGCATATCTTGGGCGACGTCGGCGACCTGTACGGCATGGATATAAAAGTGGAGCTACGGCGATTCTATCGGGACGAGAAGAGATTCTCGGGAATAGAAGAGCTCACCGCCACTATCAATAAGGACATAGACAAAAGAAGGGAGGACGACTGATTTTTAAATCAGTCACCGAAGAAAATGAGTGAAGTAAGAACGAGGTTTGCGCCGTCACCAACCGGCTATATGCACATAGGCAACCTGAGAACGGCACTTTATACCTATATCATAGCCAAGAAGTACGGGGGAAAGTTTATACTCCGAATCGAAGATACCGACCAGGAAAGATATGTCGAGGGCGCTGTCGACACGATTTATCGCACGCTCAAGGCAGTCGGACTTAACTGGGACGAAGGACCCGACGTCGGCGGCGATTACGGACCGTATATCCAGTCTGAAAGAATGGGCATTTTCAAGAAATATGCTCTTGAGCTTGTCGAAAAGGGCGGAGCATACTATTGCTTCTGCGACAAGGACAGACTGACCGAGCTTAAAGCCGTTCAGGAAGCCGCAGGAATCAGCCCGATGTACGACCGCCACTGCCGTAATCTTTCAAAAGAAGAGATTCAGGCGAAGCTTGACGCCGGCACACCCTACGTCATCCGCCAGAAGATTCCGCTCGAGGGGACAACTACATTCCACGACGAGCTCTTCGGTGACATCACCGTTGAGAATTCGACACTTGACGACCAGATTCTTCTGAAGGCGGACGGTATGCCGACATATAACTTTGCGAACGTCGTTGACGACCACCTGATGGGCATCACCCACGTCGTAAGAGGCAACGAATATCTCGCCTCCGCTCCGAAGTATAACCTCCTCTATGAGGCTTTCGGTTGGGACGTCCCGAAGTATATCCACGTCGCACCGATTATGAAGGACAAGCACAACAAGCTTTCGAAGAGAAACGGCGACGCATCATTTGAAGACTTGGTTGCAAAGGGATACCTGAGCGAGGCCATCATAAATTACATTGCGCTCCTCGGTTGGGCGCCGAAGGGCGAAAGAGAAATCTACACTCTCCCCGAGCTTATCGAAGAGTTCGAAATTGACGGGCTTTCGAAGTCGCCGGCTATCTTTGACCCCCTGAAGCTGAGAGCAATCAACGGCGAATATATAAGAGCCTTGACTCCCGAGAAGTTTGCCGAGTATGCAGAACCCTATATCAGAAGCGTAGTTAAGAAAGATGTTGACATCGCTAAGATTGCGGCGCTCTTACAGAACAGAACCGAGGTATTCTCCGAGATTCCCGAGCAGGTTGACTTTATCGACGAGATGCCCGACTATGACCTCAGTCTTTATGAGAACAAGAAGATGAAGACCAATCGCGAGACGGCTATTGATGCGTTGACCCGTGCTTTGCCTGTTCTCGAAGCTATCCCCGAGAATGAATGGAACTTCCAGAACATCCACGACAAGCTTTTCGAGCTTATTTCGGAGATGGGAGTCAAGAACGGCTATGTATTGTGGTCCTTGAGAGTTGCCATAAGCGGCAAGCAGTTCACCCCCGGCGGAGCCTTCGAGATTGCCGAAATTATCGGTAAAGACGAGACAATCGCAAGAATCAACCGCTCGCTGGAGATGCTTACGAAATAGCAGTTTCAATGAGTTGACACAATGTGTACACAAAAACGGTGTATAATGTGTGAAGTATATATCGGAATTTACCGGAAAGGACGTAATACCCGATGATTGAGGTAAAAAACCTTTGTAAATCCTACGGCGATAAACTGGCGGTCGACAACATAAGCTTCGAAGCTCACAACGGTGAAATCCTCGGCTTCCTCGGACCGAACGGCGCAGGAAAATCCACTACAATGAACATCCTGACGGGCTATCTCTCCTCCACAAGCGGAGAAGCGTATATAAACGGCAAGGAAATCCTTGAGGAGCCGCTTCTTGCGAAGAAGGAAATAGGATATCTTCCCGAGTTCCCGCCGCTCTATCTCGACATGACCGTAAAGGAGTACTTAAACTTCATGTATGAGCTGAAGGGGTGCAAGATTCCAAAAAACACTCACTTGCAGGAGATATGCGAGCTTGTCAAGATTGAGGAGGTCTATAACCGCCTCATCAAAAACCTTTCAAAGGGTTATAAACAGCGTGTCGGCTTGGCTCAGGCGCTTGTCGGCAACCCGAACGTCCTTATCCTTGACGAACCGACCGTCGGTCTTGACCCGAAGCAGATTATCGAGATAAGAACGCTTATAAAGAAGCTCGGAAAGAACCACACGGTTATCCTTTCGTCGCATATCTTAAGCGAAGTTCAGGCGGTCTGCGACCGTATCGTCATCATAAACAACGGCAAGATTATCGCCGACGACACCGCCGACAACCTCTCGAACACCTTAACCGCCGACCACAAGCTGATTGCAAGAATCGACGGACCGAGAGAGGAAGTAGTGAAGGTAATAAGCTCGATTCCCGGAGTTGTTTCCGTCCTTGCGGATATGCAGCGTGAAAAGGGCGTCTGGGAGTACAATATCGAGGCCGTCGAGGGAACGGACATCCGGCGCGAGCTCAACAAGCGTCTTTCAGCCCGAAACTGGTACATCATGGGCTTAAGACCTTCGGAGCTCACTCTTGAAGACATATTCTTAAGACTTACGATGGGCGAAAGCGTCGACGAGTTTATAAACCAGAAAGCGGAATCATTAGACAACCACGGGGAGGCGAAAAAGGCATGAAGGCAATATTCAAAAGAGAGCTGAATTCATACTTCACCTCGCTTATCGGCTACATCTTCCTGACGGCTTTCTATGCCGCTTCGGGCGTCCTGTTCGGAATCACAGCCGTCTCGACAAGCTCGCTTGACGGACTTCTCTATATGACGAGCGATATGTCGACGATGTTCACCCTACTTTTCTATGTCCTGATGGTTCTTATCCCAATACTCACGATGAGAACGATTTCCGAGGACATGAAGAACAAGACCGACCAGTGCCTTCTTACGGCTCCTATAAGCCTTACTTCTCTGGTAATCGGAAAATATCTGGCGGCGCTTGTGGTTTATGCGATGGGCGTTGCGGCAACATTTGTCTATGCTATCGTACTTAACTTCTTCGTCGAGGTTCAGTGGCTCGAGGTCATGGGAAATATCGTCGGGCTTCTCCTCATCGGTGCGGCGTTCATAGCAATCTGCATGTTCGTCTCGTCCCTGACGGAGAATCAGGTAATCGCCGCTGTCGGCGGATTTGCCGCGATACTTTGCATGTATCTCATCTCGTCGATTGCGTCTCTTATCAACGTAAACTGGATTTCGAACATCCTGTATGAGCTGTCCGTCGTCACGAGATACACCTATTTCACCTATGGAATTTTCGATTTTTCAAACGTCCTCTTCTTTGTAAGCATGGTGGTCGTCTTCCTGTTCCTGACCGTCCGTGTTATTGAAAGACGCCGTTGGAGCTAAGGAGGGCGAAGAAAATGAAGTTAGAATTGAAGAAAAAAGAAGCAAACGAGAACGCCGGAACGGCCGTAAAGCCGAAGCGCGAGAGAAAGCCGCTTAATAAGCGCAAGCTCATGCACGGCTCGTTCGCGACGGCGATGACAGTCCTGTTTGTTGCCGCAGTAGTTTTAGTCAACATAGTCATGACGATGCTTTTCGACCGCTTCCCGATTACAATCGACTTAACATCCGACAGCATCTACTCGGTTTCCGATGAGACTGTCGACTATATCGAGGGAATCGACGTTGCGGTTCAGGTGACCGTTATGTGCACCGAGGACGAATACCGCTCGATAAGCGACTATACCGTCCAGTGCTCGGAGCTTCTTGACAAATACACCCAGTATAACCCGCTTATAGTCGTAAGCTATAAGGACCTCAACTCGAACCCCGACTTTGTCGCGAACTATTCGCAGTCTCTCGAGACCGGCGACATCATCATCGAGCTCGGCGACGGCGACCACACAAGAGTCAAGATTGTCTCCCTCTGCGATATCATCGAGGTTTCCGAGGACTATGAGAGCTATCTGAGCCCCTATGCTTCCTCCTATGGCGCGCTTTATACCCACGAGATGTTTGATGCCTACGGTCTTATAACCGGCTCCTGCGCCGAGCAGGCGATAACGAGCGCTATCATGACCGTTACCGATGCGAACCCCGTGACCGTCGCAACGCTCACATTCCCGGGCGCAAACGAGTCGGATGTATCGGGCTTAACGGACCTTCTTGACAAGAACGGCTATATCCTGACTGAGATTAACATCCAGACCGAGGACATCCCCGAGGACGTCGATCTCGTCATCATTCCGGCTCCGAAGATTGACTATACTACAGACGAGATTTCGAAGATTGAGACCTGGCTTTATAACAATGGCGAGCTCGAGAAGGATTTAATTTATGTCGCTTCTGTCGAGCAGGCGGAAACCCCGAACCTTGACGCCTTGCTCTATAAGTACGGTCTGACGGTTGAGTATAAGGTAATCTACGAGACCAGCACGAGCTATTACGCAAACTATCAGAACTACACCTTCCAGACCATAGTTTCGGAGGATTATTCGGACGACATCGCCAACCCCTATCTTTCGCTCTATGTTCCGAATTCGAGAGCTGTTTCCACGAGATTCGACGACGGCGACGGCTATTACACCTGCCAGATACTCGTTCAGACTTCGGAAAATGCTGTCCTCAAGGACATGTATGACACCTCCGACGACTGGTCGACCGACGACGCCACCGAGCGTGGAAGCTTCTATTCCGTCGCAATGGGAACCTATAAGGTCCTCAATCAGGACACCCATATTTCGGGCTATACGCATGTTATAGCCGTTGGCTCCGACCAGATGCTTCTTTCGACGCTCATGTCGAGCTCGCAGTTCAATAACGGCGACTTCTTCATAAGCCTTATTAACGAGATAACCGAGAAGACCGAGGGCATCACAATCACCTCGAAGACGATTTCTTCGAGCGGAGTCGTGGTTTCGGAATCCGTCCAGAACGGACTTAACGTTGCCTTCGCCGGAGTTATCCCCGTAATCACAATCGTAATCGGCATCGTTGTATGGATGAGGAGGAGACACAGATAATGACCTCAAAGAAAAGAAGCCTTATAGTCGTTGCTGTTTTCGTACTCTGCCTGCTTGTTGTTCTGGGAATACTTCTCCTCACTCAGGTTGACGTCAGCATTTCGACCGACGATACAACCGAGGACACGACGACTTATGTCTACAGCGGAAGCCGCGACGACATCGCGACGATGGTCATCTCGAACGAATACGGAGAATACACCGTCACCCAGGACGACGGAACCTTCACAATAGACGAGCTTGAAGGACTCAATCAGAACTCCACCACCCTTGCGGCGGCGGGAAACTGCATCTCCTCGATAACGGCTCAGTCCTTGGTTGAAGAGAACGCCGAAGACCTTGCGAAATACGGGCTTTCCGAGGACGACCCGACCGCAAAGGTAGTTGTAACCCTAAACGACGGCACAGAGTACACTGTTTATTACGGAATCGACTCTGCCGACTCGACCAGCTCGACCGTCTATGTAAGAATGGGCGACTCGAATGACGTCTACACCGTTCTCTCGAACTCCTCGAGATACTTCTACTATGCAAAAGAGGACTTCATCAGCCTTATAATCCTCAGTGAGCTCACCTCGACTAGCACCTCGCCGACCATCGACTATATGATAGTCACGAGGAAGGACCTCGACTATGACATCACCTTCGAGGACGACACCAAGAACTATGCGACGGACGAAGTCTCGATGGCTTCCTCGCAGGTCATGACCTCGCCGGTTTACGCATATCTTGATATAACGAACTCAAACGACGTTATCTATGGACTCTGGGGACTGACTGCTTCGGACGCTGTCTGCCCCTTCCCGACCGAGGAGGACTGGGAGTATTACGGGCTTGACGACCCGTTCTGCACCGTCTATATCGAGGCGGAGCTCCAGACCTATTCACTGATAATCGGAAACGTGGCGTCATATGCAACCGATGACTCGGGCAACGACACCAGTGAGCCGGCTTACTACTACGGCTACTATGAGGGAATCGACTGCGTCTATACCTTCGCGGTTGACGACCTCCCGTGGACGACCTTCATGCCGGTTGACATTATGTCGAGCCTGATGACCTCGAACTACATCTACAGAGTCGACTATATCAACATCGAATTCTACGAGGACGGCGAGACCACCGATTACTACTTCGACGTGACCGCCGACGAGGATGAAGACTATCTCGTTGCGACCTATAACAACGAGTTTGTCGATATTGATACTTTTAAAGTGCTCTATCAGTTTATCTTGAAGTGTCCGATTGACGACCTCTGTCTTGAGGACCCCGACGAAGATTCTGAACTTGTCTGCAAGATGGAGATTATCACCGAGACGGGCGGAGATGTCCTCGAGTTCTACGACGACGGCAACAACCGCGTCACGATAAAAATGAACGGCACCACCTCATTCAGTCAGCCGATAAGCTATATCCAGACGCTTAAGACGAACTTGGAGACGTTTATAAACGGCGGAACCAGTGATGATATACTGATGGCGTGGTAACCCCTCCACCACCGACTTCGCCGGCGGTCCCCCTCCCCTTTCAGGGGAGGCTTTGAGTGCCTTGCACTACATTTTGAAGAAAGGAACGGAATGTTATGGCAGAACAGTTTTTTGAATATAAGGGCATGCCTCTTGTCCGCAAGGGCAACGAGCTCTACTACGGGAGCATGGGAGACAAGGAAGTTGTCTATATGCAGATAGCCGCTTCCGAGAAGCAGGGCGACGTCGACGTCGCGACGAAGGTCAGGGTTTACAGAATGCTGACCGACGAGAACGTCCCCGTCATGGAGCGCATAACCAAGACGACTGAGAAAAAGAGCCTCTTCGAGGCGATTGATCTGGCGCATGATTGGTTGGCGACGAGATAATAAAAACGAAATCCCCGTGTTGAGCGGGGATTTTTGTATGTAAAAACAATACAAAACAGGCAAATTTGAAAAGTCATGATTTTCGAGACGAAAATATATTGAAAAGTCAGAAAAAATAGCCTCTGAAAGTATTGAAAAGTCAGAAAAAATGGGGTATAATACTATTGAAAAGTCATTTTTGAACTTTGGGAGGCGGATTTATGCTCTATCGTAAAATTGAAAGCTTGATTGAGGAGCATTTGCTTGGAGATTCCGGGAAGATTCTTCTCATCGACGGTGCGCGTCAGGTCGGGAAGACCTATATTATCCGGCATGTCGGGCAAAGGTTGTTTGAAAACTTTATTGAAATCAATATGGTCGAGGATTCCCTCGGCGAGCGACTGTTTGCCGGGACGAAGACGGTTGAGGATTTTTATCTTCGGCTCAGTATGTCCGCAGGAGATAAGATGCACGAAAGAGAGAATACCCTTATCTTTATCGACGAGATTCAGGTTTATCCGCAGCTTTTGACATTGCTCAAGTTTTTATCGCAGGACGGAAAATACACCTTTATCGCAAGCGGTTCGCTCTTGGGAGTGACATTGTCACAGACAACCTCGATTCCGATGGGGAGCATCAGAAAAGTGCGGATGTATCCACTCGATTTTGAAGAGTTCCTCTATGCCAATGGGATGAATGAGGCGGCGATTTCCGCACTCCAAAGCAGATTTCTGAAAAGCGAAGCTCTTGACGAGACAATGCACGACAGGATGATGGACTTATTCCGAAAATATCTTCTCGTCGGAGGACTTCCTGATGCTGTGAATGTGTTCCTGGAGACGAGGAATATTCAGCGGGTCAGGGAGATCCAGGCGGAGATTCACGATTATTACGCCGCAGACGCCTCGAAGTATGATTCTGAAAACAAGCTCAAAATCCGCAGAGTCTACGACATGATTCCCTCGAATATGGAGAACAAGAAGAAACGGGTTGTGGCAAAGAATATCGAAGGCAAAAAAGGCAAGACCTTCATTGATTACCGGGATGAATTTGAATACCTTATCGGTGCCGGAATTGCTCTGAATGTTCAGGCTATCTCAAATCCGCAGTTCCCGCTTTCGCAGTCTCAGGGGAAGAACCTTCTCAAGCTTTATCTCAATGATGTCGGTATTCTGTCGGGAATCCTCTACGGCAACAATATGCGTGCCATTATGGACGAAGAGTGTTCCGTTAATCTTGGTTCCGTTTACGAAACCGTCGTTGCAAGTGAGCTTCTGGCACATGGGCACACGCTTTACTATTACGATAACAGGGACAAGGGCGAGGTTGACTATCTCATCGACGATTATGAAAGTCTGTCTGCTGTTCCCATCGGGGTCAAATCGGGCAAGGATTACACTGTCCACAGTGCCCTGAGCACCTTCGTATCGAACGAAGATTATCACATCAAAAAGGCATATGTCCTGTCGAACGAACGGAAAATCACAGCAAAAGGCAAGATAACTTACCTTCCGATTTACTTTGTGATGTTTCTGGGCACAGGAGCAGGCACGGAGAATCTGATAATCAAATAATCACAGCCCCGAGTTCAGACAAACAGAACCCGGGGCATTCTTTTTCGTCAAAACCGCAAAAAATCCCGGGTTGAAAACCTATAATCTTCTCCGAAAATTATTCGAGCTTTTTCGAGGTTTGGTGCCATATTTTTTCATTTACAATCGGTATTCTTTGAATTTTTGTTGAAAACTCGGTTGAAAATGTTGAGAACCCCTTGATTTCGGGCTTTTCTTTTCAACAAACTCACAGAGTTTTCAACATTCTTTATTTGGGTGAATGAGGGTATACCGAGGGTAATATTCCCCGCCGAAAGGGATTCCCTTTACGCAAATTTAACCCTTCCGTGCTATCAAACTTTACACATCATTGCTTATAATAATCCCGAATATGATTAAAATATAAAGATGGGGGAATGCGGCAATGATTTGCGGAATTGTTGACATCGGGTCGAACACCATACGGCTGTCGGTTTATAAGTGTGAGGGCGGCGAGAACCGGCTTCTCATGCACAGAAAGACTATGGCGGGAATTGCGAGCTATATCAAGTCGGGGAGGCTTCCTTCGGAGGGCATCAGGATTATCTGCAAGACTCTGACCGAGTACAAGAGGCTTCTTGACAACCTTGACATCAGGGACATGCACGTTTTCGCAACGGCTCCGCTTCGGAACATCTCGAATACCGAGGAGGTCGTCGCAGGTATACTTGAAGAGACGGGGATTCCGGTCAATGTTATTTCGGGAGAGGAAGAGGCGGTTCTCAGTTTTACGGGAGCTACCCTCGGGATTACGCACAAAAAGGGCGTCATGATTGACCTCGGCGGCGGCTCGACCGAAATTTTACGTTACGAGGACGGAAAAATTCTCTCGACCTACAGTCTGCCTATCGGAAGCCTGAACCTCTTCAACTGCTATGTCAAGGGCTTCTATCCGACGGAGGATGAGCGAAAGAAGATTCGCAAAGAGGTGGAGGAGCAACTCGAGAAAAACGGCGTCGACCTCAGCCCTGCCGCCCACATCTGCGGGGTCGGCGGGACGGTTCGGGCGGCTTCACAGGTTGCAAACCACTTCTTCTGCCGCTCGGACGACTACAACATAATCTCGGTTGAAGAGCTCAAAATGCTCCTGAAGCGTATCAGGAAGCAGGACAGCGACAATGTCCACGAGCTTTTAAAAATCGTCCCCGACAGAATCCACACCATCATCCCCGGGCTCATCGTCCTTGAGACTGTCTCGAAGGCACTGAACGCCGAGGAGATAACCGTGAGCATGTGCGGAGTTCGCGAGGGCTACTTGATTAAAAACGTAATTGGGGAAGGGTATTGAAATGGATAAGGATTTGAGGTATACTCAAGATAGAGAATTAAGCTGGCTTCGGTTCAATGAAAGAGTTCTCGAGGAGGCGAAGGACGAGAGCGTGCCGCTGATGGAGCGGCTCAAGTTCGCGGCGATTTTCACTTCCAACCTGGATGAATTCTTCATGGTTCGCGTCGGGTCACTTCACGATATGAGCTTACTAAAAGAAGAGCACATCGACAACAAGACCGGCAAAACGCCCTCGGAACAGCTCTCGGCGATATTCAAGGCGCTGATACCACTATACAAAAAAAGAGATAAAGTAATGGCGGAGCTCGAATCCCTCTGCCGGGCGTGCAACATATGCAGATTTTCCTACGGAGACCTTAGCGAGAAGGCGAAAAAGCAGGTTACGCTATGGTTCGAGGACGAAGCCCGACCGATTCTTTCGCCGCAGATTGTCGACATGCACAACCCCTTCCCGCATCTGCCGAACAAGGGGCTCAATATAATCCTGTCCCTCAAGCGGGACGGTCAGGAGCTCATCGGGATACTTCCGGTGCCGAATGAGCTTCCGAAGTTCGTAAGGCTTGACGAAAGAGGCGTGCACTTCATTCTGACGGAGGACATTCTCTGCGAGTTCGCAAGCCTTGTCTTCCCAGAGTATGAAATCACCGAGAAAGCAATCATTTCCGTGACCCGTAATGCCGACATCTCGCCCGAAGACGAGGCATACGACGTCGAGACCGATTTCAGGCGGCTTATGCAGAAGATAGTGAAAAAGCGTCGCCGTCTGGCGCCCGTCCGTCTCGAAATCGAGGGGACTCTCAGCGAAAAGCTCATCACGACGCTTTGCAGGACGCTTTCACTCAGCCGTGAGCAGGTCTTCACGACAAAGTGCCCGATTCATCTTGATTATTTATTCTCACTCAGCGACTTGTTGCCGAAAGAAAGCGTTGCGACCCTTTGCGACCCCGTCTACAAGCCACACTTCACGCCCTATCTCAACAAAAGCGAGAAGATTATCCCGCAAATCGAAAAGCAGGACGTCCTGATGTTCTATCCCTACGAGTCGATGGAGCCGTTTCTTAGGATGATTGCGGAGGCTTCGGTCGACCCGAGCGTGCTTTCAATCAAGATTACCATCTACCGCCTCACCGCAGGGGCAAGGCTCGTCGAATATCTCTGTGCCGCCGCGGAAAACGGCAAGCACGTCGTCGTTCTGATGGAGCTGAGAGCCCGCTTTGACGAGCAGAACAACATCTATTGGGCGGAGCGTCTCAAGGAGGCAGGATGCACCATCCTCTACGGCTTCGAGGGCATCAAGGTTCATTCGAAGATATGCCTCATCACGAAGAGGGAGCATAGCCGCCGTGGCGGCGGGAACGTCAGATACATCACCCAGATTGGCACCGGAAACTATAACGAGAAGACCGCGAAGCAGTATACCGACCTCAGTCTCATGACCGCCAATCAGGAAATCGGCGAGGATGCGGCTTTGCTCTTCCAGAACATGGCGACCGCCAATTTAGATGGAAAGTATCAGCATCTTCTTGTATCGCCTTTCAGCCTTAAGGAGCGGGTTATCGAGCTTATCGACGAAGAGATTAAAAAGAAGTCGGACGGCTATATCTTCCTGAAGCTCAACTCCCTCACCGACCGGGAGATTATCGACAAGCTCGCCGAGGCATCTCAGTCGGGAGTCGAGGTTGTCATGAATATCCGGGGCATCTGTTGCCTCCTCCCGGGCATTGAAGGCTTGACGGACAATATCAAAGTCTTCTCGATTGTCGGAAGATACCTCGAGCACTCAAGAATCTACTGCTTCGGCAGAGGCAACGACGCGAAGCTCTATATCGCCTCGGCGGACTTTATGACGAGGAATACGGAAAGGCGAGTCGAAGTCGCCTGCCCCGTTACCGACAAGGAAACCCGCAAACGCCTTTTGCACATCATAGACGAGCTCCGGCTCGACAACGTGAAAGCCCGTGTGATGGCTCCCGACGAAACCTATCACCGAATCAAGGACAATTCGAGCCCTCGAAGCTGTCAGGAAATCTTTCAGCAGGAAGAGACCCAGCTTGCGGAGGAGATAAAGCACAAGAGCGGGCTGTGGGCGAAAATAAAAAGAAAAATCGGCTCTTGACAACCTCCCCCAACTATGATATACTTTCAAATCGTGCAAACTTGCACTTTGAATAAGCTATTATTAGTTGGGAGATTAACATTATGTGGTTTTTATTCACGCTGTTGACGACATTTCTCTGGGGTGCCGCCGACCTGTTCTATAAGAAGGGTGCGGACGAAACCGAAAAATACAGTCACTATCTGACCGCCATCGCAGTCGGTCTCATCATGGGCATTCAGGCGATAATCATGCTCGTGGCAAACGGGTTTGACTATAACCCGCTGAACCTGATTTACTACCTGCCAACCTCGCTCATGTACATAATCTCGATGGTCGTCGGCTATGCGGGGCTTCGTTATCTCGAGCTTTCCATCTGCTCGCCGGTTGAAAATTCCTCCGGAGCGGTCGTAACGATTCTCTGCATCATTTTCCTCGGGCAGAGCTTGGATCTCATGTCGGCAGTATCGGTAATACTCGTCACAATCGGCGTTGTCTACATCGGAATCCTCGAGAGGCAGGAAGTCGGGGACGTCAAAGACACCGACAAGAAGTACATAAGCGGCTTCGTTGCGCTCATCTTCCCGCTTGTCTATGCGGTCTTAGACGCACTCGGAACCTTCTTCGACGCGTTCTATCTCGACATCGAGCTCACACCGCTCGTCGACGTTACGGAAGAGAACATCGAGGACGTTGCGAACATCTCCTATATGCTGACGTTCCTGATTGTCGCGCTGATTCTGCTGTTCTATGTTCTTGTTATCAAGAAGGAGAAGATAGCCCTTCCGAAGCAGGGAGACAAGGTTGCCGCCGCAATCTTCGAGACCGCCGGACAGTACTTCTACGTCTACGCCATGAGCGGCAACGCCATCGTCGCGGCGCCTCTCATCTCGGCATACAGCATTGTTTCGATAGTCCTTTCAAGAATCTTCCTGAAAGAAAAGCTCACCCCGAAGCAGTACATCGCCATCGCGATTGTCATGGCGGGTATACTCGTTATGGGGGTTGCTGAGGGGCTGGCGGAATAATTCGTAATAAAAAAGCTGTCCGGTAAGGACAGCTTTTCTTGTAGGGGCGGATATTATCCGCCCACTTTTTCGTATATGCTATTGTTCGGGCGGATGATATCCGCCCCTACATTTATATGCCTAAAACCTTAGATAATTTCTCCACCATCTCATCCACATCCGTTTCCGTGATAATCAGCGGCGGCACAAATCTGATTACGTTCTTTCCTGCCGAAATGAGAACGAGGTGCTCATCCAAGAGCGCAGACTTCACGATGTCCGCGACGGGGACGTTGAACTCGAGACCCTGAATCAAGCCTCTGCCGCGGTGGGCGACAATTTTATCGGAAGAGTTCATGAGCTCTTCAAGCTTATTCCAGAGATATCCTCCGACCGACTTGACGTGTCCGGGGATGTCTTTTTCTTTGTAGATGTCTAAGACCTTCGAGGCGACGGCGCAGACGAGCGGATTGCCGCCGCAGGTCGAGCCGTGATCTCCCACGGTCATCGCGTTTGCGGCTTCTCCCTGAGCGAGGAAAGCACCAATCGGGAAGCCGTTTCCGAGAGCCTTTGCAACCGTCATGACGTCCGGCTTGACACCATAAGCCTGCCATGCGAACATGTTGCCGCTTCTTGCCATGCCGCACTGGATTTCATCAAGGATGAGAAGCGCACCGGTCTCGTCGCAGAGGGCTCTTACGCCACTGAGGAACTCCTCGGTTGCCGGATAGATTCCTCCCTCGCCCTGAATTGTTTCCATGATGACGGCGGCGGTCTTGTCACTCCAAAGGGCTTTGACGCTGTCGAGGTTGTTATATTCCGCAAATTTGATATTCGGAATCAGCGGGTTGAACGGCTCGCGATAGTGGGCATTGCCGGTGACGGAAAGCGCACCGAGGCTTCTTCCGTGGAAGGAGTGCTCCATGGCGATAATTTCGTAGTCATTCGGCAGTCCACGATTATAAGTGTGGCGCTTCGCAATCTTTAAGGCGCCTTCGATTGCTTCGGTGCCGCTGTTTGTGAAGAATACCCTGTCCATATCTGCTGCTTTCAACAGCTTTTCAGCCGCTTCGGTTGCGGGGATGTTATAAAAAAGGTTCGAAGTGTGGACGAGCTTGTCAATCTGTGCTTTCGCCGCCTCGTCGACCCCGGGATAGTGATACCCGAGACCCATAACGGCGATTCCGGCTCCGAAATCGAGGTATTCTGTACCCTTGTCGTCGTATAGCCTTACGCCATCGCCCCGATCGAACACGACGGGAAAGCGGGAATAGGTCTTATAAAGTGCGCCCTCGGCACGGTCAATATATGTAGACATTGCGCTCACTCCTTATAGTATCTTTCCCCGCCGTCACGGATGATGGCGGTGCCGATACCTTTATTAGTAAATATCTCAAGCAGGAGGCAGTGCGCGATTCTGCCATCCAGAATATGCACACGGTTTACGCCGTGGTTGATGGCGTCGATGCAGTTCTGCATTTTGGGGAGCATTCCGCCGCCGAAGCTTCCGCTTTCAACATAGCTCTGGGCTTCCGAAACGGTCATCTCGGAAATCAGAGTTGACTTGTCGTTGAAATCCTTGTAAACGCCCTCGACGTCCGTCAGGAACGCAAGCTTTTCGGCGTTCACGGCTCTTGCAACAGCGCAAGCCGCATCGTCGGCGTTGATGTTGTAGCTGTAGAAGTCGTTGTCAAATCCAATCGGGCAGATAATCGGAAGGAAGTCTTTCTCGAGAAGATCATAGATAATCTTCGGGTTGACTTCGGTGACTTCGCCGACAAAGCCGATGTCCTCGCCACCCGAGAGCTTCTTCTCGCACTTGAGGAGCATTCCGTCCTTGCCGCTGATGCCGACCGCCTTGACTCCGAGCTCGTTGACGAGCTGTACAAGGCTCTTGTTGACGCGATTGAGAATCATTTCGGCGATTTCCATCGTCGGCTCGTCTGTGACACGAAGCCCATTCACAAAGTGCGGCTCCATTCCGACCTTTCCGACCCAACGGCTGATTTCCTTGCCGCCGCCGTGGACGATGATGGGCTTGAATCCGACAAGCTTCAGAAGCACGACGTCCTGGATGACGCTGTACTTGAGCTTCTCGTCGACCATCGCGCTCCCGCCGTATTTGACGACGATAATCTTGCGGTTGAACCGCTGTATATAGGGCAGTGCCTCGATGAGCACCTGCGCCTTCTGCATTACATCAATATCAGGGGCACTTGTTATATTCTCTGTCATTCGTAATTTCTCCTTTATGAGCGGTAATCCGCATTTATCTTGACATAATCGTAGGTCAAATCGCAACCCCAAGCGGTGGCGGTTGCTTTTCCGTCGTGGACATCGGCGATAACCGTGACTTCGGGTTCCGAAAGAATCTTTGTGGCGATTTCTTCGGAGTAGTCCGTCGCCATGCCGTTCTCAACTACTCTCAATTTTCCTGCGGTGCTGATGAAGTATAAATCGGTCGTGTCGGGATTGAACTTGGCGCCCGAATAGCCGAGTGCGCAGAGGATTCTTCCCCAATTTGCGTCGTGTCCGTATATTGCCGCCTTCGTGAGGCTCGAGCAGACGACCGACTTCGCAAGAGTTTTGGCTGTCTCTTTGTCGGAGGCGTTCACGACTTTTACTTCCAAGAGAGCCGTACAGCCCTCGCCGTCGCCGGCAATCTTCTTTGCCAAAGTCTCGGTCACGATTCGAAGAGCTTTGCAGAAGAGCTCATAATCTTCATTCTCAGTAGTAATCTTGGGGTTGCCCGCAAGACCGTTCGCCATGAGAATTACCGTGTCGTTGGTTGAGGTGTCGCCGTCAACCGAAATCATATTGAATGTGTCCTGAATGTCGGCTTTGAGCGCCTTCGTAAGAAGCTCTTTCGAAATAGCAATATCAGATGTGATGAAGCAGAGCATCGTGCACATATTCGGGTGAATCATTCCCGAGCCCTTGCACATGCCGCCGATTGTGACGGTCTTGCCGCCCAGTTCAAACCTGACGGCAATCTCCTTCGGCTTCGTGTCGGTGGTCATGATTGCTTTTTCTGCCGCAGTGCCGTGGGCTTCGTCGGTGCCGAGCCTCTCGGAAAGAGCTCTGACGCCCGCCTTGAGCTTGTCAACGGGGAGTTGTTTGCCGATAACGCCTGTTGAGGCGACCAGGACCGAGCCCTCGCCCAAGCCGAGAACGCTTTTAGCCTTGTCGGCAACTTCGTTACAGCAGTCGAAGCCTTCTTTGCCGGTGCAGGCGTTTGCGATGCCGGAATTGATAACGACCGCCTGAGATGTCTCATAGTTCTCGACGATTTCCTTATCGAAGAGGACGGGAGCGGCTTTCACAAGGTTTGTCGTGAAGGTTCCGGCGGTGACGGCAGGCACTTCGCTTAAAATCATAGCCATATCGTCCCGACCCTGATATTTTATTCCCGCCGCATAAGAACCGGCAGAAAAGCCGATAGCGGCAGTTACGCCGCCCGAAATTTTTTCGATTTTTGCAGACATATTTAACCCTCCAGAATTCTGTAGGGGCGGATATCATCCGCCCGTTACCTCTGCGCATGTTTTTTTCGGGCGGATAATATCCGCCCCTACATTTAGGCTGTGCACCTAACTACGAATTGCGTTTTATCTTGTTCTCATCGTTCAGCACGAGGTCATAGACATTTACGTCCTCCCTCGGCGACCAGCCGGTCGACTGCCAGAAGGAGTTGCCGAGGCGGTTTTGCTTGAAGGCGATGAGGCTGATTTTGTTTACGCCGTCGGCTTTCAGAGCCTCGGTGCAGAACCGCACCATGTCCGAGCCGATTCCGTGGTTGCGGTAGCTTCTTTCGACGCAGACGTGATAGAAATAGCCCGTTCTGCCGTCGCTCCCGCAAAGGATGGTCCCGACGAGCTTGCCGTCAAGCTCAGCCACGACGCTGAGCCCCGGGTTTCTTGCCAAGAACCTCTTTACTCCGTCATAAGAGTCGTCGATACTGCGGATTGCGAACCCCTCGATGCTCTCCCAGAGAGCGAACACCGCGGGATAGTCTTCTATCGTCATCTGACGAATTGTCATGGGGCGCAAGGTTGCCCCTGATTTATATTCCGTTTTGTGCTCCTAATCAGACGGGAAGTTGGTCTATTCCCTTATTCTCGGGGCATCCGAACATGAGGTTCATGTTTTGGATCGCCTGTCCTGCGGCACCCTTGACCATGTTGTCGATGGCACCCATCATGATGACTCTGTTCGTGCGCTCATCAAGCTTGCAGGAAACGTCGGCAAGGTTCGAACCCCTGACCCATCTTGTCTCGGTTGGCATGCCATAGGGGAGGACTCGGACAAAATGCTCGTCCTTGTAGCAGGCTTCGTATGCCGCATGAAGCTCTTCCACTGTTACGGATTTTGCGAGGCTTGCATATGCGGTTACCAAGATTCCTCTTTGCATTGGCATGAGGTGCGGGGTGAAGCTGATTCTTATGTCTCTTCCCGCAATATTCGACAACTGCTCTTCAATCTCGGGGACATGGCGGTGTGCGGCGACGGAATAAGCCTTGATGGATTCATTTACCTCGCAGAAGAGGCTTGCGGTTTTCGCGCCTCTGCCGGCGCCTGAGGTGCCGCTCTTCGCGTCGATGATAATCGTGTTGGGGTCTATGTAGCCCGCCTTGAGAAGCGGATAGATACTTAAGAATGAGCAGGTCGGATAGCAACCCGGGTTAGCGATGAGCCGGGCGTTCTTTATTTTATCCCGATTGATTTCGGGCAAGCCATAGACGGCTTCTTTAATGAATTCGGGGCAGGGATGATGAATCTTGTACCACTGCTCATAGATTTCGGGGTCGGTTATTCTGAAATCGGCGCTGAGGTCGATAATCTTGCATTTCGAGAGAATTTCCTCGGTCACCTGAGAGGCGCAGAAGCCCTGCGGAGTGGCGGTGAAGATAACGTCGCAGTTTTTCGACATTTCAAGCATATCTTCGCCACAGCATTCGCCGTCTTCGTAATCACGAAGAGCGCCGTATTCGTTCGAGAAGGGCGTTCTGGCATAACTACGCGACCCAAGCCCGACGATTTCCACGTCGTCACGCTGCTTCAACAATCTTACCAATTCGGCACCGGCATACCCCGTCGCACCGATAATACCTACTTTAATCTTATTCATACTATACCAATCTCCCGAAAGTGATTGTGGAAGTTGCAAAGCAACTTCCGCAGCTTGGGATACTTATATCCCAAGCTGTATTATACAACATATGCACTTTTTTTGCAACCATTATTTTTAAAAAGAGAGGTTCTCAAAAAAATTCCCGAGAATCGAAATTACCTATTGCATTTTGGAAAATATAATGCTATAATTGGTGTACTGAGTGGTATCGAGTGTTAAAAGGTGGCAAAAAGTGAGGTGAATCCGATGCCGGAAGAGTTAAAAATGAGCGGCGAGCTCCCTTATACGATTGATGTGAAGGGCAGAATGAGCTTCCCGCAAAGATTTCGTGACGTATTGGGCGACAGCTTTGTCCTGACAAGAGGCGCAGACCATCGGCTAGTTGCATACTCAACCGAGCATTGGAACACACTTCGTGACAAGATTTCACTCATGCGCGAGGGCAAGGACAAGGAAATCCTCAAGCAGATTTACATCAAGGGAGCTATTCAGGTCGAAACGGATAAGCTCGGAAGAATTCTGGTGCCACAGGCTTTGAGAGAATACGCCCGGCTCCTCAAGGACGTTTATGTCGTCGGAGCCATCGACACGGCGGAAATCTGGGACAAGAACACCTATGAAGAGTTCACGCAGTCGATTTCGCCGGATGACCTCTATGCGGCTCTTGAAGCGTTGGAATAAAGAAATAAGGATAGTTTCATGGAATTTCGGCATATACCGGTTCTACTGGATGAATGTATAGACGGACTTAATATCAAGCCCGACGGGATTTATGTTGACGGAACCGCCGGCGGTGCGGGGCACTCAAGAGCGATTGCGAAAAAGCTTGTCACAGGCAAGCTCATAGCGATTGACCGCGACCCCGAGGCTGTCGAAGTAGCCCGTGAGCGGCTTTTCGGGCTGAATGCCACCGTCGTTCAGGGGACGTTCGGGAACGTCGACAAGATACTTGACGAGCAGGGAATCGAAGGCATCGACGGCTTGCTACTTGATATCGGCGTCAGCTCCTATCAGCTCGACAACCCCGACAGAGGCTTCTCCTATCACTCGGAAGAGAGTGATCTCGACATGAGAATGAGCGAGAGCGGACTTAGCGCCCGGGACGTCGTCAACACATATTCGTATGAAGACCTGACCCGTATACTTTTTGAGTACGGCGAAGAAAAGTTTGCGAAGAGCATCGCCTCGAACATTGTCAGAGAGCACGAAAAGAACGAGATAAGAACCGTCGGAGATCTGGCGGATATAATAAGAGAGTCGGTTCCGGCGAAGGTGAAGCGGGAGAAGAATCCCTGCAAGAAGACCTTTCAGGCAATAAGAATAGAAGTAAACAACGAGTTCGGCGAGCTTTCGGAAGCGTTGGACAAAGGCTTCGACAGGCTCAAGCCCGGCGGAAGGCTTTGCGTAATCACTTTCCACTCGCTCGAGGACAGAATGGTGAAGCAGAGGTTTTTAAGCTTCGCACAGGGCTGTATCTGCCCGCCCGAGTTCCCCGTGTGTGTATGCGGTAGGACTCCCCGAGGCAAGATAATCACCAAAAAGCCCATAGAACCGAGCGAAGAAGAACTCGCATCGAATAACAGAAGCCATTCGGCAAAATTACGGATAGTAGAAAAATTGTAAGAGGGTGTAAACATGGCGTATCGTGACGACAATTTAGCTTATGATATTTCGGTCTATGAGCCGAAGAGCAACGCTGTGCCGAAGACTCAGCCGAAGGCGGAGCCAAAGCGTAAGCCCCGTATCGAAATACGGCATAACACAATCGCTCTGCCGCAGAACCTCTTCACGATTTTCGTAACCGCCGCAGTCGTCTTTGCGGTGATGTTCGCACTTCTCTATGGCAAGGTCGAGAGCAACCGGCTCTTTAACGAGATAAGCTCGCTTGAGAGCAGTCTTTCGGAGCTCGAGAGCGACAACGCAAGTCTCGCCGCTGAGTATGAGTCGAAAACATCGCTGAAGACCGTCGAGGAATACGCCCAGAACGTTCTTGGGCTTGAAAAGTTAGATAAATCCCAGATTGAATATGTCGAGGTCGAGGCGGACACCGTCATCGAAGTTGTAGAAACGGAGAGCTCAAACATATTCGTAATCTTAAAGAACTGGTTTGACGACCTGTTTGAATATCTTGGGTTCTGATTAAATAGTATTGGTAATGAGATAAGTGTATCGAGGGAAAGTTAAGTTTTGCCTTCTTGAATATTGAAGGGTAAACTTAGCTTTCTTCAGTAAGAGGCAAAAAGTCGGAACGTGTTATTTTTTGCAAGAAGGAGTTAAAATGGCAGAGAGTAAAAAAACAACTCCAAAAATGAAGCGGCGACTGCTGATGCCACTGATGGCAATCATGATGGTGGCGCTTGTGTATGTCACATACACCATGTATCAGGTTGCGATTGTTGACAGTGAAACGTATCAGGCTCTCGCCAACGACCAGCAGTTCAAGACAACGACAATCAGCGCAAACAGAGGAACAATCTACGATTCTAACGGTCAGGTGCTAGCACAGAGCGTGACGGTCTATACCGTCTATGTCGACCCGAGAACCTTCTCGGAAAGAGACACCGAGCAGGAGGATCTCATCGTCGAGACGCTTTCCGAGTATCTCGACGTGGATGAGGACGTTATCGAGGAGAAGCTTCATAAAGATAACGCCTATCAGGTCATCGCGACCGAGGTCGACAAGACCACGGCGACCTCAATACTCACAATCATGAGCGAGGCAGGAGTTACCTCAGTCGGAGCTACGGCAACGACCGAAAGATACTATCCTCAGGATGATCTGGCGGCGAATGTGGTCGGGCATCTTCATTATGACGGCTACGGAATCTATGGAATTGAAGCTTCGTACGACGACTATCTTACTGGCACCGACGGCGAAATCGTCACGGCGATAGACGCGAACGGCTCGGAGATTCAGTATAAGTACAAGCAGAGCTATGACGCTGTCGACGGCTACTCGGTCTATTCGACAATCGACGCAACCATTCAGTATTACGTCGAGGAGGCTCTTGCCAACGCGGTCGAGGCAAACGACCCCGAAAACGGCGCCTGTGCAATAGTCATGAACTGCAAGACAGGAGCTATCTATGCGATGGCATCGTCTCCCACATATAATCTTAACGAGCCGTCGGTTGTAACGGACGAATCCCTTTCCGCATATCTGGCGGGGCTTTCGGACACGGCTACGGACGAAGAATACAGCGCGGCACTCTCCGAATCGCTCTATACTCAGTGGACGAACAAGGCGATTTCGAGCATCTACTTCCCGGGCTCCGTTTTCAAGGTTGTAACCGGTTCGGCGGCTCTTGAGGAGAACGCAATTACTCTGAGCGACACCTTCTATTGCTCGGGCACGATAACCGTTGCGGACACCCTTTACCACTGCTGGAGCTATGCCACATCCGGCGCACATGGCTCGCAGACCTTCGTCGAAGCTATGACAAACTCCTGCAACCCGGCTTTCGTCCAGATTGGACAGAAGCTCGGCATGGAGGCATTCAGTAAATATTTCGAGGCGTTCGGCTTCACGCAGAAGACGGGAATCGACCTTCCCGCCGAGTCGAACAGCCTTTATATCGACGCCGACAGCATGACGCTTGTAAACTTAGCGTCAAGCTCCTTCGGTCAGGCTAATAAGGTTACGCCTATCCAGATGATTTGCGCATTTGCGGCGGTCGTAAACGGAGGATATCTCCTGACCCCCTACGTCGTCGACAAAGTAGTCGATGCCGAGGGCAACATCGTCATGCAGAACGAGACCACCGCCAAGCGACAGGTAATTTCGGAGGAGACCTCCGAGACGATGCGGGAAGTCCTCGAGACGGTTGTAAACACCAACTCGGGAAGCAACGCCTACATCAAGGGCTACTCAATCGGCGGCAAGTCGGGAACCTCGCAGAAGCTCGACGAGGATTCGTCCGGTACGACCTATGTATCATCATACGTCGCGTTTTATCCCGCCGACGACCCCGAAATAATCATGCTTGTAATGGTCGACCATCCGACGAACGGACTTTACTATGGTTCCGCAGTTGCGGCACCCGTTGTCGTTGAAGCTCTGACCGAGATTCTGCCGTATCTCGGATATTACGCCGAGTATACCGAAGAAGATCTTGAGGACATGGACGTTTCCGTCCCGTATATAAGAGGCTCGACCGTCGAGCAGGCGACTGCCACCCTTGAAGCTCTCGGACTCGAGATTGAAGTAATCGGCGAAGGTGACACGGTCATAAGGCAGGTGCCCTCAAGCGGAAGCACCATGCCGACGGGATGCACGGTTGTCGTCTATACGGATGAAGACTATGATGTGCAATACACGACTGTTCCGAATATATCCGGTTGCTCTCTGTCGGAAGCGAACAGACTGCTGACGAAGGCAGGGCTTAACCTGCTACCCTTGGGTGGAGCCGCCGAGAAGTCGGGAGCCGTATGCTCCGGCACCTCGAACTACACCGTCGGAACGACAGTAGAGGTCGGCACGATTATTGAAGCGTACTTTGTTGTAAATGAGGACTCGGGCTGATGCCCGCCCTCTCAGTCAGCTTCGCTGACAGCTCCCCCAGAGGGGGAGCCAAGATTTGAGCCAAGTGAAAGTTGGTGTAAATTTGAAGCTATATGATTTATTGAATGGGATATGCACGGTTACGCCGGAGGATATTCCGAATATCGAAATTGATAAGATTTCTTCCGATTCACGGGACGAGGTCTCGGAGTCTACGCTCTTTGCCGCCCTCAAGGGGGCTAAGTTCGATGCGCATGATGCTGTGCCCGAGATGAGTAAAAAGGGCGTGCAGGTGTTTGTCGTCGAGCATGATTGTGGAGTGGAGCACCAGATAGTTGTGCGGGACTCGAGGCTTGCTTTGTCGACCATCTGGGCAAACTGGTATCACAATCCCGAAAGAAAGCTCAAGCTCATCGGCATCACCGGCACCAACGGGAAGACAACGACTACTACGGTCATAAAGCGGCTTCTGGATGCCTTGGGCATCAAGGCAGGGCTTATCGGCACCTGCGGCAACGAGGTTTGCGACCGATTTATTCACACCGAGAACACTACACCGATGCCGAACGAATTCTTTGAGCTTCTCAGTGAAATGGTCGATGCGGGCTGTGAGTATGCCGTTATGGAGGCTTCCTCGCAGGGGCTCGAGCAGGAAAGGCTCGGCAAGTGTATCTTCGAGGTTTCGGCTTTCCTTAATCTGACGCAGGATCACCTTGACGTTCACGGTACTATGGAAAACTACTATCAGGCGAAAAAGCTTCTCTTCGGCAGGAGCAAGAACGCCGTTATTGACATCGACGATCCGTATGGCGAGCGGCTTTTCAATGAAATCGACTGCCCGAAATACACGCTTTCGATAAAGAAGGAAGCCGACTTCTATGCCGACATGATTAAGCTCTCGGCGCACAAGTCGACATACTGGTACTCGAATGCCCTGAAGAGCTATAAAGTCGAGATTCCGCTTCCGGGAAGCTATAACGTCTCGAACACTATGACGGCAATCGCGGTTCTTGAGCTTGCCGGAATAGGAGCCGAGAAGACGATTCCTCTTATCTCGAAGATTAACGGCGTTCGGGGCAGATGCGAAGTGGTGCCGACGGGAAGAGACTTCACCGTCATCATCGACTATGCCCATTCGCCCGACGCGATTACGAATATTCTTAAGAACGTCCGTGAAAGCTCAGGAGATGGAAGACGCATTGTCTGCCTGTTCGGTTGCGGCGGAAACCGTGACGCAAAGAAGCGTCCGTTGATGGCACAGGCGGCGGAGCAGGGCGCAGATTTCCTCATTGTCACATCAGACAACCCAAGAAACGAAGAGCCACACGCAATTATAATGGACATAATTGCCGGTCTTTCGGACGGATTCAAGGAATATATTGAAATAGACAACCGCCGGGACGCCATCTTCTGGGCAATAAAGAACGCCCGAAAGGACGACGTAATCGTCCTCTGCGGCAAGGGTCACGAGGACTATCAGATTCTTTCCACCGGGAAGATACATTTTGATGAGCGCGAGGTCGTTGCGGAGGCATTGCAAAATATGTAGGGGCGGATATTATCCGCCCGCAACAGGGCACCTGCGAAACAACGGGCGGATGATATCCGCCCCTACAGGAATTGCCTGAAAGAGGAAGGGAAAAACCATGCCATTTTGGATTAACATTATAGTCGGAATATTGTCCTGTGTGATTGCCTGGGCTTTGGGAGTTATATTGATTCCGTATCTTCGGAAGCTCAAAGCCGGCTCGCATATACTCGATATCGGTCCCGCCTGGCACAAGTCGAAGGAGGGCACTCCTCTTATGGGCGGCTTCATGTTTATCGTGTCGGTAATCGTGACCTCGTGGATTGGATATCTTATCATCAAGGCTTACCGCTCGGCTCACATGATGGAGACCCCCGAAAATTCGGGTTGGAACCTGCTTCTTGCCGTCGGTGTGGCTGTTCTTTTCATGCTCGTTGGCTTTATCGATGATTATATCAAAGTCGTCAAGAAGAGAAATCTCGGATTGAGCGTCAAGGCAAAGACTGTGATGCAGGTTGTAATAGTCGTCGGCTATCTCGTGGCGCTTTACTTCCTCGGGAACACCACCTCGGTCGTTTTCCCACTGATTGGCGAAGTTGATTTTGGGTGGTTCTACTATCCGCTGATGGGCGTGTGCATCTATCTACTCGTGAATGCTGTGAATTTCACGGATGGCGTCGACGGGCTCTTGGGCTCCGTCACGACTGTTTATTCTCTTGCGTTTGTATTGATTTTCGTGCTCCTCGATAATTGGGAAATGTCAGCATTTTCGATGGCTGTTGCGGGAGGATGCCTCGGGTTCCTCATCTGGAATCTTCACCCCGCAAAGGTCTTCATGGGCGACACCGGCTCGATGTTCTTAGGCGGAGCTGTCGTCGCGATGGGCATGGCGTCGGGACTTGAACTTCTCATGCCGCTGATAGGTATTATTTATGTAATCGAAATGCTCTCGGATTTAATCCAGATTGCAAGCTTCAAAATCCGCCACAAGCGCGTTTTCAAGATGGCGCCGATTCACCACCACTTCGAGCTCTGCGGTTGGAGCGAATATAAAATACTCTGGGTGTTCTCGGGCGTTACCCTTGTGGCGGGTGCTCTGGGAATACTGGCGACATATTTACACATTGCGGAATAAGTAAGAAAGGGGTCACACGCCTTTGGCTGAGAAAAGAAGAAATTACATAATCGGCTCGGGCGTTGACGGCTCTTCGGGGACTATTACCGTCTCACAGGGCTCGGGCAAAAAAGCCCGCAAAGAGGCTAAGAAAGCGAAGAAGATAAAGGAACCGAGGCTCCGTCTCATCGATGGCAGTATGGACCCCGTCTTCTTTGTTATTGTCGTTGTCATGCTCGTCTATGGGCTCATAATGGTCTTCTCGGCGAGCTATATCGAGGGTCTTACCTACTATGACAACGGCTACAGATTCGTGAGAACTCAGGGAATGGCGGCAATCATCGGCGTTATCGCGATGCTGTTCATCTCCTTCTTTGACTATCATATACTTTTCAATTCAAACGTTGTGATTCTTGGATATACGGCGATGCTCGGACTCCTGACATGTACCTCCTTCTTCGGAACGGAAAACGCCGGGGCAAGAAGATGGATTGAAATCGGTTCATTCTCCTTCCAGCCGTCCGAGGCTATGAAGCCGGTGCTGATTATATTCACGTCGTTTCTTTGTGTGAAGCTCCTTGAGAACCCCAAGCGGCAGAGCATGCCGTTTCTTGCGAGATATCTCCCACTACTCGGTTCGCTTGCACTCGTATGCCTCAACATGGTTCTGCAGAGACATATTTCGGGACTTCTGATTATGGGAGCAATCTGGCTCTGTGTCGTTTTGCTGTCGGGAATCCCCTATAAGGACATCGCGAAGATGCTCGGCATTATCATAGTCGGCGGCGTGGCGGTTCTCTTACTTTATTCGACCATGCGTGAGGGCGGACTTTCCTACATTTCCGACCGACTCACAAGCATGACCACCATCGATGAGGGAGTTGTAACCGATGACAACTGGCAGACGATGCAGTCGCTCATCGCCATAGGCTCGGGCGGATGGTTCGGGCTTGGATTCGGCGAATCGAGGCAGAAATATCTCTGGCTCCCCGAGGCTCAGAACGACATGATTATATCGGTAATTGTCGAAGAGCTCGGCTATGTCGGAGGACTGGCGGTTATAATCCTCTTTGCACTGTTCATATACAGAGGCTTCCGAATCGCGAAGAAGGCTCCCGACAAGTTCGGAACGCTCATAACCTCGGGAATCACCTTCCAAATTGGGCTTCAGGCTATACTTAACATCGGTGTTGCCTGCAACGCCTTCCCGAACACCGGCGTTACGCTCCCGTTCTTCAGCTACGGCGGCTCGGCGCTGATGATTCAGCTTATCGAGATGGGAGTAATACTCGGCGTCTCGAGACAGTGCGAAAATATTTGATTTGATAGGAGAAAATTATGCTTAAAGTGATACTTTCCGGCGGAGGAACAGCGGGGCACGTCAACCCCGCCGTTGCCATTTATGAGATTATAAAGCAAAGGCACCCCGACGCCGAATTTCTATATGTCGGCACTCCGAACGGAATCGAGAAGACCCTTGTCGAAAAAGAGGGGATAAAGTTCGTTTCTATGGAAGTGGCGGGCTTTCAGAGGAAGATTACTCTCAATAATATAAAGCGCAACGCCGTTGCCACGAAGTATTTTATCGAATCCGGGCACAAGGCGAAGAAAATAATTGATGATTTTGGTCCCGACATCGTCATCGGCACGGGCGGCTATGCCTGCGAGCCGATTGTACACAAGGCGGCGGCTATGGGCATCAAGACCGTCATCCACGAGCAGAACGCCTTCCCCGGGGTTACTACCAAAATCCTCTCGAAGAAAGCCGACAGAGTCATGCTCACCGTCGAGCGGGCGAAAGAATATATAAAAGATAATGACAAGTGCGTCGTTACGGGCTTACCGGTTCGGCACGGCTTTGTGGACAGGCTTTCAAAAGCCGAGGCAAAGAAGGCTCTCGGGCTCCCCACCGACCAACTCTGCATTCTTTCAACCGGCGGAAGCCTTGGTGCGGGAAGAATCAACGAGACTGTTTCGGATCTGATAGCTTGGTACTGCAAGAACGATATAAAAATCAGCCACATTCACTCCTACGGCAAGAACGGCAGGGGAAGCTTTGCGGCATCGCTCACGACGAACGGCGTCAACCTTTCGGAGCACCCGAACTTCATCGTGAAGGAGTATATCGACAACATGTCCACCTGCATGGAAGCGGCGGATTTGATTATAAGCAGATGCGGAGCGGGAGCTCTGACGGAGATAGAAGCCGTCGGTTGCGGCTCAATCCTCGTCCCGTCCCCGATAGTCGCCGAGAACCACCAGTTCTATAACGGCAAGGTCCTCTCGGACGGCGGCGCCGCCATCATGTTCGAGCAGAAGGACTTGACATCGGAGCTTCTTATCCAGACGGTCAGCGACCTCATAAACAACCCCGCAAAGCTCGAAAAGCTCTCACAGAATGCGGCGAAGCTGTATATAAAAGATACGCCGGACAGAGTTGGGGCGGTTATTGAGGAAGTGCTCAACTCCTGATTTCTTCACCGAAATCCTCATCTCAACATATTATGCTCTATAAGTTCATGATTTGGGAGCGGTTGAGATGGAGAGTAGTAAGCTTTTGATTGAGGGCGGCAGGAAAATCGAGGGTGAAATTCAGATTCACGGGGCGAAGAACAGCGTTTTACCTATATTAGCAGCCACACTACTGTGCGGTGGGGCTAATTCCGGCAAAGCCGGAATTAGTCGTACTTGTGCAGCAAGTACTGTACATAATTGTGCATCTCTTTCCGACGCCTTCGCCGCTATGCGGATTCTCAGGTCGCTCGGGTGCGATGTTACCCATGAGGGGAGCACCGTTACCGTTAATTCTGCGAATGCCGAGGGCGATATCGTCTCCGACGGACTGATGCACGAGATGCGCTCGTCGATAGTGTTCTTGGGTGCTATCTTGGGAAGAGTGGGACGTTGCCGATTGTCATTCCCGGGCGGATGCGAGCTCGGTCCGAGACCGATAGATTTGCACCTCGAAGCTCTTCGCCGACTGGGCGTTAAGATAACCGAAGACCACGGGATTCTTGACTGCACCGCAGGGGCTCGACCTCTGAATGCAGATATAACGCTTTCGCTTCCGTCAGTAGGGGCGACGGAAAACATTATGCTCTATTCGGCTTTGGGAACCGGCGAAACGGTCATCCGGAATGCCGCAAGAGAGCCGGAAATATCCGATCTGGCGGGGTATCTTATAAAATGCGGAGCCGAAATCTCGGGGCAGGGGACCTCGACGCTCGTTATTAACGGAGTTCCGGAACTTCACGGATGCGAATATTTCGTCATGCCCGACAGAATCGAGGCGGCGACCTATATGGGAGCGGCGGCTATCACGAATGGCGAGCTGATGCTCAGGGGCGTGCGACCGTCGGATATGTATTCCTGCATGTCGGTCTTTTCGGAAATGGGTTGCGGGGTTTACCCGTATGACGATAAAATTTTTATAAGCGCAAGAAAGCCGATTACGGCTGTCCGGACCGTTCGGACGATGCCCTATCCCGGGTTTCCGACCGATTGCCAGCCGATTGTGATGGCTGTGCTCGCAAAATCCCGGGGCACAAGCGTGATTGTCGAGAATATCTTCGAAAACCGCTTTATGGCGGCTCCGGAGCTCAGGAGAATGGGCACAAACATAAAAGCAGAAGGAAAAGTGGCGGTCGTCGAGGGAGTAAATAAGCTCTATGGCGCACCGGTCAGAGCCTATGATTTGCGGGCGGGAGCGGCACTCGTGGTGGCGGCTCTCGGAGCGGAAGGGCAGACGCAGGTTTCAAATATTCATTATATAGACAGAGGCTATGAGAGCATCGAGACGGCGTTGTCGTCGGTCGGTGCGGATATACGAAGAATATAGCAGATATAAATCTGCGAGAGGAGGACGGCAAAATGCAGGACGTAGTAAAGACCAATCCGCAGGGACAGCGGCGCAGAAGGCGCAGACGCAGAGGCAACATGTCCCTTTATTATCTCATGCTGTTTGTCGCCACGGTTATTATTCTCTATGTCCTATCGAGGACTGTTTTCTTCAAGGCTGAGAACTACGAAATCTCCGGCAATTCGAGATATACTGAGTATGAGATTCTTTCGGCGGCGGGGCTTTCGGACAGCGAAAACCTCTATAATATCGACTTATCCGCAACTGAGGCAAAGATTAAAAAGACGCTTATCTATATCGACGACGTGGCGGTTTCGCGTCAGCTCCCGGGCACAATCGTCATCGAGATTACCGAGGCGGAGGAGTTCGCCTGCTGTCAGTACGAAGGGAACCGCTATGCCGTCATAAGCCGCAACGGAAGGCTGCTACAGACCGAGCAGGCAGAGCCGGACGAGGAGCTACTCCAAATTTACGGACTCGACCTTATTGATGTGTCCTTGGGCGACGAGTTCACCTCTTCGGACGAGAATAAGAAGTCGATTATCATGAATCTTCTTGATGTCATCGACGATATATGTCCCGGCAAGATTGACTATATCGACATCACCGACAGAACGGACATCACGATGAGCTATGACAATGGCAGAATCACGATTGACTTCGGAAGCTCGCTTGACTATGAGTACAAGATGCGGTACCTGATAACAATAATCGAGGCGAATCTTGATGCCGACGCGAGCGGCGAGCTCATCTATATCAGCTCATCATCGGGAGTGTCGTTTATCCCCGACGAAGGACTCGAAGAGCTCGAGCAGAGCAAGGATAAAATCGAGAATATGACAGAGACTGAAACCGAAGGCACAGAGGAGACGGAGGAAACCTCTGCGACCGAATAAAATTTTTTAAAATATGTCGAACAAACCTATTGCCAAACCGAGATTTTCGTGTTACAATAGTATAGAATACATGTAGGGGCGGATATTATCCGCCCGCCAAAGCTACGATTGTGAAAGTATTCGGGCGGATGATATCCGCCCCTACAAAACTTGAATCCTATCCCCGATTACGGGATTAACTATAGACTTACTGGAGGAAGTAGAAATGGGCTTTATCATGGAAAATGAAGGTATTGACCTCGCAAAAATCAAAGTCGTAGGAGTCGGCGGTGGCGGCGGAAACGCTCTGAACTGCATTGTAGCGACGGGAATTCAGAATGTTGAGTACATTTCTATTAACACCGATGCTCAGGCGCTCAAGAATTCCAAGGCGACTTCGAAGATTCAGATCGGTCAGAAGCTGACCCACGGTCTGGGCGCAGGAGGAAAGCCTGAGGTTGGCGAGGCTGCCGCTCAGGAATCAAAGGACGAAATTCAGGACACCTTGAAGGGTGCCGATATGATATTCATCACTGCCGGTATGGGCGGCGGAACCGGAACAGGTGCCGCTCCCGTTGTCGCTGAGATTGCAAGAGATATGGGAATCCTCACCGTTGCAGTCGTCACCAAGCCTTTTGCCTTCGAAGGCAAGAGAAAAGCGGCTCAGGCTGACAGAGGCATCGATGCGCTCGTCAAGAACGTTGACTCCCTCGTAGTTATCCCGAACCAGAAGCTTCTGACAGGCAGAGAGAACCTCACCATGCGCCAGTCGTTCGGCTTGGCGGATGATATTCTTAAGACCGCTGTATTGAGCGTTACCGAGCTTATCCTCAGACACGGCGAAATCAACGTCGACTTTGCGGACGTCAAGTCCATTATGTCTAATGCCGGCTATGCCCACATGGCTATTGGTCACGGCGAGGGCAAGGACAAGGTTGCGGACGCCGTTCAGCAGGTTATCGCAAGCCCGCTTCTTGAGACCTCTATCAAGGGCGCAAAGAGACTCCTCATAAACATCACCATGAGCGAGGACATCGGAACCGGCGACATTGCCGAGCTCACCGACACCATCACCAAGGCGGCGGCAGAGGATGTCGACCTCATCTTCGGTGCCGACTTCAAGGAAGACCTTTCCGACACCATCGACATCATCGTCATCGCTTCCGATTTCGACACCTATTCTGTTCCTGAAGAGGAGAGCGAGGAGGCTCCTGCCGAGGAAAGCGAAGAGCCGAAGGCTTCTTCCGAGGATAATGGAACCATCTACGACGGCATCTGGAGAGAGCTGTTTAAGTAATATTGAAATATGCCCCGACGGCGAGGAATTGCTGTCGGGGATTTTTCGCGAAAGTCTCACAAATATTGCGATTACTACTTGACTTTTGCAATTTTAAATGTTATTATATTGAGTGAAATTAAGTGCGGGGTGGTTCGGTTGAAGCAGAACGAATATCAGGCTATGACCGAACGGGAGCTGCTTGAAGCCCTGAAAACGGACAAGCACGCTTATTCCGAGCTCGTTTCGAGACACCTTGAAACGGTCGGACAGCTTGCGGGAATATATGCCGGTGGAGATTCCGATTTCGACGACCTCTATTCCGAGGGGCTGATGGGGCTTATGAACGCCGTCAGAACCTATGACGAGTCGAAGGGCGCGAGCTTTTCAACCTATGCCCACACCTGCATCAACAACCGCATGATTAATTCTCTGCGCCGCTCCAACAGGATTCGGGGCAGTGAAGAGCCGATTGAGGACCTCGAAGTGGCGGAGCTCAGTTCGCCCGAGAGTATCCTTCTTTCGAATGAGGGAGTTTCAGAGGTCATGAAGCTTGCCGAGAGCAGGCTTAGTCCGCTTGAGTGGGAAGTCCTTCGGTGCTATCTCGAGGGGAAATCCCACGTCGAGACGGCGGAGGAGCTTGGAGTCAACGCAAAGTCGGTCGACAACGCTCTTCAGAGAGTCAGGCGGAAGTTCCGCAAATAAATTTGGTAGAAACCCTTTCCCGGGTTCTATAATACACAAGCCATGTAGCTAATTCGCAAATATCGTTCAAAGCGCACTGATTGCAGGTTTAGTCCGCACGGCAAATACTAAAAAGTGAGGGAAATTATATGTACGAAGACAAAACGTTGGTATGCCGTAATTGCGGAAAAGAATTCGTTTTTACAGCCGGCGAGCAGGAATTCTATGCAGAAAAAGGCTTTGAGAACGAGCCCAAAATGTGCAAGGATTGCAGAAGAGCCAAGAAGGAAGAGGGCAAGCAGTATTACACCGCTGTTTGCGCATCTTGCGGCAAGGAAGCAAGAGTCCCCTTCAAGCCCCATGACGACCGCCCTGTATATTGCAGCGATTGCTTTGCAAAACAGAGAAAGAACTAAAAAGACTGTGGCTTTAACCTGAGACTTTCATCGGCGGATATACTCCGCCGATTTTTCTTTTGGGGTTGAAATGTTCGATAGAATGGCGTATAATATTAAGAAAATGCGTATTTAGGAGGCTTATATATGGAAATCACAAAAGATACAATGATATATGACATCGTCGCTTATGACAGCGGGTGTGTCGACTTGTTTATGGAGATTGGCATGCACTGCTTCAGTTGCCCGGCGGCTCTTTTCGAGACGGTCGAGGAGGCTTGCTCGGTGCATGGCGTCGACGTCGACGACTTCCTCGAGGGACTGAACGCCTATTTTGCGGAGCATTCCCCGGAAGCGGAAGAGAACAATGCTGAGTAAACGGCTTCTTTGCTGTTCCGAAATGGTTCGGGGCGGAGTCCTTGCGGATATCGGAACCGACCACGCGTGGTTGCCGATTTATCTCGTTGAGAATGGGAAGTGCGAGCGTGCTTATGCCTGCGACATCGCCGAGGGTCCGCTCTCTTTTGCGAAGAAGAATATTGCGAGCGCCGGATTTGAGGACAAGATCGCGACCGTTCTGTCGGACGGGCTCACTATGCTCTCGGATGAGAGCATTTCCGAAATCGTCATCGCCGGAATGGGCGGGGAGATGATTCGGGACATCCTTGCGAACGGGCTTGAGAAGGCGAAAACGGCGAACCTCATCCTCCAACCGAACACCCGGGCGTGGGAGCTCGTGGATTGGTTATGCCGGAACGGCTTTGAAATTGCGGAGCAGAAGGTCGTCGCCGACGGGAAGTTTGTTTATCCCGTCATAAACGCTCAGTACAACGGCACCGAAAAAGTTCTCACTCAGGCGGAATGTCTGGTGACGGGGCTCGATTTGAATGAAGAGATTTCGAGAGAGTATCTCACGGCACAGATTAAGCGCTTGAGAGGCGCCACGGCAGGCATGAAAAAGGCGCTGAATCCGGATAATGACGAGATGGCAGAGCTCGAACGGACAGCCGACGAAATAGAAAAGCTCTTGGGAGATGAAACGAAATGACAACAGTCAGAGATATTTACAATTACATCGACAGCTTTGCGCCGTACCGCACGCAGGACAGCTGGGACAACTCGGGGTTGCTGGTCGGGGACGGGGACGAACCCGTCACGAAGGCTCTTTGCGCCCTCGATGCCTCGATTCCGGCGATACTTGAAGCCGAAAGGCTCGGGTGCCAGCTGATTTTAACGCATCACCCCGTCATTTTCGACCCGCTTAAGAGCCTAGACAGTACGGTTCCCGCGGCGTTACTGTTCAGGAAAGGAATCGCCTGCGTTTCGTCGCACACGAATCTTGACAGCGCCGAGTACGGCATCAGCGACATGATGGTCGACAAGCTCGGGCTTAAGAATCTGCATAAGATAGTCGATATAAACAGAAGCGACCCCGTCACCGGCAGGATTGTCGGCTACGGAGCGGTCGGGGAGTGCGAAACTGAATTAACTCCCGAAGAATTGGCGAAGCTCTGCAAAGAGAGCTTTAACTGCATCGCGATTAAGTACGTTGCAGGAAATAAGAATATAAGAACCGTCGGCATGATTTCGGGAGCGGGAGGCTCATACGTCACGAACGCATTCGAGATGGGATGCGACGCCTATGTCTCGGGCGACGTGAAGCAACAGGACTTCATCGAAGCGGAACGCCTCGGCATCACCCTCATAGATGCGGGACACTTCGAGACGGAAACGATTGCGATGGAGTATCTGAAAGAAGTTTTGGGCAAGAAATTTACGGAAGTAGAGTTTGTGGTATCGGAAGAGAGCTTTCTGGCGAAGACGGTGTAAACGGAGGCTAATATGAAGAGATTTCTGCCTGTTGCAATCTGTATAGTTCTTGTTCTCAACCTGTTCACGGCTTGCGGGGACGGGGATATCGCCATCAACTATACCGACGAGATGCGGGATATCACTTCCATGGAGCTTGTCTCGGAGATGGGGATTGGGTATAATCTCGGGAACTCGCTTGACGTCTGCAACGCTGACAGGGACGGCGACGGGGAGATTGACGAGAATTCAAGCGACGTCGACGAAACGCTCTGGGGCAATCCCGTCGTTACCGAAGAGCTTATCGAGTTCGTCAAAGAGTCGGGGTTCAATTCTATCAGAATTCCAATCACCTGGCGCGACCATATCGATGAAGATTACAATATAGACGAAGAGTGGATGGACAGGGTCGTTGAGGTCGTCGACTATGCCTATGACCTCGGGCTTTACGTCATCATAAATGTCCACCACGACGGCGGCGGAGACCCGGAGTTCGGGGCTTGGATTCGCAATGCCTCGACAGATTACGACGGCGTGCTCGAGAAATACCTTGCCATCTGGCAACAGATTTGCGACAGGTTTGAGGACTACGGCGACCGGCTTATTTTCGAATCCATGAATGAGGTCGGCTTTGATGACCTCGACGAGTGGAAGGCTTACGAAACTCTGAACAGCCTGAATCAGGCGTTTGTCGATCTGGTTCGCTCGAGCGGCGGGAACAATCCGGAAAGACACCTCCTGATTGCGGGGTACTGGACGGACATTGCCGAGACCTGCGACAGCCAATTCGAGATGCCTGACGACCCGATGGACAGGTGCATACTCTCGGTACACTACTACACCCCGTGGCAGTTCTGCACGACGAATCAGCAGTATGAATGGGGCACTGACGAAGAAATCGCCCTTATGGAGTCGAAAATCGAGCTATTGAAGAGCTATTATGTCGACAAGGGCGTGCCGGTCATCATCGGCGAATATGGGACCTGCCTCGGAAACGACGAGGACTCGAGAGTGTTCTTCTGCAAGACGCTTGTTAGTCTCTGCTCAGATGCGGGGATTCCCACATATATCTGGGACGACGGGACGCTACTTGACAGAGAAAATCTTGAGTGGCAGAATGAAAGCATGATAAAAGCAATAAAGAAAGCGGCGAGGTAGAACCTCTCAGTCGCCTTCGGCGCCAGCTCCTCTTATCAAGGGGAGCCATTAGAGTTCTATCCAAAAGACCGGAGGTTTTATGGCACTTGACGGAGTATACTTAAGTCTTCTTAAGAATGAGATGGCGGGGCTCGTTGGGGCTCGGGTGGACAAGATTCATCAGCCGTCCCGCGACAATTTAATAATAAGTTTTCGGACGCTGTCGGAGGGCACGAAGAAGGTTCTGTTTTCGGCGAATGCCGGAACGGCGAGGGTGCACTTAAGCCGTAGCGAGCTCGAAAACCCGAAAACGCCGCCGATGTTCTGCATGCTCCTTCGGAAGCACCTGGGCTCTGCGAAGCTGATAGATATCAGGCAGGACGGGTTCGAGAGAATCCTCAATTTTGACTTCGAGGCAACGGACGAGTTCGGCGACAGGGTCGTGCTGACTCTTGCGGCTGAAATCATGGGCAGATGCTCGAATGTCGTGCTTATAAATCAGGACGGGCATGTCATCGACTCTATCAAAAGAGTGAGTGAAGACATGTCGAGTGTGCGGCTTGTCCTCCCGGGGATTACCTATTCTTTGCCGCCGAGGGATGAGAGAATCAGCCTTTTTGACATCGACAAAGAGGCACTTGAGAGCGGCATGCGGGGAAGCTCGCAGAAGGACCCGTCGAAAACACTCGTGAAGCTCATCGAGGGAATCTCGCCCGTTTTTGCCCGGGAGGCGGTTTTCTATGCCCTTCGGGGCGACGAGAAGCCCGCAAGCGAGTTCTCGGACGACGAAATGTCGAGGCTTCTGTTCTATTTAAATAACACCGCCGAAGACATTAAGTCCGGCAAAAATAAATATGTGATTCTCAAGGACAGAAGCGGACTGATGAAGGATTTCTGCTTCACCGATATTCATCAATATGGGAATCTGATGATTTCAAAAGAGTTTGACAGCCCGTCGGAGCTCCTTGACAGCTTCTATCGCGAGAGGGACACGGCTTTGCAGACACGACAGCGCGCACAGGACCTTTTCAAGCTCGTTATGAGCCTTAGCGAAAGAACGGAAAGACGTGTTGCGGCGCAGAAGCTTGAGCTCAAGGAGTGCGAAAACCGCGACGAGCTCAGAATCAAGGGCGACCTTATCATGGCGAACCTCTATAGAATCGAGAAGGGCGACGGGAGCGCAACTCTTGAGAACTTTTACGACGAGAACTGCCCAGAGGTGACAATCACGCTCGACAGGCGGCTCACCCCCGCGCAGAACGCACAGCAGTACTATAAAGAATACCGCAAAGCCGACACCGCCGACAAAAAGCTCCGGGAGCTGATTGCGAGCGGTGAGGACGAGATAAAGTACCTCGAGTCCGTTTTCGATTCGCTGAGCCGTGCCTCTTCCGAAGGCGAGCTTGCCGAGATAAAGGCGGAGCTTGCGGGGGAAGGCTATGTCAGAATTTCTCGCTCGAAGGGCAAAGAGGCGAAGGCTCTCCCACCGATTGAGTACCGCTCGTCGGACGGATTCAGGATTTCGGTCGGCAGGAACAACCGCCAGAACGACCAACTCACCCTCAAGACTGCCGAGAAGACGGACATCTGGCTCCACGTTAAGGACTTCACAGGCTCGCACGTCATAATCTCGACGCACGGCGGGGACGTCCCCGAGAAGACTATCGAGGAGGCGGCGCTGATTGCGGCATATAACTCCTCGGCGAGGAATTCGTCGCTCGTCCCGGTCGACTACACACTCGTCCGCTACGTCAAAAAGCCGTCCGGCGGAAAGCCCGGCATGGTCATCTTCACCAACCAGAAAACCCTCTACGTCACCCCCGACGAGGAGACGGTCGAGGCTCTCAAAACCGACAGAAAGTAGGCGCACCAGATGGAAAGATTTGAAAGAACATTGCCGTATTTTATCACGATGATAGTATTTTTCTTCGCCCTGCCGATAATTCTGGCTGTGACTGTGGGCAACGTCGGCGAGGAATACACCGCGGCGATAGGCTCAATCTATAACATGCTCCCGATGTTCGACCTCTGCTGTGGCTTGGTCGTCGGCTTCTTCTTCGGGAGAAGCAAGGGCTCCGACTGGCTCGTGGCGCTCGAGGCGGGCGTTGCGTTCATCCCCTGCATCTACTTTTTCTTCAACTCAACGGCGTGGATATATGTGATACTCATCATGCTTGCGACCATGCTCGGGATTGTCCTCGGGAAGGTCTTCGGGGACAGGTTCGGGAGGAGATAGCGGGAGTGCTATTTTGTCTTAAAAAACGCTTGACAACCGTATTTTCTTGTGATATACTTTAATTCGTGCCTGCCGGTGTGATGGAATTGGCAGACGTGCTGGACTCAAAATCCAGTGGTAGAGATACCGTACCGGTTCGACCCCGGTCACCGGCACCAGTAGCTCGCAAGCGAGCTACCAAAGAAGACGCCTTATGGCGTCTTCTTTGCTTTATGTCTCATTTCGGAAAGCCATTTGCACGAAAATAACAGTTTTGACGGAGGCGTTGGGCGGAAATTCGTCATATTTCCCCGAAAAATTTTTCTTGACAAATTCTTAAGCAACAAGTATAATTAAATAGTCTGCGAGCGTATGCACACATGTGCGCTCACACAACCAAAATTCTACGAAAGGAGAGAAAACATGCCTACCTTTAACCAGTTGGTTCGCAAGGGAAGAGAAGTTTCTGTTTACAAGTCCACTACTCCGGCTCTTCAGAAGATTTACAATTCCAAGAAGAAAGTCAGCGTTGATTTGTCCTGCCCTCAGAAGAGAGGCGTCTGCACCGCTGTTAAGACCCAGACTCCTAAGAAGCCTAACTCAGCTATGAGAAAGATTGCAAGAGTTCGTCTTACAAACGGCACCGAAGTCACTGCTTACATCCCTGGTATCGGACACAACCTTCAGGAGCATAGCGTTGTTCTCATCAGAGGCGGCAGAGTCAAGGACCTCCCCGGTGTGCGTTACCACATCATCAGAGGAACCCTCGATACTCAGGGCGTCGCAAAGAGAATGCAGGCTCGTTCCAAGTACGGTGCAAAGAGACCGAAGGCTACAAAGAAGTAAGCCACAGAACGCTGAAAAGCAAACAAACAAAGTAAAATCCACCACAGTCATGTGGAGTTGACATATAATTTATTATAGGTTACCTCTAACGGACTGACGGGGTCACTGCGGGAAGGCTTTGAAGACCTTATCCGACAGCTTTCTCGGGTGAAAACGAGTACCCATGATAGCATTTTATTAATGAAGGAGGGAAGCGAAGTGCCAAGAAGAGGTAATATTGCAAAACGTGATGTTTTGGAAGATCCGGTGTATAATTCTAAGCTCGTCACTCGTCTTATAAACAACGTTATGGTTGACGGTAAGAAGGGCGTAGCTCAGAAGATTGTGTACGACGCATTCGAAATTGTAGAAACAAAGTCCGGCAAGCCCGCACTCGAAGCTTTCGAGCAGGCTATGGAAAACATAATGCCGAACCTTGAGGTAAAGGCTCGCCGTGTAGGCGGTGCTACCTATCAGGTTCCTATGGAAGTACGTCCGGCAAGAAGACAGACCTTGGGCTTGAGATGGCTCGTCAAGTATGCACGCGACAGACATGAAAAGACCATGAAGGAGAAGCTCGCTGGCGAAATCATGGACGCCATGAACGGAACCGGCTCGGCTGTCAAGAAGCGTGAGGACACTCACAAGATGGCAGAGGCAAACAAGGCGTTTGCTCATTTCCGTTGGTAATTTCCGGCGTGAAGCTGTCTTTAAGAAGAAAAGTATTTTCTTTGAGATTGTCTGCATTTGGGTTGGGCAGACAAGCACTAACGTGCTAGGTAAAATCGCCCTCACAAAGGGGCATGGAGGATTTGTATGGCAAGAGATGTATCTTTGTCGATGACCCGTAACATCGGAATTATGGCTCACATCGACGCCGGCAAGACGACCACCACCGAGCGTATTCTCTACTACACGGGAATCAACCACAAGCTCGGCGAGGTTCACGACGGTGCGGCTACGATGGACTGGATGGAGCAGGAGCAGGAGAGAGGTATCACAATCACCTCCGCTGCTACCACCGCTTACTGGAAGGGTCATAGAATCAATATCATCGACACCCCCGGTCACGTTGACTTTACCGTTGAGGTTGAGCGCTCTTTGAGAGTTCTTGACGGTGCGGTAACAGTTCTGTGTGCCAAGGGAGGCGTTGAGCCGCAGACCGAGACTGTTTGGAGACAGGCGGACAAGTATAATGTTCCCCGTATGATTTACGTCAACAAGATGGACATCATGGGTGCGAACTTCTATCACGTCCTCGACATGATTCACCAGCGTCTCAAGGCAAACGCCGTTCCCATTCAGCTTCCTATCGGAAGCGAAACCTTCTTCAAGGGAATTATAGATTTGCTTGAAATGAAGGCTTATGTTTACTATAACGAACTCGGAACCGACATCAGGGTTGAAGACATCCCCGAGAACATGGTCGAAGAGGCTGAAAAGTACCATCAGCAGATGGTCGAGTCGGTTGCTGAGCTTAACGACGACCTTATGGAGAAGTATCTCGAAGGCGAGGAGCTCACCATTGAAGAGCTCAAAGCCGGCATAAGAGCGGCAACAATCGCAAACAAGATGGTTCCTGTTGTATGCGGAACCTCCTATAAGAACAAGGGTGTTCAGAAGCTCCTTGACGCGATTGTCGATTATATGCCCGCTCCTACGGATATCGAAGACATCAAGGGCATCAACCCCGAGACAGGCGAGGAGGAGACAAGACCCTCCGACGACAACGCTCCGTTTGCGGCACTCGCATTCAAGATTGCGACCGACCCGTTCGTCGGAAAGCTCTGCTTCTTCAGAGTTTACTCGGGAACACTTAACGCCGGTGAAACGGTCTTGAACTGCACCAAGGACCAGAACGAAAGAATGGGTCGTGTCCTTCAGATGCACTCGAACCACCGTAAGGATATCGACACCTGCTATGCGGGAGATATCTATGCGGTAGTCGGCGTCAAGAACACCACAACAGGTGACACACTTTGCGATGCAAAGCACCCGATCATTCTTGAATCCATGGAATTCCCCGACCCTGTTATTCAGCTCGCTATCGAGCCGAAGACCAAGGCCGGTCAGGAAAAGATGGCAATCGCTCTTAACAAGCTTGCCGAGGAAGACCCGACATTCAAGACATGGACGGATGAAGAAACCGGTCAGACCATCATCGCCGGAATGGGCGAGCTCCACCTCGAAATCATCGTTGACAGAATGCTCCGTGAATTCAAGGTTGAGGCTAACGTAGGTGCACCTCAGGTTGCCTACAAGGAAACTGTCAGAAAGCTTTCGGATGTCGAGTGCAAGTACGCTCGTCAGTCCGGTGGTAAGGGACAGTATGGTCACGTCAAGATCAGACTTTCTCCGAACGAATCGGGCAAGGGCTACGAGTTCACCAACTCTATCGTCGGCGGCGCTATTCCGAAGGAATTCATCCCGGCTGTAGACAAGGGTATTCAGGGAGCCATGAAGTCCGGCGTTCTGGCGGGATATCCCGTTGTTGACGTCAAGGTTGAGCTTTATGACGGTTCTTACCACGAGGTTGACTCTTCCGAAACCGCATTCATGATTGCCGGTTCTATGGCATTCAAGGATGCAATGAAGAAGGCAGACCCGGTAATTCTCGAGCCTATCATGAAGGTTGCCTGCATTGTTCCGGAAGAGTATATGGGAACCGCTATCGGTGACCTCAACTCACGCCGTGGACAGATTCTCGGACAGGAAATCAACTCGGGCGTCGCTCAGATAGACGCACTTGTTCCGCTTTCCGAGATGTTCGGTTATTCGAACGACTTGAGATCCAAGACTCAGGGCAGAGGACAGTATACGATGGAGCCGCACAGCTACACCGACGTTCCGAAGTCTGTTGCCGAGAGCATCATGTCGAACCGCAAGCATTCGAACGACTGATTTTAAATTTCACAAAACTTTTTCACTGTAAATGCAAATTTCTCTTGCATTTCGGTCGCTAATCTGTTAATATTAGAGTACCAAACAAATTTCAAGGGAGGAAATTCCAATGGCAAAGCAAAAATTTGAAAGAAACAAGCCCCACGTTAACGTCGGTACCATCGGACACGTTGACCACGGCAAGACCACCCTCACCGCTGCAATCACCAAGGTTCTGGCTATGAAGGGTCAGGCAAAGTTTGAGGCTTACGATATGATCGATAAGGCTCCTGAGGAGAGAGAGCGTGGTATCACCATCAACACCGCTCACGTTGAGTATGAGACTGACAACCGTCACTATGCTCACGTTGACTGCCCCGGTCATGCTGACTACGTTAAGAACATGATCACCGGTGCTGCTCAGATGGACGGCGCAATCCTCGTTGTTGCTGCTTCCGACGGACCTATGGCTCAGACCAGAGAGCACATCCTTCTCGCACGTCAGGTTGGCGTTCCTGCAATCGTTGTTTTCATGAACAAGGTTGACCAGGTTGACGACCCTGAGCTCCTCGAGCTCGTTGAGATGGACATCCGTGACCTTCTCAGCTCTTATGAGTTCCCGGGCGACGACATCCCGATTATCCAGGGCTCTGCTCTTAAGGCACTCGAGTCCACTTCCACCGATCCTAACGCTCCTGAGTATGCTTGCATCAAGGAACTCATGGACGCTGTAGACTCCTATATTCCTACTCCTGACCGTAAGGCTGATATGCCGTTCCTTATGCCTGTTGAGGACACCATGACCATCACCGGACGTGGTACCGTTGCAACCGGTAGAGTTGAGCGTGGACAGGTTAAGCTCGGCGACGAAGTTGAGATTATCGGTCTCACCGAAGAGAGAGCTAAGACCGTTGTTACCAGTCTTGAAATGTTCAGAAAGACCCTCGACTATGCAGAGGCAGGCGACAACATCGGCGCACTCCTTCGTGGTGTTCAGAGAAAGGACATCGAAAGAGGACAGGTTCTCTGCAAGCCCGGATCCATCCATCCTTTGACCAAGTTCAAGGGACAGGTTTACGTTCTTAAGAAGGAAGAGGGCGGACGTCATACTCCGTTCTTCACCAACTACAGACCTCAGTTCTATTTCAGAACCACTGACGTTACCGGCACCATTACCCTTCCCGATGGAAAGGAAATGTGCATGCCCGGTGACAACGTTGAGATCAGCGTTGAGCTTATCACCCCGATTGCTATCGAGAACGGACTCCGCTTCGCTATCCGTGAAGGCGGCAGAACCGTTGGCTCTGGCGTTGTTATCGCAACCGAATGATAAAGACATTTTCTTGACCCCTTTGTTGACCGGAGGCGCAGATGCTCGAAAGAACACCTGCGCCTTCGGGTTTTATGGAAACCCCTCCACCGGCTTCGCCGGTCCCCCCTCCCCTTTCAGGGGAGGCTTTAAATTTTTCCAAAAAAATGCTTGACAACCGCCACACTCTGTGATATGATAGTGATATCAAAATGATATCACTTCGTGATTTCAGAGAAAGGCGGAATATATATGGCGAATATTAATGTTGGAATGACGGAGTTTCCGGTCAAGAAAGTGAAGAAGGGTATGCCGGTGCTACTGGGGACTATCTTCGGACTGATTCTGGCGGTGCTGGCGATTATTGCGGGCGGAGTGCTTCTTGAAGAGGGGAGCATGGTGCTTGGCGGAGTGCTTATGACTGTCGGACTTATCTGGTGCTGTGTCGGTTGGTTCCCGCTTCTGGGCTTGAAGGTCCTCAAGCCTCAGGAGGCAAGAGTTCTCACACTTTTCGGTAAATACGTCGGCACGCTCAAGGGCGACGGTTTCTATTATGTAAATCCGTTCTGCGTGTCCTTCAATCCGGCAGGAAGAACGAAGCTCAGCCAGTCGGGAGATGTTGCGGGAGCGAAGAACACCCAGACAGCACCTGTTTTTGTGAACTCCTCGGGCGAGATTCACATCAGCTCAGCCGAGATGAAGATTTCCCTCAAGATTATGACCCTCAACAACTCAAGGCAGAAGATTAACGACTGTCTCGGCAACCCGATTGAAATCGGAATTGCGGTTATGTGGAGAGTCGTCGACACAGCGAAGGCGGTCTTCAATGTCGATAACTATAAAGAGTATCTTTCGCTTCAGTGCGACTCGGCTCTTCGTGAAATCGTCAAGATGTACCCCTACGACGTAGCTCCGAATGTAGATACAACCGGCGACGGAATTGCCGACGAGGGTAGCCTCAGAGGCTCGAGCGAGATTGTCGCCGCAAGAATCAAGGACAGGATTCAGCAGAGGGTCGACGATGCGGGTCTCGAAATAGTCGAGGCGAGAATTACTTATCTTGCATATGCTCCCGAGATTGCGGCTGTAATGCTCCAGCGCCAGCAGGCTTCGGCTATAATCGACGCAAGAAAGATGATTGTTGACGGCGCCGTCGGCATGGTCGAGATGGCGCTCGAGAGAATCAACGAAGGCGGGCTTGTGAACTTAGACGACGAGAGAAAGGCGGCAATGGTCTCGAATCTTTTGGTTGTCCTCTGCGGCAATCACGATGCACAGCCGGTTGTCAATTCCGGAAGCCTTTACTAAGAAAGAACTGAGGACAGATGGCTGATAAAAAAGCAGTACCTTTAAGGATTTCGGAGAAGCTCTACAGCGACCTCGCCGCCTGGGCTGAGGACGATTTCCGCTCCCTCAACGGGCAGATTGAATACCTCCTCACGGAATGCGTCCGGCAAAGAAGGAAAACCGGCGGCTATGTCGGGAGAGATATTGATAAGCCGCTTGAGGTGGATTTGAGTGATACCAATGGCAATACCAATGGCGTTGCCAATGCAAAAAAGACCGACCGAGGGTGACCTTGGTCGGCTTTTCATTACGGGAAATTGCGTTGAAATGCAGTTTTCCGGAGTTAAATTTCCAGACTGTTCTGATTCAAGAGAAAATCAAAAATGTTCATGATAAGAATTCCGTCGCCTGAGTAGTGAGTGGAGGCATTGTCACCGGTGATGATTACCTTTTTGAAGAAGTCGCCGGTATATTCGAGGGAACGTTGTTCTTGCCTGAGCTTTTCTTGGTCGGGAATGGCATAGGCAGATTGGATATAGTAACGTTTGGATGCCAAGTTGCAGACAAAGTCCACTTCAAGCTGCTTGCGTGTGCCATTTTCATTTATCGGAACTACCCCGACATCGACGTTGAAGCCACGAATCAAAAGCTCATTATAGATGATGTTCTCCATTATGTGAGTCACTTCCTGTTGGCGAAAGTTAAGCTGGGCATTCCGAAGCCCGATATCTGTGAAGTAGTATTTGAACGGTGAGGCAATGTATTTCTTACCCTTGATATCATATCGTTCGGCACGATTTATGAAGAACGCATCCATAAGATAACCGATATAGCTTGAAATTGTCTTATCGGTGGTAGAAATACCATTACTCACAAAAGTATTTGCAAGCTTTGAGGGATTGGTCAGCGAGCCGACTGATGAAGCGAGAATCTTCACGAGCGCCTCCATCACCTGATCGCCCTTTAGATTGTTTCTGTCTTCGATATCTTTGAAATAGAGCTCACGGCAAAGATTAGTCAGGTATTGGGACTTAAGCTCCGGCTTTTGCATGCTCAGGGTTCTCGGGAGACCACCGTAGGCTGAGTAGTCCCGCCAGGCGTCGTACCTGTCGCCCTGATAGGCGGACAAGTATTCGGAGAAAGACAGAGGATAAACCCTTACTTCGTCGCCGCGACCGCGAAATTCGGTCAGGATATCAGATGAGAGAAATTTCGAGTTACTGCCGGTGACGTATATATCGAGGTTATCCCGTCGATTGAGCCCGTTCAGAACACCCTCGAAGCCCTGGCAGAGCTGAACCTCGTCAAGAAACAGATACCACATCCCATCGTCGGTCAGTTTTTCTTTTATATATGCGCTGAGGCCTTTACTTTCCTTAAGCTCCGAAAAATCATCGTCATCCAAAGGGATTCGGATAATTCTGTCAGCAGTAACACCTGAGCTTACGAGCCAGTTGTAGTAGAGATTGAACAAAAGATACGACTTTCCGCATCTGCGAATGCCGGTTATGACTTTTATAAGTCCGTTCTCACGGCGGTCGATGAGCCTATTAAGATACAAATCACGTTTAATTGGTTCCATGGTACCCTCCTGTTCCGAAAAATTGCATATAAATGCGTTTTTTCGTAACAATAGTATACCCGATTTTACGCAAAATGTCAACATAAAAATAAATCCCGCTCCGAAAATTTGCATTTGAGTGCATTTTTTCGGAGTGGGATTGCTCGTGGAAGAAACTATCTTACAGGCACATTTCGTAAATCTTTTCGACATCTGCGGGACTAAGATTTTTAAGCCCGGTGATGACGCCGCCGGCGCAGGCGTGCTCTGCCATTGCCTTGAAATGGGTGGTGTCGATTCCGAGGTCACTAAGATTCGGCTTTAAGCCCAGGGTCTCGAAGCAGAACTTCGAGCAGGCTTCGATTGCCTTCTTGGCGCCGTCCATTGGCTCGAGGGAGGGCTCAACCCCGAAAACGGTTACGCCGAAGCGCTGGATTGCGGGAGCGGTCTCTTCATCCAGAATGTAGGTCAGCCAGCGGGGAGTGAGGATTGCCAAGCCGTGACCGTGGGTGATGTCGTAGTAAGCGGAGAGCTCGTGCTCCATCGCGTGGCAGGCACAGCCGTGGACGGTTCCGCCGTCAAGAATGGTATTGAGTGCCATCGAGGACGCCCACATCAGGTTGGCTCTCGCCTCGTAGTTCTCCGGCTCCTTCATAGCAATCGGCGCCCACTTGACGACCGAGCGCATGACCGCCTCCTGCATCTCAAGCAAGAGATCGAAAGTCGCATCTCCGGCAAGGTAGTAGTTGTCTAAGACGTGGTTGAAGATGTCGAACGCTCCGCAAGCGGTCTGGTAGGACGGCAGAGTGTAGCTATACTCGGGGTTCTCGAAAGCAACCCTCGGGATGAGCGCCGAGCCGCCGAGACCGATTTTTTCGTTCGTATCCATGTTGGAGATGACCGCCCAGGCGTCCATTTCGGAGCCGGTCGCGGCGTTCGTGAGAATCGCAACGACGGGGAGAGCATCGGTGATCCAGACTCCGCCGGAAACGAGCTTCCAGACGTCACCACCCTCGGTCTTTGCCGCCGCCGCAACGCCCTTGGCGCAGTCGATGGTGGAGCCGCCGCCTGCCGCAAGCACAACGTCAATTCCTTCGCGCTTGCAGATTTCCGCACCTTTGTTGGCGGTGGAATGCCTCGGGTTCGGCTCGACTCCCGAAAGCTCGAAGAGCTCGATGCCGTTATCTTTGCAGAGAGTGACTATTTCGTCATAAAGCCCGTTGCGCTTGATTGAGCCCCCACCGTAGACGAGGAGAACCTTGTTGCCGAAAGCCTTGAGCTCCGCCGGCAGATTCTTAAGATGGCTCTTGCCGAAATAAACCTTGTCGGGATTGTGGAAAATAAAGTCGTTCATGTGTATACCTCCGTTTGTATTTATTGTTGAGATTATTATAGCAAAATTATGCGATATGCGTCAATACCAGTCGTGTTTTTCGTTTCTGTCGAGTGCGTTGATAGCGTCCATTTCCTCGTCCGTGAGCTCGAAGCCGAACAGGTCGAGATTCTCTCTTATATGGTCCGGGTCGCTTGAACCGGGGATTACGACTACGCCTTTCTGGAGATTCCACCGAAGAATCACCTGCGCCGAGGAAACGCCGTGGGCTTCGGCAATGGCGACAATCGTCTCATCGTTAAGAAGCTCCGATGTGTGACCTCTTCCGCCGAGAGGATACCAACCCTGAACGACGATTCCGAGGCTCTGGATATAGGGGATGACGTCGTTTTCCTGATAATAGGGGTGGATTTCGTTCTGAACGAGGGCAGGAGTGATGTTGACCTGCGGCAGGAACTCTTCAAGCTCTTCGACATACCAGTTTGAAAGACCGATTGAGCGGACCTTGCCGTCGGCGACCGCCTGTTCAAGGGCGAGATAAGCCTCCACGTCGCCGTCGCCCGGGTGGTGAAGAATTATCATGTCAATATAGTCAAGCCCCATCCGCTCAAGTGCGTCGTCGATTGCCTCTGCGGCGTAGGAATACTGCGTCGGATAGAGCTTCGTGATGACGAAAATCTCTTCACGAGGGACGTCGGAATTACGGATTGCTTCACCGACTGCGGCTTCGTTGCCGTACATGTAGGCGGTGTCGATGAGCCGTCCTCCGGCTTCAAGAAGTGCGGCGATTGACACTGCGCACTCTTCGTCCGAAAGGCTATAGGTCCCGAGACCCATAATCGGCATTTCGTAGCCACTGTTGAGTAAAACTGTTTTAGTTTCAAAGTTAAATACGCCAACTTCGGACATTTCGCTTGCCTCGCTTTCCGGTAAATCCAAGCTCTCAACCCACTCGATAACATCGCTTTCCGTAGCATCGCCGGAGAAGCGTCTGCCGTCGTCCCATGTAACGGAATCGGAGACGAGCGAGTGGAGGTTTTCGGCACTCGAGCCGATGCCGCTACTGTGCGAGGTGCAGAAGGGGATGATGGTGATATTTCCGAAATCATAGCTTTCAAGGAAAGTATAGATTATCTTCGGCGCCTGACCGTGCCAGATGGGGTAGCCGAGGAAAATTACGTCGTAATCTTCGATATTTTCAACCGAACCCGAGATTTCGGGACGGGCTGAGTCGTCGCTCTGCTCTTGGTCTGCCCGACCGCCGGCGTAGTATTGGAGGTCTTCGTCGGTATACGGGTCGGCGGCGACTATCTCGTAAACGTCTGCGCCGGTATAGTCGGCAATCCATTCGGCTATTTGCTCGGTGGTGTTGGTGCAGGAAAAATAGGCGACGAGGATTTTGCCGCCTGAGGCTTCAGGAAGTTCGGCTTCCGGCTCGGGTTCTGTGGCATCAGTAGTTTCGTTTGTAGGTTCAGTTGTGGCTTTGGTGACTGCGTCGGTTTGCTCTTCCGAAACGGTTTCCGCACCGCAGGAAGTGAGCAAAAGGGCTGAGAGCAGAATTGCTGAAAGCAACAGGGCAACAAACTTCTTCATCGCTATTACCTCCATATCAATATTTTTGGGTCAATATTATTATAACACAGCGCCCTCGCAATATCAAATATGTATATTATATCGGGATATATACTTGAAAAGTATGGAATGTTGTGATAAAATAGATGCAGGAGGGATAGCAATGGACATACGGTCGCTTCAATATTTCTTAGCGGTTGCCCGGGAAGAGAGCATCACAAAAGCCGCCGAGACGCTTCACATGACACAGCCGCCGCTTTCGAGGGCAATTAAAGATCTTGAGGACGAGCTCGGGAAGCAGTTATTTATCCGTGGGAGCAGAAAAGTCACCCTGACGGACGACGGCATGCTTCTTCGGGGACGTGCCGAGGAGCTTATAGATTTGATGGAGAAGACGAAAAACGAGATGATTTCCTCCGATTACGACATCAGCGGCGATGTCTATATCGGAGGTGGGGAGTCGGAGGCAATTTCTTACCTGGCGGATGCCGCCTGTGAGCTCCAGAAGAAGTACCCGAATATTCACTATCACATCTATGCCGGAGACGGCGAGCAGGTCGCCGAAAGGCTTGACAAGGGGCTGATTGACTTCGGGCTTCTGGTTGCTGAGCCGACAGGGTTTGAAAAGTACGACTATATCCGCCTCCCCACGAAAGACACTTGGGGAGTGCTCATGCGGGACGGCAGCCCGCTTGCGGGAAAGGACTGCATAACGGCGGAGGACCTCTGGGACAAACCGCTCATCGTCTCGCAACAGGCTTCGAAAACCGGCGAAATGTTCCGCTGGCTTAAACGCAGTGAGGACGAGCTGAATATCGTCCTCAAGTATGACCTGATTTACAACGCTTCGCGGTTCGTGAAATCGGGCTTCGGCTATCTCATCGGGCTTGACAGGCTCATAAACACATCAGGAGACAGCGGTCTCTGCTTCAAGCCGGTAAGCCCCACATGGGAATCGGATTTATACTTCGTCTGGAAGAAGTATCAGGTATTCTCGAGGGCGTCGGCGGCGTATCTCGGGGCTATGCAGACAATCACAGAGTAATTAGCTTCTCAACTCAACACAAAAATGAATCCGTGTTGTTCAGTTCTCCCATGAAATCTCCTATAATAAAATCATCAGCAGAGCTGAAATTAATGTTTAGGAGACTTTTATGATGAACACAGACAAAATTTATGCGGAATCTATTGCCAAAGAGTATGCGCCGAAGGACACTTCAAAGGTTGTTGCACTGAAAAAGCTGGATTGGAAGGCAAGAAGCAAGGCTTGCATTTTCACCTATACCTTCGGAATTGTTATGACCTTGGTACTTGGCGTCGGAATGTGCCTTGCCATGGGTGTTATCGGCGGAGGAACAACACTAATGATGGTCTTGGGAATCGTCATCGGCGTTATCGGAATCATCGGCGTGAGCGTCAATTATCCCATCTACAAGAGACTTCTCGAGAGCGGCAAGAAGCAGTATGCTTCGGACATCTTGAGGCTTGCAAAAGAGATAAGCGACAAGGCGGAATAAAGTTTTTTAGAAAGGGCGGTGGCAATATGAACAAATCGGAAAGCAAATATTTCAATACCGCCCTTCTTATGGACGAGGCTTTGCTTCAACTCTTGGAGCGAAAAGATCTCGAGTTCATCACCGTGAAAGAGATATGCGAGAGAGCAGGCGTCAACCGCTCAACCTTTTATCTTCACTATGAGACCATCTCGGATTTACTGGATGAGACGGCGGAGATGATTGATAAGCGGTTTTCGCAGTATTTTGATGAGAGCGACGAAGACTTTGCTGAGAAGATTTCCGGCGTGGAGCTGAGCGAGTTGGTTCTGATTAACGAGAGACAACTATTGCCATATCTTCGGTTCATACAAGAAAACAAGGCTGTATATCGGGCGACTTTCCGAAATCCTTATGCTGTCCGGGCTGACGAGAAATATGAGTACCTGAAAAATCGGGTTATCGAGCCGATTCTTATGAGATTCGATGTTCCAAAGGAGCGTCACCGATACTATATCGACTATTATATAGAAGGCATCATGGCGATAGTAAAGCGTTGGTTGCTGAATGACTGCACCGATTCTGTCGAAGAGATAGCTGCCGTAATTGAAGATTGCGTATTGTCGGAGGGCGGAAAGTATGGGAAATAGCTTTATCGAAAAATACCGCACCGACTATGAATTTAAGACCTTTTCGGGGGCATGGCTGTCGCTTGGGATAACCGTGCTGTTTGCCGTATATAACGGCTATCTCGGGATAGCGCAGGGCTCCCTTTGGCATGGGAGCATTGCAATTTATTATATACTGCTTACATTGATTCGTGGGATAATTCTTATCTCTGAGCGAAAAAGCAGGGTAAGGCTTCGGACGTTTCGGGTTAGCTCGGCGTTTCTCTTGCTCCTCAATATCGCTCTCATATGCCCGATTGCGCTCATGGTTATGTTCGAGAAGCCGGTCACGATGGGCAAGATTCCGGCGATTGCGATGGCGGCGTATACGACCTACAAGATAATCATGGCGTCGGTGAATTTTGGGAGCAAAAAGAAAAGAAGCTCGGGGAACATCCTTATTTCCGAGCTTCGGGCGATAAGCCTTATTGATGCGATTGTGTCGGTGCTGTCGCTACAAAATACGCTCATCATGGTGAACGGCGGCGCAGAAAGTATGCTGACTCTGTCCGCAATCACAAGCGGGGCGATGTATGCCTTGGTCCTCGTGATTACAATCAGGCTTCTTATGACAAAAATATCCCGTGCAGGATAGTCTACACGGGTTTTTCTTATGCGATTTTTATCTGGCAGACCGCCATCGCCTTAAGGGCGTTTTTGTGGCTTTCGGGGCTCACGCCGGCACAGCAGGAGCTGTCGACGGTTATCGGTACCTCCGGGAACGCCGCCTTGAGAATCATTGCGTTTGAGATGACGCAGATGTCGGTGCAGAGCCCGATGAGCTCGATTGACTCGAGGTTCGGTATCCCGGCAAGCACCTTCGGAAGCTCCGTCGAGCCGAACGACGGCTTGTCGACGATTTTGCAACCGTCAGCATAAACTCCGTCCGCAATCTCCCAACCCTCGGTGCCCCTGACGCAGTGGACGACGGGCAGGTTCTTGCCCTCCTGAGTGGAGAGATAGTCTTCGGTGTGGGTGTCGCGGGTGTAGATGACCGTCCCGCCGGAAGAGAGATACTCCGAAACTTTCTTTTTGACGTTCGGGACTATAGCGACCGCCTCCGCAGTCCCCAAAGCCCCGTCGATGAAGTCATTTTGCATGTCTATTACTATTAGTGCGTTCATAGTGATCCTCCACTTCTTACAAAAATGTTGGTACTTGAAATTATTACAATTATATGATACCATATAATCAGTCGAAAGACAATACCATAAGGAGGATTAATTTTATGAGAAGAGACATAAAGACAACCGAGGCTATTTTTCCGATGCCGGTGCTGATGATTGCGACCTACAATGAGGATGGCAGTATTGACGTTATGAACGCCGCTTGGGGAACGATGCTCGAAAGGGACTATATTATTCTGAATCTCACGGAGACCCATAAAACCGTTCAGAACATCAAGGCAAGAAAAGCTTTCACCGTCAGTATTGCTGACTCGAAGCATGTTGTCGAGGCGGACTATTTCGGAGTGGTTTCTGGGAACAAGGTTCCCGACAAATTTGCAAAAAGCGGTCTGACCGCCAAGAAGTCGGAGAGGGTTGACGCTCCCATCATCAACGAGTTCCCGCTTTGCATGGAGTGTGAGTTTATCGAGTATCAGGACGACCAGTACGGATGCGGAGTTATCGGCAGGATTGTGAACACAACTGCTGATGAGGCGGTTCTTACTGACGGTAAAGTAGATATTGAGAAAGTCTCAGCGATTGCGTTTGATCCGTATACTCATGGGTACTATAAGGTAACCGAGAGAGTTGGAGAGGCGTTTAAGGACGGATTGAAGTTGAAGTGATGCTTAAGGTTCGGAGGTGATTCGAGAACTTCGCCTATGGCGAAGTTCGAAAATTGCCTTTATGAGGATGGTTTTTGGATTCTGTTTTGATTTCTGTAAGCGCAAAGTTGCTGTTCTTTGTGGGTGGCAATTTTCTCGAGGGTACTCACCCTCACTGCCCACACCAAAAAATAGAGAGTCCACTTTGGGACTCTCTATTTTTTGGCGGAGAAGGAGGGATTCGAACCCTCGATGAGCTATCAACCCATACACGAGTTCCAGTCGTGCGCCATAAACCGGGCTAGGCGACTTCTCCATTACTGGTTTACACGTTCGTGAGACACTTCCTCAATCGAACTACGATATTATACGCTATTTTTTGGGTGTTGTCAAGCCCTTTTTCACAAATTTATTCGGTTTTGCTCCCGAAGTCCCGAAAAGCGGACTGAGGGGGATTTTTTTGAAATTTCCTATTGACAAATCGGATTTCCGGAGTATCATTAGATTCAGAACAAAAGTTCAGAACAAAGTTTCCGCGGTGGTGGAGCTCCGATACATGGAAAAGCCGCCGTAAAGAACAAAGCCGCCCCTGAGGACGACTTTGTTTCAAAGATTGGAAAAGAAAAAAGGAGAAATAAAAATATGAATGTTATCAAAAACACACAACTGTATTATAGCAAGCTTTCTCCGATTTGTCAAGTACTTTTTTTAGGAAAAAATGAAATTCGGAGGGATGAATTTGGATAGGCGGGATATCAACGATTCCAACAGGCTCAGGGCGAGCGAAATTATAGAAAAGTGCCTCGAGATTCTGAACGACGAGGAGAAATTGCAGAGCGCAAGCGTCTCTCAGCTCACGGGCGCGATTTCGTCCCTCTCGGACAACTTTCTTGGGGAGAGCGACAGCGTCGCCCGGACGGACGACTCTCTGAGCAAGAGCATTTTTGAGCTCGAGAAGGACCTCAGGAGCGACAAGCCGCAGTAAGGGAGTGAGGGGATGCTCAGTGAGAAGCAGAAAAAGATTTTTGCGTTTGCCGAATCGGACTATGACGCACTCATCTGCGACGGCGCAATCCGTTCGGGAAAAACCTCGGTGATGACGGTTGCGTTCGTCGACTGGGCGATGGGTAATTTCTCGGGTCAGCGGTTCGGAATCTGCGGGAAGACTGCCGATGGCGCGGCCAAGAACATTATCCTGCCGTTCATGTCGATGAGCTATCCCGCAAAGAAGTACCGAATCAGGTGGAAGCCGTCTTCGAAGGTTATGGAGGTCTCGGACGGGAGAAAAAGAAACCTTTTCGAGGTTTTCGGCGGCAAGGACGAATCGAGCTTTATGCTGATTCAGGGAAGAACCTTTGCGGGAGCTCTTATCGACGAGGTGGCACTGATGCCGAAGTCGTTCGTCTCGCAGGCAGTGGCGAGATGCTCGGTCGAGGGCTCGAAGCTGTGGTTCAGCTGTAACCCCGAGTCGCCCGAGCACTGGTTCTATCGGGAATGGATTCTGAAAGCCGACGAGCGAAACGTCCTCTATCTGCACTTCAAGCTTGAGGACAACCCGTCCCTCTCGAAGAGAATCATAGAGCGCTACAAGAGCTACTATTCGGGCGCCTTTTATGAGAGATACATCGAGGGCAGATGGGTTCTGGCGGAGGGGCTGGTCTACGAAATGTGTGAAGAATACTTCACAGACGAGGTCCCGATGTGCGGAGAATATTACATTTCCTGCGACTATGGGACGATGAATCCCTGTTCGATGGGGCTGTGGTGCATCTCGGACGGCGTTGCGACGAGGATTTCGGAATACTACTACGACGGAAGAGCCGAGAAGAAGCAGTTGACCGACGAAGATTACTATCTTGCACTTGAGGCTCTGGCGGGGGATTTGCCAATCCGATATGTCATCGTCGACCCGTCGGCGTCAAGCTTTATAACCCTGATTCGCAAGCGTGGGCGGTTCAGGGTGAAGAAAGCGGACAACGACGTGATGAACGGCATCCGCCTGACTGCCGGGTTCCTGAAATCCGGCAAGCTGAAAATCCACAGAAGCTGTAAGAACGCCATCCGGGAGTTTTCGCTTTACCGCTGGGACGACAAGTCGGGAAACGACAAAGTCGTGAAAGAATTCGACCACGCGATGGACGAGATAAGATATTTCTCGTCGACAATACTCGCAAAGAAAAGAAACGAGCAGGAGCCGACACGGCTTGCACTGCTCTGAAAAGAAAGGGAGATTTATTTAAGTGCATACATATACATATCAGGACTTGGAGAAGGCAAAGAAGGGTGAAAAAGAGATTAAAGAGTTTTTGCTTGGTGCGGTTGCGGATTATAAGACCTCGAAGACCTACCGCGACACCCTCGACGCTCTTGCATACTGGCGGAACGAGAACCCGACCATCACGAAATATCGGAAGCTACTCTATACCGTTTCGGGAAGAGCCGTGCCGGACAACTACTCGGCGAACTACCGCCTTGCGTCAAACGTCTATTTCCGGTTCGTCACCCAGACGGTGCAGTATCTTCTTGGGTACGGCGCCAGATTCGAGGGTGAAGGGACAAAGAAGCTCCTCGGCGGCGATGGCTTCGACCACTCGCTTCAGGAGGCATTGACCGACGCCCTGAACGGCGGCGTTTCGTATGGATTTATGAACAACGACCGTGTCGAGGTTTTCGGGGCGCAGGAATTTGTGCCGCTGTATGACGAGGAGACGGGCGAGCTTAAAGCCGGAATCCGCTTCTGGCAACTGGACGTTGACAAGCCGCTCAGGCTCACACTCTATGAGCTTGACGGTTACACCGAGTATATCAGGCGCAGGGGCGAGGAGCTCGGCGAGATGAAGCCGAAGAGGGCTTACAAGCAGGTTGTCGTGAAGTCGGATTACATGGACGAAGTCGTAACAAGCGAGAATTATCCGAAGCTTCCGATTGTCCCGCTTTATTCCCCGAGAAAGCAGTCGGGGATTGTGGGCTTAAGAAGGCAGATTGACTGCTACGACCTCATCGAATCGGGGTTTGCGAACGACATTGACGACGCGTCGATGATTTACTGGACGATTTCGAATGCAGGAGGCATGGACGACATTGACCTCGCACGGTTCGTCGAGCACATGAAGACGGTCAAGGCGGCTGTTATTGAGGACGACGGCGCACAGGCAGAATCTCACACAACCGAGGTTCCCTATGCAAGCCGTGAGGCGATGCTCACGCGTCTTGAAAACGAGATGTATCGCGACTTCATGGTCTTGAACCTTGACATGGTCTCGGGCGGCGCTTCGACCGCCACGGCGATAAAGGCGGCATACGAGCCGATGAACCTCTATTCGAACATGCTCGAGTATTCGGTTCTCAAGTTTATTCACGGGCTCTTGGAGCTTCTTGGAATCGATGACACCTGCACATTCAAGCGGGACACCATCGTCAACGAGCATGAAAAGGCGCAGACGGAACGGGAAAGAGTCGAGACGGCGCTTCTTCTTAGAGGGCTTTTCGACGACGAAACAATCAAGGCACTATGTGCGGAAGCACTGGGCATATAAATTGTGTAGAAGAAGTTACACGAGAAAGGAAAGAAGAAATGGCATTAACAAGAAGGATGCTCAGAGAAATGGGCATTACGGACGAAAACGCGGACGCGATTTTCAAGGCTCACTGGGAGACGGTCGAGGCTCTTAAGGGCTACAAAGCCGAGGTTGAGAGGCTGACAGGTCTGACGGGCGAGCTTGATAACGCAAGGAGCAGTCTTGACGACTACCGGGAGAAATACGAGAATCTTGAAAAAGAGTATCAAGCATTCAGGGAGGAGCTTTCGAAGGAGAAGGCAGTGCAGGCTAAGAAGCAGGCAGTGACGGAAATGTTAAGAGTACTTCACATCCCGGAGGAATGTGTGAACCCTATTTTACATGTTACGGATTTCGACCGCATTGAGCTTGACGAAAGCGGCAGGCTTTCGGACGAGGAAGCCGTCAAGGACTCGATACTCCGGCTCTGGTCGGGATTTATCCCGAAAAGATATCTCTTGGGAGCCGAGACGGCGACTCCGCCCCGCAATTCATCCGACAAAGGCTACTCGAGGGACGACATAAGAAGGATGTCCCCGAGGGAAATCAACGAAAACTACCCGGCGATTAAACAGTCGCTGAGAGTAAACGATTACGACTAACAAAAAGAAAGGAAAAAATTTATGGCAATATCTACATTCATCCCCGAGCTCTGGAGCGCAAGACTCCTCAATGCTCTTGACAAGGTTCATGTCGCGGCTTCCCTCGTAAACAGAGATTACGAAGGCGAAATCAAGCAGTGCGGCTCTGCCGTTCACATCAACAGTATCGGAAACATCACCGTTTCCGACTACGAAGCCGACTCCGAAATCGGTGACCCCGAAAGCCTCTCTGTCTCCGACAGCATGCTCGAAATCGACAATGCGAAGTACTTCAACTTCCAGATTGACGACGTGGAGCAGGCACAGGCGGCGGGAAACATCATGGACAAGGCTATGGAGAGAAGCGCCTACGCCCTGAACGACGCGGCGGACGCCTATATCCTCGAGACTCTGGTGAACGGCGCAGATGACGCAAACGTCCTCGGCTCGGACACACCCATCGCTCTCACCGCCGACAACGTCTATGGCTACATCGTTCAGCTCAGACTTATCTTAGATAAGAACAACGTCCCTCACGAGGGCAGAAGCATCGTTCTGCCGCCCGACGTCTATGCGCTTCTGTTGCAGGATTCGAGATTCACCGGCTCCGGCAATATGGGTGAGGAGACCACAAGAAGCGGCTTCATCGGAAGAATCGCAGGATTCGATATTTATGAGTCGAACAACTGCTATTACGACGGCGAGTGCTACAAGGTCACGGCACAGGTTCCTTCGGCTTGCACCTATGCGGAGCAGGTCCTTGAGACCACCGCTTATCGCCCCGAAAAGCGCTTTGCCGACGCCGTCAAGGGTCTTCACGTCTACGGCGCAAAGGTCACCGACCCGGCAGCCATCGCCGTGCTCGTCTGCACCGTAGCCTAAAACCGGTAGAATGGGATGGGGAGATTTCTCCCCATCCCGAAGGAGTTAAGAAAGGAAAGAAAAAAGAATGATTGAAGCTGTTTGCAGGCACATAAGAAACTATTTTATATCCTCCGTTCATGCAGGGAAATTCACAATCTCGGGCGGCGCGCTTACGAACGCCGACTTTATGACTGACGGCTACTATCTCATCTGGGGAAGCGAATATAACGACGGCGTGCATCTCTATCCTGATGATGTGCTCACAGATGAAGAGTTTTCGGGAGACATCGCACTTATGAATCCTCCCGAGGAATTCCTTACGATATGCTCGGAGATTTCGGATTATATGGCTTCGGATATGGCGTCACCGTCGCCCTATAAAAAAGAGAGCTTCGGCGGCTATTCCTATGAGCTCGAGGGCGGCGATTCGGCTTCGTGGCAGAAGGTATTCGGCTCGAGGCTCAACCAATGGAGGAAGCTGTAATGAGCCTTGTTGAAATCTTTTCGGAGGAATTTTCGAAGCTTACGGTGACCGAGAATGGCTTCACCGAAGGCGAGACCTTCACGGGCGCCCTGATTCTTGACAGCTCCTCGGAGGAAGACTCGAAGCTCGTAAGAAAGTACACCCTGACCGTTTCGCCCGATGTCGACCTGAGCTATGGCGACGTTTTCAAGCGGGTATCAGACGGCTCGGCGTTTCAGATTATGGGAGAAGGCACCGGGGAATCGCCCGACATGGCGACATTCTCCTTCCGGCAGTTTTCCGCCGAGGATTACGACGGCTCGACCACCGTTTCCGGCTCGCTTACAATTACCGACGGGACTTCTACTGTTATCCTGCCGCTCGGAACTGATTACACTATCCAGAAAAAGCGAATCGGGAGCACCGCAACGGCTTCCGATGGCACGACCGTGCTCGACGTTATCGGAAGTAAAATCACTCTTGATGCCGGCGACATAAAGCTCACAAGCGAGGTGCTCGAAGTGCTCATGTCCATGATAGAAGCTTCGCCGTTCTTAAACGTGACATATCCCGACGCTTCGGGGAGCGTCACCGCCGATTTTCTCTTCGACATTCCGAAGATTAGGGCTTTTCTGTTCGACGACGAAGGCGTCAGCGAATGGTACGCGGTAAGTATAACCGCCACGGGAAAGGAAGTGGAATAAATGCAGACCCACACGAGCGATTTTAACCCCGACAGCGAGCTAAGAAAAGTCGGGATAAAGATAGATTTTCTGGACGATTATGAGGGAATGGAGCTCGGCACCGGCGATGTTATCAGTCTCGAGCTCACCGAAGGGCTCGACATCACCGGCGAGAGCTTCCCGTCGAGGTCGCTGAAAATCACGGCGATTGACAGCCTCGGGCTCTCGTTTGCCTCGCAGGAAAAAGACTATGTCGGGGCACGCTTTGAAGTCTTAATCGGAATCAACGACGAATACGTCAGCGTCGGGAAATACTATATCGACAATATTGACACGCCCGATTTGGGCTTGACAGTCAGCATCGAGGCGTCCGACAGGGTCGCGACCTATATGGAGAAGTACATGACGGGGCTTTATACGAGCTCGGCGGTCAGCATGGCAACGCTTATGAATGCTCCGTCGGGAGCGCTTGCGGGACTCGACCTATACTGTGACGACGCCACGCTCGAGGCAACCGTCTATCCGAATATGCTCACAACCGTCGATTCGCAGAGAGACTGCCTTCTGAAGCTTGCGCAAGCCGCCGGGGTGGCTTCCGTCTGGGTCGACAGAGCGGGAACGGTGCACTTTGAGAACCTTGCGGGAAGAAGCGGATATTCGGCGGAAATAGCTTCTGGGAGCATACTTGAGTATTCCGGGTTGAAGCTCGGAAGTCACACCGACTATGTCGAGGTCACCGGCGAGAACGAGGGGAGCTCGTTCGGAGCATCGTGGGGAACCTATACGAGGGGTTGCCTGGCGGAGTTCTTAGACAATGATTTCGTCGACAGCTCGTTTGCACTGGTTGTCGCATGGAGATACTATGAGGCTAAGAATCAGCGCTTTGAGCTCACTTTAAAGGCAAGATGCAACCCGGTCTTAGAGCCCGGGGACAGGGTGCTCGTACTCAAGCCCGACGGAAGCGAGATAGGGGAGTTCACCCTTGCGTCGCAGAAGATATATTTTGATTCGGACGGGCTCTCGGCGAAGCTCACGCTTTATGCGGCAAGCCCGACGGACAGCTAAGGAGGCAGAAATGGCTGACATGATAATCAAAACGGCATCGGTAATCTCTGTGCTGACCGTGGCTTCGGGGTTTGCTGTGTCGATAGTGAAGTGGTATTTGGGGCAGAAGAAGCAGGCGGCGGAAATTCTCAGAATCAAGGAAGAAAATACACTGATATGCTTCGCACTTTCGGCTTGCCTTGACGGCTTGGGACAGCTCGGCGCCAATCACGCCGTAACAATCGCCAAGGATAAGCTCGACAAATACCTCAATCAACAGGCACACAGGTAAACCTGAGATGAAAAAGACTGACAAAAAGCCTCTTGGGACGATTGACAGAGTGCTTATCATTCTCGGAGGCTTCATGGGACTATTCACAATAGCGATGATTGTGACGTTTTATATAAAAGACGCCGTGCCGGACACCCTCATCACCTGCGTTATGGGTTGCAGTGGAGTTGAGGGAATCCTCACGGCGGCGATAACTATTTCAAAGCAGATTACAGGTAAGAAAGATAATCCGGAAGAACAGGAGGAATATAAATGAGCGAATACAAAGGCATAGACGTTTCAAAATATCAGTCGCCGATGAGGATGGACTATGAGGAACTCAAGGACCTTGGCTACAGCTTCGTCATGGCGAAGGCGGGAAGCCTCAAGGGCAAGGATTCGGCGTTTGACACTCACTATACAAAGGCTCGTGCCGCAGGGTTGTCCGTCGGGGCGTATCTCTATAGCTACGCCACAACCGAGGAGCAGGCTTCGACAGAGGCGAGAATGATGCTCTCGTGGATTAAGGGCAAAAAGCTCACCCATCCGATAGTATACGACATCGAGGACGGCACGCAGAAGGCGCTCGGGCGTGAAAAATGCACCGATATCGCCCTCAGATTCTTAACCGAAATCGAGGATGCCGGCTGCTATGCGATGCTCTATTCCTATGCGAACTTCATCAAACACTATCTCGACATGGATAGGCTCAGGCACTTCGACGTCTGGCTCGCATGTTACACGAGCGAAGAGCGTCGCAAAGCTCTCTACACCTACCCGATTTTAGGCATCTGGCAATACTCCTCGTCCGAGGTCCTTCAGGGCGTTTACCCCTCCCGACTCGATCAGGATGTGGCGTATAAGGACTATGAGAGGATAATCAAAAACAAGAGGCTGAACGAAATCTGAGTGCAAAAATAAAAAAGCCGTTGACAAAACGACTTTTGTGGGTTATAATAGATGACAGAGAAGCGGAACTGGCGCAAACAGTTCCGAGTCAACCTCATAAGTGCGGATGCAAGTCCTGCACAAAGATTGGAAATTGACCGTTCCTATTTGTTTTAGCTCAAGGGCGGTTTATTTCTTTTTATTGCCGTCTGACCAGATGTCAAACAGCTTGAAAACAACCGTAAATACTAAACTGAGAAGTAAAAGAACTTCAGAAGTTGTCATATTTATCGACTCTCCTTATTTTATGTAATCTCTGCGGAGCAGAAACTACCGGAGCAGTAACTGCTCCGCAGGAAGAGGTCGACCTTTTTGCTTATAAGAAGGCTTACAAGCTCACTTCCCTGTCACGCTAATTGTACACTATTAATCGGTTTTTGTCAACAAAATTCGATATTTCGATATGCAAAATCTGCCTTTCGGCGGATTTTTTATTTCCATCAATTCCGAATTAAGAATTAAGAATTGAGAATTGTCTATTGACATTCCCCCGTTTGATGTATTATAATAAGCAAGGCAAAGTATACTTGAAATCAACAAGGGGAACGGGGCTTCGGGTCTCGTTTACCGTAAGCTATTAAAATCTATCTTTTGGAGGGATTTAAAATGCCTAAGGCTATTAACAAGCGTTACACCAAGGAAGGACTCAAAGAAGAAATCGTCAACGTTCTTGACATGAAGTACGGTATTTCTCCGGAGCTGGCTTCGGACAGACAGCTTTATGAGGCTCTTGCCTTCATAATTACAAGAGAGCTTTCCGACAAGCGCCACAAGTACACAACAAAGGTTCATTCCGAGGGTAAGAAGCAGGTTTACTACATTTCAATGGAATTTCTGATGGGTCGGTCTTTGAAGACCAACCTCTATAATCTCGGCATGGTCAAGGCGGCTCAGGGCGCTTTGAAGGATCTGGGCGCAAACCTCGAATTCATCTATGAGCAGGAGCCGGACGCAGGTCTCGGTAACGGTGGTCTCGGAAGACTCGCCGCTTGCTACCTCGACGGTCTTGCAGCCGACGGCTATCCGGCAACCGGCTATTCGATTCTTTATGAATACGGAATCTTCCGCCAAAAGCTCGAAAATGGCTGGCAGGATGAGCTCCCCGACAACTGGCTCCCGGGTGGCAAGTGCTGGCTCGTCGAGCAATCCGAATTCCAGATTGAGATTCACTTCGACGGCGTCCTCAAGGAATGCTGGGACAATCAGTATCACTATGTAAACCTCGAGAACTACACCACCGTTATCGCCGAGCCTTATGACATGTATGTCTCCGGCTATGACAGCGACGCTGTTTCAAAGCTTAGGCTCTGGAAGGCTATCAGCCCGTCGTTTGATATGAACAAGTTCAATTCCGGCAACTACGCCGCGGCTCTCGGGCAGAACATCACCGCTCAGGCTATCTCGAAGGTTCTCTATCCTAACGATAACCATAACGACGGCAAGTCTCTGAGACTCCGTCAGCAGTACTTCATGTGCGCCGCATCTGTTGCCGATATCGTAAACCACCACATGGCTACTTACGGCACTCTTGATAACCTGGCAGAGAAAGTCGCTATCCAGATTAACGATACCCATCCGACCCTCGCAATCCCCGAGCTGATGAGAATTCTCCTTGACGACTGCGGCTATTCGTGGGACGATGCCTATAAGATTGTGTCCGGTTGCTTCGCTTATACCAACCACACCGTAATGGCAGAAGCTCTCGAGAAGTGGGACAGCGACCTCTTGAAGACCGTTATCCCGAGAGTATTCTCCATCATCGTTGAGATAAACAACCGCTATTGCGCCGAGCTTTGGGAGAAGTATCACGACCACCAGAAGGTCACCTCGATGAGCATCATCCAGAACAACAAGGTTCACATGGCGAAGCTCTGCGTTGCAGTCTGCCACCATGTCAACGGCGTTTCCCAGATTCACTCGGAAATCATCAAGCGCGATGTCTTCGCAAACGAATACGAGAACACCCCCGAGAAGTTCACAAACGTCACCAACGGTATCACCTACCGCAGATGGCTTTATCAGTCGAACCCCGAGCTCTGCAAGCTCCTTGACGACACCATCGGCAAGGGCTATCTTAAGGATGCAAACCAGCTCAAGAAGTTTGAGAAGTTCGCCGACGACCCCAAGGTTCTCCAGCGTCTCGCCGAGGTCAAGAAGAAGAACAAGCAGGCATTCGCCAAGAAGATTAAGGCGGAGACCGGCGTTGTCATCAACCCCGACACCCTCTTCGACGTTCAGGCCAAGAGACTTCACGAATACAAGAGACAGCACCTCAACGCTCTCAACATCGTTTCCGAGTATAACAGACTCCTTGAGAACCCTGACCTCGACGTTCAGCCGAAGACCTATATCTTCGCGGCAAAGGCGGCTCCGGGCTATTATCTCGCAAAGCAGATTATAAAGCTCATCTGGTCCTTGGGAGAAGAAATCAAGAAGAACCCGAAGATAAGCGAAAAGCTCTCGGTTGTCTTCCTTGAGAACTATAATGTAACCCTCTCCGAGCTCCTCATGCCCGCATCCGAGGTTTCCGAGCAGATTTCCCTTGCCGGAACGGAAGCGAGCGGAACCGGCAACATGAAGTTCATGCTGAACGGCGCCGTGACCCTCGGCACCAAGGACGGAGCCAACATCGAAATCGGTGAGGCGGCAGGACAGGACAACATAATCAACTTCGGTATGACCGTTGAAGAGGTTGAGAACCTCAAGCGTCAGGGCTATCGTCCCGAACAGCTTTATAACTGCGACCCCGTTATCAAGGCGGCAGTCGATAGAGTTGCGGCAGGAATCAACGGCGACCGCTTCGACGACGTTGTATCCTCCTACAAGCACTCCGACCCCTATATGGTTCTTGCGGACTTCGAGTCCTATAGAAGCGCTCAGGCGGAGGTTTCGAAGATTTATCAGGATACTCTCAAGTGGCAGAGAATGTCGCTCATGAACATCGCGAACGCCGGCAGATTCTCCGCCGACCGCTCGGTTGATGAGTATGCAAAGAATATCTGGGGGCTTAGTAAGTAATAACGTACGGTGTAGGGGCGGATATCATCCGCCCGCACCTCTACCAGACATTTTCGGGCGGATAATATCCGCCCCTACTTTTTGCCCTCAAAATTTTCTCCCTCAACCTATTGCATTTTCTTGCGGGACATGTTATAATCTTTAAAATGCTATTTCTATCGGATTGGAGGGCAAAAGATGACTGTTGTCAATATAATCAGCGGAATCATACTGCTTCTTTGCAGTATTGCTATAGTTCTTATCATTATGTTTACAGACACCGACAGTGCGAGAATGAGCTCTGCCATCGGCGGAGGAAGCGATTCCTTCTACGGCAGAAACATGAAGAACACTCGTGAGGCAAGACTTAATCTTGTCACCAAGATTGTCGTCGGACTTCTTTATGTAGTCTGCATCGTTGTAAATATTATAGCGCGCTTCGCAGGTTGAGTCGAATTCGACCGAAATTGATTTGACGTTGCCGCTCGACCGGTTTTTCTGCGTCGGGCGGCAGTTTGTTTACGCACCTGCGGTGCGCCCTCTCAGTCGCCTTCGGCGACAGCTCCCCCAAAACGGGGGGAGCCATGAGCGAGTTCGAATAGGAGATTTAAAATGAAGAAAAAGCCAATAATCGCAAGAATATTCGTAATCCTGATAGTCGTGTTCCTGCTGGCGGCGATTGTTTATTCGTCGCTCTACACCCTGTTTATCTGATATGGTCGTCATCGGTAACGACTGGGATGAGGTAATCGGCGGCGAGTTCGAGAAGGATTACTACCTCGAGCTCCGCGACTTTCTCAAGACGGAGTATTCAAGTAACACTGTCTACCCCGATATGTATCACATATACACGGCGCTCAAGCTCACGCCCTATAGCTCTGTCAAGGTGGTAATTTTCGGGCAGGACCCCTATCACGAGCCCGGGCAGGCGCATGGGCTCTGCTTTTCCGTGCAGGACGGGACAGCTCTGCCGCCGTCTCTGAAGAACATCTATAAGGAGCTCGAAACCGACCTCGGTATCCCTCCGGCAAAGACGGGGGATCTGACCTCGTGGGCGAAGCAGGGCGTGCTCCTTTTGAACACGGTGCTCACCGTCCGCCGCGGGCAGGCTAATTCCCACAAGGGCAAAGGCTGGGAGATTCTCACGGACGAGATTATAAGAAAGCTCAACGACCGCAAAAGTCCGATAGTTTTCATCCTCTGGGGCGCGAACGCAAGGAGCAAGAAGGCTCTTATCACGAATCCCCAGCACCTGATTATAGAATCCGCCCACCCAAGCCCGCTTTCGGCGTTCAACGGCTTCTTCGGCTCAAGACCCTTTTCGAGGACGAACCAGTTCCTGGCGGAGAACGGCGAAGCGCCGATTAATTGGCAGGTGGGAGAAACGCATAGTTGATATGAGATAAGGAGGTCCCAATGTCTCAACAGAACGAAAACGAAAAAGACAAGATTTTAAGTGAGGACGGCGAGCGGGTCGAGACGGTTCCGGAGGGCGAGGTGCATCCTTCCGAGATGCCGGACAAGCCCAAGACCGACGTGATGCTCTATCTTGACGAGGAGGTCAAGGCTCGCGAGGAGGCTCTGAAGGACGACAGGGCGGCTCGGGCTCAGCACGAGAAGGAGCTTCAGGAGAAGAAAATCGAGCTCACCAAGCTCAGGATGGGCGTTATCGAGGAGTCGGACACCATAAAGGAAGTCCATGAAGAGACACCCGAGCTTACGCTGGGCGAAAAGCTCGAAAACATCTGGTATCGTTCGAAGTGGATAATTATCCTCGTCATTTTCTGCGTGGCGGCAGGCGGATATATCATCTATTCGCAGGTGACGAGTGAGAAGGCGGACATGACCGTCCTCGTCGTTATGGAAAACAATTCCCTCTATGCGAGAACCGAGGAAGTCGAGAAATTCCTCGAGCAGTATTGCGACGACCTCGACGGCAACGGCTATGTCCATGTTCTGGCCTATAATATCGTTCTCAGCGACCTTGAGGACGTCACTTCCTCCACCTCCGCACAGGCACAGATAATGACCCAGCTCATGACCGGCGACAATATCATGATCATTTCCGACGGCACCACGGAGTTTGAGGTTCACGACTTCACCCAGGACGAGGGCTATGACGACGACTGTATGACCGAATACGGAATCAGGCTCAGTTGTGCCCTGACCCGCGAAGAGCTTCGGTGGGAAGCAATGCCGGACGAGCTTTATATCGGCATGCGTCAGCCGCAGGAACTCAGCGGCACGAAATTGGAGAAAATGCAGGAGAATTTCGACGAGCTCTTGCCGATGTTTGAGAAGATTTATGAGGCAATTTGTGAGAGCGAGCCCTGATTTCAAAATCCGAAAAATTTTTTGAAAAAAGGGCTTGACAAATCGCCCGAGTCGATATATAATATACAAGTCGCTTCGAGATAGGCGACACGGATGGGAGCATAGCTCAGCTGGGAGAGCATCTGCCCTACAAGCAGGGGGTCATAGGTTCGAGCCCTATTGTTCCCACCATCTGTGGCCCGGTAGTTCAGTTGGTTAGAACGCTAGCCTGTCACGCTAGAGGTCACCGGTTCGAGCCCGGTTCGGGTCGCCATTCCCTTTTTTCGGGGAAGCGATGCCTCTGTAGCTCAGTTGGTAGAGCAGGGGACTGAAAATCCCCGTGTCATTGGTTCAATTCCGATCGGAGGCACCAAATATTGCGGATTTAGCTCATCTGGTAGAGCGCCACCTTGCCAAGGTGGAGGTAGCGAGTTCGAGCCTCGT
>JAJBSV010000009.1:17076-234071 GCA_020861185.1 Ruminococcus sp. | reverse complement strand
CTCCGAAAAGTCATCGGTATCATCGCATTTCTGTTCCTGTTTGCGTGGATGGCGCATATGGCAGGAGCGGAAACCTTTGCGGAAGGGCTTCTGTTGGTGTACGGCTACATGCTCGTTCTGTCAGCGTTTGACACCTGCTTTCTCGACTGGGTGCTGTTTCCTAACATCAAGCGGGTGCGCCTGCCGGGAACGGAGCATATGGACAAAGAGTACCATCAGAAATGGTTTCATGTGAAAGCCATGCTTCCCATGCTACCGGTGTTTGCCGTGGGAGGACTGCTTATTTCGTTGATTATGGTCTGGCTTTGGTAAAGTGACGAGAAAGGAAGTATGAAAAATGTCAAAATCAGCATCACAGTTTCAGGAAAAGGCGATGGCTATCCTCTATCGCGGCAAGGAGATTTTCAAGCCGCTTAATACCGGGTGGATTGACGAAAACGTTGCCTGCGTGCGGGAGTACGTCGCAAATATCTTCTTCTACACGAAGAACGGCACTACAATTATGATTGATGCCGGGTATAACTATGATCGGCTTGAGGAAAAGATGGGCTGGCTCGGCATCGACCCCGGCTCCATCAAGCATATCCTCATCACCCATCAGGACACCGACCATGTCGGAGCGGTGGAACGGGACAGCCCCGGGCTCTTCCGCGACGCCATGCTCTATATCGGCGAAATCGAAAACCGCTATCTCACCGGCGAAAAGCGCCGCAGGGTTTACTATGGGCTCTATAAGCTCCCGCAGGTACATATCGACAATAAGAAAGTTCTCCTCAGAGACGGGCAGGTGTTCTATATCAACGACATCCGAATCGAGTGCATCCTCGTCCCGGGGCACACATGGGGACATATGGTGTATCTCATCGACGACAAATACCTATTCACCGGCGACACTATCTGGTTCGGCTATGACGGCGGGCGAAGATTTATCAATACTTTAGCTGAAGATAACAAGCTACAGACGGAATCTCTCAGGAGACTGGAAGAAAAGCTCCGCAGTCGTAACCTTAAGCCCAGAATCATCACCGGTCATACCGGCTGGACGGATGATTTGGACTTCGCCTTTGCGAATGTCGACAAAGACTGCAACGCCTGGCGCCGCCAAAAGCCCCACGACCCGTCGGCACCGTATGATGCTTATGATGAATCGGGTGATACTGAGGAGAGGGCGAGGGAGAAGGAGTGACTAAGATAAAATGATAATAACTATAGTTTCTACCCTCATGCTCATGCTCGGTTACTTCCTCATGCTCTACGGTGTGGTCGGGTTCATTCAGGACAAAAGGCTTTTCTCCTCCGCCCCGAAAGAGAACTTAGCCGTGATTCCGGACAAGAAAGAGAGATTCAAGGGCGCGCATATAATCGGCTGGATTATAGTGGTAGTCGCTATTTGCCTGTTTGTGGGAGCGTTTGCCCTCGCCATCTGGGACGGTGCAAAAAACGGGTTCGGAACTCTTCGGTTCTTCGCCCGTTTCATCACCATGCTCTACGCGATGGAGATCTACGATATACTTTTCTTTGACTGGTATCTCCTCTGCCACTCGAACTTCTTTATCCACTTCTATCCTGAGCTGAAAAGCGTCGACAGAAGTCACTTCTTCGGCTACAACAAGAAATCCCACATCATGCACTTTGTAACTTATATTCCTGTCTGTGCTGCATTGGCACTGGGACTTGGAGTGCTGGTTTAGTTTTTACGCAACAAAATCCCCCTCCATCGCTTGACAACCTACTAAGATTAGTATATAATACTGAGTTAGCGGAAACTAACTCACGGTGAGTTTTATACCTTATTGAAAGGAAGTTTTTATGATATGATGATTGACAAACGGCTGATTGGTGCGGTTGTCGGGAGCAAAAAGTACATAGCGGGGAATGTGATTTTCCAGTGGATTTCGCTTTTAGCAAATATCGCTATGATGACGGGAATCACGAGGTTTCTCGGTGCGCTTTTCAACGGAGACGGGCAGACGGCGCAAACGACTGCTGTTATTGTTTTGATTGCCATTCTGGTGCGATTTGTCTGTACCAACGGAGCATCGAGGATGAGCTTTCTCTCCTCAAAAGCCGTCAAAAGAACCCTTCGGGAGCGGATTTATCAGAAGCTTTTGCGCCTTGGTGCGTCATATAACGAGCAGGTCAAGACCTCCGAGGTGGTTCAGGTGGCTGTTGAGGGCATGGATCAGCTTGAAACCTATTTCGGCGCATATCTGCCGCAGTTCTTCTATGCCATGCTGGCACCGCTCACGTTGTTTGTGTACCTGTGCTTCGTGAACGTCCCTTCGGCAATAGTTCTTCTGGTGTGCGTTCCGCTGATTCCTGTCGCCATCGCGACGGTCCAGACTTGGGCAAAGAAGCTTCTGAGCAAATACTGGGGACAGTACACCGCACTCGGCGATACATTTCTCGAAAACCTGCAAGGTCTCGTTACCTTGAAAATCTATCAGGCGGACGATTTCAAACAGCAGGAGATGAACGAGGAAGCGGAGAAATTCCGCCGCATCACGATGAAGGTTCTGACGATGCAGTTGAACTCCATCACCATTATGGACTTTATCGCCTATGGCGGAGCGGCACTCGGAATCATCATGGCAACCACCCAATATGCGGCAGGTCATGTCGGGCTGAGCGGTTGCTTGCTTATCATCCTCCTGAGTGCAGATTTCTTCCTGCCGATGAGGCAGTTGGGCTCTTATTTCCATGTGGCGATGAACGGCATGGCGGCGAGCGACAAGATTTTTCATCTCTTGGATTTGCCCGAAACGGAGCAGAAGACTGCCGCTTGCCCCGAAGACACTTCTATCGTCTGCAAAAATCTGAGCTTCTCCTATGAGCCGGAACGTGAAGTCCTCCACGGAATCAATATGGAGTTTCCAAAGGGAAGCTTTGTGTCCGTTGTCGGAGAATCGGGTTGCGGAAAATCCACAGTCGCATCAATCCTTATGGGGCGAAATCGTGACTACCTTGGAAGCGTCACCGTTGGTGGCGTGGAGCTGAGGAATCTGAACGAAGCGAGCCTGATGGAGAATATCACATATATCAGCCATCAGAGCTATCTCTTCAAAGGCACCGTGCGGGATAATCTTCTGATGGGTTGTCCCGGAGCGGACGACGGAAAGCTTTGGGATGTACTGGAGCAGGTCAACTTAGCCGGATTTCTTAAGAGCGAAGCCGGTCTCGATACAAAGCTTACCGAGCAGGGCGGCAACCTCTCCGGCGGTCAGCGTCAGCGTCTGGCGCTGGCGAGGGCATTGCTCCACGACAGTCCGGTTTATATCTTCGACGAAGCCACATCCAATATAGATGTGGAAAGTGAAAACGACATCATGCGTGAGATTCACGCTCTGGCAAAGCGCAAGACAGTTATTCTTATCTCCCACCGCCTCATGAATGTGGTTGATTCCGACCGTATTTATGTCATGGAAAGTGGCAATATAGCGGAACAAGGAGCTCATGAAGAGCTTCTTAAGAATGGCGGTCGCTATGCCGAGCTCTGGCAGGCACAGCAGAGCCTTGAGAATTACGGAAAGGATGGTGCAACAAGATGAAAAGAAGAAGCGGATTTATAGTAATGTCAAGACTTGTTGGCTTGGTCAAGCCGCTCGTCGGATTTATGATTCTTGCCATCCTGATGGGACTTGTCGGGCATCTTTGCGCCACATTCATAACAATTTTCGGTGGATATGCCGTTCTGGAAATATTGGGGCTTGATACGCCTTTCTCACTTGCGGGCATTTTTGTCTGCGTGATCCTGTTTGCAGTTCTTCGTGCAGGACTACGTTACGGAGAGCAGGCTTGCAATCACTTTATTGCCTTCAAGCTTCTGGCGCTGATTCGTGACAAGGTTTTCCGTGCCTTGCGCAAGCTCTGCCCCGCAAAGCTTGACGGACGTGACAAGGGCGACCTGATTTCGGTCATCACCTCCGACATCGAACTGCTTGAGGTGTTCTATGCCCACACCATTTCGCCGGCGGCTATCGCTTTTCTGTTCACAATAATCCTTTGCCTGTTCATAGGCTCGTTCCATTGGACATTGGGGCTTCTGGCACTCGGAGCTTATCTTGTGGTCGGCATTGTTATTCCGCTGATAGTTTCCAAGCTCAGCGGAGACACGGGCATGAAATTCAGAACCGATTCGGGCGAGCTTTCGGGATTTGTGCTTGACAGTATGCGTGGTTTATCCGAAACAATTCAGTATAATGAAGGTTCAAAGCGCTTAGGAATGATGAATGAACACACCGATAAGCTTGCAAAGACCGAGGAAAAGATGAAGCGGAATGCAGGGCTTAACAGTGCAGTCACAAATACCGTCATACTTCTTTGTGACCTTGCGATGCTTCTATGTTCTTCGTCTCTCTACAAGCAGGGGCAGGTTGATTTTGTCGGTGTGCTGATTCCCACCATCGCTTTGTTCTCGTCCTTCGGACCTGTTGTGGCTCTGGCGGGCTTGGGCAGTACGCTTCAGAACACCTTTGCGGCGGGAAATCGTGTACTCGACATTCTGGATGAAACTCCCGCAACCGAGGAGATTTCAGGTCAGCCCGATATTTCGTTCAGCGGCGCAAAGGCAGAAAATGTCACCTTCTCTTACGGGCACTCCCATGGGGATGAAATTATCCTCAAGGACATTTCCGCCGATTTCCCTGAGCATCGTATTATCGGCATCACAGGCAGAAGCGGAAGCGGAAAATCAACGCTTCTCAAGCTTCTTATGCGCTTCTGGAATACAGACCAAGGGAAAATAACTGTCTCCGGAACAGATATAAATTCCGTCAACACGGCAAATCTTCGAGACATGGAGAGCTTCGTAACTCAGGAAACCCACCTGTTTCACGACAGTATCCGCAACAATCTTCGCATCGCAAAGCTGGACGCGACCGATGAAGAAATAGAAACAGCCTGCAAGAAAGCCTCCGTCCACGATTTTATCATGACCCTGCCGAATGGTTACGATACGCCGGTTGGCGAACTTGGCGACACCCTTTCCGGCGGCGAAAGGCAGAGGCTCGGACTCGCCCGAACATTCCTGCACGATGCTCCGTTCGTTCTGATGGATGAACCGACAAGCAACCTTGACAGCCTGAACGAAGCGGTTATTCTTCGCTCGCTCAAAGAGGAGCAGGAGGACAAGACCATAGTTCTTGTCTCTCATCGCCAGTCCACCATGCGAATCGCCGACACGGTCTATTCTGTGGAGCAAGGAAGGATGAGCTGAGGCGCCGCAATGCGTCATGTTATAGAAACCAAGAAAAAAAACAGATTGAAAGGTGAAACTGCAAAATGAAACAAAATGATTTAACCGAAACACTTCTTGAAAATACTCAGCCGGAAGCTCCGGTCGAGAAGAAAGCAACAAAAGAGAAAAAGAGCTTTTTAGGGTACCAGATAAAAGACATAGTATTTCTCGCCGTGATGTCTGCGGTTATACTTGTTACCAGTGCATTCATGCCGCTTCTTTTGCATATTCCGCTTTTCGGCGTTATCCAGTTGGGCTTGGGATTGCAATTTTCGATGTTTCCCGCTATCGGTCTAGCAAAGGTCAGAAAGCCGTTTTCACTGGTGTTTATGTCTGTATTCAGCGGTGTGGTACTGCTGTTTATGAACACGGTGATGTTTGTATGCCTGCTTTTCTGTGCCTTGATTGCCGAGGGAGTGTCACTGCTGATTTTCAGAAGCTATGAAAAGGATGTTGCTTGCTTTGTGGCTTGCGCCGTATATTTCCCGCTGTCATTGCCGTTTATGTATGTATGGTATCAGATAATGGGCGGTACGGTTCTTTCATATGTCAGTTCAATCTGGTGGGTGACGGCTCTGATGTCAATAGCGGTGGTTGCGCTCTGCTGTCTCGGCTCATTTTTGGGCGTCCGTATCTCTAAGGAACTTAAAAAATCCGGAGTCATGAAGAAATGAGCGGCGACAAGAACATTCTTTATCCGTTGACGGGGATTCTTTCCGCAGTAGTAATTCTTTTATCTGGATTGATTTTTGCGAAAAATATCTGGTGTCCGGTTCTTCTTGTGTGGTTTTTCATATGGCTGATGCTGTTCGGATGCTATCGGGCTTGTTTGAAGGTGCTTCTCCCGATGCTTGTGCTGGGCGGAATTTTTGCGGGAATCACCTATCTCGCTTCCGGCGACGGTATGTCGGCTATGAGCATGATGAACCGCATGGCGGCAGTGTTTCTGGCAGTCGTCCCCGGAACGAGCATAACACCCGTGCAGATGGCGAGGTGCTTGTCTTCCTTGCGGATGCCCCGTGCGGTTACGCTCGGAATGCTGATTGCTCTTTCATTCGTCCCGCTTCTGACATTAGAAATCAGGCGTGTGCGTGAAGCTATGGTGACACGGGGAGCGGGAAGCATTTTCAGCCCGCAGATTCTCTATCGGGCATTTCTTATTCCTCTGATTACAAGGCTTGTCAATATTTCCGACACCTTGTCTCTCAGCGTGGAGACAAGAGGCTTCACGCTGAGTGGGAGCGATTATTCAATATATCATTTGCAGAGCTTTCGACCGAAAGATGCTGTCTACATAATCGGTATTGTTCTGGGAGTTGTCGGAATGGCGGTGATTGTATGAGAGCTGTTGAACTGAAAGACGTTTCATTCTCCTATGACGGGGAGAAACAGGTGCTGAATCACGTCTCATTTACGGCGGAGCATGGCGAAGTTACTCTTTTGATTGGTCCGTCCGGTTGCGGAAAAAGCACGTTGCTTTCAATCCTCAGCGGAATCATTCCAAATATAACTGCGGGCAATCTCACCGGTCAGGTCTCTGTTGATGGAGAATCTATCCTGAACCTTGGAACGGATGAAATCTGCCGGAAGGTTGGGATTGTTCTTCAGAACCCCGAAGCCCAGATTGTACATAAACGTGTTGAGGATGAAATCGCCTTTGGATTGGAAAATATAGGTCTTGCCGAGGAGAAAATCGCCAGTCAGATTGACACGGTGTGTAAGATGATGGAGCTTGACAAGAACTGGCAGACCCGCACCCTTTCCGGCGGTCAGAAGCAAAGGCTTGTGACTGCTTCCACATTGGCTATGGGGCAGAAGGTTCTTGTCCTTGACGAGCCGCTCGCCAACTTGGATCAGACCGGCGGGCGGGAACTGATGGAACTTCTTCGCAACCTTGCAGGGCATGGTTATGCCGTAATTGTGGTGGAGCATCGTGTGGATATGGTGCTTCCGTATGCGGATTCACTGTGGACAGTGGAAGAAGGAACGGTTCGCAAGATTGATGACAAGCAAGAATATCTGAATACAAATACACAAAAAATCAAAGACACACTTCCTGAATACCGACCGCAGGAAAACCTGTTTTCTCTTGAGAATATCTCCTATAGCGCCGGTGGTCGCGAAATACTCAGAGATGTCACCTTCTCTGTGCCAAAGGGTGCAAGAACGGTCATTCTGGGAGAGAACGGTTGCGGAAAAACAACGCTTCTACGGCTGATTGCCCGATTGAATCGCCCAACCGGCGGGAAGATAGTGCAGACACTTGATGCTTGCTTTGACCGACGTTTCAATCCGGACAAAAGGTGGTTTCAGTCGGTCGGAGTGGTTTATCAGAATCCGAATTATCAGCTGTTCATGCCGACAGTGTATCAGGAAGTGAGATTCGGTGCGGTTTCCGACGAATATGCCGAGGAAATATTGGAGCGATTTTCGATTTCGCATATTCGGAATCGGCATCCCCAGTCGCTCTCCGAAGGGCAGAAGCGCAGGGCGTCTATTGCGGCGATTGCGGCGACACAGCCCAAGGTGCTTCTTTTGGATGAACCAACCGTCGGGCGGGATTATCAGGGACTCAAGGAATTGGTCGAGCTTCTGAATGAGCTTCACCGGCAAACAGGCTGCACCATGGTCACCGTGACCCACGACGTCCGCTGTGCCGAAGCCCTCTGTGACAAAGCCGTCCTGATTGAAGGCGGCACCGTTCAGAAACAGGGCGGTAAGGAACTTGTCAGGGAGTATTTTGGAGAAAGAAGTTAAAAGATTTTCTTCCCGACGCAAATTTCTCTCAAAAACCCCTTGATTTTTTTCGTAAGTTGTGCTATTATATCCGAAGTACCGGGGTATTAGCGCAGTTGGGAGCGCGCCACACTGGCAGTGTGGAGGTCACGGGTTCGAATCCCGTATGCTCCACCACATCGAATTAATCCGAACCTTTCGTGGTTCGGATTTTTTGTATTCCCAAAAAAGTATTTAAAAAGCACCCATCCGGGTGCTTTTTCGTTGGAACCTATCAGATAACATCAATTTCAAATTCTGCTCGTTCTTCGATTGGTATCGGTACCTCAACGCATTCGCTGAAGTAGGTGAAATAAACCGTAATCGCCTCATCTCTCATGGTTATATAGTCAACGAACGCTTTTATAAGCAAAATCTGATTTTTAAGTTCGGTCACGTCTAAAGATTTAAAATCGTTCAATATCAACGTCATATTCTCACTCGAGGCAAAGCGCATTTCAAACTCTAGTTTGTTTAGTCTCTTTTGCAGTTCACTTTTTTGTGTTTCGAGGTCGTTCAGGCGGTCTCTTTTTGTATCTGATACCACGCCTTTTGTCATATCGTCCACGATGTCACGCATTTCGGCGTCGACTTCTTCTAATTGCGACTGGCAAACGGTCTTTTCAGCTTCCAATTCTTCTTTGTCCTGATCTGCAATATCCGCCAAGCGCCTTATATTTTCATCTGTCAGAAAGCTTTCCGCTGTGATTTCAGCGACCTTTCGCTCTATCCATTCTTTTCTGACTGATTTATTACTGCAAGGTTGGTCTTCATCAGACTTGCAAGAATAGCAATAGGTGATATTGCCGTCTTCATCTACAAGGCTGTCCTTCTGCATAAACTTGTGGCAATACTCGCAGAAAATCCTGTCTTCCAAAGGGAATTTGACATTGTGTTTAGGCTTCCTGCTACGGTAGCTCTTGCTCATTTTCATACATCCTTTCACAATACTATTTCGTCATCCCAAGAAGCGTCTTAATTGCATTCTGCATTTCCGGGTGTTTTCTGTAGGCTAACAATAGGGATATCTCTTCGTCGGTTAATCTTGATAAAACAAGGCTGTCCTTGCTGTCAACTCTTTCTGCAGGTACATCATACCCCATAAGCCAAGCCTCGTTTACATCAAGCGCTAATGCCAGTATCATCAGTTTATCCGGCTTAGGGGTAACAGAGCCCTTAAGATATAGACAAAGATGACTTTTGTTGAGACGAATATTGTATAATTCGCAATACGGTTGGCAAAGATTTAAAATATCTACTTGTCTCAAATTTCTTTCTTTCATTATTTCTTTAAGACGGTCAGACATAGTTTTTCTACTTGTCAATTCAGGTCCTTCTTCGAAATCATCAGTTATAGGTTCTTCGGACATAAGATATTCTGTCGTTACGCCGAGTGCTTCTGCATATTTTGGCAACATTGATATACTGATGTCGCGTTCGCTAAGCTCAACTTTTGATATGGTTCCTCTTCCGGAATATCCGACTTTTTGTGCAAGTTCTTCTTGACTCATTCCTTGCTCAATTCTTAAAGCTCTTATTTTTTCATACACAGTCATGGCAAGAATTACTCCTATTCCTCATTATTTGACAAGTCGAGAATTTTATCTACGACGTTTTGCATTTCCGGGTGTTTTCTGTAGGCTAATACAAGATTCACTTCAGATTCTGTGAGGTCGAGACCGTCAGGCTTTTCTTGCCACCGCATTAGGTAATCGGGTGTAGTTTCAAGTATTGCGGCTAATTTTTCTATCTTATCACGGCGAATATTTTGAATCGTTCCACATTCCCATTTTCGCACCGTTGACTTCCCAACGCCAACATAGTCGCCAACTTGCTCAAGAGTAAGCCCTTTTTCTTTTCTTAGCATTCTGATTCTTTCGCCTGTTTGCATTGCAGTTTCACACACCTTTTTACTATTATACCACTATGATAGCCTCAAAAACAATACCCCAAATCAGACTTTTTTAATAACCCTGCTTTCCATATCAAAATAGTTCCCTGATACAAATTTTTTCTTGACAACTGCATTCGAATATAATATACTATATATGCACCCTTGAGACGGTGCTATGGGGTGAGCCCCTCCGCTTATTTAGATGGAGGGCACGCTCACTGCTTGGGGTGAGCTTCCCCCCCGCCCATTTTGGCGGAGGGTAAGCTCACCGATTTTTTTACAATGCACTTGAAACAATCGCAGAAAGCTGATATAATGGATACAACAAGTCGTGGTCTAGGTGGATGATGCCGCTTGAGGTGGAGAATCCGGTTCAAATCCGGACGCTTGCTTTGCCGTGAGACGTTGAGTCTTGCGGCTTTTTATATCAAAAAAAAGAAGTACCCATAACTGGATACTTCTTACATTTGTGGTGAGCCATTGGAGAATCGAACTCCAGACCCTTTCATTAAAAGTGAAATGCTCTGCCAGCTGAGCTAATGGCTCATTCACAACTACGTTATTATATCAAAAGCGAGCGGGTTTGTCAATATCTAAAAGCGATTTTTTCTTTTTCTTGCAAAATTCCCGTCACCACACTCTGGCTTTGTCTCGAAACTGCATTTTTTCTTCGTCGAGAGCTTCAATTTTTCTTCTCAAAATCTTCGATGTTCAGTGCAAAAGGGCGAAAAATGAAATTTCGGGCTTTCAAAAGCTTCATTTTGGTTGACTTTCAATATTTCATGTGCTAAAATTACACTGTGTAATAATAGAATTTAGTGGGCAGGACAACTTTCAGAATAGAGGAGATTATCATGAGATTAAAAATTGATGACACAACAAGGGATCGGTTCAGACAGACATTTTTGGAGAATAACCGGATTGACCCGAAGTATTATAACCGCTACGACGTAAAGAGGGGACTCCGTAACGCCGACGGCACCGGTGTTCTGGCGGGACTTACAAATATATGTAATGTTCACGGCTACGTCATGAACGAAGGCGAAAAGCAGAACATCGAGGGCGAGCTCTACTATCGCGGCTATAACGTCAAGGATATCGTCGCCGGTATTCAGGGCGCCGACCGCTTCGGCTATGAGGAGGTTGCCTACCTTCTTATAATGGGCAAGCTCCCGTCGATGGATGAATTGGCGGGCTTCGAGAGGCTTCTTTCGGAAAACCGTGAGCTCCCGTCCGGCTTCTTTGAGGACATGATTCTCAAGGCTCCCTCGAAGAACATCATGAACAAGATTTCCCATTCTATTTTGGCACTCTATTCCTATGAGGAAGACCCCGAGGCAAAGGCTCCCGAGGATGAGCTCTATTGCGCTCTTTCAATCCTTGCGAAGATGCCTGTCATCATGACGTCTGCCTATCATGTCAAGTGCAGAGCATTCGACGGCGGCAGCATGTATATGCACCAGGTTCGCCCCGAGGAGCGCACCGCCGAGACAATTCTCTCCCTTCTGAGACCTGACAGAGGGTATACATACGACGAGGCAAAGCTTCTTGATTTGATTCTTCTTCTGCATGCCGAGCACGGCGGCGGTAATAACTCCACGTTTGCGTGCAGAGTCCTGACCTCTTCCGGCACCGACCCATATTCCGCATATGCGGCGGCTGTAGGCTCCCTCAAGGGTCCCCGCCACGGCGGCGCCAATCTCAAGGTTTTAGAGCAGCTTGACTATATCGAGGCGAATGTCAAGAACTGGGATGACGACGGCGAGGTTGCGGATATGCTGACAAAGATTGTCCGCAAGGAAGCCTCCGACAGAACCGGTCTTATCTATGGCATGGGTCACGCTGTCTATACTCTTTCCGACCCGAGAGCCGTAATTCTCAAGAAAACCGCACTCCAGATGGCGAAGGGCACAGAGTATGAATCCCAGTTCTCGCTCCTGAATTCCATCGAAAGACTTGCGCCCGAGGTCTTCCACCGCGAAACCGGTCTCGAAAAGGCTCTCTGTGCCAACGTCGATATGTACTCGGGACTTTGCTATCGTATGCTCGGCATCCCCGAAGAATTGGCAACAGCACTCTTCGCAACCGCAAGAATGGCGGGCTGGTCCGCACACAGATTCGAGGAGAAGGTCACCGGCGGCAGAATCATCCGTCCTGCCTACAAGGCGGTCGGCAAGCCAAAGGTTTATCAGGATATTGCTGAGAGATAATATTCTCATATTTCGCACTTTTTTGTGGGACATTTTAAAATCTTTGCGGTAGAATTTCATTTGACATTCTGCTATAATCATGGTAGAATTAAATTTGTATAAGCTAAACTGCGGAAGCGAGGATTGAAGCCAATGAAAGACGTGAGCCTTCTTGTTATGATAGGGCAGCTCGGGCTTTCGGTTGCCGTTCCGCTTGCCGGTTGCATAATCCTTGCGGCATGGCTCAAGAACAAGTTCTCGCTCGGCATCTGGGTGATTTTCGTGGGCGCTATCTTAGGTGGCATTCTTGCAATCAGCGGCTTTCGTTCCACTCTCAAAACGATGGAGAACATCTCAAGCCGGGATGACGACAAGGGTGGGAAGCCTCCCGTAACCGGCTTCAATAATCACGATTAAATAGGAGAAGAAATGGATTCCCGTAAGGAAGTTTTGCACGAAACCTTGATTATAACAATAGGGCAGGTAATCTGCATCGCCGCAATGTTCGGAATCTTCGCCTTGCTCGGGCTTTTCGACAGCACCGTGGTTTTCGGCGGGATTCTTGGCGGAATCTTAGCGATTCTCAATTTCCTGTTCATGGCAATCTCGGTCTGCGTGGCATCCGACAGAGCTGTCGCTCAGGACGTCAAGGGCGGCAAAAGCCTGATGACCTTCTCGATGGTTCTTCGGTACGCAGTTATATTCATAGTATGGGTAGCGGGAGCCGCGAGCGGGCTTTGCAATGTCTTTGCGCTTGTCCTCCCGATAGTGTTTGTAAGACCGACGATAACGGTCTGGGAATTCTTCCGCAAGAAGGAAACGCCTGCGGTCACTGCGACTGCGGAAACGCCTTCGGAAGAAGAGCCCAAAGAAGAAGGTGAAACCTGATGGACATAGAAATAAACGGCGCGTATATATACTTCACGATTCCGATTTTCGGCGGAATCAATGTGACGCAGACAACTCTGTCACTTCTTCTTGTGACGATATTTTTGTGTGTTGCCGGGGTTCTGCTTGGAAGGAATCTTAAAACCCATCCCGGAAAGCTGCAGGTTCTTGTTGAGAAGGGTGTCGAGATGCTCCGTAACCTCGTCACATCCTCAATGGGCGAGCACAACGCCCATTGGACTCCCTACATAGGGACGATATTCCTCTCGTCAATCTGCGGTTCGCTTATCGGCATGTTTGGCTTTTTCCGTTCATCAACTGCGGATTTGAGCGTTGTTCTGACGTGGGCACTGATGACGACGGCGATAATCTGGTATAACAATATCAGGCATATGGGCGTTCTCAAGTGGCTCAAGGGCTTCACCGAACCGGTCTTCATTATGACCCCGATGAACATCATCTCCGAGATTGCACAGCCGATTTCGATGGCGTTCCGTCACTTCGGCAACGTTTTCGGCGGCGGCATCATCACGGCTATTGTCTACACCGCACTGAGTCTTCTTTCTTCTATGCTTCTGAACCTCGTTTCCGGAACCGTCATAATCCCGATTGTGATTGTCTTGTTGGGTGCGGGAATCTTGATTTATCAGAAGCTCAAAAAGAAGAAAATCGGCGTTTTCAAGGGGATTCTTCTTGGAATCTTCATAGCATTCGGAGCTTGCGGAATTCTCGAAGCTCTCGGATTATTATCGGGAATCCCGATATTGTCTTTAGGCATACCCGCACTGTTATCGGTGTACTTTGATTTGTTTTCAGGCTTTGTTCAGGCGTTCGTATTCAGCCTGCTTAGCATGATATATATTGGACAGGCTTGCCCGCCTCCCGAGACGGCAGTCGAAACTAAGTAAACACGTCAGAACTTCACTCTGACAAAAAATATTTAAGGAGTAACTACTATGGATGTAAGTGCAGCAGAAGCTTTGGCAACAGGCTTAAGAGCAATCGGCGCAGGACTTTGCATGGGTCTCGGAGCTATCGGACCCGGCGTCGGCGAAGGTAATGCAGTAGGAAAGGCGCTCGAGGGTATGGCTCGCCAGCCCGAAGCGGCTAGTAACCTCAGAACAAACATGATTCTTGGTTGCGGTATCACCGAGACCACAGGTATCTATTCGCTCATCATCGCATTCCTGATTTTGTTCGCATGAAGTAAGACAGGTACCGGTATTTCCGAAGGGAGGAATTGACAATGTACGAGGAGATTCTGGGCGTCAACGTGTGGACTGCCTTGTTCACGCTCGCCAACACTCTTCTTTTGTTCTTTGTCCTGAAGAAATTTCTGTTCAAGCCGGTAATGAAGATTATCGACGACAGACAGAAGGAAATAGATGACCTCTACAACAGTGCCGACACAGCCAAGGCTGAGGCAAACGAGATGCGCGACGAGTATCAGAAGAAGCTCGAAGAAGCCCGTGAAACCGGCGACAAGATTATTTCCGACGCCGTAACCAGAGCCCAGAGCAGAGAGGAAGAAATCGTCTCGAAGGCTAACAAAGAGGCGAGCGCAATCCTTGAGAAGGCTCAGGAGGACATCGCCCTCGAAAAGAAGAAGGCTATGGGCGAGGTCAAGGACAACATCTCCGTAATCGCAGTGAGTATTGCGGGCAGAGTTGTCGAAAGGGAACTCACTTCGGCTGACCAGAGCCGCCTTGTCGACAGCTTTATCGACGACCTTGGTGATTTGTCATGAGCGGGCTTGCAGGTGACTACGGCTCGGCTCTCTATTCGGCGGCGATGAGCGAGAATCTTACGGAGCGGATTTATAACGAGCTTACCGAGCTTGAAGATGTGTTTACAAAAGAGCCCCAGTACTTAAAACTTCTTTCTGCGGCGAATGTCGCGAAGGAGGAAAGGCTCAAGCTTGTTGACGATTGCCTCGGCGGCAAGGTTCACCCCTACGTTCTGAACTTCATGAAGCTTTTGGCGGAGAAGTCAATCGCTACTCACTACGGTGACTGCGTCAAGGCTTATCGCGAGAGATACTATTTCGACAATGGCATCATGCCGGTTACTGCTGTAACCGCTGTGCCCCTGAGTGATTCGCAATCGAAGAAGCTCACGGAGAAGATAGCGTCGCTTAGCGGCAAGAAGATAATTCTCACGAACAAGGTCGACCCGTCCTGCCTCGGCGGAGTTAAACTCAGCTACGACTCGAAGCAGATTGACGGCACCGTTTCACACCGTCTTAAAGAGGTCTCGGAGCTCCTGAAGCTTGAAGCTTCGGGGACGACATGATTTAAAAGGAAGAAGCCAATGGATATAAAATCTGATGAAATTGTAAAAATAATCAGCGACCGTATCAAGAACTACGAAACGAAGCTTGAGCAGGTTAATGTCGGAACCGTGGTTTCGGTTGGTGACGGCATAGCCAAGGCAACGGGTCTCGACGGCGTTATGTACGGCGAGCTTGTCGAGTTTGAGAACGGCGCTCACGGAATGGCGCAGAACCTCGAAGAGGACACCGTCTCAATCGTTATAATGGATAACGACCAGGGAATAAAAGAGGGCGACTCGGTAAAGATTACCGGCAATGTCGTCTCCGTTCCCGTCGGCGAAGCTCTTATCGGAAGAGTCGTAAACGCCCTCGGACAGCCGATTGACGGCAAGGGACCGATTGAGACTACCGAAACACGACCCATCGAATCTCCCGCACCGGGCATTATCGACCGTGAGCCGGTAACGGTGCCTTTGCAGACGGGTATAAAAGCCATCGACTCGATGATTCCTATCGGACGTGGACAGCGTGAGCTCATCATCGGCGACCGCCAGACAGGTAAGACCACAATAGCGACCGACACCATCCTCAATCAGAAGGGCAAGGGCGTTATCTGCGTTTATGTCGCAATCGGACTCAAGCGTTCAACCGTTGCGCAGGTTGTTAAAAACCTCACCGACGGCGGAGCCATGGATTATACAATAGTTGTTTCGGCAACCGCAAGTGAGCTCCCGACAATGCAGTATATCGCGCCTTATAGCGGCTGTGCCATGGGCGAATACTTCATGTATAACGGCAAGGATGTTCTTGTCGTATATGACGACCTTAGTAAGCACGCAGTTGCCTACAGAACGATATCGCTTCTCATCCGCCGTCCGCCGGGACGTGAAGCATACCCCGGTGATGTTTTCTATCTCCACTCAAGACTTCTTGAGAGAGCGGCGCACCTTTCAAAGGAAAAAGGCGGAGGAAGCATGACAGCTCTTCCGATAATCGAAACACAGGCGGGAGACGTTTCCGCATATATCCCGACAAATGTAATTTCAATCACCGATGGTCAGATTTATCTCGAATTGGAGCTCTTCAACGCAGGCGTAATGCCGGCTATCAACCCGGGCATTTCGGTATCCCGTGTCGGCGGTAACGCACAGATCAAGGCGATGAAGAAGGTTTCGGGATCGCTGAAACTGATTTATTCTCAGTATCGTGAGCTTCAGAGCTTCGCGCAGTTCAGCTCGGACCTTGATGCCGACACGAAGGCTCAGCTCGATCTGGGCGAGAGAATCGTCGCAGTCTTAAAGCAGAAGAACAACTCGCCTATCGACGTAGCTCAGCAGGTCTGCATCTTCTATGCCACCACCAACGGCTACCTGAAGAACGTTCCCGTCGGGAAGATTCCCGACTATGAGGCAGATTTGCAGGAGCATATGCTGAATCATCATAACGGTGTTCTTGAAGCAATCAGAAGCACCGGCAAGCTTGAGCCGGAAACCGAGAGCGAGCTAAAGACAGCACTTGAAGAGATTGCAGTGAGATATTCTGCTGAATAAGGAGACTCTTAATGTCATCAGCAACGGCAAAGGGCATAAAAACCCGAATCAACAGCCTAAAAAAGACGGAGCAGATAACCAAGGCGATGGAGATGGTTGCGGCGTCAAAGCTCAACCACGCACAGGCTCAGGTTCTGAATTCCCGCCCATACTTTGAGATTCTCTTCTCGACGATTAGTAACATCGCCGCATCCGAAAGCGATTTGTCTTCACCATATCTCAAGAAGCGAGACGTAAAGAAGTCGGTCTATGTCGTCATTGCCGGCGACCGAGGACTCGCGGGAGGATATAATCACAATATCCTTAAGATGTGCCAAGCCGAAATCGAGGCGAAGAACGCAATAGTTCTCCCGATTGGCAACAAGGCGGTCGAGTACTTCAAGCTTCGGGGTGCCAACATCCTCACCGAGAACTATACTCTTGCCGAGGGCGTCGGAGTGGGCGACTGCTTCTCGATTGCGAAGACTCTCTGCAAGGGATTCCGTAACGGCGAGTATGACGAAATCTGTGTCGGATATACGAACTTTGTTTCCGTCCTGTCGCAAACTCCGACGGTGCTTCCTCTTCTGCCCCTTAAGGGCTACGAGAAGGGCAAGACCACCCAGTCGGATATACTCTATGAACCGAGCAGTGCCGAGGCTTTTGATGCTATCATCCCCGAGTATCTTGGGGGAGTCCTCTATGGTTGCCTCTGCGAGAGCAGAGCGGCAGAGCAAGCGGCACGAAGAACCGCAATGGATTCCGCCACACAAAACGCCGAGGAAATGATAGACGATTTGAGCCTCAAGTACAACCAGATAAGACAGACTGCAATCACCAACGAGATTATTGAAATAGTAGCGGGATCAACGTCCTGATATCACCGCAAGGAGAATTCTTGCGTAGAATTTGGAGTAAAACAGCATGGACAAACACACAGGAGAAGTAATTCAGGTCATGGGACCGGTTCTTGACATCAGGTTCTCCGATGACGAGCTTCCGGAGCTCCTCAATGCGATAGAGATTGAGCATGAGGGGAGAACCATCGTTGCCGAGGCTTCACAGCACATCGGCGACAATGTCGTAAGATGCGTCTCGATGAACTCGACCGACGGTCTCCGCAGAGGAGAAGTCGCCGTCGACACCGGACACCCGATTCAGGTTCCCGTCGGCGAAGAGTGCCTGGGAAGAGTATTCAATCTTTTAGGCGAGCCTATCGACGAGGGAGAGCCCGTCAAGACGGAAGAAAAGTGGTCAATCCACCGTCCGGCACCTTCTTATGACGAACAGCAGCCGGCGACCGAAATCCTCGAAACGGGAATCAAGGTCGTAGACCTCATCTGCCCCTATGCCAAGGGCGGTAAAATCGGTCTGTTCGGCGGCGCGGGAGTCGGCAAAACGGTTCTCATCATGGAGCTTATAAATAACGTAGCCAAGGCTCACGGCGGCATTTCCGTCTTCACGGGCGTTGGAGAAAGAACCCGTGAGGGCAACGACCTGTATCGCGAGATGAACGAATCGGGCGTAATCAACAAGACCGCCATGGTTTACGGTCAGATGAACGAGCCCCCGGGAGCAAGAATGAGAGTCGGACTTTCCGGACTCACGATGGCGGAGTATTTCCGCGACGTCAAGCATCAGGACGTTCTCCTGTTTATAGATAACATATTCAGATTCACTCAGGCTGGCTCCGAGGTTTCGGCGCTTCTCGGACGTATGCCTTCTGCGGTCGGATATCAGCCGACGCTTGCAACCGAAATGGGCACCTTGCAGGAGAGAATCACCTCGACAAAGAACGGCTCCATCACCTCCGTTCAGGCGGTTTATGTCCCTGCCGATGACTATACCGACCCGGCACCTGCCACGACGTTCACTCACCTTGATGCAACCACGGCTCTTGACAGAGGCATCGCCTCGATGGGTATCTATCCCGCAGTCGACCCGCTTTCGTCTTCGTCAAGAATCCTGACTCCCGACATTGTCGGACAGGAGCACTATGAGACAGCCCGTGCGGTTCAGAGCATCCTCCAGAGATATAAAGACCTTCAGGACATCATCGCCATCATGGGCATGGACGAACTGAGCGAGAAAGACAGGCTCACCGTCAACCGTGCAAGAAAGGTTCAGAGGTTCCTCAGCCAGCCGTTCGCAGTTGCCGAGCAGTTCACGGGATATGAGGGCAAATATGTGCCCCTCAAGGAGACCATTCGCGGCTTCAAGGAGATTATCGAAGGCAAGCACGACGAAATCCCCGAATCCTACTTCCTCTTTGCCGGAACGATTGACGACGTCGTTGAGAAATATAAGAGCGGTGAGAAGTCATGACGAGCTTCCCGCTTAAGATAGTAACCCCCGACGGTCTTCAATACGAAGGTCAGGCGGAAGAGCTGATTGTCCGGACGATTGCCGGCGATATCGGAGTCATGGCGGGGCACACCGACTGCGTGTCACCCCTCGGCATGGGCATGGCGACCGTCGTCATTGACGGCGAGAAGAAATACGCCGCCTGCATCGGCGGAATGCTCTCGGTTCTGAAAGGCGATGTAACCCTGATTCCCACGACCTTCGAATGGGCAGAGGAAATCGACGCCGAACGAGCCCAGGACTCGGAACGCCGCGCGAAGGAGATAATCGAAAATCGCAATGTTTCCGACACCGAACTGAGGCTCGCCGAAGCCCGCCTCAAGCGCTCCCTCATCCGTCAGGGCGTTGCACAATACAGAAACGTAAGATAAAAAAAGTCCCGCAAGAAAATTTTTGCGGGACTTTTTAGAGAGAATGCAATAATTCGGGCACATAATCTGTATTATAAGTAGGAGCAGTGTAGGGGCGGATATTATCCGCCCGAATTACCTCGATTCGACCCAAAAACGGGCGGATGATATCCGCCCCTACAGAAAAGAAAGGAGCGTTTTTTTATGAAAAGAATTCTACTGATATTAACCTGCCTCGCAATTCTTTTAAGCCTTGCCGGCTGTGCGGGAGTTAACGTAAGCGACTTCGTTGAAACCGGCTACAGCGATTCACACGAAACTGAAGCCAAGGAGCCTGTTTCAGAAGAAGAAACGGAAGAAGAAACCGAATCTGATACTACGTTCTCAGATTCCGAAATCCGGGAGTTCTGTGACCTGATGGACGCCTGCTTCGGTGTTGGTCCCGGGTCTGCGGGAAGCTCGCTTCGGTCGGTTTCCGCCGCCGCAAGCCTTCTTGACTGGGCAGAAGAGCATAGCGACTTGCTCACAGAAGAAACGCTTGAGGAGCTTCTTGCAGAGTGGGACGGTTACGACTGGGATTATGAGGACTTGGAGGAGAGTTGGCAGTCGGTTGCCGGCTCGATAGAAGAAATAGTTGCAGACCCGTCGGACGAGTCGCTTCTTGGACTCCTCGATGACTCTGGCTACACTCTACAGCACGAATCCTACAGCGAAGACCTCGCCGAACTGCTGATAACCGTAATCGGCAATCATTACACCGCAGAGTAAAAAATCAACCGTAAGGGCAAATCCTTACGGTTGTTTTATTATGTCTTGACTTTTTCGGCTTGCTTCTTCGCTGCTTCCTTCTGAGCAGACGTCAGCATCAGCTTGATGCGGTTGAACTGGTTGACCTCCGACGCTCCGGGGTCATAGTCTACTGCGACTATGTTCGCTTCGGGATAAAGCTTCTTTAAAGCCTTGATGGCACCCTTGCCGACGACGTGGTTCGGGAGGCAGGCAAACGGCTGAATGCAGACGATGTTCGGCACGCCCATCTCGATGAGCTCCGCCATTTCGCCGGTCAGGAGCCAGCCCTCGCCGTACTGGTTGCCGATTGAGATAACCGGCTTCGCAAGCTCGGCGACGTGCCTGATGTCGCTCGGAGCTTCAAAGCGCTTGCTCTTTTCGAGGGCATCTGTTGCAGGTTTGCGGAGCATCTTGATTGCCTTGATGCCCGCTTCGTTTACAAACTGCGAACGATACGGCGTGCCGAGATACCTGTGCTTATAAACGGCGTTGTAGAGGCTATAGTTCATGAAGTCCATGAGGTCCGGCACAACCGCCTCTGCACCCTCGCTTTCGAGAAGGTCTACAAGATGATTGTTCGCAAGCGGCATGTATTTTACAAGAATCTCGCCGACAATGCCGACCCTCGGCTTGACAATAGTCGGGTCGAGCGGCAGGTTGTCGAACGCATCGACAATGCCCTGGCAGACCTTCTTATATGACATCCCGTTTTCGTTGTCGATGAGGGAATCAATGGCGATTTTCTGCCACTTGTCGTGGAGCTTGTTCGCCGAGCCCTCCTCGAGCTCATAAGGTCTTGTGCGGTAAAGGCACCTCATGAACAGGTCGCCATAAACGATAGCCTTCGCCATGTCAAGGACGAACGGAATCGTCATCTTGAAGCCCTCGTTCGTCTCCATGCCGTTGGCGTTAAGTGAGATAACAGGGATGTGCCCGAGGTTTACTTTCTCAAGAGCCCTTCTTATGAATCCGACATAGTTGCTTGCTCTGCAGCATCCGCCCGTCTGGGTCATGATGATGGCAAGGTGGTCGGTGTCGTACTTTCCGGAGAGCACCGCCTCCATAATCTGCCCGACAACGGTGATGGATGGGAAGCAAGCGTCGTTGTTGACGAACTTCAAGCCTATGTCGATAGCCGAGCGGTTGTCGTTGTCAAGGACGACGAGGTTATAGCCGTGCTTCTTCGCAACCGGCTCGATTATGTCAAAGTGAATCGGGCTCATCTGCGGCGCGATGATGGTGTAGCCCTCGTCGCGCATCTTCTTCGTGAAGGTAGCTCTGTTGTAGGCGGCAGTGCGGGGAATAGCCTTGATTCCGCTTCTATCACGCTGATTCATCGCCGAAAGCAGGCTTCTTATTCTGATTCGAGCGGCTCCCAGATTGGAAACCTCGTCTATTTTCAATACAGTATAAAGCTTGTTCGAGCCATTGAGGATTTCCTGAACCTGGTCGGTCGTGACCGCATCGAGTCCGCAACCGAACGAGTTGAGCTGGATAAGCTCGAGGTCGTCGCGGTTTCTTATGTACTCGGCGGCGGCATATAGCCTCGAGTGGAACACCCACTGGTCGTTCGAGCGAAGCGGACTGTCGGTCGTGAAGTCGTTCGGAAGGCTGTCCTCGGTGAGAACTGCCAAGCCATAGGAAGCAATCATCTCGGGAATTCCGTGGTTGATTTCCGGGTCGACGTGATAGGGTCGCCCTGCAAGAACAATTCCCTTGCGGTGGTTGTCCTCCATCCACTTGAGAATCTCGGCGCCTTTCGCTCGGATGTCAGCCTTCGCCTTATGCTGTTCTTCCCAAGCCTCGTGAACGGCGGCTCTTACTTCTTTTTCGGAGATATTCCATTCTTCCTTGCAAACAGCTACAAGTCTGTCAGCGGCGGTCTTCTCGCTCGTGAAAGCGATGAACGGACGGATGAGCCGGACGTCGCCGTCGATAACTCCCTCAACGTTGTTCTTCAGGTTCTCGGGATACGAGATGACGATGGGGCAGTTATAGTGGTTCTGCGCTGTCTTCGACTCCATGTGCTCATAGAAGACGCACGGGTGGAAGATGGTCTTGATGCCGTTATCGATGAGCCACTGGACGTGCCCGTGCGACAGCTTCGCCGGGTAGCACTCGGACTCCGAGGGAATGCTCTCCATTCCGAGCTCGTAAATCTTGTGACTCGATTTCGGCGAGAGCTCAACCCTGAATCCGAGCTTCGTGAAGAACGTCGCCCAGAACGGGTAGTTTTCGTACATGTTGAGGACTCTCGGGATGCCGATGACGCCACGGGTCGGGTTCTCAAGCGGTTCATAGCCGAAGATGCGCTCGTACTTGTATTCCATCATGTTGGGACCCTTGTCGGTGGAAGCGGTGTTCCCGAGCCCCTTTTCACAGCGGTTGCCGGTGATGTGTCTTCTCCCTCCCGAGAAGGTGTTGATAGTCAGCATACAGCTGTTCGAGCATCCACGGCAGTGGGTCGTGGCGGTCTTATATGTCAGGCTCTCGATTTCCGAAATCGGGAGCATCGAGCTTTCCGTGCCGTCGTAGCGGTCCTTGGCGATAAGAGCCGCACCGAATGCGCCCATGATTCCGGCAATGTCCGGACAAATAGCGTCCGCACCGGAAATCTTCTCGAAAGCCCTGAGAACCGCCTTGTTCATGAAGGTTCCGCCCTGAACGACGACAGATGAGCCCAGCTCCTGAGCGCTCGAAAGCTTGATAACCTTGAAGAGTGCGTTCTTGATGACGGAATAGGCGAGCCCCGCCGAGATGTCCTCGACCGTTGCGCCCTCTTTTTGGGCTTGCTTCACGTTCGAGTTCATGAAGACCGTGCATCTGGTGCCGAGGTCAATCGGGTGCCTCGCATAAAGCGCCTTCTCGGCGAATTCCTGCGCCGTGTATCCGAGGGACTGCGCGAAGTTTTCGATAAACGAGCCGCAACCTGAGGAGCAGGCTTCGTTAAGAAGGATTGTATCGACCGAGCCGTCCTTGAGCTTAATGCACTTCATGTCCTGTCCGCCGATGTCGAGGACGCAGTCAACCGAGGGGTTAAAGAACGCCGCCGCAGTGGTGTGCGCAATGGTTTCGACCTCGCCGTCGTCAAGGTTAAAAGCAGATTTCAGGAGCGATTCGCCGTAGCCGGTCGAGCAGGCTCTGACAATCTTTGCGCCTTCCGGCATGTGCTTTCCCATATCCGAAACGGCTTCGATGGAGCTCTTGACGGGCGAACCCTGATTTGATGTATAGTATGAATAGAGGAGCTGACCCTCTTCGCCGATGAGGGCGATTTTCGTCGTGGTCGAGCCGGCATCTATTCCTAAATAGCAATTTCCCTTGTAATTTTCGAGCTTCTCTTTCTTGACAACTGCTCTTGTGTGTCTTTCGGTGAATTCTCTGAAATCCTCTTCATCCTTGAATAATGGGTCGAGCCTCTTGAGTTCAAACGCCATCTCGATTCCCGATTTCAGACGCTCGATTAAGACGTCCGGGTCGGTGAGAACTTCGTCCCCAGCTTCAAGTGCCGCACCCATAGCGGCGAACAAGTGAGAATTGTCCGGGTCGACGACATTTTCGGGGGTGAGTTTAAGTGTTCTTATAAAAGCTTTTTTCAGCTCCGGGAGGAAGTGCAAAGGTCCTCCCAGGAACGCAACACATCCTCTTATCGGCTTGCCGCATGCAAGACCGGAGATGGTCTGGGTAACAACCGCCTGGAAAATCGAAGCCGCCAGGTCCTCCTTCGCCGCACCTTCGTTTATGAGCGGCTGGATGTCCGTCTTCGCGAAAACTCCGCATCGGGCGGCGATAGGATAAAGCCTCTGGTAATTTGCGGCGAGATTATTAAGACCCTCCGCATCGGTTTGCAGAAGTGCCGACATCTGATCTATAAACGAGCCGGTTCCGCCGGCGCAAACGCCGTTCATCCTCTCCTCGAGTCCGCCCTTGAAGTAGATAATCTTTGCGTCCTCGCCGCCGAGCTCGATTGCGACGTCCGTCTGAGGTGCTACAAGCTCGAGCGCCGAAGCGACCGCCGCGACCTCCTGAACGAAACCAATATTAAGTGCCTTGCCGAGATTTATTGAGCCCGAGCCGGTAATCTTGAGCCGAAGTTTGAAATCGCCAAGTCTTTCTTTCGCCTCTGTCAACAGCTCGCTCATTGCAGGCTGAATCCGTGCCTGATGGCGACGGTATTCGCCGAAAATTATTTTATTGTCATCATCCAAAATGACCAGTTTTATGGTCGTGCTGCCAATGTCTATACCTGCACGATAGATGTTCATTTCCGTGGAATTCCTCCAGTCAGTTATTTTAAATATACAACTCTAAGAGGGCATGACCATTTTCAGGCGATGCCCAGTTTTTGACAGTATTAAATTTCAGTGCGCTTCTTATTCGACGTTAGACTTGTCGGGAAGAATCAGAGCGCAAGCTATATATGCGATGATTCCGACAAAGAGAGCGAGAATAAGAGTTACCAAAGCCCAGACGACTCTGACTATAGTCGGGTCGATACCAAAATACTCAGCAATTCCGGCGCAAACGCCGCAAAGCATCTTGTGTTCTCTGTCCTTACAAAGTTTTTTCATGAAAGATACCTGCTTTCGAATCATATTCTTGTATCAATATTATAGCACGATACGCTATGGAATGCAAGAGTTAAATTAGTGGAAACCCCTCAGTCGCCCTTCGGGCGCCAGCTCCCCTTTCAGGGGAGCCTTTTTGTATTCTGCACAAACTTTTGCGAGAGCAAAAAAGCCTCCCCTGAAAGGGGAGGGGGACCGGCGACAGCCGGTGGAGGGGTTTAAGCGTCTATCGTCGAAATCGGCGGAATCATATCTTCGAGTACATCCAATAGAATTCTTACTGTATCAAGAGAAGTAAACGTCGTGACGCCGTTCTGGATGGCGCAACGTCTTATCTCGATGCCGTCCTCATAGTGGACGCCCGAGAGAACCGCACGGGTGTTGATGATGTAGCTGACATATCCGGCTCGGATTGAGTCGAGAATCTCGTCGCTTCCGTCGCTTATCTTGCCTTTGACACGGGTCCTGATGCCGTGCTGTTTTAAGAACTTCGCGGTGCCTGCCGTGGCTTCGATATTATAACCGAGGTTATAGAATCTTCTGATAAGCGGCAGAGCCTCTTCTTTATCTTCGTCCGCAACCGTCACGATAACGGTTCCGTATTCCTTCATCTTGATGCCCGAAGCCTGAAGTGCCTTGTAGACGGCGCGGTTGAGCTTGTCGTCATAGCCGATAGCCTCGCCGGTCGACTTCATCTCAGGCGATAGGTAAGAATCCATGCCGGTGAGCTTCTCGAAGGAGAACGCCGGAGCCTTGACATACCAACGGCTCTTTTCCTTCGGAGTCATGTCGGTGATGCCCTGCTCCTTGAGGCTCTGCCCGAGCATAACCTTCGTCGCAACACTTACGAGATTTATGCCGGTCGACTTCGAGAGGAACGGCACGCTTCTTGATGCTCTCGGGTTTACTTCGATGACCGAAACGTTGTCCTCTTTGTCGACTATGAACTGGATGTTGAAGAGTCCCTTTATGCCGATGCCGAGTCCCAGACGGGTTGTGTAATCATTAATCGTATCTTTAACCGTCTGCGAAATGCTGAACGGCGGATAAACGCTCATGCTGTCGCCAGAGTGGACGCCGGTTCTCTCGACCAGCTCCATGATTCCGGGGATGAATACCTGCTCTCCGTCACATATCGCGTCGACTTCGACCTCCTTGCCCATGACGTACTTGTCAACGAGCACCGGCTTGTCAACGTCGACCTCAACGGCGTTCTTGAGGTAGTGGCGGAGCATTTCCTCTGTCGCAACAATCTCCATCGCTCTTCCGCCGAGAACGAACGACGGTCTGACAAGAACGGGATAGCCGATTCTTTCGGCAACCTTCACGCCGTCCTCGATATTGGTGACTGCGTCTCCCGTCGGGTTCGGAATTCCTAAGCTGCGGATAACAGCGTCGAATGCGTCTCTGTTCTCCGCCTTTTCGATGGCGTCGCAGTCGGTTCCGACAATCTTGACACCTCTCTTTGCAAGAGGAGCCGCCAGATTTACTGCCGTCTGCCCTCCCAAGGTTGCGATAACTCCGATCGGGTTTTCGTGATGGATGACGTTCATAACGTCCTCAACGGTCAGAGGCTCGAAATAGAGCTTGTCCGCAGTGGTGTAGTCTGTCGAAACAGTCTCGGGGTTATTGTTTATGACGATAGCCTCATAGCCGGCTTCACGGATGGTCTTGATTGCGTGAACGGTCGAATAGTCGAACTCAACGCCCTGACCGATTCGGATAGGACCGGAGCCGAGGACTATAATCTTCTTTCTGTCGGAAACAATCGACTCTTCCTCGTCCTCGTAGGTCGAATAGAAGTAGGGGACATAGCTGTCAAACTCGCTTGCGCAGGTGTCTATCATCTTGTAGACGGGATAGATATCTGCGTTGCAACGCTCTTCGTAAACCTCGTCCTCGGTGGTCTTCCAGAGCTCCGCAATGTAGGAGTCGGAGAAGCCCATCTTCTTCGCTTCTCTTAAGAGCTTTTCGGAATGAGGAGAAGCCTCAAGCTCTTTTTCAAAATCAACAATATTCTTGATTTTATCGAGGAAGAACATATCGATTCCGGTGATGTTGCAGATTCTCGAGTGGTCGACGCCCATCCACATAAGCTGTGAAATGGCGTAGATTCTGTCGTCAGTGCCTTCACGGATATAGGCGAGGAGCTCGTCGGTGGTCATATGCTCCGAGTCAAACTTCGCCATGTGGATGTGGTTCTTGCCATCCTCGAGAGAACGGATAGCCTTGAGAAGGCTCTCCTCCATCGTTCTTCCGACGCTCATGACCTCTCCGGTCGCCTTCATCTGAGTTGAAAGGACGTTCGAAGCGCTTGCGAACTTGTCGAACGGGAATCTCGGCATCTTCGTGACGACATAGTCGAGCGACGGCTCGAAGCATGCGGGAGTGTTGACGAGCTGAATCTCATCAAGGTTCATGCCGACCGCAATCTTCGCTGAAACCCTCGCAATCGGGTAACCGCTCGCCTTGGAAGCGAGTGCCGACGAGCGCGAAACTCTCGGGTTTACTTCTATAACGTAATATCTGAATGACTGCGGGTCGAGTGCAAACTGGACGTTGCATCCGCCCTTTACTTTCAAGGCTCTTATAATCTTGAGAGCACTGTTACGGAGCATGTGGTACTCTTTGTTCGTAAGCGTCTGGCTCGGTGCAACTACAATCGAGTCGCCGGTATGGATTCCGACAGGGTCGAGGTTTTCCATGTTACAAACAGTAATGGCGGTGTCGTTTGCGTCGCGCATAACCTCGTATTCAATCTCTTTGTAACCCTTGATGCTCTTTTCGACAAGAACCTGATGGACAGGGGAGAGCGCCAGTGCGTTCTTCATCATAACCTTCATCTCTTCTGGGTTATTGACGAATCCTCCGCCTGTGCCTCCGAGTGTGAATGCGGGTCTTAAGATAACGGGGTAACCGATATCCTCGGCGGCTTTCAAGCCTTCTTCGATTGAATATGTAATCTCGGAGGGAACAACCGGCTCGCCGATGCTCTCGCAGAGCTCCTTGAACTTTTCTCTGTCCTCTGCGCACTCGATGCTTTCGGCATCCGTGCCAAGGAGCTCGATTTCGCACTCCTGCAAAACGCCCTTCTTGGCAAGCTGCATCGCAAGGTTGAGTCCCGTCTGTCCGCCGATTCCGGGGACGATGGCGTCGGGTCTTTCATAGCGGCAGATACGGGCGAGGTACTCGAGCGTCAGCGGCTCCATATAAACCTTGTCCGCAATCAGGGTGTCGGTCATGATGGTTGCGGGGTTCGAGTTGGCAAGCACTACCTCATAGCCCTCTTCCTTGAGAGCCAGGCACGCCTGAGTTCCGGCGTAGTCAAATTCCGCGGCTTGTCCGATTACAATCGGTCCAGAGCCTATAACCAGAACCTTCTTTATATCAGTTCTCTTCGGCATTTAGCTTCGCCTCCTTCATATAATCAAGGAATTTATCGAACAGGTACCCGGAATCTTCGGGACCGGGCGCACTTTCCGGGTGATACTGGACGCTGAAAACTCTGTCTTCCTTGCACTCAACGCCTTCGATGGTGTTGTCAAGAAGATTTATGTGCGTGACTTCAAGCCCGGTGCCCTCAAGGCTACTCGGGTCGACGGCGTAGCTGTGGTTCTGGGAAGTGATTTCGAGCTTTCCGGTTGAAAGATTCTTCACAGGGTGGTTTCCGCCGCGGTGCCCGAACTTGAGTTTATATGTCTTCGCACCGTATGCCAAAGATATAACCTGATGTCCGAGGCAGATGCCGAATATCGGATACTTGCCCCGAAGCCCCTTGACGAGCTCGACCGCCGGGGTGACGTCCTCCGGGTCGCCGGGACCGTTCGAAAGGAAGACTCCGTCGGGCTTCATGAAAATGACCTCTTCGGCAGTAATGTCGTAGGGGACAATGGTGACGTTGCAACCCTTACGGTTCAGGGAGCGAACAATGTTGAGTTTGATTCCGCAGTCGAGTGCAACGACGTTATACTGCGGGTTCGAGGTTCTCGAATACCAGCGCTTCTTTGTGCTGACTCTTGAAACGGCATCGTGGGGAACGGGGACGTTCCTGATGATTTCAAGGCCCTCTTCAAGGGTTGTGGAAATATCAGTAATAAGAGCTCTGCGGGAGCCAAAATCGCGGATACTGCGGGTGAGTTTACGGGTGTCAACTCCGCTGATACCGGGGATATTGTTCTCTTCCAGAAGCTCCGAAAGTGTCTTTATATAACGGAAATTCGACGGCATATCGTTGTAATCTCTAACGACCAAAGCCCCGATTGAAGGGTACTTCGTCTCGAAGTCGTCGTCGTTAATTCCGTAGCTTCCGATAATCGGATAGGTCATAACGACCATCTGATCGGTATAGGACGGATCGGAAACTATCTCCTGATAGCCGACCATGGAAGTGTTGAATACAAGCTCCAGCACTCGTTCGTCCGAGCTTCCGAAACCGTAGCCTAAGTATTCGCTTCCGTCCTCCGTAATTAACTTGCGGTCATACTCTCTCATATCTAGAGTTTGCCTCCTTATGTTTCAGTTAGGCGTTTACCGGCAATAAAGCCGATAAACGCTTGCTGTAGTTTATCAGAACATTGTAATGTATTCGTCTCTTTCTGCACCGACCGAGACGTACTTTATCGGGCAGCCGACTGCGTGCTCGATAAGGCGGATATAGTTGAGGGCGTCCTCGGGGAGATCCTCTTTCTTGCGGCACTTTGAAACGTCGCCGAAGCCCTTGACGTATTCAACGACCGGCTTTGCACGCTCGAGTCTGTCGCCTGTCGGGAAGGTGTCGGTGATTTCGCCGTCAACGTCATAGTGAACGCAAACGGGAATCTTCGGCATATAGGAAAGAACGTCTAACTTGGTAAGAACGAGATAATCTGCGCCCTGAACTCTTACGCCGTACTTCGAAGCGGGAACGTCGAAGGGTCCGACACGTCTCGGTCTTCCGGTGGCGGCGCCGTATTCTCCGCCTGCGGCTCTGAGTGCCTCAGCCTCTTCGCCGAACATTTCAGCTGTGAACGGTCCCTCGCCGACGCAGGTCGAATATGCCTTCATGATGCCGATAGAGCAGTCAAGCTTTCTTCCGGGGATTCCGGCGCCGATGGGCGCATAGTGGGCAAGAGTCTGAGAAGAAGAGGTATAGGGGTAAATTCCGTAGTCGATGTCACGGAGGGCTCCAAGCTGAGCCTCGAACATGATGTTCTTTCCGTCGTCAGCCGCCTTCTCGAGGTACGAGGAAACGTCAGTGACATATGGGAGAATCTCGTCGCCGTACTTCTTGAGCCATGCCAAAATTTCATCGGCATTGATGAGCTCGTGACCATAGCCCTTGAAGGTTAAGTTCTTCCACTCGACGATATCTTTTACCTTCTCTGCGAGTGTGTCGGGGTTCTGGAGATCGCTCATTCTTAAGCTCTTCTTCATGTACTTGTCCGCATAAACGGGAGCAATGCCTCTGCGTGTCGAGCCGAATTTCTTGTCCTTAAGGCGATCCTCCTCCATGATGTCGAGCTCCTTGTGATAGGGCAGGCATATGGTAGCTTTGTCGCTGATTTTGAGGTTATCGGGGCTTATCTCAATCCCTTTTTCACGCAGGGAAGCCATTTCGTGGCAAAGGTGCTCAAGGTCAACGACCATTCCTCCGCCCATGACGTTGACAGCCGTCTCGTGGAAGATGCCAGATGGCAGAAGATTCAGAACGAAGCTTCCTCTCTCGTTGATAACGGTGTGTCCTGCGTTGTTGCCGCCTTGGTAGCGGCAGATGATGTCGAAGTCCTTCGACAGAAGGTCAACCATTCTGCCTTTTCCCTCGTCGCCCCAGTTGATTCCAACTATTGCTGTAAGCATATGCCTTTTCCTTTCTATTTTAAAGCTTTTGCTGAAAACGCTTTTAAACGTTTATAGTGACGTCGTCGGCTTTTTCACCCTCGTTGGGTAGTATCTCTGTTCTGACATAGTTGACATACTCCGCCGCCTGGTCAGAAGCGAGACCTGTGAAGCCGCCTTCATCTATAATACTCTGGATTTCGTCTTCTGTCAACCCAAAAATCGGATCGCTTGCGATTCTCGAGATAAGATTTCCGTCTCCGCCTTCCTTGATGTCGGTCGCCGCGGCAACAGAATGGGTTCTGATAGCCTCGTGGAGAGTCTGGCGGTCGCCGCCCTTCTTGACGCAGTACATAAGGATGTTCTCGGTCGCCATGAAGGGAAGCTCACTCTGCAAGTGTCTCGCAATTATCTTCGGATAGACCTTCAAGCCGCTGATGATGTTTATATAGAGGCTCAGGATTCCGTCGGTAGCCAGGAAAGCTTCGGGAATGCTGATTCTGCGGTTAGCCGAGTCGTCAAGGGTTCTCTCGAACCACTGCTCGCTCGCAGTGAGTGCCGGATTCAAAGCATCGACCGTGACGTATCTTGCCAGAGATGCGATCCTTTCCGATCTCATCGGGTTACGCTTATAAGCCATCGCCGAGGAACCGACCTGTCCCGCTTCGAAGGGCTCGTCGACTTCCTTCAGGTGCGAGAGGAGTCTTATGTCGTTCGAGAACTTGTGAGCACTCTGAGCGATTCCCGAAAGAACCGACAGCGAGTAATAGTCCACTTTTCTGGTATAAGTTTGTCCGCTTACGGAATAAGCCGCCTCAAAGCCCATCTTTTCTGCGATAAGCTTCTCAAGCTTACGAACCTTTTCCTTGTCCCCACCAAAGAGCTCAAGGAAGCTTGCACCGGTTCCGGTGGTGCCTCTGCAACCGAGGAGCTTGAGATTCGAAAGGGTAAAGTCGAGCCTCTCAAGATCCATAACTAAGTCCTGAAGCCAGAGCGTTGCGCGCTTGCCGAGAGTTGTCGGCTGTGCCGCCTGGAAGTGGGTGTAGGCGAGGCAGGGGAGATCCTTATACTTCTCCGCAAAGTCGCAAAGCGCCGAAATAGCGGTCACGAGCAGGCTTCTGATACGAAGAAGCGCATCTCTCTGCAAAATAATATCGGTGTTGTCTCCGACATAACAGCTTGTTGCACCGAGGTGGATAATCGGCTTCGCCTTCGGGCAGACCAAGCCATAGGTATAGATATGTGCCATGACGTCGTGACGGACGACTTTTTCACGAGCCGCCGCCGCCTCATAGTCGATGTCGTAGATGTGCTCTTTCATCTCGGCAATCTGCTCGTCGGTGATGTCGAGCCCGAGCTCTTTCTCGCTCTCAGCGAGAGCAATCCAGAGTCTACGCCATGTCGAGAACTTCGTGTCGTCGGAGAAGATTTTCTGCATCTTCTCGCCCGCATATCGTTTGCAAAGCGGATTCTCATATTTATCTGTCATAGGGGTTTAAACCTCCGATTATTTTAGATTGCGTTTTCAAGTCTTGCAAGAACGTCTCTGTAGCCGTCGAGGACGTTACCGAGGTCTCTGCGGAATCTGTCTTTGTCGAGCTTTTCGTCGGTTTCGGCATCCCAGAGTCTGCAGGAGTCGGGGGAGATTTCGTCGCAGAGGAGGAGCTCGCCGTCAACTCTGCCGAATTCGAGCTTGAAGTCGATAAGCTTGATGCCGCACTTAAGGAACAGCTCGGTCATGAGCTCGTCAACCTTCAGGGATACTGCCTTGAGCTCGTCAAGTTCAGCCTGAGTCGCAACGCTGAGAGCGGTAATCTGGCAGTCGTTAATCATCGGGTCGCCGAGTTCGTCGCTCTTGAGGCTGAATTCTGTGACGGTGTTAAGGAGCTTGGTGCCCTCCGGAACGCCGTACTTCTTCGAGAAGCTTCCTGCGGCAACGTTTCTGACGATGACCTCGACCATAACGATGTCGGCTTTCTTGACCAAAACCTCAGTCTCGCTGAGCACTTCGATAAGATGGGTCTTGACGCCGTTCTTTGCAAGATATTCGAAAATGAGGTTCGAAATCTTGGCGTTGAGGATTCCCTTGCCGGGAAGGTCTTCCTTCTTAACGCCGTTTCCAGCGGTTGCGGTGTCCTTGTACTTGATTACGCAAGTGCCGGGGTCTGTGCCCTCGTAAACGATTTTCGACTTTCCTTCATAAAGCTTGTTCATGATAATGTCCTCCTAAAAGTGTTTGAAATATATTATTTTTTGGATTTGAAGAATGGCGGCGGCGAAGCCGTAAAATAGCCATTAGGGCTATTTTAGACATTCTTTATCAAGTTGCCTTTGGCGACTTGTATAAACGAGATTTTTGCGGCTTCGCTTCGGAGAGCTTTCCCTCGAAGCGACCCTTGTCCGTGTGGACGGGAATACCCGTCGGATAATCTCCCGTGAAGCAGGATGTGCAGATGTTTTCGCTCTCGGCAAGAACTTTCAAGTCCTCCGTCGGGAGATACCCGAGACTGTCCGCACCGATGATTTCGGCGATTTCCTCGACCGTGTGACTGCAGGCGATGAGCCCGTTTTCGGAATCAATGTCCGTGCCGTAGTAGCAGGGATTAAGGAACGGCGGCGACGAAATTCTGACGTGAACCTCGGTGGCGCCGGCATTGCGGAGAAGCTTTACTATCTGCGCACTCGTCGTGCCTCTGACGATTGAGTCGTCAATCATTATAACGCGCTTTCCCGTGACCGCTTCGCTTATCGGGCTCAGCTTGATTCGGACTTGATCTAATCTGTCACTCTGGGTAGGGGAAATAAACGTCCTGCCGACGTATTTATTCTTTATGAACCCAAGCTCATACGGAATCCCCGAAGCCATCGAATAGCCGAGTGCCGCATCGAGCCCCGAATCAGGCACGCCGATGACAACGTCCGCCTCGACCGGGTGGCTCTTGGCGAGCAGTTCTCCCGCTTTTCTTCTTGCCGCATGAACCGAAACGCCGTTTATCACGGAATCGGAGCGTGCGAAGTAGATATATTCGAAAACGCAGAGCCTTTCCGGCTTCTTATTGCAGTGGTCGGTGATTGAATAAACCCCGTTCTCGTCGAAGACGACGATTTCGCCGGGGAGAATGTCTCTTATAAATTCAGCTCCCACAGCCGCCAGGGCACAGCTTTCCGACGTGACGGCATAGCATCCGTCGGGCGTTTTGCCGTAGCAAAGAGGGCGGAAGCCGTGCGCATCTCTCATGGCAATCATCTTAGTTGCCGACATGAATACGAGGGAATATGCACCCTCCAAACGCCAAGCGGCGCGGTTCACCGCTTCCTCAATCGAGGGTGCAGTCAATCGCTCCTGCGTGACAATATAAGCTATGGTTTCGGTGTCGCTGGTTGTGTGGAATATGGCGCCCGAGAGCTCGAGACGAGCCCGAAGCTCATAGGCGTTCGTCAAATTTCCGTTGTGAGCAAGAGCAAGTCTGCCCTTGCAGTGGTTTACTTCGATGGGCTGGCAATTAGCTCTGCTTGTGCCGCCGGTGGTGCCATAGCGGACGTGTCCGACAGCCATCTGTCCCGAGGGAAGCGAAGCAATAGCCTCTTTAGTAAACACTTCGCCCACAAGTCCCAAATCCTTATGGGAATAGAAAAGTCCGTCGTCGCAAACGACCATTCCACAGCTTTCCTGCCCACGGTGCTGAAGAGCATACAACCCATAGTAAACCATATCCGAGAGTCGTCTTGTATCGGGAGCATAAACCCCGAAAATCCCGCACTCCTCGTGAATTTCATTCATTCTTATCATTCCCTTTGATAACGTACAAAGTTGCCTAAGCTACTTATAGCCTCCCCTGAAAGGGGAGGGGGACCGGCGTAGCCGGTGGAGGGGTTTACCCCTTATGCTTCATTGCGGCTTCGATAAAGCCCTTGAAGAGGGGATGTGCTTTGTTCGGTCTCGACTTGAATTCCGGGTGATACTGAACTCCGACGAAGAAGGGACGTTCAGTCAGCTCGACCGTCTCGACAAGTCTTCCGTCGGGCGAAAGTCCCGAAAGTGTGAGACCGTGGGAAGTGAGAACCTCTCTGTAGTCGTTATTGAATTCGTAGCGGTGGCGGTGTCTCTCGTGGATGAGCTCCTCGCCGTAGCACCTCTCCATCGTAGTGCCCTTCTGGATGACGCAGGGATAGCTTCCGAGACGAAGTGTTCCGCCCTTGTCGATGTCGACGCTCTGTCCGGGCATGAAGTCGATGACTTTGTTCTTGCAAAGCTCATCGAATTCGCCCGAGTTGGCGTCCGTGATTCCGGCAACGTTTCTTGCATACTCCATAACGGCAATCTGCATTCCGAGGCAGATTCCGAAGTAGGGGACGTTGTTCTCTCTTGCGTACTTGGCGGCGAGAACCATGCCCTCGATTCCTCTGTTTCCAAATCCACCGGGGACGATGATTCCGTCGACGTGACTTAGGGTCTCTTCATATGTCGCTTCGGTCAGCGTCTCCGAATCTATCCAGCTAATGTTTACATAGCTTCCGAGAGCGAAGCCGGCATGTCTTAAAGCCTCTGCGACCGAAAGATAAGCATCGTGGAGCTGTATGTACTTGCCGACGAGACCGATGTTGACCTCTCCCGAACGATTTTTGATCATGTCGAGCATCGCGAGCCAGTCGCTTAAATCCGGCTCGGGAGCGTCGATGTGGAGCTCTCTTAATACGACAGAGGAGAAGTTTGCCTTCTCGAGCATTGTCGGAGCCTCATAGATGCTAGGTAAAGTGATGTTTTCTATAACGCAGTCCGGCTTGACGTTACAGAACATCGAAATCTTCTTGAATATCGAGTCCTCAAGCGGCTCGTCGCAACGAAGAACGATGATGTTCGGGTTGATGCCCATTCCCTGAAGCTCCTTAACGGAGTGCTGAGTGGGCTTTGATTTATGCTCGTCGGAGCCGCGCAAAAACGGCACCAGTGTGACATGAATGAAAAGGCTGTTCTCCCGTCCTACTTCGAGGGAGATCTGTCTTGCAGCTTCGATAAAAGGCTGTGATTCGATGTCGCCGATGGTGCCGCCGATTTCGGTGATGACAATGTCCGCCTGTGTCTTCTTGCTGACACGGTAGACGAAGTCCTTGATTTCATTTGTAATGTGGGGGATGACTTGAACGGTCGAACCGAGATACTCGCCCCGACGCTCTTTGTTGAGTACGTTCCAGTATACCTTTCCCGTAGTGAGATTTGAATACTTGTTCAGATCCTCGTCTATAAATCTTTCATAATGTCCGAGGTCAAGGTCGGTCTCTGCGCCGTCCTCCGTGACGTAAACCTCGCCGTGCTGATAGGGACTCATCGTCCCGGGGTCAACGTTGATGTACGGGTCAAGCTTCTGAGCCGCCACCTTGAGTCCCCTTGCCTTGAGAAGTCGTCCGAGAGAAGCGGCGGTAATACCCTTGCCGAGTCCCGAAACAACACCTCCGGTTACGAAAATGTACTTGGTAGTTCCAACAGCCATTACATATCCTCCTTGCCGTTTTGTTCATATTCCTTTATTATATCCCCTGCGGCGACTTTCTTCGGGACACAAGTGTCCATCGCACGCTTTTCGATATATCTGTGAGCTTGTGCTTCGCTCATTTCGCACTTTGTAATAAGTAGGAGCTTTGCCTGATTGACAAGCCTGATTTCCGCCATCTTCTCTTCAAATGTCGGACTCTTCTTCTCCATTCGCCTGAGTCTTTCCCGAGTGCCCCGAAGTATCAGAAGCGACTGCTGTATAAGCGGGACGCTCACCGGCTTCGGAATCGTAAGCACTCCGTATGGCATCAGCATTTCGCTGATTTCCGGAAAGTGCTCCGAGCCTGCAAAGAGTATCACTCCCGAGCCGGAGCTACTACTGAGGTCGATTGCGAATCGCTTTCCGAATTCGTCCGTAAGCGGCGAATTTATCATCACGATGTCATAGTTCCGCTCAAGAACCTGCCTTTTTGCGGAGCTGACGTCCGTCGCAGTCGAAACGGGGGAGTACATGTTGCCCGGAAGAAGCCTTTTTATAACGCCGGAAAATTTTTCGGAGGACGATACAACCAAGACGCTGTATACCTTCTCTTTGAGTTCCATTTTCACGACCCCCGGTTTAATATGGCGTTACAAATTATATTATATGGCTTACTTATCTTGAAGAGTAGTTGTCGATTATCGACTGCGGAACCGAGGCTCTGACGAAATCGGAGTCCTGAGCCGCAGTAACGGCTTCGCCGAGGCTTCTCGGAAGCATTTCAAAGCCCGAAAGCTCCTTGGGCGATGCCTTGAAGAGATTTATGTCGGTCGGAGGGCAGAGGGGAAGGTTGTTCCTGATTCCGTCTGCCATAGCCTTCATGAGAAGTAAAAGTGCGAGATAAGGGTTGCACATCGGGTCGGGAGACCTCAGCTCCGCTCTCTTGTATTCACGCTTGGTTGCGGGAATTCTTATGAGCTGGGAGCGGTTCTGCTCCGACCATGATATATAGAGGGGTGCCTTGTTTGCACCGAACCTTTTGTATGAATCGGGATGGGAATTTAAAAACAGCGTTATTTCGGAAATATGTTTGAGTATTCCCGCTGTTGCGTAAGGAAGGACATCCTCGCCGTTATATACAGCGGAGATATTTATGTGCATGCCGTTGCCGGGAAGACCGTCGAGCGGCTTCGGTGAGAAGTCCGCGACAAGTCCGTTCCTTGCGGCAATGGTCTTTACTACCGAGCGGAATGTAATCGCATGGTCCGCGGCTTTGAGGGCGTCGGAATATCTGAAGCTGATTTTATTCTGGCTCGGACCCTCCTCGTGGTGGGAGGATTCCGGCACGATGCCCATCTGCTCAAGTGTTAAGCAGATTTCACGGCGGACGTTTTCGCCCTTGTCCTCGGGCGCTATGTCCATATAGCCCGCATGGTCATAGGGAATCTTTGTGGGCTCGCCGTTTTCGTCACGCTTGAAGAGATAAAACTCCGTCTCGGGACCGAAATTGAATTCGAATCCTTCTGTTTTAAGCTCTTCTGCGGTTTTCTTGAGCAAGCTTCTTGTGTCCGCTTCAAAGACCGTTTTGTCCGGATTGCAAACGGTGCAAAACATTCTTACGACTCTTCCGTGCTCCGGTCTCCAGGGGAGAATGGATATCTCCGAAGGGTCGGGGATAAGGAGCATGTCCGAGCGGCTTTCGTCGCCGAAGCCGGCGATTGCTGAGGAATCTATCGAGATACCCTGCTCGAAGGCACGCCTCATCTCGTTCGGCATGATGGAAATGTTTTTCGGTGTTCCGAAAACATCGCAGAACGCCAAGCGGATGAACTTAACATCCTCTTCCTCGATATACTGGAGAATTTCGTCGGGAGTATAGCTCATTTTGCACCGTCCTTTATCTATGCCAATCAGTTATTAACGTAAAGCTGCTTGTACGGGTTTTTCGAGTTCGGAGTAACCACTGTAAACGAAGAATTCATTATCTCCGAGATGTCCGCACCGAAGTACTTGCAGTAGTTCTCGACATACGGCGTAATTTCCGCCATGTCCTCGTCTGTTGCTTCGTTCACATTGACCTGCGCCGGGAACGAAAGACCTTCGGCATTTCTAAGAAACAGCTTGCCGCCGTGCATTCCCGTGCCCGGGAAATTGCCGACGATGGGCTTGCCGTCCTTGTGAAGCCCCAGAACGATTATCAAGCCGCCTGCCTGATATTCGCCGAGGAAGCTTCCGGTTCTTCCGCCGATGACCATAACCGGTCTCTTTTCCTTGTATTGCTTCATGTGGATTCCCGCACGGTAGCCCGCGCTGTCCCTGACGTAAATCTCGCCGCCACGCATCGCATAGCCTACGGCGTCGCCGACGTGACCGTTGATTATAATCTTGCCATCGTTCATTGTGTCGCCGACTGCATCCTGAGCGTTGCCGTTGACGGTGATTTCGCCGCCGTTGAGGTAAGCCCCGAGTGCGTTACCGGGAGTGCCGTCAATCGTGATTTCACGGTAGGACATACCGGCACCGATGAACCTCTGGCTGAGGCAACCGGTGAGGTGACAGCTCTCGCCCTGAGCGCGAATCAGGGAATTTATTTCGCTGAATCCCAAGCCTGAAACATCTATCAACATATTATACCACACCTCCGAGAGAATTTCTACAGTATTCTTGACCAAAAGAAAAGATATTTGGAGCTGTTTTTATGGTATCAAAGTCAATAGAGCTAAGAGAAATACCGTTTCTTATCAAATTTGTATAAATTCCGGCACGGGTCGTGTCGCCCGCCAGAATGAACCCAACAAGTCTGTCGTCCTTGGTGAACAGCTTCTTGATATGTGAATCCGACTTTTCCTCATAGAGCTCGCCGTCGGGAGTGCCGGCACTCATGACATGGAATCCGAAGAAGCCGATTGCATTCATCGGAATGCCGTTGTCGAATGTTACGTCCTTGCCCGCCATGTTCTCGCCGGCGCAGTGCCCTTGCATATAGGCGTTCGGCATGATAGCCATAACCTTGACGTTGCCGGAAGAATAGTCCATAGATTCCGTGCAGTCTCCTGCGGCATAGATGTCGGGGAGTGATGTCGCCATGTGGTTATCGACAGTGATTCCTCTTCCGCAGTCGCCGCCTGCATCTTTTACGAGCGAGATGTTGGCTCTTACGCCTACAGCAAGAACGAGAACGTCAAACTTGACCTCTGCTCCGCTCTTCATATAGGCGACATTGCCGTCGAATTTGGTGGCGGTGTCGGAAAGCATCAGCTTCAAGCCGTTGTCTTCGAGGCGCTTTTTCATCATTTCTGCTGTCTCGGTATCGAGGATACTCGGCATAACCCTGTCCGCAAGGTCGCAGACGGTGATTGACTTTACTCTTCCGTAAAGACCCTCGGCACACTTAAGCCCGATAAGTCCGGTGCCAACGATGAAGACGTCACTGTCTTCGGAGATTGCGCCTTCAAGGTTTTGTGCGTCGTCAAGCGTCATGAAGGGGAACTTCACGGGAACCGTGTCGAGCCCTTCAAAAGGCGGAACGAGCGGTCTCGAGCCCGCGGCAACGCAAACGCTGTCGTAGGGGATTTTTTCTCCGCTTTCGAGAACTACCTGTTTCTTGTCAGCATCAATCTTCTCGGCACTCTCGCCATAGATGACCTTGACGCCGTTCTTGCCATAGAAATCGTCCGGGCGATAGCTCATTCTTTCGGGAACAGCCTTGCCCTCAAGGTAATAGGAGATAAGCGGACGGCAATAAGCGGGGTGCTTCTCAGCCGAGATAACGGTGATGGAGCCGTCTTTGTCGTTTGCTCTGATGCCCTCTATACAGCCGACAGCGGCGGTTCCGTTGCCGATGATAACATACTTCTTTGCCATTTCGCTCACCTCTCTTCGTAAACAATCGCGTTGTTCGGGCAACCGGCAACGCATGCTGGGGCACCCGATGAGTTCTTGAGGCAGAGCTCGCACTTCTGAACCGCTCCGTCGCCGTCCTGAATAACGGCGCCATAGGGGCAAACGAGGACGCATGTGAGGCATCCGACGCATCTTGATTTGTCGATTTCGACCATACCGTCAGGGGTCTTCGAGAGTGCTCCCGAAATACAGCTCTTGATGCAGATGGGGTCCTCACAGTGGCGGCAGGAGATTGCAAAAGTAATCTTGTCGTCGCCCTCAACCCTGATTCTCGGGTAGATTTCCTTGCCCTTGAGCTTTGCCATATCCTTTAGCCCCGAGTTTGCAAAAGCGCAGTTATACTCGCAGAGATGACACCCAAGGCACCATTTTTCGTTTACATAAACTCTTTTCATATCCGTCACTCTCCCGCATGCGAGATACCGAGTATCTCGAGTTCTTTCTCGTTGAGGTTTACGCCTCTGAGCATCAGTCTGTTTCCTCTCAGAGCCTCAATCGAGTTTATACCCATACCGCCCATGAGCTCCTTGATCTCATGCTGCCATGCGGTCATAAGATTGATGAGCCTCTGTGAGCCGATGTCGGGGTTAAGTCTCTTGACGAGCTCCGGCTTCTGGGTTGCGATGCCCCAGTTGCAGTTGCCGGTGTGACATGTCCTGCAGAGGTGGCATCCGAGAGCCAGAAGTGCGGCGGTCGCGACATAGCAGGCGTCTGCGCCGAGGGCTACAGCCTTTACAACGTCCGAAGCCGAGCGGATACTTCCGCCGACAACGAGGGATACGTTGTTTCTGATGCCCTCATCACGGAGCCTCTGGTCAACAGAAGCCAGTGCAAGCTCAATCGGGATGCCGACGTTGTCTCTGATTCTTGTCGGAGCCGCACCGGTTCCGCCTCTGAAGCCGTCGATTGCGATGATGTCTGCGCCGCTTCGTGCAATACCGCTTGCGATTGCGGCGATGTTATGTACAGCCGCTACTTTTACAATAACCGGCTTTGTATACTGTGTCGCTTCTTTCAGAGAATATACGAGCTGTCTTAAATCTTCGATAGAGTAGATATCGTGGTGCGGGGCGGGGGAGATAGCGTCCGAGCCCTCGGGAATCATTCTTGTTCTCGAGACGTCGCCGACAATCTTCTTACCCGGCAGATGTCCGCCGATGCCCGGCTTTGCGCCCTGACCCATCTTAATCTCGATTGCGGCACCCGCACTGAGGTAATCCTCGTGAACTCCGAAACGACCGGATGCAACCTGGACAATGGTGTTGGCACCGTATTTATAGAAGTCCTCGTGAAGTCCACCTTCACCGGTGTTGTAGTAGATGCCGAGGTTTTCTGCGGCTCTTGCAAGGCTCTCGTGTGCGTTGTAGCTGATTGAGCCGTAGCTCATCGCCGAGAACATGACCGGCATCGAAAGCTCGAGCTGAGGAGCCAAATTGGTCTTTAAGCTTCCGTCGGGATTTCTTTCCGGCATTATCGGCTTCTTGCCGAGGAATACCTTCGTCTCCATCGGCTCACGAAGCGGGTCGATAGGAGGATTCGTAACCTGCGAAGCGTTTATAAGAATCTTGTCCCAGTAAACGGGGAGCGGCTTCGGGTTGCCCATCGAAGAAAGAAGAACTCCTCCGCTTCCCGCCTGCTTGTAGATTTCATAGATGGTGTCCTGTTGCCAGTTGGCGTTTTCTCTTAGCTGGCACTCGTTCTTGACGATTTTTAAAGCTCTTGTCGGGCAAAGCGCCACGCATCTCTGGCAGTCGACGCACTTTGTCTCGTCCGACATCATTGTACCCGTTTCGGGGTCGAAGCTGTGAACGCCGTTAGAGCACTGACGCTCGCAGACCCTGCACGCTATACAGCGGTTGGGATTCCTTACTACCTCAAATTCGGGGTTTACAAAATTTATAGCCATCAGTATTTTCCCTCCTCAACTCTGACGATAATCGGCTCGCCGCCCGACGGAGCATAAACATTCTCCGCATCGGGGCACATAACCCTTATCGCCGATTCCTCGCTTGCTACGAACACGAGATCGTCCTTCTCTGCGGTTACCATCGACCGAAGCTTCAATCTGTCGTTAAGAGCCATCAGTCCACCTTCAAAACCGAGAACTATCGAGAAAGGTCCCGTGACCAGTAAGCTCGAGTAAACGGTTCGGAGGTAACTGAACTTCTTACGCTCTTCTTCCGGTTTATTTTCGATAGTCGACCAGAAGGGAGCAGCAATAACCGAGGCAGTCTCCTCGAGGGTCAAGCCCTGCTTGCGAAGAAGATAATCAGCAATATATGTGATAACCTCGGTATCGGTCTGAAGTGTGCACTTGTAGCCGTACATTTCTATATAGCGGCGGTTAGCGTCGTATGAAGAAATCTCGCCGTTGTGGACGATTGTGTAATCAAGGAATGCAAACGGGTGAGCGCCGCCCCACCAACCGGGGGTGTTCGTCGGATATCTTCCGTGAGCCGTCCAGCAGTAGCCCTCATATTCGTCGAGTCTGTAGAAATAGCCGACATCCTCAGGGTAACCGACAGCCTTGAATACGCCCATATTCTTTCCGGATGAGAAGACATATGCGCCGTTAATCTGGGAGTTAATCTTCATGACCGTTTCCGCAACATATTCCTTCTCGTCGACATGCAATCTTGACAGAACCGACGACATCGGAGCAACGAAGTATCTCCAGATAAGCGGAACGTCCGAGATTTTCGGAGTCTTTCTTATCGGGATGCTCTCGGATTTGATAATCTCGAATCCATCCTTGAGTAAATTCTCGCATTCCATCCTGACGTTATTGTCGTTGTAGAAAATATGCAGGGCGAAGAACTCCTTATATTCCGGATAAATACCGTATGCGGCGAATCCGCCTCCCAGACCGTTTGAGCGGTCGTGCATAGGTACCATGCTCTTGATAATGGCGTCTCCGCTCATCTTTCTGCCGTCCTTTGAAATTACGGCGGATATTGCACAGCCCGAAGGTATGCGTACCTGACCTTCCAACTTCATGACTTCTCTTCCTTTCGTTTAAGAAAAAAAGCAAAGACGTTTCCTTCAAAAGGGTAGACTATCCCCTATATGAACGCCTTTGCTCATTACAAAAAATTATATCATGTTAAAGTCAAAGTGTCAAGTTTTGATGCAGTTTAAATTTTACCAAAATGCGCGCAAAATCCTGTTGCTATTTTGATTATTATATGCTACAATAGTTTACCGGAAGGACATTTGATATATAAGTGTCCTCCGCTGAAAGACAGCTGTTGGTGGTGAAAATATAAAATGGCATCAGAAAAAAATAAATCGAAGAAGCTCGGCAAGCCGACGTGGGGAATCTATCATATCTACCTCTGGATTTCCGCTCTTATCTTCAAAATCAAGGGTGTGCACCTCACCATCGACCGCACGGGATTAGATGGCATCAAGGAGCCGTCGCTCATCTTAGCGCCGCACATTTCCCTTAAGGACCACATAGTAGTCGGGCTGACGCTTCTTCCGTACCGACCGACCTTTGTCCTGAGCGAGCACTTCATGTATAGCCCTGTGATAGGCTGGTTCATAAGAAGATTCGGGCACGCCATCACAAAGAAGATGTTCTGCCCCGACACGGGCACCATCCGGGGAATCTTAAGAGCCAAGAACGAGGGCAACATAATCGTCCTCTTCCCTGAGGGAAGGCTCAACGCCGTGGCACATTCTCAGAAGGTGACAAAGGGCACTCCCGAGCTTGTGAAGAAGCTGGGGCTCCCGGTCTACACAATAGCCGGCAACGGCTCGGCGCTCGTCTTCCCGAAGTGGGGCAAGAAGTACCGCAAGGGTGACATTAAAGTTAAGACCGCACAGCTATTCTCAGCAAATGAGATTGCAAAGCTATCTGTCGATGAGATTTCCGAAGAAATCGACAAAGCCATCTTCCACGATGATGAGTGGGAGATGAAAGGTTGCCACTACAAGACAAGCAAAACCGCCGAGGGTCTCGACTCCATTTTATATAAATGTCCCAAGTGCGGCGAAGAGTTCCGAATCAAAGCCGAGGGCAACGAAGTCCGTTGCGAGGCTTGCGGATTCAAAACGACACTCTCGGACGACTATCGCTTCGACAACGAGTATGTCCGCTCCGTGAATGCTTGGTACTACCTCCAGAGGGGACTCCTTCCTTTGGACACTGTCATGGAGGACGACATAAAAATCGGCGCCGTGACCAAGCACGGGCACATGGATATGGAAGCCGGTGAAGCGCATTTGCGGGTGGATATGGATAGCTTCGACCTTGTCGGCACGGTTTACGGCGAGCCGGTCGAGCTCCACAAAAAGACCCGTGACATCGGCGGTGCACCCTACACGCCGAACGGCTGGTTCAATCTTTATTACGAGAAGAGACTCTTCTATCTCGTCCCGCCGGACAAGCGAAGAATCGTGAAATACGTCAATATTATAGATGCGGCAAGCAAATAAGAAAGGCAGATAAAAAATGTCATTCGTCACAGTATTGAGAAAAATCTGGAGCTACGTCTTTATAGCCCTGCTGGCGAGCGCATGCGCCCTCGTGTATGTCCTGTTCATCTTCCCGAACAGCTTCGCACCGTCGGGAGTCAACGGCATAGCAACCATGATTCAGTACGTTCTGGGAATCAACGTAGGATATCTTTCACTCCTCATCAACATCCCGCTTATAATAGTAGTATTCTTCTATGTCGACAAGCAGTTCGCCGTTCGGACTCTCGTCTACATATCTACTTTCTCGGTAATGCTGATCGTTCTGCAGTCGTCATATGTCGACCTTTCAAGATTTATCTATCAGACCGACACCGGCACAAGTACCATTCTGGGACCGGTTGCTTCGGGAATCCTGAACGGCGGAATCCTCGGCTATGCGATGATGTCGAATTGCTGTTCCGGAGGAACCGACCTCATCGCCGTCATCATCCACAAGAAGCACCCGGCGTATAACCTTGCATGGGTCATGTTCGCATTGAACACCGTTGTTGCGATATCCTCCTACTTCGTCTACGATTACAAAATCGAGCCGGTGCTCCTCTGCATCGTCTACAGCTACTTCTCAAGCACCCTGAGCGACAGAATCCTCAAGGGCAACCGCGAGGCGGTGAAGTTCGAGATTATCACCAATTCCCCGAAGGAAATCTCCGAGGAGATAATCACCAAGCTCGGACATTCGGCGACAATCGTTGAAGGCAAGGGCGGCTATACCCACGAAAACAGAAGCGTCCTCATCTGCGTCGTAAATAAAGACCAGATGGTGAACCTCAAGGACATCCTCGAAAAGTACCCCGGCGCCTTCGCCACCATCTCCACCGTCTCGAGCACCGTGGGATATTTCAAGTCAAGAAGAAAAGTCCCCGAAGCGGTGGATGAGTAAATAGTTTAATCCGCATTCGCTATATAATAAAAGTACGATTTTATAGGAGGTTTTCAATTTGGAAATAATCGTAGGAACATTTTTCATCATCTATCTAATAGTATTCCTTTGCAGAGAAGGCATCAAATCTTTCGGCAAGGACAAGAGAGCAGTAGCTCTTGGATTTTTCGATGCGTTTTCGGTTCTCGCTTTGTGGCTTGCGATTGATTATGTTATTGAGCTTAATGATGTGTTCATATTATATATGATTTGACTCTTACTTACTATCCCTGTTTTCATTGGTGCAACCGTCTGGTGTTTATATATGTGCTGTTCGAGTTATCATAAGCCATACGAATATCATCGAGAGATGGGGCTGAGGGTTTTGTCCAATAAGTCAATTCCTAACAATGACATTGATTTCAACTGGTTAAGTAAAGAAAAGAATCCGCAGAAATGGGCATGGCTTAAGAAATAAGCGAGGGGAGGTTTTATATTTGACAGGAGTTGTCATAACGCTTTGTATATTTGGTCTTGCGGTTCTTGTCAGTTATATAGTGGTAAGTGGCTGGAAACAAACAAAAGCTGATGCCGAAGCGGAAGCCGCAAGAGATTTTGAGTTTCTTAAAGGTATTCAAAAGAAATATGGTTTCAGTGACTATAATCTCTGGCGACTCTGCCAGGTATATTACGATACAGATATAATACCAGAAGAGAAGCGTCATGACCCAGAGGCTGTTTACATAAGTTTCAGTTTCCGCCTTGCGGAATTGCTTTTTGATTCCAAAGACGAAGAAAAGATTGAAGTCGAAACGGGTTTGCAGTGTAAGACACTCGGGACAGAGCCTGGCAAGGTTTACACACAGGCTGGACTTATAGCAGTCAAGGCAAATGTGATAGATTATATTCTGGTTCGGGAAAAGCTCTATTCAATCAAAGAACACAATGAAGCTTTCGTGGCTTTCCTTGATCGTCCTCGTGGAGCTTGTGGTACTCATAGTAAGCATACTATTTATTATTATGACGAGAGTTCTCAAGCCATGGTCAAAGAGCTATGTGATTCAGGTATTACCAATCCAAAATGTCTATTGCTCCAAATGGAGCAGAATAATCAGGAGGTTTCAAAATGAACAACAATCGTCGCCAGAAGCTAAAAGAGACGGTAAGGCGTGCGAAGGCGGAGATTGCTTTTAACAGTATGCGTGTCCAAGCAACGGAGTCAGGATTTATGTCTGACGAAGAGATAGAAGCAGAGATAAAAGCGACGAGAGAAGCTATGGAGTCAAGCAAATTCTGACGGATTCCCACCCCGAAAAATTCATTTTTCAAATCAAAGGCGGCTTTATGTCGCCTTTTTTGCAAATATTTGATGTCCGATTCGGCAAATTATCCAAAGATGAGGGAGTGCTATTGACATCGGCTCGTTACTGTATTAAAATAAACCTAACACTAAATAAAGGGGGCGATAGCATGGGTTATACCGTAGCTGAAAAAATTTTAAAGGCTCACCTCGTTGACGGTGAGTTCAAAAAGGGTTCCGAAATCGGAATTAAGATTGACCAGACTTTGACTCAGGATGCCACCGGCACGATGGCATATATCGAGCTTGAGGCAATGGAGATTCCCTCCGTCAGAACGGAGAAGAGCGTCGCATATGTCGACCACAACACTCTCCAGTCCGGCTTCGAGAACGCCGACGACCACCTGTTTATCGGTTCGGTCGCCAAAAAGCGTGGAATTTCGTTCTCCCGTCCGGGCAACGGCATCTGCCATCAGGTTCACCTCGAACGCTTCGGCATTCCCGGCAAGACCCTCATCGGATCTGATTCACATACCCCCACATGTGGTGGCTTGGGAATGCTCGCAATCGGTGCGGGAGGTCTCGACGTCGCAGTCGCAATGGGCGGCGGTCCGCTCTATATCACCCATCCGAAGATGGTAAAAGTCGAGCTCACCGGCAAGCTCAGCCCTTGGGTTTCTGCTAAGGACGTAATTCTCGAAGTACTGAGACGCCTCACCGTTAAGGGCGGCGTCGGCAAGATTATCGAATACACCGGCGAGGGCGTCAAGACCCTCAGCGTCCCCGAGCGCGCTACTATTACGAATATGGGGGCCGAGCTCGGCGCTACAACAAGCATCTTCCCGTCGGATGAGAAGACATATGAATTCATGAAGGCACAGCGCAGGGAAGCCGATTGGGTTGAGCTCAAAGCCGACTCCGACGCAGTCTATGACGAAGAGCTCGTGATAGACCTCAGCACCCTCGAGCCTCTGGCGGCTTGCCCGCACTCTCCCGACAACGTCAAGCCCGTCAGCGAGCTTGCAGGGATGAAGATTAATCAGGTCTGCATCGGCTCCTGCACAAACTCCTCGTTTGTCGATATGATGAAGGTCGCCTATATCTTAAAGGGCAAGACCGTTCACCCGGACGTTTCTTTGTCCATCGCTCCCGGCTCGAAGCAGGTTCTCAACATGCTCTCGAAGGGCGAGTATCTTTCGGATATGATTGACTGCGGCGCGAGAATTCTCGAATCCGCCTGCGGTCCCTGCATCGGCATGGGTCAGTCGCCCAACTCTGCGGGCGTTTCGCTCAGAACATTCAACCGTAACTTCTTAGGTCGTAGCGGCACCAAGGACGCACAGGTTTATCTCATTTCTCCCGAAACCGCCGCCGCTTCGGCGCTCACGGGCGTTCTCACCGACCCGAGAACCCTCGGCGATATGCCCGAATTCAAGATGCCCGAAGAGTTCGTCATCAACGACAACATGGTCGAGCTTCCGGCTTCCAAGGAAGACGCTCCGGCAGTCGAAATCAAGAGGGGACCGAACATCAAGGGCTACCCGAAGACTTCGCCGCTTCCCGATTCAATCGAAGCTGAGTGCTCGCTTAAAGTCGGCGACAATATCACTACAGATCACATCATGCCTGCCGGCTCGAAAATTCTGCCGCTCAGGTCCAACATCCCCGAAATCTCGAAGCATTGCTTTGAGGTTGTCGACATTGAGTTCCCGGCGAGAGCTCTCAGCCTCGGTACAAGCATCATCGTCGGCGGCTCGAACTATGGTCAGGGCTCCTCAAGAGAGCACGCCGCTCTGGCTCCGCTCTACCTCGGCATCAAGGCTGTAGTCGTTCAGTCCTTTGCCCGAATCCACAAGGCTAATCTCATAAACGCCGGAATCCTGCCCCTTACTTTCGAGACGGAATCCGACTATGAAAAGATTTCTCAGGGCGACAAGCTCAGCCTCACGAATCTTCGCGATGCCGTCGCAACCGGCGACACCGTAGAACTTAAGAATCTCACCACAGGCGAATCGGTCACACTCAAGATTGAGCTCTCCGCCCGTGACAGGGAGATTATTCTTGCAGGCGGTCTTCTCGATTACACGAAATCGAAGCTCTGATATACAACATTGGGAGGTCAAAGAAAATGGCAAAAATTCAAATGAAAACGCCGCTCGTCGAAATGGACGGCGACGAGATGACAAGGGTTGTCTGGCAGATGATCAAGGACGAGCTCATCGCCCCGTTCGTCGACCTGAAATCCGAATATTACGATTTAGGATTAGTTCATAGGAACGAGACTGATGATAGAGTGACGGTAGAAAGTGCCGAGGCTACGAAGAAATACGGCGTCGCAGTCAAGTGCGCCACCATCACCCCGAATGCCGCGAGAGTTGAGGAATACAACCTCAAGGAGATGTGGAAGTCCCCGAACGGCACCATCCGTGCCATCCTCGACGGCACCGTCTTCAGAACCCCGATTATCGTCAAGGGCATCACTCCCTTCATCCCGACATGGACGAAGCCCATCACCATCGCCCGTCACGCCTATGGCGACATCTACAAGAATACCGAGCTCGCTGTTCCGCAGGGCTCGAAAGCCGAGCTTGTCGTGACCGACGAGAACGGCAACGAGACAAGAGCTCTTATCCACGACTTTAAAAACAGCGCCGGCATCATTCAGGGCGTGCACAACCTCGACAAGTCTATTGTGAGCTTCGCCCGTTCCTGCCTTTCCTATGCCCTTGACGCCCATCAGGACGTCTGGTTTGCGGCGAAGGACACTATCTCGAAGACCTACGACCACCACTTCAAGGACATCTTTGCGGAGATTTACGAGTCCGAATATAAGGAGAAGTTCGAAGCCGCCGGCATCGAGTATTTCTACACCCTCATCGACGACGTTGTCGCCAGAATTGTCCGTTCAAACGGCGGCGTAATCTGGGTTTGCAAGAACTACGACGGCGACGTCATGAGCGACATGGTTGCCACCGCCTACGGAAGTCTCGGGCTTATGACCTCGGTTCTCGTCTCTCCCGACGGAGTTTATGAGTACGAAGCCGCCCACGGCACCGTTCAGAGGCACTACTACAAGTATCTCAAGGGTGAGCGCACCTCGACCAACCCCGTTGCGACCATCTTCGCATGGTCCGGCGCCTTCCGCAAGCGCGGCGAGCTTGACGAAATCCCCGAGCTCTGCGACTATGCCGACAAGCTTGAGAAAGCGACCATCTCGACCATCGAAAGCGGCATCATGACCGGCGACATGGCGGCACTCTCGACCCTCGAGAACAAGCAGTCGGTCTCCACCGAGGAGTTTATCGGGGCGATTGCGGAGAATCTCAGCAAACTTATGGCATAAATTGTAGTGGGAGAAGTTTGGCTTTGCCAAACTTCTACATCCAGACCGAAAAATAGCTGACGAAGAATAGCGGGCGGATAAGTTCGCATAGCGAACTTGTATATCCTGCCCCTACTTTTTTTGTGCAAAATTTTCTATAAATCCACAAAATCGGCATAAAAGATTGTTGACTTCTCTACAAATTCTTGGTATAATAAAACTTATTCAAAAATAAAGTTGAGGAGACTGACATGAAAAAACGATATAATCTTAATAGAATCATCGCTTTTATGCTGTCGCTCGTGCTTGTATTTACAATGACGGGTTGTGGCTCACAAAGCAATGATGATGCGATTACAACAGAGGAAATTACTGTTGAAACGGTTGCGGACACTGATACGTATGCGTCTGCGGAAGCGATTGCAGAAACAATCGAATACCATTCGGAACTGATAAACGGCGACTTCGAAACACAGGATTTTGAAGGTTGGACGGTCGAGGAATCGTCGAGCGGCGTTGTGAACGTTCAGACGGATGATTGGGCGACCGTAAACACTTCGTATTTCGTCAAGATGTATTCTTATGCCGGCGGCTCGTTTACGCTGTCACAGTATATACTTGTTGAAGAAGCGGGTACATATGTAGGCGGAATTTACTACGAAGGCTCGAACACTTTTGAGGGAACGCTGACGTTTTATGTACTCGTCAACGACGAAGAAGCCGCCGCTCTGGATATCGCGCCGACTCTTGACTGGGACGTCTGGACAACGGCGATTACCGATGAAATCGCTGTTGAAGCGGGCGATGTCGTCACTATTCGGATTTCCGGTGAACTCGGAGCAGATGACTGGGGAGACATTGACAATGTGGCATTCGTAGCCGCTAGCGAAAAGGATTCGATTGAAGCAAATAATGCCGGTGTGAGCGGCGAAGCGAGTGCTTCGGATTCTTCCGGCAGTGACCCGTTGGGTGGAGCTTCGGAAGATTACGGTGTTTCACCTGAAGAAGCAAACCGGGATATTCAGGAGGTTGGCGCAACGGGTTCTGGCTCAATAGACTTCAGCGGCATCACATACAACGGAACAGTCATAAACGACGGAGACTGGATTAAGGGTGTCGACGTTTCGTCACTTATTTCTCTTGAAAAGAGCGGAGTTGTTTACTATAACGCAGACGGTGAGGAAGAAGATTTACTTGCCGTTCTGAAAGATGCGGGAGTAAATTATGTCCGTGTGAGAGTGTGGAACGACCCATATGCCGAGAGCGAAGAGAAAACTCCCGAAAACAGCTACGGCGGCGGAGTGTGTGACCTTGCATACACATGCGAGATTGCCGAAAGATGTGCTGAGCTTGGCTTGACTCTGTATGTTGATTTCCACTATTCCGATTTCTGGAGCGACCCGAGCCGCTCCTATGCTCCCAAGGCGTGGGCTGATTATTCACTTGAAGAAAAGCAAGCCGCTATAGCCGAATACACAACCGAAGCACTCGAGCAGATTGCCGCAACCGGAGTTGATATCGGCATCGTTTCAGTTGGAAACGAGACCAATAGTTACCTTGCCGGTGAAAGCGGAATGGAAAATATTGCTCAGCTTATTGCGGCAGGCTGTGAGGCTGTAAGGGAGTTTGACGACAGCATTTTAATCGCTGTACACTTCACAAGCCCTGACCCGACAACCTACTACGGATATGCAAATATGCTTGCGGCGGCAGGTGCGGATTATGATATCTTCTCGTCTTCCTACTATCCTTTCTGGCACGGAACGCTTGAAAATCTGACCGAATCTCTGAACGGTGTGGCTCAGGCTTTCGGAAAGCTCACAATGATTGCGGAGTATTCCTATGGTACAAGTGGTGCCTATGGTGATGAAGTTGAGGATGTGTTCGGCACGCCGAGCGAGGACGGACAGGTTCAGGCGATAACCATTCTGAACGAAGCGGCGGCGCAGATTGACTACTGCATCGGTACCTTCTATTGGGAGCCGGCATGGATATTGACGTCGTCCGACACATGGGCAAGCGAAGGCTCCGGCTGGATTAACACCCCTGCCGCAGAATATGACCTTGCAAATTCAACCGTATCGGAAGCACAGGGAAGCGCTTGTTACAACGAAGCGCTGTTTGACGCAGATGGCAACCCCTATAAAGCAATAACCGAAGAAGTCTTCAATCAGATCTGGACAGACGGTGAGTAGTGCCTGAGTCCTGACCGATAAACAAACGTGGGGAGATTTTCTGAATTTTGTCTCCCGTGTAAAACAAGGAGGTATCCTCAATGAAAACAATCAGAAGAATATTCAGCATAGCCTTGGCGATGGCTTTTGCCGGGTGCGTGCTGACGAATACAGTTTTTGCGTCGAATATGCTCATCAGCTCGCGGAACACGACCACATATCTCGCCCTCGGCGACAGTATCACGGCGGGCTTCGGGCTTTCCGACCCGGACACCGAGAGCTTTGTCTCGCTTTTCGGTGAGGAAATCGGCGCGACCACCATCAACTACGGCGTTTCCGGTCTGACTGCCGCGACTCTTGCGGAAACCCTTGAGACCGGGGAGTATGACTCGTATCTTTCGATGGTCGATGTCGTGACCATCACCATCGGTGGCAACGACCTGTTGCACACTTTCTATCAGTATCTTTTGGACCTCTATAACGCCACCTTCGGAACGGATCTGACCGTCACCGACGTTCAGACATGGTTCACCGACGGCACCTCCTATCAGGAAGAAATTTCGACGGTTTTGTCGCTTCTGACATCCGACGAGGGAATCGCCGAGGCAGTAGCCTCAGTGTCGGGAGCGGGAACGACCGCTATCGCGGATATCCAGTCGATCATCACCCACATTCTCTCGGTGAACAGCGACGCGATTATTCTTCTTGCGAATCAGTACAACCCCTATGCGTCCCTTGCCGTCCTCGAGGACTATGCGGCGATGAGCACCCTGTTTGACACCGCAGTGACCGCGTTCAATGCGCTCCTCACACAGGTTGATTCCATGAGCGACAACGTCGTTGTTGTGGATGTATACTCCGCCGGAATCGCCACGAATGTCAATCTTCTCACCATGAACTTTGACTTCCACCCGAACGCTACCGGGCACGCCACCATTGCGGAGGCGATGCTGTCCGCCTATGAAACCGTCGCCGCCCCGTCCGAAGCAGAGTCCGAAACCGAAGCGGAGACCGCCGCAACCGCCGAAAACCCGACAACCGGCGTCGCCATCGCACTCCTGCCGATGGCAATAACCCTTGCGGCGGCTGTAACAGCCGTTGCAGGCAAGAGAAAATAACTGCAAAGTTGTGCAATTTGCACAAATTTCAAAGCTGAAATTTGGTATTGCTATTTGTGCGAAAATGTTATATAATAGTTAGGAAGCGTGTTTTTATTGTTCAAATCGAACTAACCGATGCGAACATTGTGCAGCCGACAGTATAACAGAATGGAGAGATTAACTTGAAAACCTACGACAGCGCACATATCAAAAATATCACCTTGGCAGGACATTCCGGCTCGGGCAAGACCGCTCTTTGCGAGGCAATTCTCTACAAAGCAGGCGTAACCGACAGACTCGGAAAGGTCGCCGATGGAAATACAGTCTCCGACTATACTCCGATAGAGATTTCCAAGAAGTGCTCAATCTATACTTCGCTTTCCTACTATGAGAAGGACGGCGTGAAGGTAAATATCCTCGATACTCCCGGTCTTTTCGACTATGCCGGAGGAGTTGTTGAGGGCGCATATGCCGCTGATTGTATGCTCATAACGGTATCCGCCAAGTCCGGTATCCATGTCGGAACAAAGAAGGCTTATGACAACGCTACGGCTCATAAGACTCCGCACATGTTCGTTGTAACAAAGATTGACGACGAGAACGCAAACTTCTCGAACGTCCTTACAAACTTAAAGACAGAATTCGGTTCTACCGTTTGCCCGATTGTCGTTCCGCTCATCAAGGACAACAAGATTGTTTCCTACTATGATTTGCTCGCAATGAAGAACTATAAGTACGGTCCCAAGGGCGAGCTTATCGACGCCGGCGAGCCCGAGCCTACATACCGTATCGACGGTCTTATCGAGGCTATGAGCGAGGCAGTCGCCGAGACCGACGAAGAGCTGATGATGAAGTTCCTCGATGGCGAAAAGTTCACCCACGAAGAGCTCGTCGACGCTATCCACAACGGCATTGCAAGCGGCATGATCACCCCTGTTACCTGCGTTTCGTCTCTTGACCTCGCGGGTGTGGATATTCTTATTGATTATATCGCAAAGCTTCTTCCGTCTCCTCACGAGCTGGGCAAAGTCAAGGCCACCGATGCCGACGGCAACGAAGTAAGCATTGCCCACGACAATGACGCACCCCTTTCCGCATTCGTCTTCAAGACCGTTGCCGACCCGTTCGTCGGAAAGATGTCCTTCATCAAGGTAATCAGCGGCAAGCTTGAGAGCGGCAAGGAGATTGTCAATGCCACCACCGGCGGAACCGAAAAGGTCGGCAAGCTCCTCAATCTCGTCGGCAAGAAGCAGGTTGAAGTCCAGTTCGCAACAGCGGGCGATATCGTCGTCGCAACGAAGATGTCTATAAACACAAACGACACCATCTGCGACGCTTCAAGAGTCGTTTCCTTCCCGAAGATTTCCTTCCCGAAGCCCTGCTATTCCGTCTGCGTCAAGGCAAAGACTCAGAGTGACGAGTCGAAGATTTCCGGCTCTATGCAGAGACTTCTTGAGGAAGACCTCAGCCTCACATACAAGCAGGACGACACCACATTCGAGCAGATTCTCTCCGGTCTCGGAGAACAGCATATAGATTCGACCCTTTCGAAGCTCAAGACCGGCTTCGGCGTCGATGTCATCACCTCCGTTCCGAAGGTCTCCTATAAGGAAACCATCCGCAAGAAGTGCAAGGTTCAGGGCAGACACAAGAAGCAGTCCGGCGGTCACGGTCAGTACGGCGACGTCTGGATTGAGTTTGAGCCCTGCGACAGCGACGAGCTCGTCTTCGAAGAGAACGTCTTCGGCGGCGCAGTTCCGCGTAACTTCTTCCCGGCAGTCGAGAAGGGTCTTCAGGACTGCATGAAGAAGGGCGTCCTTGCAGGATTCCCGGTTGTCGGCGTCAAGGCTACCTTGGTCGATGGCTCCTATCACCCGGTTGACTCCTCCGAAATGTCCTTCAAGATGGCGGCTTCCATCGCCTTCAAGGAAGGTATGAAGCAGGCGAACCCCGTACTCCTCGAACCGATTGACAGCCTCGAGGTCACCGTTCCCGATGCCAACACCGGCGACATGATGGGCGAGCTCAATAAGCGTAGAGGCAGAGTCCTCGGCATGAACCCCGCCGGCAAGAAGGGCTTGACAACCATCACCGCCGAGATTCCCGAGTCTGAAACCCACGACTTCGCCATGGTTGTCCGCCAGATGACCAGAGGCATGGGCGAATTCACCCTCGATAAGCTCCGCTACGACCAACTTCCCTCGAACCTCGTAGATTCTGTAATCGCCGAGTTCAAGACGGACGAAGAGTAATATTTAAGCATAATAAAAGCCGTTCCGAAATCAATCGGGACGGCTTTTTTAATGCGGTTTTACTTGGTGAGCTGTTGGAGAAGCTCCTCTTTTTCCATATACCCAACCGAGGTTGCGGCAAGTTCGCCGTTTTTAATCATGACGATGGTCGGAATGACAGTGACCTTGAACCTGTTCGCAAGCTCGCCGGCTTCGTCGACGTTGCACTTGCAGACTTTGTATTCCTCGTGCTCCTCGGCGATTTCGTCGACGATGGGGGACATCATTCTGCACGGTCCGCACCATTCAGCCCAGAAGTCGATAATAACCGGCTTGGTGGAACCCATAACCTCAGCCTCAAAATTTTCATTTGTCAGAACAGTTAGCATTTAAAACATCCTTTCTTTCACTTTTCCTTATAGTAAAGCCTGCAGTGGCAGTAGCCCTCAAACTCCGGGTCGGCGACCTGCTCGCGGAACTCCTTGCACATGCACATGGTGTCCTCGCTCATCTCTAACTTGCAGGGGCAATGACCCTCTTTCTTGAGAAGCCCCTTCCTGATAGCCTCGACAATTTTTTCGTCCTTGTTGTAGTACAGCTTCATTTTAGTCATCCTTTTGGGCTCGTGATATTAGTTTGCCCTTAAGGATATTGTACATTTAAATCAGAAAAAAGTCAACACTAGAGAAGCAAATACCCAAGTGCAATGAGCAACTTTATATCCGCCTTATTTTTATACAGCATAAACAGCATCATAAGTATCAAAGCCTTTTCGGAATCTAATTTCAAGCCGTCGCCGAGTATGTTCTGAAACAGGTTGTTGACGTTTAAGTTTGGCTGAAAAGCCGGTCGGGGAGGAGCGGATGGAGGGGTCGGTGGAGGCTCGGGAGTCGGTTCCGGCGGAGGATTCACGACTGTTCGTGAGCGGCGTTGCATTTCCCGCATGCGCTCTAAGGCTTCCTGTTGCATTCTCGAAAACTCAGAGTCCGGCAAAGAAATCGCCTCCCAATAGACCGCTTTCGCTGATGAGCGGCAGGAGATTCAAGAGCCTCAGCACCTTCACCGCACGGTCGATTTTATTCTGCTTTTCCTCGCCCAGAAGGGGACGGAGCGCCAGAAGAAATCGGGTGTTGTCGTCGTCCGGCTGAAAGCCCTTCATCTTCTGCATCAGCCCCGAAATTGCGCTCATATCGAGATTTTCGGGAGCCTTCGGAGCTTCCGGCTGAGGATTCCCGGCCGGCGACAGCCCGAGCATGGCGGCAAGCTCGCCAATCTGCTTCATGCTCTCTTCATCCGAAAGCACCTGACTTATTTTCTCCGCAAATTCGTCCACGCCGCCACCTCCTCTGGCTTAATTCAAATGCTATTTGTTATCCGGGAAGAGCTTTTTCATAAGCTCTTTTGCTTGTGGACTGGAAAGCACCACCTGAGCCGTCGCCGGGTTCGAAAGCGCCGTTGTCAGCCTCTGCGCCTCGTTTTTTTGGAAGAGACCCCAAGAGCCTGTCAAAAGTCCCGTTTTTGAGCTCGGTCCGAAGCTGCTCCTCACTCACACCAAGCTTCGCCGAAGCGTTTTTAATCAAGTATTCAATCTGCCTGTCGTTAAGATTCATATCGCACCTCCAAGTGCTAAAATTTAGGTTGCACAAAACCTGATGTTGTGCTATTATATCAATATGTGAGAATAATTTGAGAGGTGTTGTAATGCGAATAATTGCCTTCTCCGACTCCCATGGTCTTCATGCCCGGGTCGAGGATCTGATAAATAGAACCAAGGACACAACCGACATCTATCTCTTTGCGGGAGATGTCCTGAAAGATGTCCGCAATATTCCCGAGATGTTCCCGGACATCAAGCTTGTCACCGTTCCCGGTAACTGCGACTATACCTGTTATGATGTTCCGATTCAGGTTATCGAAGCCGCAGGGAAGAAGATAATCCTGACGCATGGGCATCTCCACCACGTCAAATACGGGCTCGAAAGCTTGCAGGAGCTTGCATACCAGAACCGTGCCGATGTCGTCGTCTATGGTCACACCCATTGCCGGGCTTGCGACTATATAAACGGCATCTACTATGTCAATCCGGGAAGCCTTGCGCTCCCGAAGGATGGATTTCCGCCGTCCTATGCCACCATCGACATCTTCCCGAACGAAAAGGGCATACTCGTCGCAACGGTTGACTATTGACAGTATATGAGAATCAAAGCAAAATGTTGACTTATAAAAACCATTGAAAGGAAGATTAGTTATGCTGGAACAACTGAAAAAAGAGGTCTGGGAGGCAAATATGCTTCTCCCGAAATACGGACTCGTCACCTTCACCTGGGGCAACGTCTCGGGAATCGACCGTGAGAGCGGGCTCGTCGTCATCAAGCCCTCGGGCGTTGAGTACGACACGATGAAGCCGGAAGACATGGTCGTTGTAGATCTCAATGGCAAAGTCGTTGAGGGAGACCTGAATCCGTCGTCCGACACACCGACCCACGTCGAGTTCTACAAGGCTTTCCCGAACATCGGCGGCGTCACCCACACCCACTCGTCCTATGCGACCTCATTTGCGCAGGCGGGCAGGGGAGTCCCGGCATTGGGAACGACCCACGGCGACTATTTCTACGGCGAAATTCCCTGCACAAGGAAGATGACTCCCGAGGAAATCGCAACCGACTACGAAAAGAACACCGGTCTTGTCATAATCGAGACCTTCAAGGACAAGGACCCCGACGCTATCCCCGCTGTCCTCGTCCACTCTCACGGACCCTTCACCTGGGGCAAGAACGCCGTCGACTCGGTTCACCACGCCGTAATTCTCGAAGAATGCGCCAAGATGGCAATCCGTGCCTACGCCCTCAATCCCGAACTTCAACCTATGCAACAGGAGCTTCTTGATAAGCATTATTTAAGAAAGCACGGAGCGAATGCTTACTATGGGCAGAAGTTCGCCTGATGGCGAACACGTTTGCGAGAAAGGATAAATTTTTTTCTTGAAAGCTATTGCATTTTCGAGAATTATCGCGTATAATATAAGTGAACAAGGGGCGATGCGCCTCAGTTCATTTAAGAGCATTGCTACTTTGAGTGCGACCCTTAATTTGAGCGCTTCACTGCTCTGAATGTGACCGTTAATTGAAGTGCTTCGCTGCTTTGAATGCGAACCTTATTTGTAGGGAGGCAAGTTTCTTGTCTCCCTATAGTTTTATCGGAGGAAATATGGACTTTTATCGGATTGACGAGGATTATATCGACTATTTGCAACAATATGAGAGGGAACACCGTGGTTTCACAAGAGTTCCAAACGTGAAATATGCGAACAGAAATAAATTTGCTTTCGGTGCTGTTCTGGAGGTCGGAGATATCAAGTATTATGTTTCTGTGTCGTCATACACGAAACCTCAGGAAGCCAACATTCTGATTAAAGTTCCCGGCGATTCTCAGGAGACAAAGGGTTCGCTCCGATTCAACTATATGGTTCCGGTTCCCGAAGAATGTCTTACAAGACTTGTAATCAAGGATATTTCGGATGAGAGGTACAGAAGACTTCTGGATAAGGAGTACCGCTTCTGTCAGAGCAATTCCGAACGGATTCAGAAAAAGGCGGAGAAGATTTACAACATGGTTGTGACAAACCGCAAGCAAATCTTAACCGATAACAGTTGTGATTTCAAATTGCTTGAACAGGCGTATAAAGAATACATAGACAAAGAAAGGACAAACCCATGACATTCCCACCAAAAACAATAGCCCTTAAAGACGGTCGCAAGGCCATTTTCCGCAGTCCTGAGCTCTCCGACTGCCCGGCTTTGATCAACTATCTTATCACCACCGCCACTGAGACCGATTTTCTCATGTCTGACCCGAGGGAATCCGAAAGATGGGAAGGCGAGGAGGGCTTGAAGAGAGAACAGGAGATTATCGGGGACAATATCTCTAATCCCGACAAGCTGATGATTTGTTGCTTCGTCGACGGCGAGCTTGTAGGAAACTGCTTCATAAGCTACAACACCCGTGTCAAAACCGCCCATCGTGCCACTGTCGGCGTCGGTCTTATCAAAAAGTATTGGGGCTTGGGAATCGGCACTGCCATGTTCAATGAGCTCATCCAGAACGCCTATGAGCGCGGCGAAATCATGCAGATTGAGCTTGACTACCTCGAGGGCAACACCCGGGCTCTCGGTCTCTACACAAAGATGGGCTTCAAGGAAGTCGCCCACAAACCAAACGCCGTCAAGCTTGCCGACGGCAGGCTTCTTGACGAGATTTCAATGGTCAAGGTGCTTTGAACGTAAGGAGTGAACATGATGAAAGAATTAGTAACGTACCAGGACAGCTTCGGCACTGTCAACTATCCCGACGGCTTTGAAAGCCTTATCGAAGGGCTGCCAGTTTCTGAACAGCTTGATTATTTCAGAATGGGTTGCGGCATTTACGTCAATCATCCTGTGAACGAGCGCAGAAAAAGCGAGTATGACTTCAGTTGTACCATTGACGACAGCGAGGACGTAAAGTCGATTATCGTCAAAGACGGAAAAATCGCTGGTGTCATGGTGAAAGACGTGTATGGAGACATCTGTCCATGCATGGTCGAGAAGAGCTATATCATCCGTGACGATGAGGAGCTCGACGGTAGTGGCTACAAGAGCTTCACCGTCTATGAATACCTGATTTGCGTGCCGAAGGATTTTGAAAAAGCTGAATAAGGCTAGCACCTCAAAAATTTTTTCAGAATCCCGCAAATACCCCTTGACAAGTTCCCCGGAATAGTGTATACTATAGACAGTTAGCAGAGGCTAACACAAATTCAGCCTCTGCTTCTGTAAAAACATCAAGTTAGCTCACGCTAACCGAAAGGAGAGCCGAAAATGATTATAACCATTCTGTCCGCCGCAGTGATTTCAACTGCAATTCTGCTCGCAACAAGCCTTGTAAAACGGCTCTGCCGGGAAGCCATTGCGAAGAGCCGCACGGCTTGAACCATAACGATTGCCACTCCACTTTTATACACATTTCACAAAAGCCGACCAGTTCCTAAAAACCGGTCGGCGTTCTCCTTTATATATTCATAGTCGGTTTTATTCCGCCACAGCCACTTTCTTCGCCCTTTTCTTTTTGACGAAGCTTATAACCGGCGGGACAAATATCGACGCAAAGGCGGCGATAAGGAGGCACAGCGCAATCGGTCTCTGGAGGAAAATCGAGAAGTTCCCGTCGCTTAAGATAAGCGTTCTCTGGAGATTTTTTTCAAGCGTACTGCCGAGGATGAGCCCAAGGACAATCGGCGGCATCGGGAAATCAAGCTTTTGCAGGAAGTATGCGAGTATTCCCACGATAAACATCAGGAAAATATCGTTGACGTTTGAATTGAGGGCATAGGTCCCGACGATGCAGAATACGAACACAATCGGGGTCAGGAACCGTGTGCTGACTGCGGAAATCTTCGCAAAGAGCCTGATTCCGCTGAAGCCGATAAGCCCCATGAAGATGTTCGCGACGAAGAGCCCGACGATGATGATATAGACCTTCACCTGCTCGGACGAGAATAGGAGCGGTCCGGGGACGATTCCCTGCATCATAAGAGCTCCGAGCATGATCGCCGTTCCGGCGTCTCCGGGAATGCCGAGCGTCAGAAGGGGAATCAGCGCGCCGCCTGAGATGGCGTTGTTCGCCGCTTCGGGAGCCGCAACGCCCTCAACTCTGCCGGTGCCGAATTCCTCCGGGTGCTTGTCCCAACGCTTCGTTTCGTTATAGGCTGTCCAGCAGGCGATGTCGCCGCCGGTGCCAGGAATTGCGCCGATTACGGTTCCGATAATGCTTGACCGAAGAACCGTCGGCATAATCTTCTTGATAATCTTCGGGGTGGGGAATGTGTGCTTGATTTTCTCTTTAGACTTGACGGGCACCTTGTTTCCCTCAACGATATTCGAAAGCCCCTGCGAGAATGCGTAAAGCCCGATCAGGACCGGAACCATCGCAATTCCGCCGAGGAGATATGTCGAGTCGAATGTAAACCTCTTCGCACCGGTCAGGCTGTCCATTCCGACGGTCGCCAAGAGCAGTCCTATAACCGCACTTATGAGCCCTTTCAGAATGTTCTTCGACGAAAGGGAGGTGACCATGCTGATTCCGAAGACGGCGAGTGCAAAGTATTCGGGAGATGTGAACGACAGCGCAACCTTTGAGAGAAGCGGAGCCGTCCAGAGGAGCATAATCGCACTGAATATGCCACCGAAGGTTGAAGCGAACGTCGAAACTCCGAGAGCTTTTGCCGCCTCGCCCTTCTGAGCGAGCGGATAGCCGTCGAGGACGGTTGCGGCTGAGTTCGCCGTTCCGGGAGTTTTAATGAGAATGGCGGTTATCGAACCGCCGTAGATGGAGCCGCAGAAGACTCCCAAAAGCATCAGGATTCCGCTGTTGCCCTCAAAAGTGAGAGTAAGCGGCAAGAGAAGGCTCAAGCCCATAATCGAGGTGAGCCCGGGCATCGCACCTATAAACACTCCGAAAAACGCTCCGACAAACGTGAGCAGGAGATTGAACGGCGTGAAGACGGTTGAAATTGCCGTTAGTAAAGATGAAAGCATTTTGTTACCTCACGCGTTCAGAAGATGATGCCTTGCGGCAGGCGGATGCTAAGGAATAATACGAATACGAGATATATGAACAGGAGAGACCCTGCGGTGACTGCAAGCATCATCCACCATCTTCTCTCTCCGAAGATAGCCATTATCGCCGGCAGTAAAAACGCCACAGCGATGTAGAACCCAAAGAGCTCAAGAAGCAGGACAAATACCGCCAGCACTCCCAATGCCACATAAAGCCTCTTCATGCCGGGGGATTTGAAGTCGAAGATTTTTTCAGCGGGAGCTTCCTCAGCCAGTTCAGCTTCGGCGGCTTCTGACTTCTTTTGCATCATGCTTTTCAGCTTGTCCCCGAACAGGGCACGCAAAAGAAGAATCGCCGAGAGAATTATCATGATGACACACAGGATGATAACCCACACTCCGGGACCCATAGCTGTGCCGCTGACCGCCTCGTTATAACCCGAGGCGGTCACCATCATATATATCGAAATTAAAATCAGAACTATCGAGACACCGATATCATACTTTTTCATATCAGGTTAATGTCTTGTAGTAATCAGCCTGTTCGTTTACAAAGTCGTCAAGGTCATCGGCGGTAAGAGTGATAGACTCGAAGTAGAAGCTCTCTCTTGTTTCCGCATAGTCGTCGGAAGCGACAGCGTCCGCAATAGCCGACTTCCAGAAATCGACGATTTCGTCGTCGGTTCCCGCAGGAACGGCAATCATAATCCAGCTCAGGAGGTTTACATCCGCGAATCTGTTGTCAACCTCTGCCATTGTGGGAACGTCAGGCAAGGTCTCGGAGCGTGCCGAAGAGGTGGCGGCGATAGCGATGAGGTCGCCAGACTCGAGGTTACCTGCGGCTGATGCCATAGCCGAGATGCAGATGTCGGCTTCGCCCGCCAATACTGCGGCGATAGCGTCGGGAGCAGAATCATAGGGAACTACGAGAACGTCAAGACCTGCGGTTGTAAGAATTGTGCCGAGAAGGTTCGGAATGGTTCCGACACCGGTAACGCCTACGACGAGCTCGCCGGGATTAGCCTCTGCATATGAGATGAACTCGGCAAAGGTTGAGAACTTGTCATTCTGAGCGGCAAGGAGGAAATAGGGGTCCTGCTCAACGCATCCGAGGGCAATCATGTCCTCCATCGGGTTGATTTCGGTGGCGCCGGTGACGTAGTTGAGAACGAGGTCACAGTTGAGAAGTCCCAGGGTGTAGCCGTCAGCGTCAGCCTGCATGAACTCCTCAGTACCGATAAGACCCGAGCCGCCGACCGTGTTGGTGACGGTGATGTCAACGCTCAGAACATCCTCGGGGATAGCGTCAAGAACGCCTCTTACCGCGAGGTCAGTCGTTCCGCCGACCTTATAGGGGATGATGATTTCGATATCCCCGTCGGGATACTCGCCTGTCGATGTGCTTCCGCAGCCGACAAGGCTAAGGAGCATTACTGCCACTAAGAGCAGTGAGATAAATTTCTTCATTGTCTTTCCTCCATGGGTGATTTTTTTGTTTTTGAAATTACAATATGCCCATATCATGGACAATATTTCTACATATAAATATACACTATCGCGGGGAACTTGTCAAGGAAATCCAGACAAAACTTCTATACAAGTCCCTGACGCTTCCAAGCCTCGAGCCGATAGATGGGAAGCCCCATCTCCGAGAATCTCTGCTCATACTCGGTTACGATGTTCCCCTCGAAGTCACTGTGGTGTAAATCGAGGCTCACGTTCCGAAGAACGAACCCGTATTCCGAGAACTCCTGAATCGAAAACTCGAAAAACTCTCTGTTGTCGGTTTTCTGGAAGATTCCCGCATCGGATTTGAGAAGCTTGTCGTAAATCTTAAGGAAGTTTCGGTGCGTAAGCCGATGAACGGCATAGCTCTTCTTGGGATACGGACAGCTGAAATTGAGATACAGCCCCGAAATGCTGTTATCGGGGATGAACTTCTCAAGATAGTTCGCATCAGCCCGAAGGAGAATCAGGTTCGGGATATCCTCCGCAATAGCCTTCTCAGCCGCTTCGACGATGACGTTCGAGGTCTTCTCTATCGCTAAGATATTGAGTCCCGGCTCACGCTTGGCGAACTCCCTTGCGAACTGCCCCTTGCCGCAACCGATTTCCATGATGATAGGGTTGTCGTTCCCGAAAAGGGCGGGGGAGGTCGAGATACTCTTTCTTCTCAACAGAGGTTACAAAGTTCCTGTCCTCACAGTTGAGGATGATGAGCTTGCCGGTTTCGATGCACTTCTCGAGCCTTTCCTCAAGATGTGCCTTTTTTCTCATTCTCATCCAAACAATACCTCGGTTCCGCCGACGGGACGGATTTTAAGAGCATAACAGCTTCCTTCGCCGAAAATCTTCTCCATGCCGGCTTTGTAGTTTTCGAGCATGTCGTCCGGCACAAACGCCTGAATCGTTCCGGCAAAGCCTCCGCCGTGGACTCTGGTGGCGCCGTTGCCGGAAAGAAGCCTTTCGCTCATGTAAAGCCCCAAGGAAACGCCCTGCTCGGTCGGAACTGAGGAAGCGTATACATTCTGGAGGTACTTATAGGAGCTGTTTCCGGAAGCCTTTATAACCTCAAGGAACTTGTTGAAGTCGCCCTCTTCAAGAGCCTTGACGAGCTCATCCACTCTCTCGTTCTCGTCGAAGAAGTGGAGCGAACGAAGCACGGCTCTGTCGCCCAGAATTTCTCTGAGCTTCGGGAGATTGTTTATAACGTCGTCTCTTGTGAGCTCTCTTAAGACTTCCTTGCCGAGCATTCCCGCAACAGCCTTCATCTCAGCCGGAACTGCGGCATATTCGGGGGTCATGTGAGCATGGTTGCCCTTGGTGTCAACTATGCAGATGCTGTAGCCGTACTTGCTAAGGTCGAGTGAAAGCGCCTTGACAACGGGATTCTCGAGATCCTCAAAGTCGATTCCCACAACTCCGCCGACCGACGATGCCATCTGGTCCATAAGCCCCGAGGGTTTGCCGAAGTAGACGTTCTCAGCATACTGCGCAATCTGTGCCGCCTCGATGTCCGAAACTGAGCCGTCGTTATAAAGGTGACTGAGAATAGTTACGATAAGCACCTCGAAAGCCGCCGACGACGAAAGCCCAGAGCCCTTCAGAACGTTCGACTGGGTATAAGCAGTGAAGCCGCCGATTTTGTAGCCGCGGTTCTTAAGACCCATGCAGACGCCGCGGATAAGCGAAGCCGAAGTGTTCTTCTCGCTTTCGTGAACGTCAAGGTTGCGGGTGTCAACGGTGTCGATGGGGAAGCCCTCCGACTTGATTGTGATAACCCCGTCGGTCTGAGGCTTGACAGCCGCCATAACGTCAAGGTTCACCGCCGCCGCAACGACACGCCCACGATTGTGGTCGGTGTGGTTTCCGCAAATCTCCGTACGCCCGGGAGCCGAGAAGAATCGGGTCGCCGGATACTTGAAGAGTGCTTCGAATTCGTTCTCGACGTGTTCGAAGCGTGACTTTGCGTCTGTTGGGTAGAGCTGTTCAAAAGAAGTTTTACTCATGTTTGTTTCCTCGTTTCTTATTTCTTTTTAAATAGAGTATCATATTTAGAGCTGTGGAAGTGGACGCTCATCACGAGCCCCATTGCGACGGTGATTGAGAGCATCGACGAGCCTCCCGCAGAGAAGAATGGCAGGGGAATCCCGATAACCGGCGTAACCCCGACGCACATGCCGATGTTCAGAACGCAGTGTACGAACAAATAGGCAAAGACGCCCATGCAGATGCACCTGCCGAGAGTATCGGAAGCCCTGAGACCGTTCCCGAGAATTCTGAAGCACACGAGCCCAAGAAGAATCACTATCGTGAGGCACCCGATATAGCCGAGCGTCTGTCCGGCATAGGAGAAGATAAAGTCGCTGTGGCAGACGGGAACATAGGAATAATCCCCGCCGAAGAGTCCCTTTCCCGTCAACTGCCCCGAGCCGATGGCGATGAGCGACTTGTTGACCTGATAGAGCGAGTCCTCGGTCGCGTATTCCGCCGGATTGATGATTGCAAGTATTCGGTTCTTATGTACCGATTGCAGATAGAAGTTCCAGAGTAAATAGAACACAATCGGCGTGGCAACACACGCCCCCAGGATATACTTCCACGAAATTCCGGCGGCGAATACAATCGCCAAAAATATCACAACGAAAACGATGGCAGTGCCGTCGTCGCCCTGTAGCATGATGAGCGCAATCGGGATTGCGGCATGAGCACAGAGGGCAAGGATATTTAAGGGGTTATTGAAGAAGTCCTTTGTCTTGTAGCAATGATAGGACAGCGAAAGGATGAATGCGATTTTTAAGAATTCCGACGGTTGCAGGCTGAACGAGCCAATCATTATCCACGCCTGGTCGTCAGAGCCCTCGAGCCCCGATGTGCCAAGGCTCGTGAACGTAAGAAGCGTCAGCCCGATTGTTATGGGCAGATATATAAACCAGAGCTTTGAGAATTTTCTGTAGTCGAGTGCCGCCAAAAACAGCGATATGATTATGCCGAGCAATGCGGCGAAAAATTGAGTTTTTACGGTCGACGAGCTTATGGTGGCATTGGTGATTGTCTGTGTCTCACTGTTCACCATGAGCGAATAAAGAAGAAGTATCCCGAGCGAACAGCATGCAAGAACCAACAGAAGTAACAGCTTGTCGAGCCTTCGCAGATATCTTAACACTGCGGAAAGAGCATTTTTGAGCATATAACCTCCTTCTTTCAATCTTAGCTGTGCTTATTGTAGCATATAAAATTCATATTTTCAACTCGAAATCGCCAAACTGACAAAATTTAATCTTGTATTTTTCTGAAAATGTGCTATTATATATGTATGAGCGGTGTCGATGGGCAGTGTCGATGTCGGCACTCGGTCACTTCCAAAAAATTATCAAGGAGGAAACTACAATGGCTTACAGAATCACTGAAGAGTGTGTTAAGTGCGGTGCTTGCGCAGCAGAGTGCCCCGTTGAGGCTATCACCGAGGGCGACGAGACCTATGTTATCGATCCCGATACCTGCATCTCCTGCGGCAACTGCCAGGCAGTATGCCCCGTAGGCGCACCCGTAGAGGAATAATCAGTACTTAAAAAAGAGCTCCCACGCCGTGTGGGGGCTCTTTTTTGCACACAAATCACGAAATAACCTGCACGGAAGTATACGTTTTCCCGTCCGCATCAGCCGAATCGACAAAGTAACTGCCGTCAACAGTCGCAATCTTCGGATAAATAGTGTCACCGAGGTGCGCCTGACGCTTATATTCTGCTCTGAGCTCTTTTATGTTCCCGATTTCAGGGAGCTGACCCAAAGCAAGCTCTATATATCTTGCGTTGTTGACGTGATGATAAACGTCGATGTCGTCAGCTCTGACGGGAATCGGCGGCAAATCGGTCATCCCATCGGGGAGGGAGAGCTTTCTCGGAGCATAATCCATCTCAAGCTTTTCGTCCAAGCCGTAGGCGGCTTTTTCTTCTTCCGACGGTCTCACCGGTCTCATCGACTCGGTGTTGACGTAAACCCAGATGGAATTTGCCTTCACAAGCAACTCGCCGCTCTGATTCGTTATGATAAAGTTTCTGTGTCCGTAGCAGTTCGCGAATTCATAAGGTCTTGTCTCGATTGTTATCTCGTCATAGAGCCTCGGGCATCTCTCAAGAATCACCTGCCAGCTCGAAAGAAGCCATGCACGGTGATTTTTTATGAGATAGTCAAGCCCGACTCCCAACGATTCCGAGTGAAGCATAACGCAGTCCTGCATATAGTTGATGAGGCTTCCGAGCTTGAGCCGCCCCTGCTCGTCCGTTTCGCTGAAACGGATTTCGCCCTTCATCCGATACATAGTAACCCCTCCAAAATAGTTGTTTATTCTATTATAGTAGTATTTTCCCGAATCGTCAAGGGACAATTTGGCGGAAAAGTTGCAAACCAAAAAGCTGAAAGCCGAAAGAAAGCTTGATTTATGCGTGGTTTTGTGGTAAGCTATAAGAATAGTATGATGTTATCTTGGAGGTGATCGGATGAGCAAATTGTCGTTTGTATCATTCTGTGTTGAGTATTACGCAGAGCATACAAATCAGCCGAGTGAAAAAGTGTATGAGTTATTCAAGAAAGAAAAGGTTCTCGACATGCTTCGCGACGATTATGACGACCTTCATGGCATGAGCATGGAGTATATGATGCAGCTTATCGATCAGTATCTGGGAGGCGACCGCAAATGTTAGTGTATCACGGGACAACTTTGGAAATACAGCAACCGAAAATTGTTACGAGTGAAATCGGCAGAGATTTTGGATTCGCTTTTTACACCACTGACATAAAGGAACAAGCTGAACGATGGGCGGTTCGGCGTGCAAAGATTCTGTCACGAAACAGTGGCGAAAGGGAACAGGCTGTCGTAAATATATACGAGTGGAGCGAAAGCAATACTTTGAAAGAAAAGATTTTTAAAGAAGCTTCATTGGATTGGCTTGATATGGTTGTGCAATGTAGGAGCAATGTGAATTATACGCATGGATACGACATTGTTATCGGAAAGATTGCAAATGATAATGTCGGCGAGACCGTGTCCTATGTTGTTCAGGGAATTATGCGAAAAGAGGATGCGGTTGAGCGCCTGAAATTCGAAAAAATCAACAACCAAATAGCATTCTGCACAGAGGCATCTCTGGCTGAATTAGCGTTTGTGGAAAGCTACATTGTGGAGGTGTAGAACTATGGCACATGCGACAATAAGGGCAACACTCATACCGGAGGTTGTCCGGATGATTTCGGAGAAATACAACATTTCGGAAGAAGAAGCGATGGATGAGTTCTATACTTCCAGAACAGCGGAATCCTTGTCCGATTCCGATACGGGCTTATATGGACAGTCGGCGTTGTTTATCTTCGGACTGTTCTGTCAGGAAAAATCCAAGAAACAGTAATATATAAAATATCCCCGGCAGGTGTTTTTTTACAAATCACCGCCGGGCTTTTTTTCGCCCAAAACCAAAAGTTGCAAACCTCTCTCACCTATGCTAAAATCCAAGCATCAAGCAAGCGAACATTATTAGCTTGTTATCTGAGAGGAGTATTAAAATGGCACAAAAATTATCTACAACAAATGGCAGGTCGATATCGAGTGGAAAGGGGAGGAGCTGATGGAGATATCGGCGGAGTGAAAGCCGCTAAAGTCGGTGGGGAGACAATTTTCGCTTCTCCCCACCGATTTTGCACCCAATCGCCCGAAATCGGTGTCTGTTATTATGAAAGCACAAATGAAAGGCGGTTCACCATGAAAAGATTACTATCCATAATTCTCACAATCACACTCTGCCTGGCAATTTTCACATCCTGCGGAAGGCAGTCCGAAGACCTCCCGCAGGAAAGCGAAACCACAACGGCGGCTATGACCACTGCCGTTACGACCGTTCCCGAAAGCGAAGAAGAATATTACGTCGCTTCGTGGACAGAGGAAAACGGCGTATTGATAGTAGAGGAAACCTATGTAAACGGACACAGTACAAACATCTACAGACATAAATACTACCCCAATTACTATGAATCGGCAGACGAAATTCAGGCGAAGTATCCCGACAAGACGGTTCTGGTCTGGCTCGGGTATGATTATCCCGCAGAAGATACAAGGCTCATACCCATCGACACCATCAACGATTATCTTGTTTCTCTCGGCAAGGACTACGTCATCTGCTTTTCGCCGGTTGATTTCTATAATGCCGCGCTCTACTATGACGATGCAAGAGATGCGTATATAGAACAGCTTGAGTCGAGTGAACAGGTTGATATACTCGCACGCTGTACATGCACTTCGGGAAACGGGCTTATCAACGCTTACTTTAGCAATATTTACGATGGAATTTATGAACCCCTCGACAGCTATTTTGAAAGCTCAGAGGAAGCTATGGCTTATTATAACTCCCTGCCCGAAAAATATTGGGATTCATTCCGGGTGAACGGCGTTCTTTACAATTTCGGCGGGTATGAAGTCGGAGTAAGAGCAGATTGCTATTACTATATCAACACCGAACTTGCCGAAAAATACGGTTGGGATTTTGACAAGACTATAACCGAACAGCTTGATATTGTTAAAGAAGTAATGAAGTCTGAAGGCTGTGCGGGAGTTTCAGCCGGCTATTCTTCGGCATACTGTATCGACCGTTTTATTTATATGGACGGCATTTCCTTCGACAGTGAGAACGGCGTTGCGGTAAGCCTTGCATACAGCGAGAAATTGGAAGCGTATCTCGAGATGATGTATGAGTTGAAAAACGCAGGTGTCCTCGAAAATTACGACTTCGTTGGGCTTGACGACTGCTTCATTTTTATTAGCCCGGCAAGATTTGAAATAAGGTCCAACATTCAGAAGATAGTTGATTCAAAAGACAACACCGAGGATTACACGGTTGTGCCGATGTCCGATTACCACTATACTCAGGCTCTGGGCGGAATCGGAATTTATTCGGGTTCTGAATACAAGTCTCAAGCGTTTGACTTTATACTTCTCAGCCAGACGGATTCATACCTGAACAATCTTCTGACCTACGGCATAGAGGGCGATGACTATAATATCGTCGATGGTGTCGTGTCGGATGCTCGCCCGGTGCTGGATATGCTCAGGTTCTACAACCCGCTTATAAGCCTGCCATACTCCGACAGCTCGGGGGATATGCCACAGGACATGAACGAGCTTTGCAAGGAAATTCTTGAAACAGCTTCACCCGCCGATGAAAGCGAAGCAATAGGCTTTGCGTTTGATATCAGGGGCAATGAAGAGCTTTATGTGGCTGTGGAAAGCGCCGCCAGTAATCGCTCATACCTGTACTACTCATCAGTCGAGGCAGACCTCGCTTCTCTGAAATCCGAGCTTGAAGAAGCAGGTATTGATGAGCTTTTAGAGGAGATAAACAAGCAATATTCGGAATGGAGGGCAAATAACTATGATTAAAATTTTAGCGGTATTATTGGCAGTGCTGATGCTTACGTCCTGCGGGAGCAGGGTTACAACGGAGACTCTTGACGGATATGAGGAGTCGTCGGCGGTTTATGTCTTCTCGAATCTGTATAACAACGGTGAGTTTTACGAGGACGGCGAGAGACTTATGTATATCGACTTCACAACCATGGCTTACACCTATATCTGCTCAAAGCCGAACTGTCTTCATAATGACCCGGACGAATGCACAGCCTTCGGCATTGTCAACCACCCTGTGGCGGTTGACGGCGGTCTCTATTATTTCGTACAGGAGACCATTACGAACAGCGACGGCTTGCCGCAGAATAATCTTGTCGCCTATTCCGCTTCCATCGACGGCTCCAACCGCCGCAAAGTAACGACTGCTGAGAATATCGAGCTTTACCATTCGGAAAAGGCGCTTCTGGTCGGGACCAGCCTCTATTTTGTCGGCACGGAGTCGGAATTTGACGCAGTCAACTTCATCGCCACAGGCAACGAGACTTTTTATCTCTATCGGTTTGACTATTCCACCGAGAGCTTTTATTGCTTGGGAGAGCTCGACTCCGGCTATGACGGCGGAGCGACGATCTACGGCGAATATAACGGCAAGATCTACCTGACCGAGAACGCCCTTGATGAGCCTTGGGATGAGAAATGGGAAGACTTCGACTATATGACGGAGCACTGGGATGAGTTCACGGCTCTTTATGAGAATCACTACTGTTGCTATGACATCGCCTCGGAGAGCTTTGTAGACTGGGATATGCCCGGCTCCGACGACAGCTATGACAACTTCGTTGTGGACAGCGACTACTTCATCGCTATTTCCGGCACCACCGTGACCGTTTTCGACTCCAAAGGCAACGAGAGCATTTACGAAAACTTCACCCCGCTTGGAATGTCAACCTATAGCGTGGTGAACGATATGCTTTTCTCCGGCGGCACTGACCGTGAGTGCATCAACCTCAAAACCGGCAAGAGGTACAGCGTCAGCGACTATGACGGCTGGGTTGTCTGGTATCTTGACGGGAGCTATATCATCAGGCGAGATGATGGGTATATGAAGATTGCCGAGGATGAGCTTATAGGAGACGAGATAGTATGAAGAGATTATTTGTATTGGTTCTGGTGTTTGTAATTATGCTTTGCGGTTGCGGAAGCGAAACCTTGCAGGAAAGCGAAACCACAACGGCGGCTACGACTACAGCCACAACCGCCACCGAAGCCACGACTCACGAGTATTATATCACCTCGTGGATGGATGATGACGGGTATATTCAGTACTACGAAGAATTTGAAGACGGAAGCACCATGCAATACTCAAAGTCGCCGGACATCCAGACATATGAGGAGATTCAGGCGGCATACCCGGACAAGACGGTTCTTGTCGTTGCATGCATAGGAAGTAACAGATATTGCTATATAACCGAAGCGGTCAACGAATATCTGAATGATCTCGGCAAGGATTATGTCATATGCTTCGAGTTCACTGAAACCAATGCAGTCTACAGCGATTACTGCTCGAATGTCGGGCTTGCCGATTGGTACAGCGGCTTGAAAGAGAAGGTTGACAGCGGGACACAGATTGACATCATCAGCACCGCAAATTATTATTACGCCATAAGAGATGATTTGCTCCTGCCTCTTGATGATTATCTTGAAGATACCGAGGTCGGGCAGACTCTCTATTCGATGATGCCAGAGAACCTTTGGAAGGCATACAGGTATAACGGCACCATCTATGGAATCAACTGCAACGGCTCCATAAAGTCCACTCATCTATATTATATAGATGCCGCATTGGCGGATGAATACGGCTATGACTTTTCAAAATCATTCACAGAACAGTTTGATTTGCTTGAGACTATTCAGGGAGAAAGAGTGAGCACAGCCGTTTATTCGGGATTTTCGTCACTGCTTGTTGATACCAGTTACGACAAAACCGAACTGACTTCGGGAGTATATTGGGACTCAGAAAACAAAACCGCAATAAGCCGGCTTGATGATGAAGACTTTATCTCCACTTTGAAGACGGCGTTTACCCTCTATAATGAAGACTTGTTGACAACAGCATATACCGAATCATACTTTGCCCTTGATTGTATAGTAGAGTATCCGCCGGAAAGTGGCGAGCTTTTCAACCACTGGGCAGATACCGACATCGAAACCGGAGAACCCATTTATAAGCAGGTATATGCTGTGTATGATGATTCACAGCCGGTCCTCACAAGAAATATGACCTTCTGCTATGCTCTTGGAGTAAGCAACACCAGTGAAAATCAGGACATGGCATTTGATTTCATCGCAACCATGCTCACAGACGGGGAACTCAATAAGCGTATGTGTTATGCCGATTATGAATCGGAAATGTACAGCGACGGGAGAATCAGCAGCTACTCATACTACTTCTCATATGAACAGTTTGCAAATCTTTTGCTGAACATTCCTGCAACCCGACAAGCATCCAATATCGCCGAAGTATACAAGACATCCCTCGAAGAAGCATATGTCAATGAAGACTTCGACTTTGTGTTTGACGACAGCGAAGTATATCAGCAGTGTTTGGATGTCCTCGGCGTGATGGGCGAGATGACATACAACCGCCTCACGGAATATACCGATTTTGACGAGTATCTTTCTGATTTCCGTGCGCTTTTAGAAGAAGCCGGCATAGAAGACATAATTGCCGAGGCAAACAAGCAATACGCCGAATGGAAGGAGAGCCAATCATGAAAAAGCTGTTATCAGTAATTTTTGCAATCACGCTTTGCTTATCTGTGTTCACTTCTTGCGGAGATAGCGGCACAGATGAAACCGAATCTACTTCACGGGTCATCAGCCAGTATACGGATGTCGGCGAGGGCGGGGAGCTGTTTGTCGACTCCTTGTCAAGGCTTCACTTTTTGGATTTTGAGAGTATGGTGTCGGTCATCGTCTGCCCTTATCCTAACTGCACCCATACCGATTCGGACACTTGTCCATCTTTTGGAATGTACAACCACCCGTTTTTATATGAGGGCAAACTCTACTATTTCGTGACCGGCGTTTCAATGGGCGATGACGGCTATGAAAATTACTTCTCGATTTACAGCGCAGAGACCGACGGAACTTCACGCGTGAAGCTCAGAACAGTCTCCGACAGGACAGTAAACGTCTATGAAAGAATCGTCCTGACCGGCGACACAATCTATTTCTGTTCCGAAGAAAGCGTTTATGATGCTTACGGCACAAGCACCAATCAGAGGACGATATATTTCAGCAGTTACTCCATTTCTTCCGGCGAGTATAGCGAAATAGCGAAGATAGGCTCATATGATGGTGGCAAAGACTGGGTTTATGGCGAATATAACGGCAAAATCTATCTTCAATATAGCTATCTGAAAGGCGACGAGCCGACAATAGAGGACATCATGCAGGACGACTATAAGAACACCGACTGGTATAACTACGACTACTATATGTATAACATCGAGACCGGCGAGTTCCGTGAAAGCGACATAGTAAATATCTCCGAATGGTCAAACGGCTATCTTATTCTGAACGGTGACACCGGCAAATTCATCCTCACCCCGAACGGTGAAGAGATAGAAGTCGGCTCCGGCTCCTATGAAGTCTGTGGTGGTTATATCTTCGACACATCGTCTAAAATCGCAATTGAAATCTCTACCGGGAAGCAGTACAGCCTTAATCTCGATGACAACTACTCATATTCGGTTGTTTACCATGCCGACGATGGCTTTGTGATGAAGTATCTTGACGGTGATTATTGCTATGTGAAGATTGCGGAGGATGAGCTCACAGGGGAGGAGACCGCGATAGCAGCTACAACTACCGCTGTCACAACCGCTCCCGAAAGTGAAGACGAATACTATATCACTTCGTGGATAAATGAGGACGGAGAAATCGAGGTTCAGGAAACATATACAGACGAAGACGGAAACCGCCATACAGACATATCCTTTTATCCTCAGTCCTATGGCATGACCAAAGAGGAACTTCAGGCGGAGTACCCAGAAAAGACAGTACTTGTCGTGGCGATGATAGGAAACTCTTATAGCGTTAATATTCAAAACGCAGTAAACGAATACCTAGATAGTATCGGCAAGGACTATGTAATATTTATTGAAACCATAGACCTGAATGTCATCTACAGCGATTACTATCTGAGTAACTACGGCTCTGTCGATTACTATAGCAGTCTGAAAGCTCTGGTTGACAGTGGGGAACAGATTGATATTATCAGTACAGATAAATACTACTACTGTATTCGTGACGATTTGCTTTTGCCACTCGATGATTATCTTGAAAACACTGAAGTCGGTCAGACTCTTTACTCTATGATGCCTGAAAATCTGTGGACTTCACTCAGGTACAACGGAACGATATACGGGATAAACTGCAATGGCTCATTAAGCTATCAGAAATGCCTGTACTTGAACGCTGAGCTGGTAGATAAGTACGGCTATGACCTTGAAAAACCGCTCACTGAGCAGATGGATATACTTGAGCAAATAGCTTCGGAAGAATCAAGCGTAACGCCTATCATGACTTACTCGAATTACCAGACATCATACTATGTTGATTCTCAGGTGTTGACAACGGGAGTATATTGGGATGAGGAAGAGAAGACTGCAAAGAGCTGGCTGGATAATGAGAAATTTGTCAGCTATCTTGAAATGATGTACAGCCTGAATCTCGAAGGATATGTGAGAGAGTATTCGTTTTTCAACTCTTTCTTCGCTTTTGAGAACACCGTGTATCTTCCCGCAGACAATGGAGATATATTCGATCTTCCGTTTGGCACTGATTCGGATCGCAACAGAGTATATATTCCCGTTTATGTCGTTTATGATGACAGCGTTTCACTGACAAGAAACAGCAATGCTGTTGGTGTAAGCAGTACAAGCAAAAATCAGGATATGGCGTTTGATTTCATAGCGACAATGCTCACCGACGAGGAACTGAACAACCGAATGTGTTATGCAGATTATGAAGATTATATCCTCGATAACGGCAAAATCGAGCCGGATACACACTACCAGACTGCCTATGAGCAGTTTGCAAACCTGCTTCTGTGTATTCCAACATATGATGAATCCTCATATATCAGCGAGACCTATCTTGAATCGCTCGAAAACGCTTATGTCAGTGAAGACTTCGATTTTGTTTTTGACGATTCAGAAGTTTATCAGCAATGTATAGAAGTTCGAGCGGTGACATGTGTTTACGGAAAGAATATGTTTAATTACAGCAACCTTACCTTTGAAGAATATCTGACCGAATATCGTGAAACGCTTGAAGAAGCCGGCATAAACGACATAATCGCCGAAGCAAACCGCCAATATGCAGAATGGAAGGAATCACAGCAATGAACACCCTTAAAATCTCAACCTTAGGCAAGCACTACGGCACCAAGCACGCGCTGAATGACTTCTCCTTCGACTTCTCCGACGGCATCTATGGTCTTCTTGGACCGAATGGGGCAGGGAAGTCAACACTCATGAACATCCTGACCCAGAATCTTGACCCCGACAAAGGTTCAACAATTCTCTGGAACGGCGAAAATATCCGTGACCTCGGCTCGAAATATCGTTCCGAAATTGGCTTCATGCCGCAACAGCAGGAGCTGTACCCATCGTTCACCCTGAAACGCTTCATGGGCTACATAGCGGCACTCAAGGGAATCGAAAAGTCAGAGATTGACGGCAAAATCGCAAGGGTTCTTCGACTTGTCGAGCTTTCGGATGTCGCAAACAAGAAAATAGGCGGCTTTTCCGGCGGAATGAAACAGCGTGCGCTGATTGCCCAGCCGCTTCTCGGAAGCCCGCATCTTCTTATCTTGGATGAGCCGACAGCCGGTCTCGACCCGAAGCAGAGGGTCTTAACGAGAAATCTTATCTCCTCGCTCTCGAAAGACATGATTGTCATCATTTCGACCCACATAGTCTCGGACATCGAGACCATAGCCGACTGCATTCTGCTCTTGAAGTCGGGCGAACTCATCGACAGTGGAACGGTGGACGAGCTGACGGCTCAGGTCAAAGACGGCGAGAAAACCCTTGAAGGGCTGTATATGCAGTTGTACGGTGATATGTGATGAGAATCTTTTTAAACGAACTTTACAAGATCTTTCACAATAAGGCTTTTCTTCTGGTGACTGCGGCGGCGATTCTTCTGAATGTCTATATCGCCTCAACAAAGAGCTTCGGCAACTTCTCGGATAGTGAGTACAAAGCATATCTTGAAGACGTAAGTGGAATGACCGCCGAAGAAGCTTTCAGATATGACGAAGAACTCTATGAGACCGTCCGGCAGACGGGCGAGCCGCTATACTGCGAATACTACTGGCAGGATATGTCGATTCTGAGTAGCGAAATCTCCCGACTTGAAGAGATTTTAGGCTATCAGGACTACCTTGCTGAAATCAATACTACCGCTGAGACGATGACTTCGGTTTCCATTTTCGCAGACACCGACAGCTTTTCCTGTCGGAATATAGTAAAAACTCCGTCGGCATATGAAGCCGTCCGGGATGTAACGCCGACCTATGCTCCGTCGGACGGCGTTCTTCTGGCGACCGACAACGTGGCCACCGATATACTCGTGATGTTCTCGCTCCTCGCCTGCGTTACAGCCGTCTTCTATAAAGACAGGGAATCCGGCGTCGTCGCTCTCATAAAGCTCTTGAAATACGGCAGAGCAAGGCATGCACTCGCAAAGTCGGCAGTCGTTTTCACTGTATGCTTCGCAACTTTCGGAATCATGTACCTGAGCAATCTGGCTATAGGAGCATATCGTTGCGGATTGGGAGATCTTAGCCGTGCGGTGCAGTCCCTCGAAGGCTACTTAGGCTGTAACCTCGCCATAACCGTCGGCGATTTGCTGGTTTACAGCTTTATAATCAAGCTTTTCGCACTGACCCTCTGCGCCCTGATAGTCTCCGCTCTGTTCATAAGGCTTTCAAACATCGTGGCATACCTCGTGATGATTGCTATTGCCGCAGTCGAAACGGCTCTCTATGCCCTCATTTCCGGCAACTCGATTTTCTCTCCGTTGAAATATATTAACTTGGTCGCACTCACTCAGCCGAGGAACTTCTTCAAAACCTACACAAACATCAACTTCTTAGGCTATCCCGCGAACCTGTTCGCCTGCACTGTTGCTTGTATTGCGATTGGATTTGTAGTTGCAATAGTTATAGTTTGCCATCTTTATTCATCAATCAGCATTTCGGAGATTAAGAGAAGCTCCGCCTCGGCTTTCTCAAAGCGTGTTCCCAAAAGCCTTTTCAGCTATACTGCCTACAAAGCTCTCGTCATGCACAAAGGCGCAGTGATAATAGCGGCAGTCCTCGCGATTCAGCTTTACACGGCGTTCAACTATTCAAAGCCCTATAACCCCGACGACAACTATTATCTCTATTACTGCACCCGGATTTCAGAAATGACCGACGAGGAAGCAACAGAGTTTATAGCTACCGAACCCAGTAATTTTGATTCCGATTATGCCGAAAGAGGCTTTGAAAAGGCGAAGAATCAGTATGAGTATCTTGTCTCTAAAGGCAAGGGTACCAACGACATGTTCTACCAGACAGGCTACCGCCTCATTCTCGGACTTGATACCCTCCGACAGGACTACATTCTCGGACTGACTGCCATCGCCGCACTCTGCCTGATGCTCTCGCCGGTTGTCGCCTATGACAACCGCTGTCGGATCGGCTATGTCCTCTACACGACAAAAGCCGGCAGGAAGACCTACTACCGGCATAGCTGTATTATTGCGATTTTGCTTGCTATTACCGTAAGCCTTGGCGTGAATATCCCGTACTTTGCCCAGATTCTTTCGGCATACGGCACAGACGGCATCACGTCAGGCGTGAACTGCATAAGCGATATGTTTGCCCTCGGAGAACTACCCATCTGGGGCTATCTCGTGATACTCCTTGCTTACAGAACGGCTGTGCTGATTCTGTTCTCGCTTCTCCTCCTCTGGATTTCGTCGAAATGCCAGAGCCCGACAACCGCAATGGTCGTCACACTTGCACTGTTCTGCCTGCCGATAGTAATCTACCTCGCCGGTGCGGACGCGGCGAAGTATCTCTGTGTGCCGGTGAGCGGGAACAAGGAAGTGCAGGGGGATGGCGGGGTGAGTTAGCAAAACCGATTATTGAACTGTGTAGACACAAACTGCACTCGGTCATCAAATCCCAAGTGCAGTCGTGTCTTATGCAGTTTTTTATTTTATGTTACTTTGTGGTTAGATTCCCCATGATGAGAGAATCGCCTTCAACGCTTTTGCCATTTGTGTAAGAATGTACTCCTCAGTCTCCGTGCAATCCAAAAGCAACCGGTGCAATTCACTGTCTGCCGTTGATGCTGAATGTTCTAAACAATCTACAAGAATGTCATCAGCCGAAACTCCGAGCGAGTTCGCAATGTTCACGAGCGAATCCACTCTCAGCCCTGTTTTACTATTTTCAACCATACTGATAAACTCTCTCGAAAGATTTGCCCTTTCCGCTAACTCTTCTTGCGAAAGTCCATTTTGCCTTCGTAAATACCCGACACGATGTCCAAATGCCATACAAGCCGTCATAATTTTGCCTCCTTTAATTCATGCCCTGCATAAGCATTCTATTATAGCAAGCAGAGTGACCATAGAGGCTCTTTTGCGAGGTTTACTACACATTTCTTGGTTCATGTGAAGTAAATCTCATAGCTAATTTGTCGAAAAAAACAGTAAATTAGGATGGAGGTGAGTACAGTGAGCAGTTTAGACGATGCTATTAAGGACTTTTTTGGGCAGAATGAAGTGTTTGCAGAACTTTTCAATCGTTTTGTGTTAAGCGAGAATTTGAATCCGACGGAATTGACTCCGGTGGACGTTATGCCTATCTTCAATAAACTCAGAGACTATGGAAGTAAGCTGACACTTGAAAAGTTCCAGAGTATGTACAGAAATTTGTTTTTGATGAAGACAGAAAAGCTATATTGTGCGCTTTTGGTAGAGACAGAAATGAGTAATGCGTTGCCTATTAAGGTGTGTTTGTTTGAAAACGGTCTGTATGCTACTGAGATAGAAACGTGGAATTGCTTGAATGATGGCGAGCTGTTGCCATGTTATACTGTTGTACTGTATCTAAGCTCAGAACATTGCCATCTCCGTGAGACGGCAAATGAGTCTCCACATGATTATAGTTTTTATATGATAGAGCCCGTAAACATCTCTGATGGCATGATAGCGGGGCTATCTGAAGATCTAGGTGGAGTGCTGAAGTTTGTGAAGATTAGCAATGATTTTGAGAAGAAGCAGGAGTTTCTTACAAGTGAAATGTATGCTCGGATGGGAGACTCGGCGAAAAGGTTTATTAAGTGCTTTTCGGGCAGTATGACCACACAATAATTTTGTCTTTTTGAAAAGTTCAAATGGTTCGATGCAAAAATCTCCAAGCCACCCTTGATTATATCCCGAATTTGTGGTAATCTAATAGTATGTTATAAAATACGCATCAGGAGGAATAGTCGTGAATCCCAAACTTCCAAGTGAACTTATGGATAAGATAGTATCTGGAGAGTCGATAAATGTTGAGTTCAAAAAGTCTACAACAGACATCACGAAGGATGTTTACGAGACTGTATGCTCATTTTCAAACAGGTTGGGTGGCGACATTTTTCTCGGAGTAAAAGATGACGGTTCTATTCTTGGCGTTCAATCTGACAAGTTGGAGAACATGAAGAAGGACTTTGTCAACACGATAAACAACGGAAATAAAATCAATCCGCCGTTATATTTGGTTCCAGTGACATATGAGGTAGACGGGAAAACGGTTATTCATATCCACGTCCCGGAAAGTTTAAGCGTAATCAGGTGCGGAGGACGTATTTTCGACAGAAATAACGACTCGGATATTGATATTACGGATAACCAGCACTTGGTGTACCAACTTTATGCCCGCAAGCAGAATACTTACTATGTAAATACGGTCTTTCCGGCACTTACAGTTACTGATTTAAGGGAGGACCTGATTGATCGTGCAAGGCAGATGACAAGGGCGAGAACAGAACATCATCCGTGGATGGATATGACTGATGAGGAATTGCTACGAAGTGCAAAGCTGGTTCTTACAGATCCCGAAACAGGGAAGGAAGGTTTGACACTTGCGTCAATCTTGCTTTTTGGTTCAGATAGCCTGATTGTATCTGTTCTTGCGCACCATAAAACTGACGCCATTTTTCGTGTATTCAACACTGACAGATATGACGATAGAGATGTTATTGTGACTAACCTGTTAGACAGTTACGACAGACTAATGGCTTTCGGACGGAAACACTTGAATGATTTGTTTGCTATGGATGGCATAGTAAGCATGAGTGCCAGAGACAAAATCCTCAGAGAAATAGTCTCGAACCTGCTCGCACATCGTGATTATTCAAATGCGTACGTCGCGAAATTCATAATAGAGAAAAACCGCATTTACACCGAGAACGCAAACCGCTCTCATGGATTCGGCGCATTAAATGTGAAGGCGTTCAGCCCGTATCCGAAGAATCCGGTTATATCGAGTGTTTTCCGTGAGATAGGCTTGGCAGATGAACTTGGCTCTGGCATGAAGAACACCTACAAGTACACGGCGTTGTATTCAGGTGGAGTCCCGGAGTTTATCGAAGGCGACGTTTTTCGCATGATAATTCCTCTGAACGAGGCGGCGACAGCAACTGTTGGACCGGAAAATTCAATAGTTAGTGGCGGAGTTACAGGCGGAGCTAGTGGCGGAGTTACAGGCGGAGCTAGTGGCGGAGTATCACCATTGACAATCAAACTTGATGCCGATAAAACCAGTGCGCTGATTGCGTTCTGCACAGAGGAACGAACTAAGTCAGAAATGATGGAATTCTGTGCCATCAGGTCTGATTACTACTTTAGAGCAAATATTCTAAAGCCATTACTTCAGCAAGGAGTACTGAAGCGAACTGTGCCGGATAAGCCCAATAGTCCTAAGCAGAAGTATGTGAAAGCGTAGCGATAACAGCCCGGTGGGTGTTTTCCATTTCAGCAAATGGAATATTCTACCGGGCTTCTTTTCTGCATGAACACAAACTGCACTCGGACATCAAGTCCAAGTGCAGTTGCGTCTTATGCAGTTTTTATTTTATGTTACTTTGTGGTTAGATTCCCCGTGATGAAAGAATCGCCTTCAGTGCTTTCACTGTCTGTGTGAGTATATACTCTTCCGTCTCCGTGCAGTCCAAAAGCAATCGATGCAGTTCACTGTCTGCCGTTGATGCCGAATGTTCTAAACAATCTACAAGAATGTCATCAGCGGAAACCCCAAGTGAATTTGCAATATCCACGAGTGAATTCACTCCGAGACCCGTCTTGTTATTTTCTATTGTACTGATAAATTCTCTCGAAAGATTCGCCCTTTCTGCAAGCTCCTCTTGCGAAAGTCCCTTCTGCCTCCGTAAATACCCGATACGTTGTCCAAGTACTAAATGATCTGTCATAATTGCCTCCTGTTATTATTTTCATCTGCATAAGCATTCTATTATAGCAAGCAGAGCGACCTTAGAGGCTCTTTTGCGAGGTTTACTTCACCTTTCTTGGTTTATGTGAAGTAAACTTCACAGTCAAATCATCAGAAAAATAGTAGAATAAAGAGCTATCTGACGAAAATGGAGGATTAATGTGATGAGCAGTTTAGATGATGCTATCAAGGACTATTTTGGACAGCCGAAGGTGATTGCAGAACTTTTCAATCGTTTCGTATTGAATGAGAAATTGAATCCATCGAATCTGTCTGCAGTAGACATAACGCCTATCTTCAATAAACTCAGAGACTATGGTGGTAAGCTGACATTTGAGAAATTTCAGAGTATGTACAGAAATCTATTTTTAATGAAGACGGAAAAGTTCTATTGTGTACTATTGGTGGAAACCGAAATAAGCAGGGTGTTGCCCATAAAAATGCGCTTGTTTGAAAGTGGATTGTATGCCACGCAAATAGAGACGTGGAGCTGTTTGAACAACGGTGGTCTATCGCCTTGCCTAACGATTGTATTGTACTTAAGTCCGGAACAGTGTAATCTGCATGGAATAGCAAGTGAATATCCTGCTGATTATTGTTTCTACATGATAGAGCCTGCAAAAGTTACTGATGATATGATAGCTGAGCTATCTGAAGACTTGGGCGGAGTGTTGAAGTTTGTAAAGATTAGTAATGATAGCGAGGAAATGCGAGAGTTTCTTTCAAGTGAGGTATATGCTCGGATGGGGAATTCGGCGAAAGAGCTTGTTCGGTGTTTGGGTAGCAACCCGTGATATATTTCTCTTGACTTATATGGTAGAAAATGATATAATATCTCTGAGAGGAGGATTTGAAATGGATTTCTACGAGTATTTAAAGTCAGAATTCGGCGTAAACGAGCCAATATTTACCTCAGATATACATTTTAAAAGCTATTCCAAGCCGTGGATTGCGAAGGAGCTTGCAAAGCTCTGCGAGTTGGGACAGCTTGCGAGGTTCGACAGAGGAGTCTACTATGTCCCGACTGAAACGCCATTCGGAAAAAGCATCCTCAGCCCTCAAAAGGTCATCGAACGGAAATATATCTCCGAAAATGGTGAGAGATTCGGTTTCTATTCGGGTCTTACGGCAATGAATCTTTTCGGGTTATCAATGCAAGTTCCGAACGTCACTGAGATTTGCACGAATAACGAAACGACCAAGCTTCGGAATGTCAAGGTTGGGAATGTCGATGTGATTCTCCGCCGTTCCAGAACGGAGATTAATAACGAAAATGCGGATATTCTCAGCTTTCTTGAACTCATGAACCAAGCTCCGACAGGGTTCTTTGATAATGACAAACGGGAAACTATGTCCAAGTGGATGAAAGAAAAGAATATAACCGGCAAAAGTATATCCCAGTATGCTCGGATTTTCCCGGATAAAGCTTTAAGAAATCTTGTAGAAAGCGGTGTTATTTATGATGTTGCACGATGATAGAGAACTGTTCTCGCAGGTTGTCCTCAGAACATCTGAGAGCCTGAACATTCGCCCTGAAATAGTCGAGAAGGACTACTATGTGACACTGCTCTTGAAAGAGGTATATTCACTGATGCCGGAGATGGTTTTTAAAGGTGGGACATCGCTGTCGAAGTGCTATCACCTTATAAAGAGATTCTCTGAAGACATTGATCTCGGAATTGAAGCCGGTGCAAGAATCACAGAAAGCGGTCGTAAGCGGATAAAGGAAGTAATGTTAAAAGCTATCGAGAAGACTGGTTTGGAGCTTGCCAATGCGGATAGCGTAAAGAGCAGGCACACTTACAATCGTTATATAGTGAATATTCCAAACGTTAGCGATTCGTCATACCTGAAAGACAGAATTCTTATCGAAACTGCGGTTTACCAGAAGTCATATCCGACGAAGCTGATGGAAGCTACATCTCTTATTTACGACTATCTTTCTCAGAATGGCTTCGGAGATTTCGTCGAGCATTACGAGCTTCAGCCGGCAATGCTGAAAGTTCAGGTTGCAGAGAGAACTCTTGTTGATAAGCTCTATGACTACCTGGCGAGAACGCTTGCTGAGCATTCAAGGCATATTTATGACATTTACAAGCTTCTGCCGGTTGTCACTATTGATGATAACTTGCGAGAGCTTGCAATCTCAGTTGCACATGAAAGAAAGTCTGACAGCCACTGCTTCAGTGCTCAGGACGGCGTCAATGTTCAGGATGTTCTTACTGAGATAATCTGCGCGGAAGCATACAGAAACGACTATGAGGAAATTACGGCAAAGCTGTTGTATGAGTCGGTTTCGTATGATGAGGCAATCGCCGGAGTTCAGAAAATCGTGGATAGCGGGTTGTTTGGAAAATAAGAATGTGGTGCGGAATATTCACATAACGGTTAAAGCATCTCAGAAATGGGATACTTATTTTATGACCAATACGATGCCAAGCGCGGCAAAAAAGTACCCGAAGGTGCTATTCAGTGTGAAGAAGCTCCCGACCCGGTGACGGGACACCTCCCTTGTTGGGTAAAGTGTGACCGTGATAGTCCCGCTGACAGGTGGTTCTGGGCAGCTTATGATAATTACTCGGAAGAAAAAACCGATGGCACCTATGAGGCGTTGGGACCGCATTTTCAGACCAATCCGTATAGCTTGGAACGGGATGTTTTGAAGCTGCACGGCAAGGATGTCATTGACGTTGAGCGCACTTTCGAGGGTATCCGTGAATATCTCAGGAACAACTATATTGAAGGAATCGTCTTTTGGAAAGGCGGCGAGCCGAAATGTAAAATAAAGAGGAAAGATTTCGGATTTCCGTGGGGTAGTGCCAAGTTCAGAGATACGAAAGAGTAGGAGCGTTTTATTATTAATATTAGTTGTTTCGGCATAAGCCTTCTTCGGAAGGCTTATTTTTTGCCTGTTTTTCAGATTGACTCGAAAAGATGAGTTTATTTTACGCTACTTTTTGTTCCGTCCCACAGAACTCCCGCAGCTCGTGAATATCCTCAGAGGCGACATGAGCATCGTCGGTCCCCGCCCTCCTCTTCCGAAAGAAGTCGAGCAGTATGATGATTATGCACGTCAAAGGCTTCAGATGTCGGATTTGCAGAGTTTGGAGTGTATTTGGTTCACCCTGTATTTATTCAATTTGTGTATAGGGTAGTTAAAATCACCCCTCTGAACTTTTCGCTTTATCCGTTGGCGACATTGGCATTCTGCCTGTTTTTCGTAGTATGTTCGTTTATCGCCTCGTGGGTGATGTCACTGATAAAGCCTTTGAGAAAATATATTTTATAAGCAGATAATGGAAACTGTGAAAGTTCGTTATGAATTTTGGACGGGTTGCTAACATAGCGCATGCCGTGATCCCCCTTGCAGTTGGCGATGTGGGGGTGACGAGACTCTTCACCGGAGATGTTATTCGCCGCCCTCAAAAAATTTCAAAAAATCCCCCTCACCCCCTTGACACCACTCAACCGATATGCTACAATAAATTCAATAAAGTTTTTAGGAGGTTTTCATCATGAGAATCAAAGACGGCTTTGTCATGAGGAAGGTTGCCGGCAAGTATGTCGTCGTTGCGACGGGTGAGGCGAGCCGGGGCTTTCACGGAATGATTAAGCTCAACGACACCGGAAGGCGCATCTGGCAGGGGATATCGGAAGGCAAAAATCAAAGTGAAATCACCGAAGAGCTGGTTTTGCTCAACGGCGCAAAGACGGATGAAGACCGCAAGGTCATCTCGGACGACGTTCAGTCGATGATAGACGAGATGGTAGAGGCGGGCTTTTTAATATCCGAGTCATGATTACGACGAATCTTGCCGAGCTCGAGCGCTCCGGCTTCATCCTTACGACGATTAAGGGCACGAGCATGCGTCCTCTTCTCCAAAGCTACACCTCGCAGGTGATGATAGAAAAGCCTTCGGAAAGCCCTAAGCCGGGCGATGTCGTTCTTTACACCAGAGTTGACGGTGCACTGGTTCTCCACAGAATAATTTCTTTTGACGGTGATGTTGCCCTGATAAGAGGCGACAACACTTATTTTTTGGAAAGGGTTCCGATTTCGGACATAAAAGGCGTCGCAAAGTCCTTCTGGAGAGGCAACAGCGAGAGCTCCCGTGAAATTTCCGTAGACAGCCGCCCATACAAGCTCTACGTCCGCCTCTGGAATCTGATTTATCCGCTGAGGAAGCTTCTTTTCGGGATAAAAAGTAAATTACGCCGAAAGCGGCATTCTTAAGAGCGACCCCAAAAGCCGCTCTTTTTGATTTCCCGCCCCGCAATCTCACAATTTTTACTCTTAGTTACGCTCAAACCACTTGCAACCCGCATTTATTTGGAGTATAATAAACTGTGGCTGATTGTGTGCACTGTTTGGCAACAGAAGGAGGCGGACGCAATGAAAAGAATACTTGCGGTTATTCTAAGCTGCCTTCTTCTTACGGGCTGTGAAGCGTTCACCTTCTCTGTGGACGAGCTTCTTGTGGCTCCGAGCATTTCGGACGACCAGGAGGCGCTCAAACAGGCGCTTTATGACAACGTCGGTCACACCGTGACCCTGGCATATCCCCGGTCGGGGGATTATCGCTCAGCGTTCGTGATTGCCGACCTTGATGGCGACGAAAATGACGAAGCACTCGTATTCTATACAGCTTCGAGTGCAACCGCTTCCGGCACGGGCGAAAATGTCCGTGTGGCGGTCTTTGACAAGGATTCGGGCGGCGATTGGCACGCGATGTATGAAGTTGCGGGCGGCGGCTCCTCGGTCGACAATGTTATAGTCACCGACTACGGCGACGTTACCGATATAGTAATCGGCTACGGCACATCCGTCCACGACGAGTCGGCAGTCAGCATCTACAGATACGAAAACGGCGTGCTACGCTCCACATATGACGGTTGGTACACCGAGATGATAAGTGCGGATATCGACCTCTGCGGCACCGATGAAATAGTTCTCTTCAAAAAGTCCGGAACCGCGGTCTCGGTCGGGGTCATCAAGTCGAGCGATGGACTGAGCTATGTCACAGCCGAGCGAATGCTCACCTCGAGCGTTTCCGCAATTTCGAACTACGTCTGCGGAATCCTCTATGGCGAGACGGGTGCGCTCTTCATAGACGTGACCGACGAGGACGGCTATCTCCTGACGGAGGTCGTCTATCTTGTCGGCGACACTCTGACCTGCCTGTCGGCTATGGATTCGGAGCTCCTTTGGATAACCGAGCGGACGAGCGGCTATCTCTCCATGGATTATGATAACGACGGAATCATCGAAATTCCGACAATCGGGCTCTTCTCGGGATACAGTGCGGGAAGCAGTGCCGAATATATGATAAACTGGCTCAGCTACAGCGAGGAAGAGCTTGAATTCGTCACCGAGGCGAGCGCCTATTACAACCTTTCCGACAGCTATATCTTCAAGCTCCCGTCGAGATGGACAAACTTCATCTCTGTAATCCGCGACAGCGACACCGGCGAGATTACGTTCGTCGAGTATGACAGAACCGCCGACAGCCTTGCGGATATGAAGAAGCTTTTAAGTATCATTTCGGTGAGTTCCCGAAGCACCGAGACCTATCTTGACGACGGCTACACTCTGATTACAGAAACGGACAGCACGGCGTATCTATATAAGGGACTTGCCGGCGATGACGAGCCGCTGTTACTTACACCCGATGAAATCTCGGATAATTTGTATATAACACAATAAATTGTGAGGAGAAAATGTGCATGAAGCGTGTTTTGGTCTGCGAAGACGAGGATTCGATAAGAGAATTCGTCGTTCTCAATCTCAAAAGAAGCGGCTATGACGTCGTCGACGTTAATTGCGGCGAGGATGCCGTGAAAGCCTTTGATGCCACCGGCGATGATTTCGATGTGGCTTTGCTCGACATCATGATGCCTGGGATGGACGGCTTCGCCGTCTGCAGGAGCCTCCGCGAAAGAAGCGCTAAAATCGGAATCATCATGCTCTCCGCCAAGTCTCAGGAGATGGACAAGGTTTCATCACTCATGATGGGCGCCGACGACTATATGACAAAGCCGTTTTCGATTTCCGAGCTTGTAGCTCGTGTTGACGCAATTTGCCGCCGTGTCAGCCTTATGGATTCCCAGAAGACCGACAAGGGCGACGAGATAACTTCGGGACCGTTTGTAATTAATCTCAAGAGCCGCGTTCTCTTAAAGAACGGTAAGCCGGTCGACTTAACACAGGTCGAGTATCAGATAATGGAGTTCTTCTTAAAGAACCAGAACACCGCCCTTGACAGAATGACTATTTTAAGAAGAATCTGGGGCGAGAACTACTACGGTGAAGAGAAGATAGTCGACGTAAATATACGCAGAATCAGAATGAAGATAGAGGACGAGCCCTCTAATCCCAAATACATAATCACGATTTGGGGTTATGGCTACAAATGGAGCTCCGGCGAATGAGAGTTGAGCGTTGATGCTGAAAAAAAGGATACATGGGAGTATAACCGGCAGGTGGCTTGTGAACTCGATGGGCATCGTTCTTCTGGTGCTCCTTGCGGTTGACGTGCTTGCGCTTGTCATTTTCAGTAACTACTATTCCAATGCCGCCGAGCAGAACCTGACCGCAAAGTTAGAATCGGTGATATCTCCTCTTTCGAGATACCAGACCGTTTCCGGGCTCGAAAGTGAGATTGAGTCTTCCGTCCAAGAATTTGACGAGAAGGAAAAATACGAGCTCGTGGCGCTCAGCACCTCGGGCGAGGTTCTCCTGACGAGCTCCGGCTTTGAGCCCTCCGATTGGCTTGATTTAAGCGGTTACGAAAAAGCTCTTGATTCGGAAGACGGCGAATATTGCGAAACGCTGACCCTCTCGAGTGGCAAAAAGGTCATGTGCTATACCGTGATTATTTCGTCCCTGCCGTGCGAATACGGCGCGCTGATGCTGATGACATCAATAGACCTCATCGACAGCCAGATTTTCAAAATCGGCGTCGTGCTGACATTATCCATACTTGCAATAATACTTCTTATGCTCTTTGTGGGACTTTCTTTTGTCAGGTCGATAGTCGTCCCAGTCCGTCAGATGTGTGATATTTCGAAAAAATACGCCGAGGGCGATTTCCGCGAAAGAATCGAGCCGAAGACCTCCGACGAAATCGGCGAGCTTGCCCAGTCCATCAACTACATGGCAACCGAGCTCGAAAACTCCGACAAAGTTAAGAACGAATTCATATCCTCCGTGTCGCATGAACTGCGGACGCCGCTGACGGCTATCAAGGGCTGGAGCGAAACGGCGCTTGAAATGTCCGACGACCCGGAAACGATTCAGAAGGCGATGAAGGTAATCACCGGCGAGACGGAACGTCTTTCCGACATGGTCGAGGAGCTCCTCGACTTCTCCCGAATCGAGGATGGCAGATTCACCCTCAACCGCGAAACCTGCGATATCTTGGCAGAATTAGGCGAAGCGGTTCTAATCTACGGCGAGCGGGCTAAGTCGCTCGGCATCAAGCTTGAATATTACGAGCCGGAGATGCTTCCGTTCGTCTATGGCGACCGGGCACGTCTCAGGCAGGTTTTCATAAACATAATCGACAACGCCGTGAAGTATACAAATCAGGGCGGAACGGTATCTGTCGAAGCATTTGAACAGGATAAGGAAATAGTAGTCCTGATTTCGGACACCGGCGTTGGCATCTCCCCGCAGGATCTGCCGAAGGTAAAGACGAAATTCTATAAAGCTAATCACACACGCCGCGGCTCGGGCATCGGTCTGGCAGTTGCCAACGAAATAGTCGAGATGCACGGCGGAAGCTTAACCATCAACAGCGAACTCGGCAAGGGCACTACGGTGCGGATAACCCTACCAATTACCGAGCAATTTTAGGAAACTGTAGGGGCGGATATTATCCGCCCACATAAAATGGCACACAGGTTGTGCAAATTATCGAACAGGAGGAACCAATGAGTAAAAAAACAGAAACAAACAACGAGCCTGCATTCAAGTCGAAAATCGGCGGGCAGGCACTCATAGAGGGAGTAATGATGCGTGGTGTCGACACCGAGGCTATGGCAGTCAGGCTCCCGAACGGCGAAATCGACCTTGAAACGTGGGAGCTTAAGCCCGCGAAGTGGTACCGCAAGGTCCCGTTCATCCGCGGATGTGTCAACATGGTTGTAAGCTTTGTCGATGGCTATAAATGCCTTTCGAAGTCCGCAGACAAGTCGATGGAAGGAATCGAGGAGGAAGAGCCCTCGAAGTTCGAGAAGTGGCTGACAGATAAGTTCGGCGACAAGCTTATGAACGGTATCATGGTCGTTGCGACCGTTCTTGGAGTACTCTTAGCACTCTTGCTCTTTATGTATCTTCCTGCACTCGCCACCAAAGGTCTCACTTATCTTATACCTGTACTTGCTGACCTGACAATCGTCAAGAACATCATCGAGGGAATAATCAAAATCGGCATCTTTGTCGTCTATCTCTGGGCAACAAGCCTTCTTTCGGACATGAAGCGCACCTACCAGTATCACGGTGCCGAGCACAAGACCATCTTCTGCTATGAGCACGGGCTCGACCTCACCGTTGAAAACGTCAGGAAGCAGAAGCGCTTCCACCCGAGATGCGGCACTTCGTTCACTTTTCTGGTACTCTTCATTTCGATATTCGTATTCTCGATATTCCAAGTCCCGTGGGATTCGCTTCTCCTGAGAGTCGGCGCCCACATCATCCTTCTTCCGATAATAGTGGCAATCGCTTATGAGCTTATAAAGCTCGCCGGAAAGTATGACAATATCTTCACGAAGATTATCTCCGCACCCGGTCTCTGGATTCAGAGACTCACGACCAAGGAGCCGGACGACTCCCAGATTGAAGTCGCAATCGCCGCATTCAAGCCCTGCATTCCTGAGGACAGAGAACGCGACAGATGGTAAGCTCGCTCTATAACGAGATTTTATCCGCCCTCGAATCCGGCGGAGTTGAAGATGCGGCTTTTGAATCAGACGTAATGTTTGAAGAAGTCTTCGGCAAAGATTTTAAGCTTAAACTCATGACAGGACAGCTCGAAAGAGCGGAAACCGAAGCAGAAGCGGCGAGACTCCGCGAGATGCTTCGTAGGCGCCTTTCGGGCGAACCGCTCCAGTATATAGTCGGCAGGTGGGATTTTTATCGGGGAGAATTTTCCGTCGGCGAGGGAGTGCTTATCCCGCGTCAGGATACGGAAACCCTTGTCGAGGCGGCATATGGGCTCGTCAAAGACATCAAAGCCCCGAAGATACTGGATTTATGCTCGGGAACAGGCTGTATAGCGATAACTTTATCTGAGCTCTTGCCAGGAGCCGAAGTCCACGCTGTCGAGCTCTATGATGACGCTTACTCGTATCTCGAAAAGAACATAGCCGAGCACCATAGCCCGGTAATCCCGCATAAGTTAGACGCTTTGAGCGAAGAATCAGCCGAGCTGTTCTCAGATCTCAACCTGATAACCTGCAACCCGCCTTACTTAACAAGCGAAGACATGCAGGGACTCCAGACCGAAGTCAGGCACGAGCCCGAAACCGCACTTTTCGGCGGCGACGACGGTCTTGATTTCTACAGAGCCATCCCAACGCTTTGGAAGAAATCACTCAGAGAAGACGGCTATATTGCCTTTGAAATCGGCGCAACGCAAGGCGAAGCTGTGAAAGCGATTTTAGAGGATTCGGGGTATGAAGATATAAGAATCATCAAAGATTTTTGCGGGAAGGACAGAACGGTTATCGCAAAAATTTTGTGAAGTCCGTTTTATCGTACACAAAAAGCTTTACAAAACGACTTCGATAGTGTATAATATAAAAAACGGCACAAAAGTGCCAAATTCAAAATATAAATTAGAAACGAGGAAAACGATATGGCAATGAAGAAGACTGCTGAGAAGAAGACCGTTGCAGATCCGCAGAATCAGGAGGAGAAAAAGAAGGCTCTTGAAACCGCAATAGCGCAGATTGAGAAAACCTACGGTGCGGGTGCAGTAATGCGCCTCGGGCAGAACTCCACTCTCAACGTTGAGGCTATACCGACGGGTTCAATGACCCTCGATTTAGCCCTCGGAATCGGCGGTGTCCCGAGAGGAAGAATTGTCGAGATTTTCGGTCCGGAAAGCTCCGGCAAGACGACCGTTGCGCTCTCGATAGTTGCCGAGGCTCAGAAACTCGGCGGCGAGGTTGCATTTATAGATGTCGAGCATGCGTTAGATCCGACCTATGCTTCCGCTCTCGGAGTGGATATAGATTCGATGCTCGTGTCCCAGCCGGATTCGGGCGAACAGGCTCTTGAAATTGCCGAGGCTCTCGTCCGCTCGGGAGCTATTGACGTAATCGTCCTTGACTCGGTAGCGGCTATGGTCACCAAGGCAGAAATAGACGGCGAAATGGGCGACACCCACGTCGGACAGCTTGCCCGCCTTATGTCTCAAGCTATGAGAAAGCTCACATCCGTTATCTCGAAGTCAAACTGCGTTGCGATATTCATCAACCAGATTCGTGAAAAGATTGGCGTTATATACGGCAACCCCGAGACCACTCCCGGCGGTCGTGCCCTCAAGTTCTACGCTTCCGTCAGAATCGATGTCCGCAAGGGCGAAGCCATCAAGAACGGCTCCGAAGTTATCGGCAACCGCACACGTTGCAAAGTCGTAAAGAATAAAGTTGCACCTCCGTTCAAGGAAGCCGAGTTTGACATGATTTTCGGCAAGGGAATTTCCCGAATCGGCGAGGTCGTCGACGTTGCCGTCGAGCTCGACATTATCCACAAAGCCGGCGCTTGGTTCAGCTATAACGGCGAGAAGATAGCGCAGGGCAGGGAGAAAACCAAGGAATATCTCCTTGCGAACCCTGACGTAATGCAGGAAGTCGAGGACAAAATCAAGGCAGAGCGCTCGAAGGTCTCGATGCTCTCCGGCAAGAACAAAAAGGAAGCGGCTCTTCGTGAAGCCGCCGACACAGCTCAGGCTGTAGAGACGCCATCCCCGAAGCCTGCTTCTGTAATCGTCGAGCCCGACGAGGAAGATTTTGAAGAATTTACTCCTGCAGAATAATGTAGGGGCGGATATCATCCGCCCGCTTGATGAGGGATAAATAATGCCCACAATAACATCAATAGAAAAATACAAGGGCAACACCATGCGTGTTGACCTTGACGAAGGCGAGCCGCTTTTTATAAACGTCGATGTCCTTAACGAGTATCATCTCCAGAAGGACATGACCATGCCGGAAGCGGCGATAGAAGAGATAGTCCACTCGAACGATTTCAGGCGTGCCAAGGAGCGTGCCTTGTATCTACTTGACGAGCGGGACTACTCATTTATCGAGCTCTATAAAAAACTTGAGAATAATTACGACGAGGATATCTGCCTCGAGGTCTGCAATCGCCTGAGCGAAATCGGCTGTATCAACGACCGCAGGTACTCAGAGCACCTCGCCGAGCATTACTGCGTCACAAAGCGCTTCGGGCTCAGGCGTGCACGCGAGGAAATGCGCAAGCGCGGCATCTCGAACGAGCTTATTACGGAAGCGCTTTATCCGTATGAGGACTCGGTGCAGGAGCGAATAGCGGAGCTTATAGACAAAAAATACGCAAGGTATCTTACTGATGAAAAGGGCGTTCAGAAGGTCAAGGCGGCGCTTGTCCGTCAGGGCTACTCTTTTTCGGAAGTGAACAAAGCCTTGTCGGACTTATCTGAATATGAAGACGAAACGGAAGAGGGAGAGGAGTAAATGGCAGTCACTGTCGGAATTGTGTCCTTGGGCTGTGCCAAGAATATGCTCGACGCCGAGCATATGGCGTATAATTTAAGAGAAGAGGGGTTCGAGCTTGAGCCCGATGCCGCGCTTGCGGACGTCGCAGTAATAAACACCTGCGGCTTCATCGAGTCGGCAAAGCAGGAAGCAATCGAGACGATACTCGAATTTGTCGCCCTCAAAAACGAAAAGCGAATCAAGGCGATAATCGTTACCGGCTGTCTTGCCGAGAGATATCGCGAAGAAATATTAAAAGAAATGCCGGAAGTAGATGCGGTTTTAGGCATCGGCGCAAACGAGCTCTTGGGAGAGACTATAAGAAAGGTTCTCGAGGGTAACAACGATATTGAGATGTACGGCGACAAGTATTCGCTCCTTTTGGGAGGAAGAAGAATCGTCTCCACCGAGACTTATGCCTACATAAAGATAGCCGAGGGTTGCAGTAATCATTGCACATTCTGCGCAATTCCACAGATTCGCGGCAAATACCGCTCCCGCCCGATGGAGAGCATCATCGACGAGGCAAAATGGCTTGCCAAGGTCGGTTATCGAGAGATTATTTTAATCGCACAGGACACATCGAGATACGGCGAGGGTTTATATGGAACGCAGAAGCTTGCAGAACTCCTCCGTGAGCTTTGCAAAATCGACGGCTTAAAGTGGATTCGAACCCTTTATTGCTACCCCGAGCGCATCACTGACGAGCTTATCGACGTCGTCGCCTCGGAGCCGAAATGCGTCAAGTATTTCGACATCCCGATTCAGCACTGCTGTGACAGGGTCCTGAAGCGGATGAACCGCCGTTCAAGCGAAGCAGAGATAAGAGAGCTTGTCAAGAAGCTTCGCGAAAGAATCCCGGGTGTAATCATCAGGACGACAATTCTGACCGGCTTCCCGGGCGAGACCGAGGAAGAGTTCGACAAGCTCTGCGAGTTCGTCAAGGAAATGCGTTTCGACCGTCTCGGTTGCTTCGCCTATTCTCAGGAAGAGGGGACAGCCGCCGCCAAGCTTGACGGTCAGCTTGACGAGGACGAAAAGAACCGCCGTGCCGAAATCATCACCCAGGAGCAGATGCTCGTGAGCGACCAGATGACCGCTGAAATGCTCGGCAAAGTCTATGAGGTGGTCGTCGAAGGCTATGACAGATATGCCGAATGTTGGTTCGGTCGGAGTGCCAACGAAGTCCCCGAAATCGATGGCAAGATATTCTTTACTTCTTCGATTCAGCTCAAGGTCGGCGACTACCAGTATGTTAAGATTACCGACACGATGGACTACGACCCGATTGGCGAGGTTATTTTGGCAACATGAGGAGATAAAAGAATGAATCTACCGAATAAACTTACACTCTTAAGAGTAATACTGATACCGTTCTTCGTTCTGTTCGCACTGTGGGAGTTTTCGAGCGTGAATCTGTTTATCGCACTTCTGATTTTCGCAATAGCATCCTTCACCGACATGCTCGACGGCAAGATTGCACGGTCGCGTAACTTAATCACCAACTTCGGCAAGTTCCTCGACCCGCTTGCCGACAAAGCCCTTGTAACGGCGGCACTCCTCGTGTTTGTCGACAAGAACTGGGTCAGCTCCGTTCCGGTCATGATAATTCTTTTCCGCGAATTCATGGTTTCGGCGCTTCGGCTTGTGGTAAAGTCGGGCGACGGAATCGTCGTTGCGGCGGGCTGGCTCGGCAAGGTCAAGACCGCATTCACAATGGTAGCAATCGTTGTGACTCTCTTCCTGCACGCTCTGGTAGCTGTCGGAGTGGGACTTGATGCAACAGCGCTCAGCATCATCGACAATCTTCTTGTCTGGATTGCGGCGATTCTGACGCTGATTTCAGGCATTCAATATCTGTGGGCATATCGCAGTGCAATAGACACAAACGAATAATATTTTTGAAGGAGACACCGAAATGAAACGATTTTCATTCAAGAGACTTCTGGCACTTATGACGGTTCTTGTGATGTGCCTTGCAGTGTTCACCGCCTGCGGAAACACCGCCGACGGTCATGTCCACTATGGCGAGAACGCCGAAACCACTCCGATTACTGCTTCGGATTTAATCACCGACATGGGGCTCGGCTGGAACCTCGGCAACAGCTTTGATTCTACCGGCGACTCGGAAACCTCTTGGGGCAATCCCTACACGACCGAGGAAATGATTGACGCAATCGCCGAGCTCGGCTTCAAGACTATCCGAATCCCCGTTTCATGGAGCTACCACTGCGACGAGGACTACAACATAGACGAGGACTGGCTCGAAAGGGTTCAGGAGGTCGTCGACTGGGCGCTCGAGAACGACATGTACGTCATCCTCAACTCCCATCACGACAACGAAGTTTATTATCCCACAGCCGAAAATCACGACGAGGCGGTCAACTATATCACCAAGATATGGACTCAGATTGCAGAGTACTTCAAGGACTACGATCAGCACCTCATCTTTGAGCCGATGAATGAGCCGAGACTTGCAGGCACCGATTACGAATGGTACTATTCCGAATGGTCGACCGAGTGTCAGGACGCCATGCAGACAATTATCGACTGCAATCAGGCATTTGTCGACACGGTCAGAGCCTCGGGCGGCAACAACGAGACAAGATACCTGATGGTTTCGACCTATTGCGCTTCTCCCGATGCGGCGCTCTCGGACGACTTCGAGCTTCCGACAGACCCGAGCGACAAGCTTCTTCTGACAGTCCATATGTACACCCCATATAACCTCGCTATGAGCGACAGCTACGCCTACACCCAGTTCGACGAATCCTGTGAGAGCGACATCGACTACTACATCGATGCCCTCTATGAGAAGTTCGTCGCGAACGGCACCTATGTCATCATCGGCGAAATGGGTTGCACCAACAAGGACAACCAGTCTGCCCGAGAAGCGTGGGCTGAATACTTCGTCTCAAAAGCGAAGGAGAACGGCATGGTCTGTGTCGTCTGGGACAACAACTACATCGACGCCGGCTCGGAAGCCTACGGTCTCTTCGACCGAGCAAACCTCAAAGTCTTCGACGACTGCCTCGACTACTATAACGGTCTCATGGCGGGGTTGGAATAAGCAAATAATAAAGGACAGCTTAAAAAGCTGTCCTTTATTTTATCACTCATCAATAATAATCATCGCATCCCCAAAGCTGAAGAACCTATACCTCTCCTCGACGGCGGTCTTATACGCCGCCATGGTTTTGTCTTTGCCTAAGAACGCCGAGACGAGCATTATGAGGGTGCTCTCGGGGAGGTGGAAGTTGGTGATTAGACCGTCGATTGCCTTGAATTGATACCCGGGGTAGATGAAGATGTCGGTGTTACCTTCGTCCGGCTTGATTTCGCCGTCAAATTTCGTCGCAACGCTCTCGAGCGTCCGGCAGGAGGTTGTGCCGACGGCGATGACTCTGCCGCCGTTCGCCTTGGTGTGGTTGATAAGCTCGGCGGTCTCGGGCGGGAGGTCATAGTGTTCCGAGTGCATCTTGTGCTCCGAGATGTTCTTTTCTTTTACGGGGCGGAAGGTGCCCAAGCCGACGTGCAGGGTGACCTTCCCGATGTTTATTCCGGCGGCTTGAATCTCCTCAAGCTGTTCAGTCGTGAAGTGAAGCCCAGCAGTCGGAGCGGCGGCTGAGCCGACCTCGTTTGAATACACCGTCTGGTATCTCTCGTTGTTCTCGAGCTTCTCTTTTATATAAGGCGGAAGCGGCATCTGCCCGATTTCGTCAAGAACCGTGTAGATACTGCCATCGCAGGAGAACTTAGCGAGCCTGTTTCCGTCTTCAAAAATATCTATAATCTCGGCGGTGAGCTTTCCTCCGCCGAAAATAAACTTCGTGCCGATTTTCGCCTTTTTTCCAGGGCGGCAAAGAATCTCCCAGACCATGTTTTCCTTCTGCTCGAGAAGAAGAAACTCGATAAATGTCCCGTTGTCCGCCTTCTCGCCGTAGATTCTGGCGGGGAGAACCCTCGAATCGTTGACAATCAGAGTGTCACCCTTTCGAAGGTACTTGCATAGATTATAGAAGTGGTCGTGCGTGATGTTGCCGGACTCACGGTCGATGACCATGAGCCGCGAAGCGTTTCTCGGCTCCACGGGAGTCTGGGCGATAAGCTCCTCCGGCAAACAGTAATTAAAGTCGCTTGTTTTCAAATCGGTTTCAAATGTCATGATAATGGCGCTTCTTTCAAATAAAATTTGGTGTATTTTAAGGTTGACGTATTCACTTTGTCGCGGTATAATATAAAAGAATGGGTTGCGGTGTATATCCCGCACTTGACATTATATAACAACCGCGCGACTTTTTCAATACCAATTTAAGCCGGCGGCAGAAAGCAAGGAGTTTTACATATGAAAAAGTATAAAGTCGGAGTAATCGGCGCAACGGGCATGGTAGGGCAGAGATTCATCACCCTTCTTGCAAACCACCCTTGGTTTGAGATTAAGGTGCTTGCGGCGTCCCCGAAGTCTGCGGGAAAGCCCTATAGCGAAGCTGTCGGCTCACGCTGGCTTATGACCACGCCCATCCCTGAGTGTGCCAAGGACATCATCGTGATGGACGCCACAGCGGATAAAGAGAAGATTGCGTCAATGGTCGACTTCGTTTTCTGCGCCGTTGACATGAGGAAGGACGAAATCAAGGCTCTTGAGGAGGCTTATGCCAAGCTTGAGTGCCCCGTAGTTTCGAACAACTCCGCAAACAGATTTACCCCTGATGTCCCGATGGTCATCCCGGAAATCAACCCCGAGCACATCGAAATTATCGACGCCCAGAGGAAGCGTCTCGGCACAAAGCGCGGTTTCATCGCCGTCAAGTCGAACTGCTCCATCCAGAGCTATGTTCCCGCTTTGACGCCTTTAAGGAAGTACGGCATCACCGAGGTTCTTGCCTGCACCTATCAGGCAATCTCAGGCGCCGGCAAGACCTTTGACACCTGGCCGGAAATGGTCGACAATCTCATCCCGTATATCGGCGGCGAGGAGGAAAAGAGCGAGCAGGAGCCCCTCAAGGTCTGGGGTCACATCGAGGGCGACGAGATTGTCTGCGCCGACGATACTTCTATCACAACGCAGTGCTTAAGAGTCCCTGTTTCCGACGGTCACACCGCCGCTGTATTCGTAAGATTCAAGCAGAAGCCCACAAAGGAAGAAATCCTTGAGGCGTGGAGAACCTTCTCCGGCGTTCCGCAGGAGCTTGAGCTCCCGTCCGCACCAAAGCAGTTCTTAAATTACTTCGAAGAGCCCGACCGTCCGCAGGTCAAGCTTGACCGTGATCGTGAAGGCGGCATGGCAATCTCGATGGGCAGACTTCGCGAGGACAACCAGTACGACTACAAGTTCGTCTGCATCTCCCACAACACCCTCCGTGGCGCCGCCGGCGGCGGAGTCCTGATGGCAGAGCTTCTTGCGGCGAAGGGATATTTTGATTAATTCGAAATTCGTGATTAAATTGTAGGGGCGGATATCATCTGCCCGAAAGCTCGATTGCTCTATTGGGACGGGCGGATACTATCCGCCCCTACATTGATTGTACGAGGAGTGTGATACAATGAAGCAATTACTGTTCACCGGTGCCGCAACGGCTTTGGTTACCCCGTTCAAGTCTAACGGCAAGATAGATCTTGAGAAGTATAGTGAACTCATCGAGTTCCAGATTTCCGAGGGGATAGATGCCATTGTCGCCGTCGGAACAACCGGCGAGAATGCCGTTCTTTCCGGCGAGGAGCACCGTGCTCTTATGAAGTGTGCCGTCGAGACTGCTCGGGGTAGGGTTCCCGTAATATGCTCGACTGGCTCGAATGATACAGAATATTGCATCGGCACGACCCAAGCCGCCGAAGAGGCGGGCGCCGACGGTCTTCTTCTTGTCACTCCTTATTATAATAAGTGCACCCAAAGCGGGCTCATCAAGCACTACGAGAGGATTCTCTCAAAAACTAAGCTCCCCGCAATCGTCTATAACGTCCCGTCAAGAACCGGCTTCAATATCGGTATCGGAACTTACAAAGAACTTGCGAAGCACCCGCAGATAGTCGGCACCAAGGAAGCAAGCGGCAATATGGCTCTTGCGATGGAGATAAGAGCTCAGTGCGGGGACGACATGCCTCTTTATAGTGGCAACGACGACCTGACAGTTCCGATGATGGCAATCGGCGGCAGGGGAGTAATCTCCGTTCTTTCGAACATCCTGCCGAATCTGACGCATGATATGTGTAAACTTTGTCTCGATAAAGACTTCGATAAGGCGAGCGAGCTTGCTTTCAAGTATCTCGACTTGACAAATGCCCTCTTCAGCGAGGTCAACCCGATTCCCGTCAAGGCGGCTATGAACATGATGGGGCTTGATGTCGGAGGTTGCAGACTTCCGCTTTGCGAAATGGGCGATGAAAACAAAGAAAAGCTAAGACAGATTCTTGCTAAGCACGGACTTGTCTGAAAAGAGAGGATTGATTAAATGGTTAATGCGGTAATAAGCGGTTGCTTCGGAAAAATGGGCAAGGTTGTCGGCGACGTAATCTCGAAAAGAGACGATATCGAAGCCGTTGCAGGAGTGGATAAAGTGGTTTCGGGCGAGCTCCCGTTCGAGACGGTCACCGACGTTTCAAAGCTTACCTGCAAGCCGGACGTCATAATCGACTTTTCCCATCCTTCGGCTCTGCCTTCACTTCTTGATTATGCCAAAACAAACGGCACGGCTCTTGTGCTTGCCACCACCGGCTATAGCGGGACTGACATCGCCGATATCAAATCCGCGTCTTCGCAGATTCCGATTTTCTTCACGGCGAACATGTCGATAGGAATAAATCTTCTCAGTGCACTTGCCAAAAAAGCCGCCACCATCCTTGGCGACGACTATGACATCGAAATCGTTGAGAAGCACCACAACCAGAAAATCGACGCCCCGAGCGGCACGGCTCTTATGCTTGCCGATTCCATCAACGAAGCCCGCGACGAAAGATACAACTACATATACGACCGCCACAGTCAGCGCAAGAAGCGTGACAAGACCGAAATCGGAATCCATTCCGTCAGAGGCGGGACAATAGTCGGCGAGCACGAGATAATATTCGCGGGGCGCGATGAGGTCATAACTCTTTCCCATTCCGCCGCTTCAAAAGAGGTCTTCGCCGTCGGAGCGGTCAACGCCGCAGTATTTCTTTCCGGAAAGCCGGCAGGAATGTACTCGATGCAGGATTTAATCGAAGCCTCGAATAACTGAACACTGAGTATAAAGAAATCCCGACATCTTGCAGTCGGGATTTTTTATTAATTTCGGATTTTGACAAGATTGCAGATAAGGTCTGCAACGTCGGATGAATCGGCGGAGAAATCGCCCGAAAGCCACGAGTATGTAAGATAGTAGAAGCCGCCCTGATAGAAGTTGTTCCAGAGCTCCTTCTGTTCGTCGGAAAGCTCCTTCGGCACACATTCCTTGGCAAAGCTTTTCTCCATCGTTATGTCAAACAGCTTTTCCGAAAAGTCTTTGAGTATATATTTGCTGTTCATGAACAGTAAAAATGCGGATTTGTTCTCTTTGAGGTAGTTAAGCATAGCCTCGGTCTGCTCTCTGACGGTAAAGCTCTTCTTCGGGTCTATCTTTTCGAGCATCATCTTGATGTCCTCGACCTTTTCGTCTTCAATCTCGGTAAGCACATCATACTGGCTGGTGTAGTGATGATAGAAGGTTGAGCGGTTGACATGTGCCACCTCGCACAGTTCGGTTATGGTTACCTTTTCTATGTTCTTTGTCTCAAGAAGCTTCAGAAGAGCATCACTTATCAGTTTCTTCGTAACCAATGCCCGACGGTTGCCTTTAGTAGTTTTGTAGGTCATTATATCCTCACTTTCTTTAGAGTAACACTTTTATAAAAGTGTATATATTCAAGACATTATGCCTATGATTTGTTGGTTTTGGGACAAATCACCTTGAACTGTCCCTTGAAAAATCAACACATGTCTATTATACTATAATACATAAGGAAAAGTCAACGGCTTTTCTTTGGACAAAAATCAAAATACGGGAGGATTTTTTATGAAACAAAAATTATCAGGAATCGGACTCGCAGTGGTTGAGATTGTTGTCGGTCTCTTTCTGCTCATAAGCCCCGACACGCTCACCAAAGCTGTCGTAATCATCGCCGGAATCGCGCTTCTTGTGCTCGGTGTAATTTCCCTCATCGGCTACTTCAGAGCCGAGCCGGTCGGAAGTGTCCTCGGTCAGGGCATGACCAAGGGACTTATGGAAATCGCCATCGGCGCATTCATCCTTATCAAGACCGGTTGGGTTGTCGGAGTGTTCGACACGGTAATCGCTTTGGCGATTCTTTTGCTCGGCGTATCCAAGCTCGGAATGTCCGTCGACCTTATGAGGCTCAAGGACGACGGCTGGAAGCCTGCGCTTCTTGACGCTGTGGTAACTCTCGTCTGCGCTGTCATCATCGTCAGCATTTCCGCATCCGACGCTATCTGGATGGTAATCGGTATCTCGCTTATCGTTCAGGCTGTTTTAGACATCGTAACCGCTTTCTTCTCGGGAAAGAGGAACGACGACGTGGTTGTCGAAGAGCACGAAGACTGATTAATCTTTGCATCCATAGAAAAAGCACCGCCTTTTTTGAGACGGTGCCTATTTTTATGCTTTTATCAGTCCGCAACTGCCCTGAAAATCATATCTGCGGCATCCTTGACATCATCGCATTCGTAGCTCTCAATTTCGCCCTTGTCGCAAAGAGCGGCGATTTCAGAATCGAAGGGGAGCCTTGCAAGAAGCGGAAGGTGGTTTTCATCGGCAATCTTAGCCGTGTGGCTATCGCCGAAGACCTTGATTTCCTCGCCACAGCATGGACACTTGACATAGCTCATGTTCTCGATGATTCCGAGTATCGGGATGCCCATCATTTCCGCCATGTTGACAGCCTTCGAGACTATCATGCTGACCAGTTCCTGCGGGGAAGTGACGATAACGATTCCGTCGAGCCGGATTGACTGGAAGACTGTGAGCGGGACGTCGCCCGTTCCCGGAGGCATGTCGACAAACATATAGTCAACCTCGCCCCAGTTGGTCTCGTTCCAGAACTGCTTAACCGCTCCCGCAATGACGGGACCGCGCCATACGACCGGCTGGGTCTCATCGTCAAGAAGAAGGTTGGTCGAAACTACTTTAATTCCGCCTTTTGAAACGGAAGGGTTTATATACTTTCCGTCGGTTGTGATGGGCTGTGTGACTCCGAATGCCCTCGGAATCGAGGGACCGGTGATATCCGCATCTAATATTGCGGTTTTGTTGCCTCTCTTAGTCGATTCGGATGCCAGAAGGGAAGTGACGAGCGATTTTCCGACGCCGCCCTTGCCGCTTACAACTCCGATTACTTTTTTAATGTTTGAGAATTCGTTAGCCGAAACGTGCATGTCCTGCGGTGCTGTTCTCGAGGAACAGTTCTGTGAGCAGGACGAGCAATCGTGACTGCATTCCGCCATTACAAATTACCTCCGATTGATATGATTTTTGAATATTATTCTTCGCTTTCGCTGTTCTCGGTTCCCTCAGCCTCTTCGGTTTCGCCTTCAGAAGTCTCGTCCTCGGTGGTTGTATCATTCGTCGAGACAACTCCCGTGCCCTCCTGAAGAGTTACGGTCACGATAAATCCGTCAACGTTGTTTCCGGAAATCTCATAGGGATAAGCCGTAACGCCGTCGTCCGTAAGCGGGACATAGATGGTCGTGGTGTCCGAATCGGACATCGGAACGTAGTAGATAATATACTGTGCTCCGTCATCAGCGTTCACAAGAAGGAAGCCCGAGTCGATGGTATAGTTCTTGATGAAGGATATATATTCCTCGAGGCACATATCATACTCATACATAACCTGTGCATGCGGGATTCCGACATATCTGAAATGCCACGGCTCGTTGTCGATAAGTGTAATGGATTCCTTGCCGTCGGGATAGCGGTTGATGAAGCCGTACTTATAGCAGTTCTCCATAATCCACTCGTAGTCGCCGGTTCCGTCGAAGTTGCTGTAGGAACTGCCGTTATAGGTGGTGAAGTCGATTGCATATCCGGTGTGGTGCTCGCTATATCCAGCCTGTGCAACAAGAGTCGAGGAATCCTCGCCTGTCGATGAGAGCTCGTCTTCATAAAGCTCCTGCTGATATGCAAACGAACGATAGCCGCTTCTGACCATGACGCTGTCGTTGCCGGTGGCGTTATAGAAAGCAAGAAGCATTTCGTTGAGAGCATCCATAGTGTCGGGAAGAACAAGAACGCTGTAGTCCTTGACCCAGTATGCGCTGTTCTTGTATTCTCTCACGATAACAAGCTCGTCCTCGTTGACTTCATTAAGAAGTGCGATATTGTTGTTGACGAGAACCAGATGTCCGGAACCGACTTCGCTTGAAGATACGGTCACGGATTTAAAGAGATAAGAGCTCTGCTGTGTCGGGTCGGACGTGGCGGTTCCTTCGGTGTCGGTTCCATCCTCGATAATATCTGTTGCGGTGCCGTCCTGATTTTCCGTCGTATCGTTATTGCTGTTCTCCTTTTCGTCGCTCTTTTTTGAGCCGGAGCATGATACGCAGATAATCGCGATGATGATAAGAACTATCGCCAGGAGAAGAGCAAGATTTCCGTACCTTATTCTCGAGGCTTTCTTTTTGAATGATGCGTAACCAATCCTTTTTCCTTTTTTCATGTAGTGCCGTCCTTTCATATCCGAAGATTCGGAACAAGTTCTATAAGGCTTATGTATATGATAGCACATCTTCGGCAAAAAATAAAGATGTTTTTCGTATCTTTGCGAGATTTTTCGACCAAAAAATCGACTGCCGCGGATTTTACTCCACGGCAATCGTGTTTAAAGAGAGTTATTTCTCCCGTTCGAAAAAGTTAAAGCGTAAAGTTTACTTTACGGAACCGGTCTTGTAGGCGTCGATCATCTTTTTGACCATCTGACCGCCGACGGAACCTGCCTCACGAGAGGTAAGGTCGCCGTTGTAACCGTTCTTAAGATTAACTCCGACCTCGTTGGCAGCCTCAATCTTGAACTTTTCAAGAGTCTGTCTGCCCTGGTCGCTTGTAATACCCTTCATATTATATCTCCTTTTTTTGGTTGCACCATAGTCAGTAACGACAGCCACCAACCATGCCGTGCAATTCTTACAAACAAAAACTTAATTCTCGCTTGCAAGGATATTATTTGCGAACCGTGCGGCGTTATTAGTGGAAATTTTTATTTGAGAATGAATGCGAAAAACGGTGTAATAGGGTGGAGAAACCGTCGTATAGAAGAGAAAGTGACAGCATGGGAAATATGTATCTCTTCCCTTGACACCTCACAAATAATATGCTACAATCATTTCAGTAAATCTTTCAGGAAAGAAGCGTGATTACATGCCCACCATCGCCATCTCCCTCGCCGGGCTGAGCATCGAGGTTCACAGCCGCTTCGACTATCTTCGCCGGTTCTGCCGCGACTATCTTTCCGAAAGTGATGAGCCCGATTTTTTTGGTCAGTGTTGGCGACGAAAGGCTTTCAGAGCTTCGGGCGGCAAGCCCCGACATCTGCGACGAGTTCCTCGAGCGCGACGAGATATACTCCGAAATCGCGGCACGGCTTCCCAAATACAATCGCGTGATGCTCCACGGTGCGTGCATTTCATATAAAGACAAGGCGTACCTCTTCACCGCTCCGAGCGGGACGGGCAAATCCACCCACGTCGGGCTCTGGCAAAGGTACCTCGGCGATAATGTGACGATAATCAACGGCGATAAGCCGATTTTTTATATCCGGGAGAGCGGCTCGGTTTGCGCGTTCGGGACTCCGTGGTGCGGAAAAGAGGGTTGGAACCGAAACGAGTCCGCTGACCTCGCAGGAATCTGCTTCATGAAGAGGGGAATTGAGAACAAAATCCGCCGTGCAAAGCCGGACGATGCGGCGCCGTTTCTCCTGCGGCAGATGTTTCTTCCGAAGGAGCCGGAAGCGGCGGCTTTGACGCTCGGGCTTCTTGACAGGATTGTCTCGGCGATTCCGGCTTATCTTCTTGAGTGCGACATGTCCGAGGACGCCGTCAGGACGAGCTTTGAAGCACTGACCGGCGAGAAATACAAATAGATTTGGGAGGACGAAAATGCAGATTACAGCGTCAACAATTAAATTATCCTTTAATCCCGAAACTCTGCTCTACACGATAGAGACCCAGGGGCATACCTGGCAACAGTCCGAATCCTTCCGACCGGGCTTTATCTTGAAAGACGGCACCGCCTTGCCGTTTCTCACCGCCGACGAAATCCTCCACGAGCCCTACAAAAGCGGCGTGGGAGAGGGGATTCTGTCTCACTATGAGTGGCACGATTTCGGATTCTCTTTCGAAACCCTTGCGTGGATTGAAACTGCGACGCAGGCTGTACGGTTCGAGCTGATTCCGGGCGAGGGCGCTCTCGGGTTCGAAAAAATTCTCTATCCCGGCTACTTCGATTTCGAGAAGAAGAGCGATGCCGCCTACACCGTGATGCCGGTTTTGCAGGGGCTTCTGATTCCGAACACCTGGGAAAACGAGGTTAATAAGCTCCCGTTCGACGGTCAGCTCTGCTCCTCGGGAGCCTATATGCCGTGGTTCGGTCAGGTTGAGGACACATGCGGCTATATCGCCATTTGCGAGACCCCGTGGGACGGCGGCTACTATGTCGACCATCCGGCGGGCGGCTCATACACCCATGTCGGAGCCTACTTCCTCCCGAGCCTCGGCGAGCTTTCCTATCGCCGGAGCATCCGCTATATTTTCCGTGATAATTGCGACTATAACGACCTGTGCAAGATATATCGTGCCTACGCCATAGAGACGGGGCTTCTGACGACTCTTCGGGAGAAGGCGGCGCGCAATCCTCTTGTCGACGAGCTCATCGGCTCGGTGATTGTCCATAAGGGCATCAAGAAGCATGTTTCGCCCGATTCGAGATATTTTGACAAAGAGAATCCCGAAAACAACGACTCTGTCGTCCCTTTCCATGCCCGAGCTCTTGAGATTCAGAGATATCACAGTAAAGGTGTCCCGAAGCTCTACCTCCACCTCGACGGTTGGGGCGCACCGGGCTATGATAATCAGCATCCCGATTACCTTCCCGCATGCCCCGAAGCCGGCGGTTGGGAAGGTTTCAAAGAGCTTTCGGACGCAATCTCGGACTGCGGCTATCTCTTCGGGCTTCACGATCAGTATCGCGACTATTATATGGACGCCGCCACCTATGACAAAGAATTTGCGCTTCATGCGCCCGACGGCTCCGTTTTCGAAATGTCCGTCTGGACGGGAGGGAAGCAGAACTATCTCTGTGCCACTCAGGCTCCCTATTATGTTAAGAGAAATTTCGATGAAGTGCTCAGTCACGGCATCCGTTTGCAGGCATCATACCTCGATGTCTTCACTTGCAACGAGCCGGACGAGTGCGCCCATCCGAGGCACCGCATGACAAGAAAAGAATGTCTCGAATACCGCGGCGCATGCTTCGATTATCTCTGGTCAAAGGGGATTCTCCCGAGCAGTGAGGAGTGCTCGGACTGGGCGATGAAATCTCTCGTCTTCTGCCACTATGGACCGTATGACTTCATGCTTCAGAGCCCCGGAAGCCCTCGGCGAGGCATCCCCGTGCCGCTCTTCAATCTCGTCTATCACGACTGCATGATTCTTCCGTGGTTCATGGATAAGACGGACTCGGAGGACTACATGCTCTATGCTCTTTTGAATGCCGGTGTGCCCTATCTTGACAGGGACGGAGCCTACCCCGATACCGACGGAGCTTTCGACAGCGAAGCCGAAAAGCGCCTTGACGAGGAAATCGCCCGTTGTCGGGTGGTCACCGATTTGCAGGGTCAGGTCGCCAAGTGCGAAATGCTTCGCCACGAGTTTCTGGACGAAGATTACAATAAACAGCGGACGGTATTCTCTGACGGCACAACCGTCACGGTTGATCTGAAGAAGGGAGTGTACGAGATTTGTCGGAATACTTCCACAAGGGTTGACTGATTATTTTTGCATAAAAATCCCGCCGCAGGATTCAGCTCCCGTGGCGGGCTTTGCTTTACAATTATTAATCTTTCATTAAGACTCTTCGCAAAATCTTGCTTCTTAAACGTATTTATGGTATACTGTCGGCAGGAAACCGCATAAAATCGCCATTGCAACCGTCAGTTGCGGTGATTTTTGCAAATTTCCAAGCCGGATTGGTGGTCTGCAACCAGGTTTTTTGCTATTATTGGGGCATAACCCCCGGGAGAAACCGGGCAAAGAAAGGAAACCTTATTATGATTTTATCGGAAAAACTTTTAGCCCTACGCACCAAGGCTGGGCTCAGTCAGGAAGACCTTGCGGAGAAGCTTGATGTCTCCCGCCAGTCGGTCTCCAAGTGGGAATCGGGGAGCTCAATCCCCGAAATCGACAAGATTTTGAAAATATCCGAGATTTACGGCGTCAGCACCGACTACCTTCTTAAAGACGAGGTTGAAGAACTCCCCACAGAGGTCGCTGTCGATACCTATCAGCCGGACAGCATCAGGGAAATCTCCCTCGAAACTGCCACCGAGTATCTGTCTTTGGTGAAGAGCAGTGCGAAGCGTTTCGCCCTCGGTGTGGCTCTCTGCATCCTCTCTCCCGTGCCGCTTCTGGTTGCCAATGGTCTGGTTGCCGATGGTTCAGATGTCGGAAATGCAGTCGGGTTGGGTGCGCTGTTCGTGATAATAGCTATTGCTGTCATTATCTTTATCACGAACGGTCTAAGGATGGACGAATACGAATATCTCGAAAAAGAGGAATTCCGCCTTTTCTACGGCGTTGCAGGCATAGTCGAGAAAGAATTAAAAGAATATCGTCCGATTTTCTATAGAGGAATCGCCATCGGAGCAGCTCTCTGCGTGATTTCGGTCGTGCCGTTTGTGGTTATTACCGCTGTAATTGAAGGTATTGATGGCTTTGCATGTGCCCTTATGCTGGCACTTATCGCCCTCGGTGTGTACATGATTGTCCGTGTCGCCAACCGCAAGGAAGGCTATGACACTCTCCTACAGCAGGGAGATTTCACGGTTGAAAAAAAGCAGGAGGAAAAGCGCCTCGAAGCCTTCAGTACGGCATACTGGCTGATAGTCGTCACAATATATCTCGCAGTCAGCTTCACCGGCGCCCTGAGTTGGGGATTTTCTTGGATAATCTTCCCCATCGCCGGAGCCCTCTTCGCCGCCCTCCGCACCATCCTCTCGGCAGTGAAAAAGTAAAAAAATTTTTCCCGGATGCAATAATTCCACCTCCCAATTTGTATTACTTATATAAAATCAATTTCAAAGGAGAAATCACCATGAGAAAAATTATATCTGTGCTTGTAGCTTTGGCAACGCTTTGTTGCTTCACCGCCTGCACCACCGGTGCCGTCGTCCATAAGGTCTACTATAACGGCAACGAGTACTGGATTTGCGGAGCGGGAGATACGGGCGAGGGGAGTGTCCTCGAAGCCTGCGGACTTCCGGAAGAACTGACCGCCGACCTCTGCGGTGAATTTATCGGTTTTCTCGAATCCGCCGGCAACAATGCTTCTGAAGTTGTTGAATCAGAAACCGACATCCCTGTGTATAACTACGCCCCGCAGGAGACGGAGAATGTCTATATCGTAGAGATTGACGGCATCTATTACGCCGCTATCAGGCACGATGGCGAAATCTATTATGGCTTGAATTAAGCCAGCAAATCGCAAAATCAGCAGTCTTGCCCGTCAGGACTGCTTTTTTCAAATCTTTCTGTAAGATTCCCGCCCGAATCCATAGTATATAGGTGAAAGGAGCTGATATGATGCTTGAGGACAGCGAGATTATCGAGCTGTTTAACTCCCGCTCGGAGCAGGCGATTTCCGAGACCTGGGAGAAGTACGGAGCGGCTTGCCTGGCTATCTCCCAGAACATCCTGGGGACCAGCCTTGATGCCGAGGAGTGCGTGAGCGATGCGCTCTTGGCTCTGTGGAACGCCATTCCGCCGGAGAAGCCGAACCCCCTTCGGGCTTATCTCTTCCGGGTTGTCCGCAATATCTCGATATCGAAGTATCACTCGAACATCGCCGGGAAGCGCAACAGCTTCTATGATGTGGCGCTCGACGAGCTCGAGGGCTGCCTTGTGGGAATCACGTCGGTCGAGCAGGAGATAACTGCGCGCGAGTTGTCGACTCTGATTGATCGGTTCCTCGGGACCCTTGACGAGGACTCGAGAATGCTTTTCGTCCGAAGATACTGGTATTCTGACGGAATAAAGGACCTCGCTGAGCGCTTCGGGATAACCGAGAACAACCTGTCAGTTCGCCTTTCACGCATACGGAGTAAACTGAAAAAATACTTACAGAAAGAAGGATATAAAGTATGAAGAAAAATTTGATTTCCGACGCAATCACCGACATAAATCCCGCCTACGTCGAGCAGGCATCGGATTACCAGTCTGTAGCTCACAGAGCCCGCCGCCCAAGAGTCATAGCCGCAGTTGTAGCGGCAGTGATTCTCACCGTCTCGGTGTTCGCCGCAGGAGGACTCCTCACTGCCTCGGATATTGCGAACAGAGCAGGGGAGACGACCCTTGCAGAGCATTTCGAGAGCGAATCATGGAGCATCGAGTCTCAGACCAGTGGTGGCTACACCATCACCATTTTGGGAATCGCATCGGGCGACGACCTCAGCACCTACGACGAGGAAATCGGTCTCGACAAGACCTACATTGTCGGTTCGATTGAGAGAGCTGACGGCGAAGCCATCACCGATTACACCGATATCATGGTAAGCCCTGTCATCTCCGGATATGAGCCATGGCTCGTGAACATCTTTACCCTCAATAACGGCTCAAGGCACAAGTTCATTCAGGATGGCGTCGAGTACTTCCTCGTGGAGACGACAAACGTCACTATCTTCGCCGACCACACGGTCTACATCGCCGCCTATAGCGGAGCACTCGCTCCAACTTCGGACGTCTACTCTATGAACGATGACGGCACCATCTCGGTGGTTGAAGGCTATGATGGAGTCGCAACCCTGTTTGAGATTCCGCTCGACGAATCCCTCGCCGACCCCGAAGCCGCAGAGGCACTTATCGCGAAAATCTATTGAGATTAAACCAAAAGAAAAAGGCTCATAATGAGCCTTTTTTATTATACTATCAATCGCAAGGGATTCACAACTCTCGCCTCATCTTATATCTCCCCACACAACTTCCATCCGTCATCATATCCTGAAACTCCTCAACAACCGCAAAACTGCATTTTTGATAGCACTTCTGAGCATTTACATTGTCGGCGTTGGTGTAAAGCATCACAGTACTATATCCTCTGTCTTTTAAATCCTTGAGAAGCCTTTGTAGTACTAAGCTTCCGACTCCGTGATGCTGATATTCCGGCAGGAGCACTGCCATCTTCAGATATGCAACCCTGTCATTAGATTCAAGATTGTTAAGAGAAAACCACCCCGCTCTGCAGTCGTGCACCCAAACCAAGTAGTTTTCCTCGTCAGGGTCGCCGCTCCAGACCTCAACCGCTTCTTTCCAGTCGTCTACAGTCGTCGGGACTTCGTTCAACCTATTAAGAATCCTGTCATCATTCATGAGAAGGTATAAAAAATCGGCGTCGTTCGGTGTTACATTTTTGATTTCAATTTCAGAATCTTTCAACTATTTATTGTCTCCTTATACAAAGAAACCTCGCAAACAAGCCAGTCTGCGAGGTTTATAATTATTGGTCTGAGTGACGGGACTTGAACCCACGGCCTCTACCACCCCAAGGTAGCGCTCTACCAAGCTGAGCTACACCCAGATTCACAACGCTTGATATTATATCACACCCCGCCAAAAAAAGCAAGCCCTAATTTCAGTTTTTTGCGATTTTTTGGGGAAGGGATTTGCGGGCATCCGATTCGTCTTGTCAAACCTCAAAAGTTATGCTATACTTTAAACATCGGCAAATTTTATCTGATAGGGGATTCTTGCATGATAATATACGATAGAATAGCAACAGGTTATTTGAACGGTCTGGATATCAGCGCTTATCGTGATGAGTGGTACTTTACAAAGACCGAAACTTCGAAATTTAATGAAGGTGAGTTTTTCACTCTACATAGTGCAGATGCAGGGCAGTTGGAAAAAGCTCAGATGGTGTATGACGCAATCAGTGCCACGGCACATAACTTTAATCCTGTAAACAGACGGTTATGGGATTTGCTTTTTCCTGATTGGCAAAACTTACTGAAGAATACCGGTGTTGATTTGATAGTAGGATTTCCTGAACCGTATGATGCGACAGTGGAGCTTGACGAACAGGGAGATTGCCACGTCATTTTTGATTTGATTCTCTGGACAAAGTATGTTGGAAAATGTGATATAGGGGCTACTGCCCGAAACCTGCTGACGCATGAGTTCACCCACGTTTTGTTACATCATTATCGTCCCGAACTGACGGAGATAACCGATGATACTGATTATCTTACCCACTTGGATGCAATAGCTTTCGACGAGGGATTTGCTCATTTGCTGTCATATGATGCTACGGAAATAGACGCAGTAGATTGGCGAAGCGAAAAGCTTATTAATGTGCACGAGCAGTGCAGAAAAAAGCTCGAAGATGCCATCGCTGAGAAAGACTCCGACAAACAGAATCGCCTTTTGTATGAGGCACTTTGCGGCAATTATTATGAGAAATACGCCTGCATGTGCGGAATGCTATATCTCGCAAATCTGTGGCTTAAAGGCGGAGATATGGCTCTCAAAGATGCGGTGGATTCTGGCTGTAATGGTTTTGCAAATAAGGCGATAGGAAAATAAGATGAGAGCGACCGTCACAGTCGCTCTTGCTTTTTGAAAACAACCGCCAACCCGACACAAGCGGCAATCCCTATCCCATACGGAACGGCATACAGAAACGCGACGCTTGGAGGGGCGCTATAGCCTGCGTACTCCATTCCCCAGCGTATGGCGCAGTAGTTGTATGCCACGACGGCGCACATGATGTCGGACAGAATAACTGCCAGAGCGCCAAAGATGACGGACAATTTTTTCATGCGAATTACTCCCTTCATTTCCGCTTCGAGCCCTTCAGGATCAGTATTTCGCCGACAACAATGGCGACTATACAAGCAATCAGGAAAGCCCCATTCCCGTCTATGGCAATCGTTGACGATTCGCCAATCCGGTTCGATGCAGTCGGGCTGAGTATCGACAACAACCCCCACACAATCAGGCAGACAACCCCGCCTATGCAGGCGACAATTCCCAGAATCCATTGAGTACGGTTTGCCGTCGGAGAGGTTACTTTTTCGTCTGTTGGCGAAGCGGCTCCAGACGATTCATCGTCTTTCAACAAATAATCCAGCGAAACATTGAAGTAATTGCTGATGGCGACGAGCTTATCGCTTTCGGGGATTGAGTTGCCTGACTCCCATTTTGAAATCGCCTGCCGTGACACATTGAGCTCCTCTGCAAGTTGCTCCTGTGAAAGACCGCTCTTTTTACGAAGCGTATATAGTTTTTCCGATAAAGCCATATTTCCTCCTTTCACCCTAAGCATACCATCAAAGTGGGTAGAACTCTATACATCCTGATAAGCAGTTCCGCAACCGTTGGTTGCAAATGGGATTTTAATTGTATATCTCAACATCCCCAATCACCTTTATATTCCTGTTATCAACTACAATCGCTCCCTTACCTAGATGTGTAGCATAAACTGTCTTGCCACGCTCTTTTATTACTCTACGGATAGAAGCATCCTGTATATCTGTGCCTTCATAGTGGACTTCCAGATAAAAGTCATCGAGATAGCCAAGACCCTCATAGTAGGAAAATTCGGGGTAATCATCATCGGGAGAAAGGTGATACTCCGAAAGCTGAATCAGAGCTCCGGCACTATATCCCATAATGATGTCTTTATGGTTCACAATCGTATCATATAAATCAAGTTCCTTGATTCGCTCAAACATTCTGTCCGGCAAACCGCCGAGGAAGTACAGAATATCGGCATTTTTGATTTTTTGTTTTGCCGTCTCTTTACTGTCGGCAAAATAGTTTAAGAAATCAATGTTATCCTCGGAAATACCGTATGCAGTCAAGCCACCAACGATACCGTTGTAATATTTACCGTTGTCCTTGCCGTAGAGAGCATTCCAATCCTCCGGGCTCTTCACACGGTTATCCCGGTAGGCAAGAGCGATAACCGTAACCTTGTGGTTCGGCTTGATATATGCTTTCAATTCATTATACAGCCACGGCACGGCAATGTCGTAGCCTTCAAGTAAAATGTTAATCATAGTTTTTACGAATCCTTTTCAGTTTTTGCGATTTTTTGGGGAAGAGACTTCGGTAAAGCTCAAAGACACCCAATCGTCCCCGTTACGCTATTCTGCCCTTCAATCCGTTTAAATCCCACAGCTTCCAGAATCGCAATTTCTGCTTCATTGTCGGCATCCACGAGGTACATCATCTTGTTTGGTTGATTCTGTTTGAGAGCATAAGACAGCAAATCCGCCTCAATCATCTCGTTTTCGTGAGACTCTTTCACCTTAAAATCATATGGCTCATTTTTCGGGAAGCAATATGTCACATCGAGATACCCGACAACCTCGTCGCCCGAAAGTGCAACATAAACCCGAAACCTGTCCTTGGCGGATAGCACTCTTTCTGCTGTCCAGTATGTGTCCACAGTGTGCATTGCGCGATACTGCCCTTCGTACTTCTCCGAGAGCAATTCCACTCTGTGCCTTGGCTGATAGGGCGACGGAGCTTTTGCCACCATTCTGACCTGCTCGGGATAGAACAAGGCGCCATTCTCCCCAAGAACTTCTCTGATTGCCCGATTTGCCGGATTAAAAACAAAATCCATTGTAAACCCGGCATATTTCTCTTTCATCATCTCAATCAATTCACTATAGGCTTTTTCTTCTTTCGAGAATCCAATCAGCATCTCGGCATAGCTGTCTTCGGGGAGAATGAGCAAGACAAACAGCCCAATAATCTTGCCTTCATCGAAAACAGCGTAAACACTGCGGTCGCTTCGGCTGAAAGCTGAGTACAAAGTATCCGGCGAATAGGTGAAATGTGGGTCGGAGTACTCCGAATCCTTCTTGAAAGATTCGCAAAATCCGAGATACTCATCCAAATCGAAAACTTGTTTTATCACCGATTATCGCCCCTTATAATTCTCTCCCCATCATAACAAACTCATCTGTCCTGTATTCTCACTCAAATCCCTGATTTCTGGCTTTACAAGTTCCATCCAATCACATCCAAACTTGTTTTGACTCAGTATACCATACTCCCAAAACAAAAGCAAGAGCGACCCATAAGCCGCTATTAGCTATTATTGTGTTAAGTTCAGGTCGATAAACTGGAAGTTGAACTACTCCCACACATCCAGCTTTCTGTTCTTATAGTAAAATTCCTTGTCTTTATCTCCAATCTCACGAATCACTTTACATGGGACACCATAAGCTACCACATTCGCAGGAATATCGCTTGTAACTACACTACCGGCTCCGATTACAGAATTATCGCCTATTGTAATTCCAGGCATGATTTGAGCCCCGGAACCAATCCACACATTTTTTCCAACATGAATCGGCAGATTATAAACATAGTGATGTTCCCTCAAAATGGGCAGTATTGGGTGTCCTGATGTGCTGAATACAACATTCGGAGCAATCAGGCTGTTATCCCCAATAAAAATATGCTCATCATCAACAAACGTCACATTAGAATTAAGATAGACACCCCTTCCGAGATGAACATGTTTACATCCCCAGTTTGCATTCAATGGCGTCTCAACCGTACAACCATCACCTATCTCCGCAAAAACTTCTTTTAAAAGATTCTGTCGTTTCTCTGTTTCTGTTGGTAAAGTCAGATTATACTCACACATTTTATTCTGATAAATATGCTGATCTCCTAACAAAGCCGGATCGTCATAACAATAAGGAAGCCCTTGCTTTTTTCGTTCTACATTATCCATAATCATGTCTCCTATAGCATATTTCAATTTATCGTTGATGCGTCGTTCTGTATTACTTAACAGCAAGCTCGTAGCTGTCTTGTATCCGTGCAGCCAGTTCCTCATCACTGACACTTTCATCTAATATTACTGTGTACCAGCTTTTCTTGTTCATGTGCCAGCCGGGATAGTAGTGCTCTTTGTCGAGAAGCTCGCTCAGTTTTTCCGGCTGAACCCGGAGGTCTACTATCTCTGCGATATAGCTCGAGGAACCAACGAGCTTGTTTTTGGCGACTGTAAGAACAGCCCCGTACCATTTCCCAGTGTCCTTTCTCCGCCAGACGGCGTTGTCGGGAAACTTCTCCCAAAGAAATTCAAGCTCATCGCCGTATGTTTCCGAGACATGCTCAATGAGTCTGAGAGTCTGAGGATTTTTGAAAACAGAGGGTTGATAGCACTTTGCGGAAATATCCGCAAGTACATCCGAAATGGCGTTCCTGACGTCTCCTATGTATGAACTCGCCGCGTTGGTTTTGTAGAGAGTAAACTCTTCACCGCTGTCTGTCTCAGTCAAATCGGTCTCCACATGCCCGTTTTTGTCAACAGTCACGCAAAGCGAGAATTCGCCGTTCATAATTCCCGTGTAATAGAGATAGTTGCCGCAGTTTTCCTCAAAGCCGTAATCTGAAAGCTTTTCGGAAACTGCTTTTTTGCGCCGGAATATTTCTTCAAACATGAGCGTTTTCCCCCTTTAATTATGATTTGTGCGATAAGTATACCATACTCTGAAAACAAAAGCAATAACCGATATTCACCCCCTTCCCAAAATCTTCATATACTGCAACAGGTACCAATCAAGTACGAAAGGACTGTTTTAGATTGAACATTTTGATTATAGGCGGGGATGCCCGCCAGATATATTGTGCCGGGCGGCTGGCGCTTGAGCCGGGGATGAGCGTTCGGCATGCGGCTCTCGGGACTGATGCTTTTTCGGGAGAAATCCCGCAGTGCGACGTTCTCCTTTTGCCGTATAAGCCGGTGCAGGGAGAGACTGTTGTCGGTTCTGTGGATGCAACCGGCGGGGAAGTTTACTTATCCGATGCCCTGAAATGCGTTAAAGACGGCGGCGCAGTCTTTGCGGGAAAGATGGATGATGAGACTGTAAATTCTCTCAAAGCGAGAAAAATCGCCGCCCACAACTGGTTTTCTGACGAAGCCCTGACTCTTGCAAATGCAAGGCTCACCGCTGAGGGCGCCTCCCAGATTATCACAAAGAACGCCCCGAGCGGGGTCAGCGGTTCGCAGATTCTTATTTTGGGGAAGGGGAGAGTGGCGAAGGCTTGTGCCGAGCTTTTCGGAAATATGGGAGCAGGCGTTACGATTGTGGCAAGGAGCAAAGAGCACCCAACCGACTTTATCGACCCCAAAGCAATAGCCGAAGCCGATGTGATTGTGAACACAATTCCGGCAAGAATTTTTAGCGAGAAAGAGCTAATGCACATGAAGAAGGGGAGCTTTATACTTGAGTTAGCCTCCAAGCCCTACGGAATCGACTTCGACAAAGCCCGGGAGATGGGAATCCCCGCGATTTTGGCTTCGGGCGTCCCCGGGAAGTATACCCCCGAGGAAGCCGGAAGAGCGCTCGCCGAGTCTGTTTTAAGACACCTGAAAGAAGGCGACGGCTCATGACTGATAAACCCCGAATCGGCTTTGCCATGACCGGCTCCTTCTGCACTTTCAAATCTGCGTTTGAGACAGCCGAGAGGCTTGTTGACGCCGGCTATGACCTCACGCCGATAATGTCCTTCAATGCCTATAATCTCTCGACGAGGTTTGGCAGTGCCGAGGAGAACAGGGCGAAAATAGAAAGCATCACCGGCAAAAAAATCATTCACACGATAGAGGCGGCTGAGCCGATAGGACCGAAGAGGATGTTTGACCTGATAGCCGTCTGCCCCTGCACTTCGAACACTGTTGCAAAATTGGCATCAGGTGTGAACGACACGCCGGTCACCATGGCGGTGAAGAGCCATCTCAGGAATCAGAGACCGGTTGTGATAGCCGTTTCGACAAACGACGCCCTCTCAAACGCCGCAAAAAATATCGGGATACTCGAAAGTATGAAGCATTACTACTTCGTCCCGTATCGTCAGGACGACTATATCATGAAACCGTTTTCGATGGTCGCCGACTTTTCAAAAATGCAACGCACAATCGAGCTCGCGCTCTCGGAAATCCAGATACAGCCGATGATAGAGAACAGAATCGACAGGTGACGCATATCCCTACTGAATTGGTGGGGATATGTTATTTTCTTGCCTATAGTCCCATTGAATTATATCATATTTCTATTTACAAGAAGTGTACCTCTATGGTAGAATAAGCATGGTTCAAAAGGCTCATCCCTATTGAGTCTGAGAGCTTAATTACAATATTACATGGAGGTCATATATAATGGCAAGATTTACTTTACCCCGTGATTTGTATCACGGAAAAGGCTCCCTTGAGACCCTTAAGACCCTCAAGGGCAAAAAGGCAATCATTGTTGTCGGCGGCGGCGCAATGAAACGTAACGGATTCTTGCAGAGAGCTGAGGATTACCTCAAGGAAGCAGGAATGGAAGTCAAGATTCTTGAAGGCGTTGAGCCGGATCCTTCCGTCACCACCGTTATGAACGGCGCACAGGTTATGCTCGACTTCGAGCCCGACTGGATTGTTGCAATGGGCGGCGGTTCGCCTATCGACGCGGCAAAGGCAATGTGGATCAAGTATGAGTATCCCGAGTGCACCTTCGAGGATATGTGCAAGGTCTTCGGTATTCCCGAGCTCCGCAAGAAGGCTCACTTCTGTGCTATTCCTTCCACTTCCGGTACCGCAACCGAAGTCACTGCATTCTCCATCATCACAGACTATGACAAGGGTATCAAGTATCCTATCGCTGACTTCGAAATCACTCCCGATGTCGCAATCGTAGACCCCGACCTCGCTGAGACTATGCCCAAGAAGCTTGTGGCTCACACCGGTATGGACGCTATGACTCACGCTATCGAGGCTTATGTTTCCACCGCTAACTGCGACTACACCGACCCGCTTGCTATCCATGCAATCGAGATGATTATGAAGGAACTCATTCCTTCCTACAACGGCGACATGGACGCTCGTGCCAAGATGCACAACGCTCAGTGCCTCGCTGGTATGGCGTTCTCCAATGCTCTTCTCGGTATCGTACATTCGATGGCTCACAAGACTGGAGCCGCATTTGCTGACTATGGCGCTCACATCATCCATGGTGCCGCAAACGCTATGTACCTTCCCAAGGTCATCACTTACAACGCAAAGGATCCTACCGCCAAGAAGCGCTATGGCGTAATCGTTGATTACATGGGTCTCGGTGGCTCGAATGACGACGAGAAGGTCAAGCTCCTCATCGACTACCTCCGTGGCATGAACGACGAGCTCAACATTCCTCACTGCATCAAGAACTATGGTGCTGACAGCTATCCTTGCGAGCAGGGCTTCGTTCCCGAGGAAGTATTCCTTGAGAGACTCCCTGAGATCGCTAAGAACGCTATCGGCGACGCTTGCACCGGTTCCAATCCTCGTATTCCTACTCAGGAAGAGATGGAGAAGCTCCTCAAGTGCTGCTACTACGACACCGAAGTTGACTTCTGATTTAAATAGGACAAGCACAAAAAATCCCGCAGATTCTTTCTGCGGGATTGCTTTTTTTAATCCAGATGCTTCGGCGCGGCGGAAACCTGCTTGCCGATGTGCTCCTTTTCTTCAAGATAGATTCTGTCGGCGTACTCGCGAACCTTGTTGCAAATCCACATATAAGCCGTCGTGCCTTCCGAATAGTCTGCCTCGGCATACATGTTGATTCTACCGTCGTGGCGCATCTTTTCGACCTGATTGAAGGCAGTGATGTTGCCCTTCGGATAGATTGCGAAGGTTGAGCCGCCGTTTTTGTTGACGAGTGAGAACGCCGGAATGTCGCTCGGACCGTCGGCAATGTAAATCATGTTCTTGAACTTGACCCTGCGGTATTCTTCGGCGAGAGTGCTGTTGACCTCGACTCCATCCTGCTTCCCGACACCCTTGTTAATCTCAAAGAGAGCCCGGGTCTTGGAGGTGTTATCGAGGGCACAGATAACCTCGCTTATAACCGGCTTGCCCTCGGCATTCGGAGCCTCCAAAAGCTCACAGCCCCAGATATCCTCAACATAGTCGTTCACAACCGAGCCCCGAATAGTCTCGGCGGTGCCGGTGCTGACGATGTAGTGCTCGACCTTGATGCCGTACTCCTGATATTTCGGGTCCTTTGCGACGACGTTCTTGATGTTGTCGAAAATCTCCGGCACACCGTTGTAGAAGCGAAGTCTCTGTCCATACTCTCTGAGCTTTGCGTTCGATAAATCCTTGAACTTCCCACTCTGGGCATACTTTATAAGAAAGTTTAAGTAGCATGTGTCCGCATTGACCCGAACGCCGGTGTTCTTGATATTCTCAGCGAACGCATCGACTTCCTTCCAGAACTCGCTCCCGTCAACCCCATTGTCTTCAAAAATCGGCGTTTGCATATACTCGCTCACAAGCGTCTTGTCAAAATCCCATATAACCGCAATAATATTAGCCATCTTATTGTCTCCCGAATCTCAATTTTGTACGTCTTATAATAGCACTTTTCGGAGGGAACTGCAAGACCCAAAATTACATGCTTGACATCCACGCATATGATAGTGTAAAATAAATATAGAAATCCATTTTGAAAGGCGGTGGCAGTATGCCGTTGCAGGAAATTGAAGAATTGAAAAGAAGCTTTGTGAACCAGCTGAACCCGGTGAGTATTTATCTGTTCGGCTCTTATGCCGTCGGCAATTTCAACGAAGACAGCGATTTCGACTTCTATATAGTAGTGGACGATGACTCAGCTGACCTCGCTTCTCTTACGTCCCAAGCTTATCGCTCTATCCGTCATATCAAACGTCGCCCCGTCGACATCATTGTTGGCAGTCAATCAAGCTTCAACACCCGCAAAACCATCCCGTCGGTAGAAAACGAAGTTTATAACAAGGGGATATTGCTGTATGGAGATTAAAAATCCGAATGAGTGCAAAAGATGGCTTCATATGGCTGATATGGATTTCGGCGTTGCTGAACATCTTTTTAAAACCTACCACCCGAAGCCCTGCGAAATTATCTGTTACCATTGCAGCAGTGTGTCGAGAAAGCAATAAAGGCAATTATAATTGCGGTCGGAGCTTCCGGCGAAGCTCCAAAGGTTCATGACCTGTCCTACCTGTTGAATCAGCTTGCGGATATAGTCGAAATTGATGAGAAATATTATGACTATGCAGATACTCTGACACCCTATGGTGTGTCGGTGCGCTATCCAAATGAACTCTTTTTGGAAGAAAGGCATGCAGAAAAAGCTATTCTCATGGCAAATGAAATTTTGAAATGGGCAAAAGAAATTTTAAACATTTCAAATGAAGGTGATTGATAACAAAATCCCGCATCCGAAAACCGGTTGCGGGATTTTTGAAGCGAAAATTTGCAAATTATCTCTTCGAGAACTCCGAATCCTTTAAAATAAAGGCTTTCCGCCCGTTTGTGTCATTCAGGTGCAATGTTCAAAGTTATCTGAAATATTGGGAGAGTTCAACGCTTCCAGAAGCAATTATCTGCAATATAGCTTTAATCATCGCTCACATTGCCTATCAGAGCTAATATAACGCTCTCTAAGGCGTTTTACCGGCTCACACGATAAACTCTTCACTTGTAGCGGGGAAGTCGCTTAAAAAGCCGGAAATCGGGCTGTATGTGCGCTTTTAAAGTTTAATCCCACTGCGTTCTAATTTCATATCCCTGTTGAACTCTTCTTTTACCTCTTCGGGTGCATCGTCCCGTAACCCTTTTATTCCGCCGTCATGAATACCGTCATAATTCGGATCATCATCGCACGGATACCAAATGACATAATCCCACCAAATAGGCTTTAACATAGTAGGCTTTGTTTTCATGATTAAATACCCTAATTTCACTTTCGGTCTTTAAAGAAATCCGCCCAATAGGGATTTTCTTCATCAAAGATTGCTTTTTCTTCTTTGGTTAGCTTATACGGATAGTCCGCAAACATATTGTAAACCGTCTTTTTATCAAAAGAAAATAGCCATTCGCCGATTCTATCAGGGACAGCAACCCACCAAATTCTATCATCTGGATTCTCTTTATAGAAGATGTATTCATCATTTGGCATAATCGCCCGCTCCCTTCTTTTGGCTTCTATATACATTATATCGCCGTCAACTGATTATTGCAAGCGTTTCTGACTAAATAAGCAAGAAATCAGGCTATATAAGCCCGGAAGCCTGTATAGCCCGATTAAGAAAGGGATGAGGTGGTATCATGACACCCACACCGCCGGAGCAGTTTAATTAGATCTTATTGCCCGTTGTAAATGCCCTTATTATATCTCCAGAGGGCGTATATATGCTTCCCTCTTCCAGAACGGGGAGTATTTCGGTCTGCTTTTTACTTGCTACAATGTTTCCAGTGTAGTAGTCGCCGGAATAGAACGGGTCGAGATAGTCTCTGAAAATCTTACAGATACGATTCTTTTCGTTTCCGTCATCGTCTGTATTGATTGCCATTTTTGCGTTTATGTCGCCGGTAGGCTGTCCATATCCATTGAAGAAATTGCTTATAATACTTACGCATTCATCAACGTATCTTTTGAAAGTGTCAATAAAACGTAGGTACAACCCTTCACACTTTTTATTGGTCTTTGCAATGTTAAGAATAGATCTAATGCAAGGATAGGAAGTTGCATACTTTTCAAGATAAAGAAGATACTCTAATTCTGTCATTCTATCCTGTCCCGCCGTAATCAAGGCAATATCAGTATTGAAGCTTTCCGGGACATCACCGCAAGCAATCTTTTTCAGTTCGCTGTACGCCTCTCTCATAACGTCAACGCAAGCGTTAAGATGTTCCTTGTAAGACGGAGCAACGGCATCGTGAAACTGCTTCATTATCTTGTTGTACTGCTCTGTATACTGCTTGCTTTCCTTAATCCAATGCTTGATTTTCTCCATTTCGCTTTTACGGGTCTTTTCTGCCTTATCCCAATCTGAAGCGTATGCTCTCATATGAGACATCAATTTCTGTGAATAATTCATTTTAGTTTATCCTTTCTGTATTAAGTGTTTGTAATGGTTTTTACCTTTACATTTTCATCCGTCCGGCTTCCATATCATAAAATCATCCCTTTTCCTTAATTTGTTGCAAGGCTCATAATATCATCGAAAAGTTTATCAATGCTTTCCCGTTTTGATTGCTCCAGTTCGGAGCGTTCAATGTTTCGGAGTGCCAGAAATTCAACGATTGAGCTTCTATAATTTTTGAAATTCTGAAAACTGCCGTGATAAGCCTTGCTTCCTTCCAAATAACCGCAATAACCGTAATTCTCAGCAACGGTTTTAAGGCTTTCTTTTTGGTGTAATATCTCTAAGGCTTTCACCTCAATTTGCCGGACACGCTCAGAGGTCAGATTCATCCGCTTTCCGACTTCTTCCAGCGTTTTTGAATAGTGGTATCTTTCAGAAATAACTTCTCCCTGTTTGCCGTCCAATTCATCAACGATTTTCCAAAGTTGAGCGGAAAGCTGTTCTTTCGCAATCGTTTCTGTAATTTCGTCTTCCATGTCTACTGGATCAGCAAGGCATTCTTCTATTGTGAAGTCATCCGTCCCGGCTACAATGTCATTTAAGCTCACGCACTCTGATTCCTGCATAGCTTTTCGTAAATTAGAAAGCTGTTTATCGTTGATTTCTAACGCCTCGCATATTTCGGAATCGGCGGGCTCTCTACCGTTTGCAGAACATTCCGAAAGAAATCTCTTGTATTTTGCTATCCGTATCTGTAGATATTTCGGTATACGCCTTGTACTTTTGGTATCGGTTATATAGTGTTGCAAGGCGTGATTCAGACACGGGGATAGGAAGGTTATAAATTTGTTTCCCATTTCCGGCTCAAAGGCTTCAACTGCTTTCAGCAAGCCAAAATAGGATTCCTGCATTAAGTCATCAATTTCTGCATAGGCGGTATATCTGTTTGCAATCCCATATATAAAGCGTTGATTCTGGAGAAAAAGCTGTTGCATAGCCTCTCTTGGATTGTCCCCGGTTTTGACCTGCAAAACCAACGCTTCATTGTCCACCTTCCAGCACCGCCCTTTTCAAATGCGCCTTTTCTCCATGCTCCCGCCTCATTTCAAAGTGGTTTGCAAACTATTCTTCTAAATCTGATTCACCTATAATCACAACTGGATTATCTATACTCAACGATTTTCTGAAAATCCCGTATCTCTTCCCAAGCAATTCTGCACACCTGATTCTGTCTTTTGCCGAAGTCTGGATCTCGATAACTTCCTGAATACCTTTGCCAACGAATATTAAAACCTGCTCTGTCTGTTCGCCTCTCATTACAGAGGTCAGATACTCCATAATCTCTTGTATCTCAGCTGTCTTTTCAGTGTGTATTTCGTTAAGCTGTTCATCGATATAAGCTGCTATCTTTTGGTTATCAAGCAGTTTTGCACCCTGTTCATTCGCTGTTTTTGGAGAATACCCCGCTCTGATTGCGGCTTTCGTTGCGTTGCAATCAATCAGATATTCATCTGCAAAACGTTTCTGCTTCACTGTCAACAAATTCATCAACCCCTTTCAATTCTAATGTATTTGTTACTTCTATTATACCATATATTGTGCTAAAGTCAACAAGAAAATACTATATATAGTAGTTTTACATAAAAAATAAGGGGCATACAACCCCTTATTTTTGAAAGTTTATCTTCAATTCTGAATCTGGATAATTACACCCATATGACACAAGAATCGCCGTGAAAGCATTATCCACGGCGATTTGTAGTTATCTAAGGCATAACTTCGCTTCCCGCTACACCGGGAGCGATTTATTTTTGTTGCTTTTTCCAAATTTGATACTCGATAGATTCCTTAATACTATTCTCAAAATCCTCAAATTCGCTGTCAGTATAAATGATTCTGTTCCCGTCTTTGGATAGCTCCAGTAATGAGTTTTCACCATCGCTGGAAGTGAAAATCTGAACGGTATAACCTATTGATTTCAGATAACCTTCAAACGCCTCGTAAGAAGATACAGAATCAGCAAGCAGTATTTCGCCCTTACCCGTTCGCAACCAATAAGCATTGATATTGAAAGTACTGCAAATTGTGCTTATATAGGCGTCTCTTAATCCTCTTACACCTTTTTCAATATTGGAGATAGCAGATTTTGATAGACCGATAGCCCTTCCGAATTCCTCTTGTGACATATTGAGAAGTAAGCGAACCTGTTTGAATCGTTCATTTATACCTGTATCAGAGTTCATTTAGAGCCCTCTTTCTTTGTAGATTTACAGTCTACATTCAGTATACCCCTAACCAGCCCGAATGTCAACATAAATCTCAAAAAGTTTTCAAAAAGTCTTCATTACCTCTTGACAGAGTTTATAAAAAGGACTATAATGTACATATACCAAATAAAAGAAGGGAGTGCGTACTATGCACACAACAAACAAAATGACCTTCCCAAAACATGAGACGGTCTACGACATCGAATTGATAAAGACAGAAGAGGGTAAACCGGCTATCTTTATCTTATCAGAAGAAGGTATATTCATATATACCTCGACAAGGGGCATTGACATCTTCCATTGCAACGAATTTCTCAGGGGATTCAGCTTCTGCGATGAAGTGCTTTTCGAGGATTACGGACAATATGCAATGTTGATTTATGGAATCAATGAGCTTCTCGAAATGAAGAACAATTAACCCGCTCCCCGGTCGGTACTGCAATACTGACACAGGGCTATAAGGATGAAGTGATTGGGTAAATTCAAAGCAGAAAGAAGGTGAAACAAATGCAGATTAACTTTCAGAATCTTCAAATAGCAATGGCAAACGCTTGCATGAACAAAGGCGAATTAGCGGAAGCTGCTGGAATATCGAGAATATCAATCGGTAAATATTTTTCCGGCAAACGTAACCCTTCCACAAAAACCATCGGCAAAATTGCAAAGGCTCTTGATGTCCCTGTTACGGATATTATCGAAGAGTAGTGATTCAGAAGCAAACCAAATTATCAAGAAAGGTAGGTTAAATCATGATGTACAAATTTAGAAATGAGAAAGGGGTGGAGAATAATGGACTGGAGCGGAAACGATAAGGTATTCAAGACATATGTCAAGGGAAATCCAAAAAATGATGGAAAAGCACCGATTGAGAAAATCAAAGGTAGGGAACACATTGCGACTTTTGAAGAAGCTGAAAAAAGCGACTGTTTCGGTGGAGTTCTGCGGGATGGTTATATTGATATAAGCTTCGATGATTCAGAAATGAGCGAAAGATTCCTTGCAATGGCAAAGGCTAATAACTGGAAATGTCTTGTACTGAAAAATCCCGATAGTAACCATGTTCATAGTTACTGGAAGAATGAGCAGGGGAGTGTCAATAAGAAATCTATTATAGATACTAAGTTAGCCGTTGGATTCATTGCGGATGTTCACGGTGGGGCTACATATATCCCGCTTCGTGTACACGGCGTTGACCGATTCCCGCCGGTCTATGACATTATACCCGGTGAAGAATATCAGGAAGTGCCGGAAGAACTGTTGCCGGTCAATACGCAAATTAACTTATGGAAGCAGGATGAGGGTGGACGAAACGACGGGCTTTCACGAATGGCAAAACGATTGGTACACGATAAGAGCGGGTATTTCGACAAAGACACTATCCGGCGAATCCTGAGAAACACGAATAAGTTTGTGCTTGCAGAACCGCTTGAAGAGCAGGAGCTTAAAAACATTCTGCGAGATGAGACCTTCGACGGAATAGATAAAGTACCAAAGCTGAAATTTTGGAGCGGTGTTGAGCTTTCCCAAATGGAGATAAAACCCGTTGAATTTATCGTTGAAGGTCTGATTCCGGTCGGATTGCAGATTTTAGCCAGTCCGCCGAAATACGGAAAATCGTGGTTTTGCCTTGATATGAGTATTTCAGTAGCAAACGGGCGGGATTTTCTCGGATTCAAAACAAATAAATGCGATGTTCTGCATTTATCACTGGAAGACCGCCTTGACCGTCTGAAACAAAGAGAAATGCAAATTCTCGGCGATGAGAATCTACCATCAAACTTATGCGTTTCTATTGAGAGTGCAACACTCGGTAATGGCTTTATTGAGCAGTTAGAAGATTTTTTAACAATAAAACCAAACACAAAGCTAATTATCGTTGATACTTTCGTGAAAGTCAGGGGTGAAACAAAACGGAATGAATCGGCATATGCAGCGGATTCCCGTGAAGCCGGTGTAATCAAGAAATTTGCAGATGATCATAACATTGCGGTTGTACTGGTAACACATACCCGGAAGGGCATTGATCCAGATGATCCAGTCGCTAATATCACTGGTACTTACGGTATTGTAGGCGTAGCTGATAACTCGATAGTTTTATCGAGGCAGAAAAGAAGTGATAAAACCACAAAAATGAGCTTGACCGGGCGTGATGTCGAACCCGATGAAAAAGCCTTGACATTCGATAAAAAACACGGAATGTGGATACTGCAAGATGATTCATACGATAATTTTATGGTAAGAGCCGAAATCGAAAGAATACGGATGGAATATCATGTAGGAAATACCCGAAAAACCATTGTTAAGCTTCTTGAAGATAACGGCGGTGTATGGAGCGGATTCTGCAAAGAAATCATCGAAAAAAGCAAGGAATATGGGATACCGATAACCCTTACTTCCCAAAAGTTAGGTAAGGAATTAGCGGAAATCAACGGCTTTTTGGATGAAGACGGTATTGCACACACCGAAATCAGCCGTGGCAAAGGTATGACAGTCAAGCATAAGTTTGAAAAAATCGAAAAAATAGTGTGATGTAATATATCCCCACTGTGTTTTTTGTGTATTTTGTATTTGGAGTTATTCAGGATATGTACAAAATACACGGAATACACAGTACACTTTAAACACATCACACGGAAAGGAAAATAGAAAATGGCAGATACTAATTTTTCGGAATGGCTACACAGGCAGAAAAACATTGATTTTTTGCTTTTAGGCGTTCCTAACCCCGATTTTCCGGGGAAGTGCCTTTATGTCACAGATATTGAGATTAAAGGCGATAATGAAACGGTTACATTGCCGCTTCCACACACGAAAGAAGAGTATGATAAGTCTTTTGTAAACGTAATTTATGCTTTTTCGGTGTTGAATCGGTCAGCCAGAGATAAAGGAAGTGATACTGTTTGGGAGTGCGCTCCAGAAGATGATGATAGCAGTATTCGACAGGCGTTTAAGGAGTATGTCGAAATATTTTATGGTGATTCCGAAGCGAAAGGTGGTGAAACGATATGACACTTACAGAGCGGGAAATTCGTGAGATAAGCGATAGAGAGAAGAAAGCAAGGTCAATTCTTAAAGGTATCACGGAAATTTTTGCAATGGGTAGCGGAGAGAATATTGATGTCCTTGATTTGGTAGAATCGGCTCTTGACTATCTCAACGAAAACGAAAAGTATTTCTCAGCTGGTCTCTGATTCAGAGCGGGGGGTGTGTGCGTAATTGCAAAAAAGCTAAGTTTTACTAACCAATTATGCACACACCGGCAATTTTGATAAATTTGAATTTGTAGGGGGTAACGTCTGCACAAAATCAAAAAAAGAAATTCCTATCTACTGCAATAGATAGGAATTCCGAAGCAACCAAATCAAGAAACCTGCAAGAATCACGAAGTGGTTATATCTTATTATACCATTCCGTGATTCAAAAGTCAACGAAAGGAATGGTAATATTATGCGTTTACCTAACGGATTCGGCAATGTGTCAAAGCTCCCCGGAAATCGGCGGAAGCCATACCGGGCGAGAATAACTGTTAGTTGGGAAGTGGACGAAAGCACCGGGAAGGTGAGACAACAATTCAAAACTATAGGCTATTACGAAACTAAACAGGAAGGTCTGATTGCTCTTTCACGGTATCATCAAAACCCGTATGATATGGATAGCACCAAAATCACGTTTAAGGAAGTCTTTGAAAAGTGGTCTGCCGAAAAGTATCACAAAATATCAGATTCCAATATCAAGGGCTACAATGCCGCTTATCGCTCATGTGAGATTTTGGAGAATATGCGATTTGTGGATATAAAGAGAGCGCACCTGCAAGGCGTGATTGACAATTCCGGGAAGAACTATCCCACTATGAAGAAAATAAAAAGCCTTTTCAATCAGCTTTACAAGTTCGCAATGCAGAATGATCTATGTAGTAAAGATTATTCAAAGTATGTGGACATAGAGCAATACCGGGATAAGAATCCAAACGCACTAAACCGAAAGCCATTCAGCAAAGCAGAAGTTCAAACGGTCTGGAACTGGAAAGACACAAACGAATACTTTTCTGTTATCCTCATGTTGATTTATTCCGGGCTTCGTATCGGTGAACTGCTTAATCTGAAGAAAGAAGATGTGAATCTTTCGGAAAGGTGGTTTGACGTGACCGCTTCCAAAACAGAAGCCGGAATCCGCAAAGTACCGATTGCAGAAAAGATTGTACCGTTCTTTGAGTACTGGATGAACAAAAACGACTGCGAGTATGTTCTTTCAACGCCGGAGGGAAAGCGTTTTGAATATCGCAATTTTTACGATTCCTATTGGCTACCGCTCATTGAACAAATGGGAATGCAACACTACCCACACGATACCCGCCACACCTGCATTTCTCTTCTGACCGTTGCCGGAGTGCAAGATAAGATAATCAAGAAGATTGTAGGGCATAAAGGGCAATCAGTAACGGAAGTTGTTTATACCCACTTTGAAATTCAGGAACTTATCGAAGCCATCAACAAAATATAAGGCGGGTGCTTTTCTTGGATAGAACGGAATACAAGAACAAACACAAAGCAAAACACTATGACCGAATAGAATTAGCTGTACCAAAAGGCATGAAAGCGGTTATAAAAAGCCTTGCTTCAGATAAGGGGCTTTCCGTCAACTCATACATTCAGGACTTGATAACCAAAGATCAGGATGGGATGTTTGATACAATGCAGATTGCAGAAAAGAACCGGGAAATGCTATCAGGCATTCAAGGAAATCTGCATGATGGGTATAACGTGGTTTTCAAAGACGGTTACATGGTACACTGCAAAACCAAAAAGGAAGTCAGAACTGCGATAATCGAATACTGCAAGGAAAAGGGCGTTTAAATGCGCTCTTTTCTTTGGTTTTCGTGTCTTACGGAAGATTGCAAAAGTCTTACGGAAGACACCTAATCTCATGTGTCATACCCGTGTCATATGTGTGTCATACCTCACGCCGTTTCACATCGTCTCACACCGTCTCACGGGTTGAACAACATTGAAAAACCCCGAAAAAGGGCTTTTTTCGAGGGTTTGACAGTTTGCAGTATTTGATTTTCTTATCTCTTCGAGAACTGCGGTGCGCGTCTTGCGGCTTTGAGACCGTACTTCTTTCTTTCCTTCATACGAGGATCTCTTGTAAGGAAGCCAGCAGCCTTGAGCTGAGGACGGAGCTCGTTGTTATACTGGAGCAAGGCTCTTGAGATACCGTGTCTGATGGCGCCTGCCTGACCGGTAACTCCGCCGCCTGCAACTGTGCAGACAACGTCAAAGGTGCTGTCAACTCCGACAAGCTTAAGAGGCTGACGGACGATGAGCTTCAAAGTCTCAAGACCGAAGTAATCGTCGATGTCTCTACCATTGATGGTAACCTTGCCGGTACCCTGATAAAGTCTTACTCTGGCGACAGAACTCTTTCTTCTGCCGGTTCCATAGAAGTATGCTGATTTAGATTCGTACATGTTTCATCCTCCTTCTTAAAGCTCGATGGTTTCGGGCTGCTGAGCGGCATGAGGATGCTCCGAACCCTTATAAACGCGAAGTCTCTTTGCGGAGTTGGCACCGATGGTGTTGTGGGGGAGCATACCCTCGACAGCTATCTTCATAGCTCTCTCCGGCTCCTTCTCCATCATGTCGGAATACTTGTATTCCTTGAGGTGTCCGATCCAACCGGTGTGCCATCTGAGGACCTTCTTGTTGATCTTGTTTCCTGTGAGAACTGCCTGTGCGCAGTTGATGATGATAACGTGGTCTCCGCAATCAACGTGAGGGGTATAAGTGGGCTTGTTCTTACCATTAAGAATGGTAGCGGCTGCGGCGGCGACTCTTCCGAGAGGCTTGCCGGCGGCATCGATAACATACCACTTACGCTCAACATTCTGCGGCTTTTCCATAAATGTTGACATTTAATTTCCTCCTATTGGAATTAATAAACTCTGCGCCTTGAAACGGGGCACAAAGCCTTGCTTTTCAAGCGACGTTTCGTATTATAAACCCCAGATTTCCGATTGTCAAGCCCTTTTGAGAACTTTTTTTTAAATATATCCCGTTTTCTTTCGATTTCTCTTGATTTCTTTCGATATTTCTTCGATTCTCGATTTTCATTTCAATTTTGAAGACTCCCGTTTCAACAGTTGATTTTTTATCGCATATGTGGTAAAATATCCTTCGGACATTAACCGCCCTTGGGCGAAATAATATTTTTTCAGGAGGAATGCACCATGGCAGAAGTAAGAAGCGTGCCGAAAAGAAGCGAGGTTCCGGAGGAATTCACATGGAATCTCTGCGATTTATATGAAACCGACGACAAGTGGCTTGAAGCTTTGGAGAAGGCGAAGTCCATCCCCGAGAAGTTAGCCTCTTACGAGGGCAAGCTCGCCGCAAGCGCCGAAACATTACTCGAGTATTTCAGACTCGACGACGAAATAACTCTTGAGCTTAACCGTCTCGCCAACTACGCAATGCGCAAATACGACCAGGACACTGCCGAGCCGAAGTATCAGGACTTCTACTCGAAGATAATGATGCTCTATCAGGACATCGGAGCTTCCTGCGCCTATGCAGTTCCTGAAATTATCTCGATTCCGGATGAGACCCTTGAAGGCTTCTACAAGACCTGCCCCGACCTTGAGCTCTACAGAATCTCGATAAACAGAATCAGAATCGAAAAGGACCACGTTCTCTCAGCGGCTGAGGAGGCAATCCTTGCCATGAGCCAGCAGGTAAGGGGAGTCCCGGACGACGTTTATGGCACCCTCGAGAGCACGGATTTGAAATTCCCGAATGCTATGGATTCCGAGGGCAACGAGCATCCTCTGACAAACGGCTCCTATGTCGCACTTGTCGAGAATCCCGACAGGGAGCTCCGTAAAGACGCCTTCCAGAAACTCTACGGCACCTACGAGCAGTTCAAGAACACGTTTGCCTCCCTCTACTTCGGCGAGGTCAAGCAGTCGATGTTCATGTGCAGGGCAAAGAAGTACAATTCCACCCTTGAGATGGCGCTTTCGGGAAACGAGGTCCCGACATCTGTATATCATAATCTCATCGACGCCGTCCACTCGAATATGGGCTATATGCACAAGTACATGAGCCTCCGCAAGAAGCTCATGGGCGTTGACGAGCTTCACATGTACGATTTGTATACAACTCTCGTCCCCGACGCCGATTCAAAGGTCACCTATGAGGACTCGAAGAGGGATATCCTCGATGCAATGCAGATTCTGGGCGACGATTACGTCTCGATGCTTAAGGAAGGTTTCGATAACCGTTGGGTTGACGTCTACGAGAACGAGGGCAAGCGCTCGGGCGCATATTCCGCCGGCGCAAGACCCCATCCTTACGTCCTCATGAACCACAAGGAGAACCTCGACAGCGAGTTTACCCTCGTCCACGAGATGGGTCACTCGCTCCACTCATATCTGTCCCAGAAGAACCAGCCCGTCTGTTATAGCGACTATGTCATATTTGTAGCAGAAGTCGCCTCGACCTGCAACGAAGCGCTTCTGATGCAGTACCTTCTCTCGAAGACAACCGACAAGAAAGAGCGGGCATACCTGATTAACTACTTCTTGGAGCAGTTCAGAACGACACTTTACCGTCAGACAATGTTTGCCGAATTCGAGCTTCTGACGAAGGAAGCCGCCGAAAGGGGAGAAACCCTCAACGCCGACTACCTCTGCGACCTCTACTACAAGCTCAACAAGCAGTACTACGGCGACGACATCACCGTCGACCCCGAAATCGCCTTTGAGTGGGAGAGGATCCCTCACTTCTACTATAATTATTATGTCTATCAGTACGCAACCGGCTTCTCCGCCGCAATCGCTCTTTCGCAGAAGATAATCAAGGAAGGTGAGCCTGCCGTCAAGAACTACCTGAAGTTCTTATCCAGTGGTTCAATCACTGACCCAATCAGTCTCTTGAAGATTGCCGGAGTCGACATGAACTCTCCCGAGCCGATTAACGACGCTCTTAAGATGTTCGGCGACCTGATTGACGAGCTCGACGAGCTTTTGGGATAACTATTTTAACAGGAGCAATCTAAGAATGAAATACTATATTGGAATCGACCTCGGTGGCACCAACATCGTCGCCGGCGTCGTCAACGAAAACTATGAAATTGTAGCGAGGGCTTCGACCCGCACCAACTGCCCACGACCTGCCGAAGAGATTATAAAAGACATGGCGAAGGTCTCACGCGAGGCTGTCGAGAACGCCGGTCTCACTATGGACGACATCGAATCGGTGGGCTTGGGTTCTCCCGGAACCATCGACAGCGACAGGGGATATATCGAATATTCGAACAACCTCGACTTCTACGACATCCCCGTCGGCGAACTTCTTTATAACGAGCTCGGAAAGCCGATTTATGCTGAAAACGACGCCAACGCGGCGGCATACGGCGAATATGTTGCCGGAAGCGCAAAGAACGCAAACAGCGCAGTCTGCATAACTCTCGGAACGGGCGTAGGCGGAGGAGTCGTAATCGACGGCAAAATCTATTCCGGCTTCAATTATGCCGGCGCCGAGCTCGGTCACACCGTAATCGAGGTCGACGGACCTCTTTGCACCTGCGGCAGACACGGTTGCTTCGAGGTTTACTCGTCCGCAACGGGTCTTATCCGTATGACGAAAGAGGCAATGGCTGAGCACCCCGAATCGAAAATGCACGAAATGATGGGCGACCACGTCTCCGGACGCCTTGCCTTCAACGCAATGCGAGCAGGCGACGAGGCGGCGAAGGAAGTCGTCGACAAGTATATCAAATATCTTGCGACGGGAATTGCAAACGTTATAAACATCTTCCAGCCGGAGGTTCTCTGCATCGGCGGAGGCGTCTGCAATGAGGGCGACGCTCTTCTTGTTCCGCTAAAAGAACGTGTAGCAAACGAGGTCTACACCAAGCGTGGCTCCCGCAATACCGAAATCGTCCGTGCATCTCTCGGCAACGACGCCGGAATCATCGGTGCGGCATTCCTCGGCAGAAGCAGAAAGTAGGACTGCTCAGGATGAAAATTTTAGCCGTTGACTATGGAGACGCCAGAACCGGTCTTGCCTCCTGCGATAAGAGCGAATCCATCGCCTCCCCCGTCGGAACTATCTCAGAATGGAACCGTGAGCGCCTGCTTCAAAAGATTTCCGACAAGGCGCATGAACTCGGCACCGAGCTTATAGTCGTCGGATTGCCTAAAAACATGGACGGCTCGGAGGGCGAACGTGCGGAGAAGTGCAAGGAATTCGCTTCGGAGCTTTCCGAACTGTCGGGAATCGAAACCACCCTCTGGGACGAGCGCATCACCACCGTCGAAGCCATCGGCATCCTGAACGAAACCAACGTCCGCGGCAAAAAGCGCAAAGCCGTCATCGACACCGTCGCCGCCACCCTTATTCTTGAGAACTATCTTGAGTATAGGAAGAAGAAAGGACTAGTGTGAATGTTCACCACCGAAGAAATCCTGAATATCGCCATGCGACAATCGGCTATGGACATCGGCTGTGAACCAGACGATTTTCTTAAAGCCGAGCCGATTATAACTGAATCAAGTGTGAGCGAGCAGGCGAGAAAATATTACAGCGAACCCATCGTCTGCAATCTCGTTTCTTACGGCAACAACGTCGTCGCAATGGTCAAGCCGGAAAGCAGAGAAGTCGTCAGCAATTATGTCAGGAGTCGGGACAATTTCCACAGTTGCTTTGAAACGCCCAACATGCACATTCTGAGCGACAGCCTGAAACCTCTTGGGGCCAAAATCTGCTTTATGGCGGAGTATTTTCTCCCTGATATACAGAGGCTCAAAGCTTTGCCTTGCAAGTTCAAGACAAGAATTCTCACTTCTGAGGATTTTCGAAGCCTTTACATTGATAAGTGGCGTAATGCCTTATGTGAGAAGAGGCGTGAGCTCGATGTTCTGGGAGTCGGAGCCTATGATAAAGGCGAGCTAATCGCTCTGGCAGGCTGTTCCACCGACTGCGACAGCATGTGGCAGATAGGCATTGATGTTCTCCCTGAATATCGCCGTCAAGGTGTCGCCTCAGCACTGACTTCGAGGCTCGCAGTCAAAATTCTGCAAAGAGGCAAAGTCCCGTTCTACTGCTGTGCGTGGTCAAATATCCCGTCGGCAAGGAACGCCATCCGAAGCGGCTTCGCCCCGTCATGGGTCGAAATGACCGCCAAACCTTCAGAAATTGTGAATAATATGAATAAGGAGTAACCCCACCAATGACAAAATCCCGCAAAAGTCTCATCAACCTCACCCTATCCGCAGTGTTCTTAGCAATAGGACTACTTCTCCCGTTCCTGACGGGGCAGATTCCCGAAATCGGCAACATGCTTCTTCCGATGCACATCCCGGTGCTTCTCTGCGGGCTCATCTGCGGCTGGAAGCACGGGCTTGCCGTTGGCTTTATAACCCCGCTCCTTCGAAGCTTGCTTTTCGGCAGACCGGTGCTCTATCCTTCGGCTATTGCTATGGCGTTCGAGCTTGCGACCTACGGCGCAGTAATCGGCATTCTTTATGCCGCGTCCAAATGGAAGTGCATAGTTTCGCTTTATCGCAGTCTGATAGCCGCCATGATTGCCGGAAGACTTGTCTGGGGCGTCGCCGAAATAATCCTTCTCGGCATCAGGGGCAACAGATTCACATGGAGTGCCTTTATTTCAGGTGCAGTCCTCGAAGCAATCCCCGGCATCATAATTCAGCTTATTCTCATCCCCGCCATCATGGTCGCTTTGGACAGGGCAAAACTTGTCAGGTTCACGAAAAAGGCAAATAAGACTCAAACAGCGGATTAACAGACACTGAAAAGTTATCGAATAGCACGGCATTTCTCGCTTTATGTCGTGTTATTTTTCTGCCCGAAGTGCTATTCTTAATGGCAGGAAAGGAGGGAAAACATGAATCAGAAGAAAATTGGTGAATTTTTAAAAGAGCTCCGGAAAGAAAAGGGGCTCACACAGGAACAGCTTGCCGAGAAGTTCTATGTTTCGAACAGGACGGTTTCACGTTGGGAGACGGGAAGCAACCTGCCGGACATAAGTACACTTATCGAGCTTGCGGACTTTTATAACTGCGACATCCGTGAAATTATCAACGGAGAAAGGAAAAGCGAGAATATGAACGAAGAAGAAAAGAAAAACCTCAAGGCGGTTGCCGAATATGCCGAAGAGGACAAGGCAACACTCTTAAAACGGGTCAGAACAACGAGTATAGTGGCATTATTGCGGTTGTGCTGTGCTTCATAGTTATGGTGACCGACGACTCAGACTATCTTCCGGTCGTAGACTTCCTCATGGGAGCTTCGATGGGCTTGGCGTTCAGCGCTCTGCTGGTGTCGTTCCTCTACACAATAGATATTCTTTCAAAAGCGAAGCAAAGCGGCAAGCTCTCGAAGAAGATGGCGGCAATCATTATCACAATCAGCGCTATTGTTGTTCTCGGATGCTTCATAGCGGCGATATTCGCATCTGTTTAGAATAAGCATGAAAAAAGCGGCTGGTACTGTTTGAGTATCAGCCGTTAATTTTTGGGGGCTTCCGCCTTGTCGCCACATGATACATAAAACCCGCACGAAGCAGGTGGGTATCAGCCCTGACGTTTCGTGCTCCCTTCGTCCTCGGTACTTGAACAGGGTCGTGCGGGGGCATCAACCGTGCGTACTTTGGGAGGTCTGCATCCCCGCGCCCGGAGCGAGATTCCCTAAATATATGTGTTGGATTATAAAAACCATGCTTAATCGAGCAAGGCAGAATGGATTCTAAGGTTAGTATAACTCACATGAGCTATTCTATGCGAAGTTTTTATTCTTCGTGATGGTGGCAGCAGCAATCCTCGTCGTTGCAGTCGCAGTCGTCATCTTCGCATTCGCACTCACACTCATCGTCCCAGTTATCAAATCTGTCGATGAAGATCTGACCGATTCTGCCATACTCTTCTTCGCTCTCGATGGAAACCAGAGTGATTTCGTCGCCGGTGTCTTCTACTTTCAGAATGATGAACTCGCCGTTGTCGTTCACGAGATCCTCGGAATTCTCATAATAGGGGGCGAGTGCATAATAGGTGCTGTCGCCTTCATCATAAACATCTATAAGCTCATAGTTGCCGACATTGCCCTCTTCGTCCTCAAGGGTATAGATTTCGGGCATATATTCGTTTTCATCCATGGTGGTAATCTCCTTTATAAATAGGTTTGATTCTATTATAGTGAAAACTTGCGGGTTTGTCAATGGTACTTTTGTGTAGAAACCGCTCAAATTTATATTCAAAAGATAACACGAGCTCTTCAGAAAAATTCCACAAAAAAATTTGAAAAAAGTTTGAAAAACCTATTGACATTTGAATTCGGGTGTGTTATAATACAATCACAGAAGAGAGATAAATAAAAAGTCACTGAAATCTAAAAGGGAGAGGGTTCCGATGAAGAGGTAACAAATCTTCAGAATCACAAACCAATAACACCGCGTCTTAAAAGCAAAGGAGCGATTGTTATGAAAGTATTAAGAGTAGCAAGAAGCGGAATTTACGACTGAAATAAAACGAAAGAGGTGAGTCCGGCATTCTCAGCATAACTCTTACCGACTCACAGATTCAAAAGTAATAGAATCTTTACTTGACACATTACGAGATGTTCTCTTAGGTACGAAACCAATTTCTCAAGATAAAAGATACAAGCTATGAAATTGATTCTGTAACAGCAAGAAAATATCTTGCCCAACATAAATCAAGAAAATCCAATCAAAAAGGTTTAAAGCCCGAAAGGATTTGATGCACCATGAAACTGTTTCACAAGAAGGAAATCAAAATTCAGCAGTGAGAGGGTGAGTCCAACAAAGACTTTAAATTGGCTGTAGTCGCATCAGTGATAATATCTGACGATACCAAGCTTTGACGATAACATAGTTCATGCGTGAGGTTTATTTTAGAGCCGAAGCGTGATGAAGTAAGCTAAGTTAAAACCTGATACCAAAAGCGACAAAGCGTCGAAGACGCAGAATCGAAAGATTCACAGCATATGGTGATAAATTGATATAATGAGGGAGCGGTTATCCGCTCCCTTTTTGGTTTGCGGTTTTTGTAACCGTTCGGACGACTCCCGAATAATATAAACTAACGGCAGGAGGCTCACAAAATTGATTTCAGAAGGGGAGAGAAGAGCCATGAATCCCTGCCGATTATATAACAGCCGCCGGAAATGGCGGCTTTTCGGATTTGAAGTTCTGCCTTTGTCAATTTGACCGATATCGGCGCTGAATAGTCGGCAATATTTTGCTTTTTAGTAACCGTTTTGTAACCAAAGATTGTTTGACAACCGACGTGTACTTGCTGTATAATGATGGTGGATAGTCAGGTACTATCAGGGAGGAAAGAAATGAAGACTTTAGTTTCAGCATCAATTCTTTCGGCGGATTTCGGTCACCTTTCGGACGAGCTGTTGCGAGCCGAAGAATCCGGATGCGATATGATACATTTCGACGTTATGGACGGTCACTTCGTCCCGAATATCAGCTACGGCGTGCCGGTTCTTAAATCAATCAGGAAGTATTCCGGATTGCCGTTCGACGTTCATCTTATGATAAGCGACCCGAATGCCTATATCGAGCCGTTCGCAAAAGCCGGTGCCGACGGAATCACGTTTCATCTCGAAGCAGCCGCGAATCCCGTCGGGATTATAGATAAAATCCACTCTCTTGGCTTGAAGACGGGCGTTTCCGTCAAGCCGAAAACCGATGTGAGCCTTTTATATCCTCTCGTCGGAATAATGGACATGGCTTTAATTATGACGGTCGAGCCCGGGTTCGGCGGTCAGGGCTTCATCTATGAAACCCTTGACAAGATAAAGGCTCTTCGGGAATATTCTTCTGACTTGGATATTGAGGTTGATGGCGGCATCTCCGACAAAACGGCTCACCTCGTAAAAGAAGCGGGAGCGAATGTCCTGGTTTCCGGCTCATACCTGTTCCGAGCCGCCGACATGGCTTCAAACTGCAAGCTCCTGAAAGACTAAACACAAGGACGGTAAACCACCATTTCAGACACAGTCGTAATATCAATCGGAAAAACTGAAAGGCACAGATACGGTCGTCTCTGTTGCTTCTTATTGACACTTTGCGTCCTGCCATACTATTACTATGGTCTGAGGGCTTTGATTGTTGTTGCCATTTCCGTCACCACAAGCCTCCTGACCGAATATCTATGCAATTCTCTTACGAGAAGAAAGTACGACTGGCGCGACCCGTCGCCCTATGCAAACGGAATCATGCTTGCACTTCTTATGCCCGCATCCGTTCCGTATGGCGTCATGATTTTCGCAAGCGCTTTCATGTCGTCTGTCATGAAGTATGCCTTTGGCGGGCATCATAACCGGATTTTCCACCCCGTCGCAACGGCATATCTCCTGTCGGCGCTTTGCTGGCCTTCAAGCGTATTAAGATACCCGACGCCCTCGATTTTCGGCAATATTTCTCTTTCCGAGAGCCTGACGGACGCATTGGACCGCTCGTTTACACACTATGTCGACGTTTCTCTCAGCTCATCAAGCTGGCTCGACATCCTCTGGGGCAAGCTCGCCGGACCGATGGGCACGAGTTGTGTTATACTGATTCTTATCGTCACGATCGCTCTTTATTGCTTCAGGGACATTCCCGCACCGTTGCTCTTCTCGGGAATCGCGACCGAAGTGCTTCTGTTCATCCTGTTCCCGATTTCCGCAACCGGATGGCAGGCGGCGCTCTATTCGATAGTTGCCGGCTCATATATGTACGTCCTCGCGTTCATGGTCTGCGACCCGTGCTTCACGCCGTCGAACGGCTTCGGGCAGGTGCTCTATGGTTTTGCCTACGGACTGACGGCGTTTCTTCTGCGTAAATTCTCCGGCTACGAGGACAGCTCTGTCCTGGCTCTTATGGTAGTATCAATCTTCCCGTCCGAGTTCGACCGGTTCGCAATCTTTGTTACCGACAGTCTCGATAAGTTCCGCAATTATGCCGTAACAAAAATCGAAGACTATTATATCTATCGCAGATTCAAGAAATACGAGAATCTTCCCGATAACTATGAAACGGAAGAGAATACCGGAAAGGACGGTGACTCCGATGAAGTTTAACGGCTTCAGGTCTTCGGGACACGAAAGCGCTTCCGTTTCCGACATAAGCGACCTCCACGGTCTTGTTCCTTCTCAGGCGAGCACCGCAGGCAAGGAAGCGGTCTTAACTTCGAACGCCCTTCTTTCAACCGGCTCGATAATCGCTCCGGCGGTAGTTGTCGCAACAAGCTTTCAGAACGCACTGGCGCTCTGCATCGTGTTCAGTCTCGTAACGTTCATAACGGTTTTAATCTGCTCCTTCGTCCCGAGAAAGCTCGTCTATACCGTCAGAATAATAGTTTATACTTTCGTGGCGTCTTTGGTATATGTCCCCGTCGCGATACTTATGGAGAACATTATGCCGGCTCAGTTCTCGGCACTCGGAGTATATGCGCCGCTCTTAATCACAAACTCATTCATCACGATGAAGACCGAATCGAAGTTCTACCGTCTCAAACGAGGCTTTATGGCGGAGCTCTGCGGCTTCTATATCATCGGCTATGATTTAGCATTATTGTTCCTCGGCTTCATGCGTGAGCTTCTTACAAACGGTGGTCTTTTCGGAGTGCAGTTCCTGCCGCTAAGTATTCCCTCTGCCGGGACGGTCTATGGCGGATTTATCCTTCTTGCGCTCACGTCCGCCGCATACAGGTGGATTCTCAGGCTTTCCGCCAAAAACAAGGATAGCTGACTTCGGAAATCAAAGGAAAGGGTGTGTATATGAATGGCTGTCTTCTTCGAGACAATCGGAGCGGCATTGCTCGCCATAATCGTCGAAAACGTAATATTCACAACAGCGTTCGGAACGAGCACATTAATCAGCCTTTCCAAGCGCGACGGTCAGATTTTCTTCTGTGGTCTCTTTATAACCGAATTCTCGGTTTTATCGAGTATGATAGCATACGTCTTCGAGGGATTGATGCTCAAGAGCGATATTTCGGCAAGATTTTTGCCGACACTGTATATAATATCACTTGGACTGGTTTATATCGCCACGCTTCTTGTTATCTGGTTCGTCTCAAAAAAGGCGTTCAATAAAGTCAAAAGATATATCCATCTATCGGCATTCAACTGCACTGTCTTAAGCGTGCTTTTCAACGACACCCTCATCGGCGGCGGTCTGGGGGAGAGAGTCCTTTTCGGACTCGAAGTCGGAATCGGCTTCGCACTCGCCGCATATATTCTTTCCGTAAATTACGAAAAGCTCAACTCCGATGAGGTTCCCGCCTCGTTTTCGGGCTTTCCGATACATGTACTGTATATAGGTATCGTCTCCATGGTGGTCTATGCACTGGGAAGATAGGAGCATATCATGGCAAAAAAATATAAGGTAAAACATTCTTCCAAGCCGATGTTCAAGCAGAAGCGCAAAAAGGGCAATTCGGTTCTGGGTATCGTATTTATGGTTATACTTCTTGCGGCGCTCGTCTTCGTCGGCTACAGCGTCGGCAAGCCGATTGTTGAGTTCCTGTCGGGGGAACGTGACACGCCCGTGAATTCCGGCACGGAATCCTCGAGCGACACATCCGAAACGACGGAAAACACCACAACCGCCGCAACCTCCGCGACCACCGAAGCCACGACCGAGGAGCCGGAGCCGACCGTTTCCGTTACAAACAACATCTACTATATCTCTTACTCAAGCGATATCGCCGACTATGAGAGCTATGTTTATTCGGCTGTTGAATACGCCTCGGAGAACGGCTATAGCGGCGTCTGCGTCGAGCTTATCGCCGAGGGCGGAGCGGTAACCTATTCGTCCGCCAACACCACTGCTATTGAAGCGGGTGCAGTGGTAACAGGTGGCATATCCGATTTGTCCGCATTGGTCTCGACTATCACAGACTCTGGGCTCACGGCATATGCCCGAATTTCGACTCTTTCGGACAACATCGCTTCGACCTATGACAAGACCCTCGCCTACATGATAAACGGCACCGATACCCGTTGGTACGACGACAACATCGCCAACGGCGGCAAGCCGTGGATTTCGCCATACAGCTCGACGGCTACGGAGTATATCGAAAGCCTCGTCTCGGAGATTTCCGATGCCGGCTTTGTCGGGCTCGTTGCGGGAGAGATTGAGTTCCCACCGTTCAGAAATTCCGATATCCGCAACTACTTCTCCGGCACCGACGTGGCGTCATCGACGAGATATGAGACTCTCGTCTCGTTTGCCGAGACGGTCTATAACAGCTTCGGCTCCGCAAAAGAATTTTATATCGAGGTCGACGCCGAGGACATCATCTCCGGCGACGCCGAAATCTTAACGGACACAGGCTCTCTCTGCACAAGCGTTATCTACGTCAATTTCAATCCCGACAGCATCGGCACCAGAATATCAAAAGCCGACGGCACGGAAGTATCGTTTGAAGGACTCAACACCGCCTATCTCTTCCGAACAGTTTTCAATCTCGTTGAAGAATCCCTCGACGGCACGGGAGTAACAATAATCCCGAAGATAACCGGCTGTGAGATAACCGACGACCTGCTTTCGGCAATCGAGCTTATGGGTTACGACATGGCAATGATAGAAGAATAAACGGCATAAAACAAAACCCACCGATTTCACTCGGTGGGTATTTTTATGCTCAGACGAGCAAGCATATCAGTCCTGAACAGCCTTCGTTGACTATCCGCTCAACTGCTTCTCGGAGCTTTTCTCTTGCGTCGTCGGGAAGCCTTGCCAGCTTCTGCTCAAGCCCTTCCTCGACGAGCTCGCTCACGGATTTCCCGAAGATGTTAGTTTCCCATATCTTGAGCGGGTCGGTCTCGTAGTCGGTCATGAGGTACTGTATCAGCTCCTCTGACTGCTTCTCCGTCCCGACAATGGGCGTGACCTCTGCGGCGATGTCCGCCTTGATGAGGTGGATCGACGGCGCACTTGCAGTAAACCGAACGCCGTACTTTCCGCCCTGTCTGATTATCTCCGGCTCGAACGCAGTGAGCTCACTTTCCGTCGGCATCACGATTCCATAGCCCGTCTGCTCGACCTGCTCGAGCGCCTCCGAGAACTTCTCGAGCCTTTGCCTGAAATTCACAAGCTCCAAGATTTTCGGCATCAGCTCGTCTTCCGAGTTCAGCTCCAAACCTGTCTCTTCATTCAGAATCTGATAGAACAGCCTGTTGTCAAGCGTCACCCCGAGCCGGGCGGTGCCGTTGCCAAGGTCGACTTTCGTAATCTCGGAGCTCAACACGTCCTCACAGCACCCGACCGTCTCCGAAAGCTTCTTTATATCCCTGATATACCTGAGCTCCGGGGCGGCTTTTCTTATCGAGTCGTAAAGCTCCGCCTTGAGCCAGTGCCCCTTTTTAAGAGAACTGACCCATTTCGGCATTACGACGTTTATCTCCTTGACAGGGAAGGCATACAGAAGCTCGGTGAGAATGCTCTCGATGTCTTCCTTAGTCATCGTCAGGACGTTAATCGGCAACACCGGCACGCCGTATTTCTCACTCATCTCGGAACAAAGCGTCAGAGCCTCAACGCTTTGCTCGTTCTGAGTGTTCATCAGCACGACAAACGGCTTCCCAAGGTCGTTAAGCTCGCTTATAACCCTCTCTTCGCACTCCTCGTATTCGTCCCTCGGAAGATCAGATACGCTTCCGTCGGAGGTTATAACAATCCCGACAGTCGAATGCTCGGTGATGACCTTCTGCGTCCCGATTTCCGCCGCCATATTGAATGGAATCTCCGACTCAAACCACGGCGTCCGCACCATTCTCGGCGAGTCGTTCTCGATATACCCGACGGCGCTCGGAATCACATACCCGACGCAGTCTATCATCCGAAGGCTCACGCTTGCCACGTCCCCGAGCGTAACCTGCACAGCTTCCTCCGGGATGAATTTCGGTTCGGTGGTCATGATCATCTTTCCTCGGGAAGCCTGCGGGAGCTCGTCGACAGTGCGGTCCTTGAGATATCCCTCTTTTATGTTCGGGATGACGAGGCTCTCCATGAACCGCCGTATGAAGGTCGATTTTCCGCTTCTCACCGGTCCGACGACACCGATGTAGATGTCGCCGCCGGTTCTTTCTGAAATACTTTGATAAAGTTTATCGGTAGTCATCATATTCTCCTAATCTACAATCGGTATGAGTATCATCTTCGGTTCCGTAAGGACTTCCTCGCCGAGGTCGTTTTCTTCGGTAATAGCCGACAAGGTTGTGTGCGTCCTTTTCGCAATGTCCCAGGGCTCCTCGCCCTTCTCGGCATAGTAGAGCTTCATCGCGATGTCGCAGTCTTTTTCGAGCGGGCTCGCCTCGTCGACGGTTATGCCGCTTATGAACCTGTGGGACTTGCACCCGAAGAGATAGCCCTTGAGTCTTATGTCGGCGGTAATCTCCATCGCATTCGAAGAAGTCAGTTTAAAAGCCGTCTGAGCGACCGTCGCATGAGCGTCAATCGAACAGCTCGAAGCCTCTTCCGGGAGTTTCTTCTCAAATTCGTCCGTCCCTTCAAGATAAATCGGCTTTCCCGATTCGTTCTCGGCATAGGCGAAATAGGTAATCCGACCTCGAACTGAAACGCTCCCGTCCGCATTTGTCACCGCATCAAGCTTCCCGACCTCCGCACCGGCACACATTACGGAAACTATTTCACCATCGTAGTAGGTGAGCGATGCCTTTGTTTTACAGCTTTCCGAAATCTCCTGCGGGACACATTCGATATCCTCCTCGCTCATCTCAAGGCTCGACTCATACACGGTCGAATAGGCATCCATCGCAATCAGAATGCTCTCGAACCTCATCGCAAGACAGCTTATTTCGATATTGAGCTCACAGCTGACCGTGTTGTTGCCACTCTTTCCCGACGGTTTGATTTCGCAGTCAGAAACGTTCGCCGAAATCATCACGTCGTATCTCTCGTCCAGCCCTTCGACATCCGAAATCTGCGAGAAGGGGACAGCAAACCGTATGCTTTCGGCTTTGTTTGAGCTATCCTCCGGAACATAGAGAAGCGAGACCTCCGCTTCGCCTTTCGTCAGAAGCTTCCCTGAGAGAATCTTCTTGTCTGCAGTGATGACTGCGGCATCGGCTCGTATTACCGTTTTTACCGCCGGTTTTGACTGCCCAAGGTCCACTTCGTCCACAACCGTGATTCTCTTCGTAACGGCGATTCTCTTTGACGGATAAGTTACGAGCGATTTCCTGAGCTGTAATCCGTCGCCCGAAGCCTCCGACACCGCCTGCCTTGCTTCGTCTGCGGTTGCCGTGACGGAAACGGAAATAATCCCTCTGATGTCGGCTCTTCTCTTGCCCGAGACCCTGCAGCTTGCGCTCTCGGTATAGGGCATGATGCTTATCTTCGGCGACTTTGCCGCCCCCCCGAAAGCTCCGCCGAGCGATTATAGGTGAGCACCTGCTCCGCCGCACACATCTCTCCCGACTCGGAAACATAGGTGAGCCTTATCTTTGCCGACAGCTCATATTCAAGCCTTGTGCCGTTCAGAGTCCTTGCGGAAATGCTCGGCAGGATTCTAAGGTTCAGGACCTTGAAAATCTCGGGATAATAGTCGGGCAGTATGTAGTCAAGCTCCACCGACTGCTGACTGACCCCGCCGCCTAAGCGACTCGGTACGGTGAAGTTTTCTTTTGTAACTTTGTAATCCATAATCTCCTCCTGAGCGGGCACCGTTTTCCCACGAACCCGCAAATTGAAAAGTGCGTAACTCGTACGTTTGCTATATCATATTCAGCTTGTTTCGTTTTCATGCCACGCTTAAAATTTCTCAAAAATTTTTTTGGAGGAGTGCAATAATTCGCCACTCTGATGTGTATTACAAGTATCAAGCAATTTATATTGCAGAATTTAAGGAGGAATTACAATGAAAAAATTACTTGCAATGCTTTTGGCAGGACTTATTCTCGCGTCGTTGATGTCGGTCGCGGCTTTCGGAGTTGATTTGCCCGACATTTCGGAAATCGTACCCGAAGAGGGAAGAACTATCTATGCTCTCGTTATAGACATAAGAGAGGAAAACAGTTACTGGAGTCTTGACCTTTGCAAGATTAACCTGAGCGATGCCAATCGTGGCGGTCTTGAAAGTGCTTTTATCAGTGCAGACACTGAACTTCTGAACGCCGGCGGTGCCATTACTGCTGATGATATTTCTATGGGAGATATAATTGCCCTGACCTACACCGGCGATGTTCAGGAAGTCTATCCGGGTATAATTGAGGACACAACGAGAGTTTACGTTGTAGACCATGTTGACACTCTCGGAGAAATTGAGTCTCTTCTTCCCGACAATTATGCCAACTACGGCAAATATTTTCCTTCATGGAATGTCTTCGCCGGTCTTCCCCAAAACCTCGATGCCACTGTCTCCGACGGTAAAGTAAAGCTTTCTTGGACGAACACCTCTGACGAAACCTACACAGTTTACTGGAAGCGTTCATCTTCCGACACCTGGAAGGTTGCCGGCACCGTCACCAAGAATAAAGTAAACATTATCGGTCTTAAGTCCGGAGTGAGCTACGACTTTAAGGTTGAAATCTGCGGCGAGGATTCCGAGGTTGCCACTATAACGGCACCATAATCAAAGCCAGACAGAAGGAGAAATATCTATACACATTTGCCCTCCGTGCTTCCATGGCACGGAGGACAAGCTTTCCACAAATGTTGACTTATGAGTATTGACAGAATCCGAGTTTAAGGGTATAATAATCTAAAAGGCAATCGGCATTTTGGTTTCACGATAAGGAGATAGAATTATGAAATGTACAAATTGTGGAAATGAAATCCCCGAGGGAGCGTCCTTCTGCTCGGCTTGCGGGGAAAAGGTTCATAATGAATATGTAGTTCAGGACGAAGAGAATGGCGGCTACAAGGGCGAACATGCGGGCAACCCGAATAGCGGCGACCTGCTCGGAGCCGGCAACGGTCTGGCTATCGCTTCGATGGTAACCGGTATCTGCTCGCTCGTGCTTTCCTGCTGTGCCGGCACATTTTCGTTTATTCTTGCAATAGTAAGCTGTGTTCTGGGCATTTATGTCATAGTCAAGCACAAGGGCAATAGGGCAATGGCAATCGCAGGTATCGCTTGCTCCGGCGTGGCGATTCTTGTGGCTATTATATCGTCCATCTTGTACGGCGTTCTCTATGGCCTTTGGGGAATGGCTGAAATGGGCTACGGCTGGTATTGATGATGACCCCGTTTGCCCATAAATATCAGAAGATATTTTACATCCTGTCGCTGGCGGCAATCCTGCTGTCTGCGGCAGTCTGTTTAGTATGTTTTTTTGGGGGAGTAAGCCCCACCGACTTCATCCGTCCCTGCATCTTCAATCAGCTCACCGGCTACTATTGCCCCGGTTGCGGCGGCACAAGGGCGGTGATAAGCCTCCTGCACCTGAACATAATCCAGAGCTTCATCTACCACCCCTTCGTCCCATACGTCGCCATAATCGCCGCAATATTCATAGTGAGCTATACTGTCTCGCTGATCTCAAAAGGCAAAATCGGCTACTTCAGACTCCGCCCGATATATTTTTATATATCTATAGCTTTGATCTTAGGAAACTTCATAATAAAGAATATTTTGATTTATAATGGCATTTGGATAGCATAAAAAATGTCGGCTTTATGCCGACATTTTTATTCCCATTTAGCCCAAATTTCAGGGCAGTACCCAACTGTGGCTTGTTTTCCATTCCTGACAACTGGGCTCTTAATCAGTGAGGGGTTCTCAAGCAACTTCTCAATCTTGTCCTCGTCTCTGGCAAGATACTTGAGCAAAACCGCATCCTGCGACTTGTTCTTGTCGTCTATGATGGCGTCGAGAGAGCCTACTGCCTTCAGGACGTTCGTAAGCTCGCCCCGACTCATGCCTTTACTATTTAAATCAATCATCTGCGCCTTGATGCCGCGCTCCTTGAACCATCGCTCCGCTTTCTTTGAGTCGAAGCACTTGGATTTATAGAAAATCTGAATATTCATGCTTATACCCCCTACAAAACAATCGTGAACGGACCATCGTTCTCGAGATCCACGGTCATATGCGCCCCGAAAACTCCCGTCTCGACTTTGATGCCCCGAGCCCGAAGCTCCGAGTTGAACTTCTCGTAAAGCCTGTTCGCCTCGTCGGGTTTGGCGGCTCCTATGAAGCTCGGACGATTCCCGTGGGAGCAGTCCGCGAGAAGCGTGAACTGCGACACCGAGAGAATATCTCCGCCGACATCTTTGATTGAAAGATTCGTCTTGCCGTTCTCGTCCTCGAAAATCCGAAGCTTCGAAATCTTCTCGGCAAGCTTCGCACAATCTTCGTCCGTATCCGTCGGCTCCGCCCCGAAAAGTATCAGGAATCCTTTCCCGATGTTCCCCTTAATCTCGCCATCAACCGTCACTGATGCGTGATTCACTCTCTGTATAACAACTTTCATAGTACTTCCTCCACCCAATTTGCTGAGACGATTATAGCATGAACAGGGCAGGGAAGTCAAGCAAACAAAAAAGGCAGTCCCACACCCGTGGAACCGCCCTTTTATTATTTCTATTTAGCTTAATCAGTAAGCTACGCCCTGCCACTTCATAGCGTCGGCAACCTTAAGGAAGCCTGCGATGTTCGCACCGACAACGAGATTGCCCTCGTGGTCGTATTCCTTGGAAGCATTGTATGCGTTGTGGAAGATGTTGACCATGATATCGTGGAGCTTGCCGTCGACCTCTTCGAAGGTCCAGCTGAGTCTCTCGGAGTTCTGGGACATCTCAAGACCGGAAACAGCAACGCCGCCGGCATTAGCCGCCTTTGCGGGACCGAACATAACTCCGGCAGCCTGAAGCTTAGCAATAGCCTCGGGAGTAGAAGGCATGTTTGCACCCTCTGCAACAGCGATTACGCCGTTTGCGATAAGAGCATCTGCACTCTCGCCGTCGAGCTCGTTCTGAGTAGCGCAGGGAAGAGCGATGTCGCACTTGACAGTCCAGATTCCGTGGCAACCATCGGTGTAGGTAGCACCGTCGACTCTCTCGACATACTCCTTGATTCTGCCTCTCTCGACTTCCTTGATCTGCTTGACAACATCAAGCTTGATACCGTCAGGATCGACAATGTATCCGTTACTGTCGCTCATTGCGACAACCTTGCCGCCGAGCTCGGTAGCCTTCTTGCAAGCATAGATAGCAACGTTTCCGGAACCGGAAATAACAACTGTCTTGCCCTCGAAGGATTCGCCCTTCATGCACTTGAGCATTTCCTGGGTGAAGTAGCAAAGACCAAAGCCTGTAGCCTCAGTTCTTGCAAGTGATCCACCATAGCTGAGTCCCTTGCCGGTGAGAACGCCGGTGAACTCGTTACGAAGTCTCTTGTACTGACCGTACATAAAGCCGATTTCTCTTGCACCGACTCCGATGTCGCCAGCAGGAACGTCGGTGTCAGCACCGATGTGCTTGGAAAGCTCGGTCATGAAGCTCTGGCAGAAGCGCATAACCTCTGCGTCGGACTTGCCCTTCGGGTCAAAGTCGGAGCCGCCCTTGCCGCCGCCCATGGGAAGACCGGTAAGGCTGTTCTTGAAAATTTGCTCGAAGCCAAGGAACTTGATAACGGAAGCGTTTACGGACGGGTGAAGTCTCAAGCTTCCCTTATAAGGACCGATTGCGGAGTTGAACTGGATTCTGAAACCACGGTTTACTCTTACTTTTCCGGAATCGTCAACCCACGGAACACGGAAGATAATCTGTCTTTCGGGCTCAACAATTCTGTCAATGATTCCCGCCTCTACGATGTCGGGTCTGCGCTCTACAACGGGCTCAAGGCTCTCAAGAACCTCGCCGACAGCCTGCAGGAATTCCTTCTCATTAGGATTTCATCATAGACACGGGCTAAATATTCGCTTTTAAATGTCATTAAATATGCCTCCTGACGGTAATTAAATTTGCACAAGTTACAGTATACCACATTATGCGGATTTTGCAAGTCCAGATTTCAGAAATTTCAAAATAAATCATCACAGCCCCGATTTTTGAGGAATCTTTTAGATGATTTGACTAAAGCGGAGGGGTTGAAACTTCAAGGATGAAAGCAGGGGTGGGGAGGAAAAGAGCGACCACAAAAGAGTCGCTCTCGGATATTACTATGTTAAGCTCGGCGTTCCATTCTCAGTAGACGCTCCGTTGTTCCTTCCTCGAACTGCCAGATGTCTGTAAGTTCAAAGCCGTGACGACTGTAGAAAGCAATCGCTCGCATATTTTTCTCCAAGACCCACAAATATCGGACATCAAATTTTTCTATTGCAAAATCTAAAAGCTTTCCGCCTATTCCCTCATTTGTAAAGAAGCTGTCTACATATAGTGTTTTAACCTCTTGACCGCAGATTTGGATAAGCCCTTTAACAAAGCCATCCTCATACACCCACGTTTCTTCAAGAGGATTTTTATTTGCAAGATATTCGTTTGCAACAGATAACACCTGCAATTCGCCAAAATAGTAGCTGTCATCCTGAAAAATTGGACGGTAATTTAATCTTTTAGAATAAACAAGGATTTCTGCAATTCTTGATACATCTTTTTTCTGTGCCTGCCTTATTTCAGCCATTGCAACTCTTCGCCCCCTTCCAAGAGACAGTATATCATATCAGAACAAGAAAAGCAAGCAACCAGCCATAAAAGAGCGACACTTGGAGAGGTCGCTCTTCTCAACTTATAGCTTCACATTCGGATTAACATATCTCCCTGTCTTCTCCGTTTTCTTGCCATACTGAATTGCCTGCTTCGGGCAACGGTGGAGGCATCCGAGGCAACAGGCGCAGTCGTCTTTAGTCCAGACAGGCTTGCCGTTCTGCATCTTAATCAGGTTTTTAGGGCATATTGTTTCGCACAATCCGCACCCGATGCAGTCTCCGTTTACCCAGAAATTCTTTGTGGCTTTCCGCTGGTTCGGAACTGCAACTTTTTTAATCATGAACTTTATCGGAGCGGGTATCTTCTGAACTTCGATTGTTGCAGGATTTCTTTGCTTAATGCTTCCGATAACGCTGTTCAATGTTGTTTCAGCACGCTCAAGCATCTTCATCTGTTCATCTTCACCCATCAGTGGGAACATCGGAATATAGTTGTCCGGCATTTCAATCTTGTGGGCGGCATTAAGTGTGATGCCTTTCTTGGATAATAAATCCCGTATAGTTTCTTCTGCCGTCCCACAGCTCTTTCCACAGGTGAAAATAGCGAAAACGTAGCAGTTCCCAGGCAAATTCTTAATGTTGAGTTCATCCAGAAATTCTGCCACCGCATATGCCATGTCCATATCATAGGTAGGGCATACAATCCCGAAAACAGGGCTTTCTCCCACGTCTATCTCAGTAACCTGATTCTTCATCATATCGTTGATAGAACGCAGTTCACAGTCGATTTCCGAAGCAATTTTCTCCGCGCAATACTTGCTGTTGCCCGTTCCCGAAAAGTATAATATCATAATCAGACCTCGCTTTCTAAGAAAATCTTCTTTACAAATCCTATTATACATGCTATAATACTGATATTGCAAGTACGTTATTTTTTAATAGATACTATCAAATATGATAGTAAAGGAGATTTTTATGCAGGATTACAGCGAGACAATAGAAAACTGCCCGCTTGCCGGGGTTCAGAAGATAGTTCACGGCAAATGGACAATGGTCATTATCTATTTTCTGAGTCAGAAGACTTTGCGTTTCAGCGAGCTTAAACGCAGGCTTCCGAACGTCACCGAGGCGAATCTGACAAAAGAGCTACGAGCGCTTGAGAATTATGGTCTTGTTCACCGAGAGATATATCGTGAAGTTCCACCGAGAGTGGAATACTCCCTTACCCCGATAGGCAAGAAGTTCATCCCCGTTTTAGAAGCCCTTGAAACGTGGGCAATCGAATATAATGAGCAGTGAAAAGAGCGACCCACCAAATGTTGCTCTTACATTATTTCTTCATCTCAAGATAAGGCAGTTCCCCATACCCCTTTTTTCCTATACAGATGCACAGCCGCCTCGTTCTCTTTCTCCACTTCCAGCCGGAAGATGACGCCTTGGTTTGCATACTGCTCTTCAAGATAGTCAAAGAACCGACTGCCGATGCCCAAGCCTCTTTGGAGTTCTTTCAGGTACAAATCCTCGACCCAGATGCACGGTTTGCCGAACTCAGTTGAAAAGCTCTTTGCTATCATGGAATAGCCGCAGACTTCTCCGTCTGACAAAAAGATGTATCCCTCAAGATACGGGCAGTCGCTGACGCAGTTGTCGAAATCGTTCGCGAAAATCTCCTCCGAGCCGTTTGTATAGACCGCCGCCGACCGGTAGAACACCCGCATCATCGAAAGCACTTCGTCCCTGTCGCTGTATTCCATTGCTCTGAAAATAATGTCCATATATGCCTCACATTAGGGGTGAAAAAACTTTGAGTACTGCTTGAAGCAACTTATACGGCGCACCGCGTTTATTAAGCCATTCTACGGTGACCTCTTCGCTCTTGTTCATCGTCTCGATGAAGTCCGCCTCGGCGTCTTTGACACAGCTCGATTTGTAGGTCAGGACGCAGTTCTCAAAGTGGAGATAGAAGCTCCGGAAGTCGAAGTTGGCGGTGCCTACGACGCACATTTTGCCGTCGGCGCAAACGGTTTTGGCATGGATGAAGCCGGGAGTGTATTCATAGATTCTGACGCCCGAATCGAGAAGGGTTCGGTAGTTCGAACGTGTTACAGCAAATACAAGCTTCTTGTCGGGAATCTTTGGCGTTATGATTCTCACGTCGACTCCGCTCTTTGCGGCATGGCACAGCGCCGTCGTCATCTCGCCGTCAAGGATGAGATAAGGCGTCATGACATAGAGGTTCTTCGTAGCGCAGTTAATCATACCCATGTAGCAGAGCTCAACCGTCAGGTCGTCCGACGACGGTCCGCCCGCAAACGGCTGGACATAGCCGTCCGATTCGCATTTCTCGGTGCTCTGATAGTCGGCATAGTCGACACAGGATTCGCCTCTTGAGTAGTGCCAGAGTTGTAGGAAAGTCTCGGTCATCTTGGTGACGGCGTCGCCCTTAATCATGATGCCGGTGTCCTTCCAGTGCCCGAAGCGCTGAACCTCGTTTATATACTCGTCTGCAAGGTTGATGCCGCCGGTGAAGGCGGTGTTTCCGTCGATGACGACAATCTTGCGGTGATCTCTGTAGTTAAGGAACGTGTCCGGCGACGGTCTTATACGATTGAAGACCGAAACGCTGAACCCGAGCGACTGGAGATACTTCTCATAGTCCTTCGGAATCTTCGAAGCCGCACCGAAGTCGTCATACATGAATCTCACTTCGACGCCCTCGGAGACTTTTTCTTTCAGGATGTCGATGACCGAATTCAGCATCTTCCCGGGCTCGATGATGAAGTACTCTATAAATATGAATTTCTCCGCACGGTTGAGCTCCCGAAGTAGCTGAGCGTAATATTCCTCACCGACGGAGAAGTACTTCGTAGATGTGTTTTTGTATACAGGTGCAAAAGCCGTCTTCTCTATATATCTTAAGTTTTTCGCAATCTCGGGGTCATCCTCGGCAATTTCGGCAATATTGTCATTATCAGACGGCATTGTGTGCCGCATCATTTCCCGGTAGTTCTTGAACCGTTTTTCAATCCGCCGGCTGTTTCTCGACTTTGAGAATATGAGATAAAGCGGCGTCCCAAAGATAGGGAAGATGAGCACAGTTATCATCCAAGCCAGTTTGAATGACGTGTTCATATTTGAGTTTGTGATGTCAAGAGCCGCTATGACAGCAATCACAATCGACAGCGCGTAGTACCACACAAACTTATTCGCAAGGTAGTTTACGAAGAAGAGTATGACAGCTAATTGCAGGAGCACCAGGAATCCGGCAACGAATATCTTTGATTGAAATAGTTTTGCGAACTTCCGCATGAGTTCACCCCTTTGTAAAAAGCTTACCCATCATTATACACCAAAATATTATCAATTTCAACCCCATGGGAAGGGACGATGTCTCAAGGGTGGTGAAATAGTTACAACTCGGTTACAACTGAGTGACAGTTTAAAAAACCTCATTGACAAGTCGGGGTTCTGTTGGTAAAATAATATCATGTATCATTGTGGATTTCTATGTAGATTCTATATGGAAATCTGAAAGGAACGAATCAGTTGATGAGTGAATATAAAATGCTGTGCATGGGCTGTATGGAGCCTTTGAGCGAGGGTCAGGATGTCTGCCCGAATTGCGGACTGAGCGTCAATGCCGGAAATCTGCCCTCTTACCTCCAGCCCAAGACAGTTTTGGATTCAAGATATATCGTAGGAAAGCTCATAAAGAGCAACGGTGAATCAGCCGCCTATATCGGCTATGACAACACCGAGTCCCGGAAGGTCACGATAAAAGAGTATATGCCGGATGTCCTCTGCCAGAGAGCCAAGGACGGCAGTGAGCTCATCGTCGACCAGAATTATGTTGTTCAATATAAGAATTATATGTCCGAGTTTGCCGAGCTCAATAAGTCTCTGGCAAGGCTCAGAACCATGTCCCATATTGTCGCCCCGACGGATATGTTCACCGCGAATAACACCGTTTATGCTGTCTTCCCGGAGATTGAGGGGATAACTCTCCGCCAATATCTTCAGGATAATGCGGGAGAACTGAGCTGGGATCAGGTCAAAAAGCTCTTTCCACCGCTTCTGACGACTCTGGCGTGCATACATAACGCCGGAATCCTGCATCGTGGAATCTGCCTTGACAACATCATAGTTACAGATAAAAACGAGCTCATGCTCACCGGCTTTGCAATCCCCGAGATAAGGACCGCCAACACCGACCTGGCACCCGAGCTTTATGACGGCTTCTCCGCTCCCGAGCAATATTCAGCAAGCGAGTGGGAGGGCACATGGACGGATGTCTATGCCGTCGCGGCGGTAATGTATCGGCTTCTCACCGGGTGTATGCCCCCCGAGCCGATGTCGAGAATCGGCAACGACTCGTTGATGGAGCCGAACAAGATTAATCCTCACGTTCCGGCGAACGTTTCAAAGGTCATAACTCAGGCTATGTGCCTTTCCTGCGAGCAGAGAATCCAGACTATAACCGACTTCGTGACGAAGCTGTTCGATCAGCCGAGCTATATGACTCAGCTCCCCAGAGGCGCCACCCAGACAATCCCGATTCAGGACCCGAAGGAAAAGCGTCAGGACCCCAAAAAGAAGAAAAAGAAGAAGTCAAATGCCGGCAACATCGCAATGATAATCGGCGCAGTCCTCCTCGTTGTAATCGTTGTTGCGGCGTTTCTGGCGCTTATCTCGATGCTTCTGCCGGACACCTCCGGCGACACCGAGACCACATCCGTCTCGACCTCGGCAACCACTGCGGCACCGGTAACAACTGCGGCAACCACCGAAACCGAAGCCACTGAGGTTACAACTGTATCCTCCGACGAAACCGAAACCACCACCGCCACAAGCGGGACCCTCTTCGTAATGCCTAACCTCATAGGCAAGAAGTATACCTCCGTTGTCGACAGCGACACATGGAAGGGCAGACTCGAGTTCGAGGCAATCTATGATTATTCCGACGAATACGAGCGTGGATATATCTACGATCAGGATATCCCCGAGGGAACCGACCTTTATCCCGTCACTAAAGTCAAGCTCTATGTAAGTCAGGGTCTTGCGGTTGTCGAAATCCCCGACTATATGAATGAGGACGGCACCAGAATGACGAAGGAAGAGTATGTCGCGCTTCTTGACGACCTCAACATCAAGTATGAGTGCAGGGATGTCGAGACTCCCGACACGCTTTCCGGCTACGTCATGGATGTCTATTGTGCACAGACCGGCGAAGGCGTCGGCGGCGAGATAAACGTCAAGAACGGCAACACTCTCTATGTCGACATATCGGTATTTTCGCCTACGGTTGACGTAGTGGGATAGTGCCCGAAATTACTTGCAGTACAGTTTGAAATTGCGGACAAAAAGCGAAAAAAATCCCGCAGGAAATATGATTTTGTACAGATAATCGGCTTAATACGCACCTTTTTTTGGTGCGTATTTTGGCGTAAAAAGATTGACATCTTGCTCGTAAAATGCTATTCTATAAGGTAGACGGTTCAAAGTAGCTCGGTTGCTCTTGCGACTGTCGGAGGCAATGCGGGTCGTTATTTTTCGGAAATATTATGATGATATAAATATTTTCGCCGATTTTCCCAATGCTAAATCCGCACTGTCAAATATAAATTTGTTTTTTGAATTGTTTTGGAGGTACTTGTATGTCAAGAACAATCGGAATACTTACAAGCGGAGGAGACGCTCCCGGAATGAACGCCGCAATCAGAGCGGTAGTAAGAGCTTCCATAGCCAAGGGCTTCAAAGCCGTCGGCATCAGAAGAGGATATCAGGGTCTTATCGACGGCGATATGTACGAAATGAACGCAAGAGACGTTTCGGATATCGTCCAGAGAGGCGGCACCATTCTCTACACTGCAAGAAGCAAAATGTTCATGACCGAGGAAGGTCTTAACATAGCCAAGGAGAACTGCGACAAGTTCGGTATCGACAGCTTGGTCTGCATCGGCGGCGACGGAACCTTCAGAGGTGCTCTCGACATCTCGAAGAAGGGTGTAAAGTGCATCGGAATTCCCGGCACTATCGACAACGATATCGCCTGCACCGATTACACAATCGGCTTCGACACCGCTCTCAACACCGCGCTCGGCATGATTGATAAAATCAAGGATACCGAAATGTCCCACAGCCGTTGCTCCGTAGTCGAGGTAATGGGTCGTAGAGCCGGTCATATCGCCGTAAATGTCGGCGTTGCAACCGGAGCTACCGAAGTAATCACCGTCGAGAAGGAGTTCAACCTTTCCGAAATCTGCCAGAAGATGCTCGAGCAGAAGGCTACCGGCAAGACTCACTTTGAAATAGTCGTTGCCGAAGGTGTCGGACATTCCGAGGACATCGGTGCCTATATTCAGGAGCACACCGGAATCGAGACAAGAGTAACGATTCTCGGTCACGTCCAGAGAGGCGGAGCCCCCACCTGCACCGACAGAGTCATGGCGGCAAGAATGGGTTGCTATGCGGTCGACCTTCTCGCAAACGGTCTCACAAACAGAGTCGTTGCCCTTAAGAACGGTCACCTCGTGGACTATGATATAGTAGAAGCTCTCGGCATGAGAAAGAACTACGACGAGCATCTACATAATCTCCTGAGCGACCTCGCCCTGTAATTTCGACGGGCAAATCATTCGCAACATCAAAAGAGTAGAAAGCCGAGCATTATAGTGCCACGGGAACGGGGAGTTGTCCCGCGGACGAAACGGTTTGACCCTGCGGTTCGGTTTTCGCATCCCGCTTATCGTGCAAACAAGTTCGCAAGCGAACTTAGCAAGTTCATAAATGAACTTGCTACTATCGTAAAAGAACTTGAGGACTGGCGAATATAAAATAATCCTTCTGCACTTTAAGATTTCAGATGTAAAAAAGTGTAGGAGGATTTTATTATGAAAGGATTTTTCAATCTGTTCGCCCGTTCCGCAAAGGAACTGAAAAGCGTCCGCAACCTGTGCGTAATCGCAATGCTTATCGCCCTCGATTTGGTACTCAAATTGACGATAAGCATCAAGGTCTCCAATTACATGACAATCTCGTTTGCATTCATAGCGATGGCGGCGATTGGCATGCTCTACGGACCGACGGTCGGCTTCACCGCCGGAATGATAACCGACATCCTGGGCTACATCATCAAGCCCGACGGCGCGTTCGATATCCGGTTCACACTTATCGAGGCTCTCGGCGGACTTCTCTACGGACTGTTCCTCTATAACGCCAGGAACGACAAGTGGCTCATCGTCAGAATCGTTTCCGCAAAGGCAACGGTAATCGTGATATGCAACCTGCTTCTGACGAACTGGGCAATCTCAGCCCTCTACGGAAGCGGCTTCATGGCGATTCTTCCCGCAAGAATCATTAAGAATCTGGCGCAGTTCCCGGTCGACGTAATACTTCTTTCAATCTTCCTGCCTTTGGTTCTCAAAGCGTATACAAGCGTCTTCAAGGGTGCGAGGACGGTTGATGCGGGTATTTTCAGCGACGAGAACTTCATGCACGGCATGACTTATGTCGTTTGCTTGCTTATTTTACTCATCGGTTGCACCGGAATTGTCGCACAGTACCTGAAGAACAAGTACGACGACCAGAGCGACACAATCGAAGCCCAGCAGGAGGAAATCGACTATCTCTACGAAATGCTCGAAATCGAAAAACCGGTCACGGAGGAATAAAAAATCGTCGGGTTTCAACGCCCGACGTTTTTGTTTGTCCCGGTTATCCCTGAACCTCATATTCATATTCTCCATTCTCGAATTTGTGAAGATAAACCCTTCTCGCAACAACATAGGTGAGAATGCACAGCGCAACCCAGAATATTGTCCCCAGAAGCGCGTATACCTCAAGCTTGTCGCTCACAAACGTCAGCCAGTAGCTCGTGAAGTAAAGCTCGGTGATGGCGTCAACCGCACGTTCTTCCGTCAGATATCCCGCAACGACCGCAGGGATGTAATAGACAATCCCGGTAACGAGCATCACAATTGTCACGAACAGCGGTCTGTATGCCCTGTAAGCCGTGTGCCGCTTCGCATCGTCCGCAAAAAGCATTATGAGCATAATCGCCGGAATGATGCAGGACAGAAGGCTCAGAAGCTCTGTGTTGTCATAAAGCCGAAGCCTCGGAATAATCGTCCCGATAACTCCCAAGACGGCTGTCTTGCCGATAATAATTCCGAACACGGTTATCGCCCAGAACAGCCCGAACCGGCTGAGGCAGTATAATAAATCCTTAAGGGAATCTCTTTCCATATAACATCCTCCTGAACAGGTGACAAATTCTCACGCTTATATTATCGTCTATTCCGAGCATTTTGTCAAGTTAATTCGTACAGCAAAAACGTCCCACTGTCTGATAAGTGGGACGTTTTTTCACTTTGACGGAAGTCAAAGTGTCAGCAACCGCAGCTGCTGCAGCTACTGCAGCTGTCGCAACTCGAGCATCCGCAGTTGCCGTTGAAGGCGAAGAGGATGATGAGAATGAGGATGATAATCCACCAGTATCCACTGAAGCATGATGAGCAGTTCATAAATCTGTCTCCTTTAAGAAGTATTAAAGCAAGCGTCTTGCTTATAGTTCAGTTTATTCAGGCATTCAAAATGTGTTACTGTTTATTGTCCCGCCGGCATAAGCTTAAAATGTCGGTTATGGATTCGCGGCGTAAGACTTACAGCGCCGTGAATCGCCGACGGCAAATGAATATTCAAGAAAAAACTGTCAAAGCTTGAAATGTAAATATCAGTGATAGCGAGGTCAAGTAACAGTGATTGATTTTGATAGAGTATACCCGAGCTCCGACTATACGGACGAGGCTATAAGCACGATAAAGCAGGCGATGAAGTGCGCCATGGAATTGGGGCACACCTATGTCGGCACCGAGCATCTTCTTTTAGGCTTTTTAAGGGACGGAGCCGTTCACGCCGCCGGTGAGATTCTTTCAAACTTCGGAGTCAGCTACCAAGCCGTCAACAGGAAAGTATGCGAGATGGCAGGCAAGGGCTCGAAGAAAACGAACCTTGACGTCGACGCTTTCACTCCCGCCGCCAAGCGTTGCCTCAAGTTCGCCAAGAAAACAGCGACCGAGCACGGCACCCAGAAAGCCGGAACAGAACATATTCTCTATGCAATTCTCGGTCAGCAGAACTCGACCGCCGGTTGCGTTCTGGGCGAGCTCACCGGCAATTCTTCGCGAATCTTTGCCGCAGCAGCCGAAATAATCGAGCACGACAGCAGGGTGGGGACGACTTATCACTCACAGCCGAAAGCCCCGAATCTCGAAAAATTTGGCTTCGACATGGTCAGGAAGGCTTCACTCGGTGAATTCGACCCATGCGCCATGCGTGAGCAGGAAATCGAGCGGATAATCGGAATTCTTCTTCGGCGCCAGAAAAACAATCCTTGCCTCGTGGGCGAAGCGGGTGTCGGCAAAACCGCTGTTGTCGAAGCCCTTGCCGGCAAGATAGCCGAGGGAAACGTCCCCGAACAGCTTCTGAACGTGAGAATATACTCCCTCAGCCTGACGCAATTACTGGCGGGTGCGAAATATAGAGGCGACTTTGAGGAACGTCTCAAATACTGCATCGACGAGGCGGCAACCATCGACGGCATAATCCTCTTCATCGACGAGATTCACATGCTCATCGGCGCCGGAGCGGCTGAGGGAGCAATCGACGCCGCAAATATCTTAAAGCCGATGCTTGCCCGAGGCGAGATAAGGGTGATAGGCGCCACAACCTATGACGAATACCGCAAGACAATCGAGAAAGACAAGGCACTCGACCGGCGCTTTTCAATAGTCCGCATAAATGAGCCGGACGAAGAGACGGCAATCGGCATGCTCATACGCCTGAAGCCGAAATATGAATCCCATCATCATGTCAGAATCACCGATGAAGCGATAAGAAAGGCAGTCGAGCTCTCAAACCGCTCGATTCCCGACAGATATCTCCCCGACAAGGCGATAGATATTTTAGACGAAGCCTGTTCATCTGTAAAACTCAGTAACTTTACAAAGAGCCGGAACATGAAGAAGCTTGAGAGCAGCTTGTCAGGAATAACTGCCGAAGGACTAAAAGAGCACTACCTCAGCCAACTCAGCAACAATTTCCTCACTCCCACGGTCACCGGAACAGATATTGCAAGGTGTATAGCTTTACAGACATCAGTTCCCGACGAGCATGAACTCATCCGCAACATCCCACATATCGAAAGCATTCTCAGGACTCGTGTAATCGGTCAGGACGAAGCGATTTCGGAGGTTATAAACGCCCTCCGTCGCTCAGGCTCGGGGCTTCGGGACAAGAGCCGTCCTATTTCAACGCTTCTCTTTTCCGGACCTACGGGTGTCGGCAAGACCTCTCTTGCCAAAGCCGTATGCGAAGCACTTTTCGGTAGCGACGACAAGCTGATAAGACTTGATATGTCCGAGTTCTCGGAAAAGTATTCGCTCTCCCGTCTTATCGGTTCACCACCCAGCTATGTCGGGAGCGAAAACGGCGGCGAGCTCACGGAGCGTGTCCGCAAGTCGCCCTACAGCGTCGTCCTATTCGACGAGTTAGAGAAAGCTGACCGAGACGTAATCTCAATTTTGCTCCAGATCTGCGACAGCGGCAGTCTTACCGATTCGCAGGGCAGACACGTCTCATTCCGCAACACCGTCGTAATCATGACGACCAATATTGTTGCTTCAAAATCCGCTTCCTGCGGCTTTATCTCAGCCGAAAATTCTGACAGAAGCGTTCTTTCACGACAGTTTTCAAGCGAACTCCTGAACCGTATTGATGCCATCTGCAACTTCAACCGGCTTTCGAGAGCTTCCTGCGAAGAGCTGACAAGGCAACTGCTGTTACAGCTTAATAAGCGTGCCGCCTCCGCCGGTATTCGCCTGTGCTACGCCGACGGAATCGAAGACTTCATTCTTTCGAAGTCCGACACCTCGGAATTCGGAGCCCGCGAGATAAAGCGCGTCATCACCTCTGAAATAGAAAACCCTCTTGCCTATGAGCTGTCAATCGGCAGGAGGGGAGAGCTTATGTGCGAAATAAGTAACGGCAAGGTTCTTTTCAGAAGAAGCCTCACCGTTTCCGCATGAAAAAATATCAGTCCAAAGCCGCACTGAAAGCCTGCCGGAGGTTCGAAACCGGGACAATCTGAATTTCGTGTCCGCCTTGAATGCCCGACATTCCGCTTCTCGGCACAATGCACTTTTCGAATCCGAGCCGTTCCGCCTCTTTGATTCTTTGCTCGAGATGGGAAACGCTTCGTAGCTCTCCGCCGAGTCCGATTTCACCGAAGGCGATAACGTCGTCCCCAATGGGCTTGTCTTTGAGCGAAGAGTATAGAGCCAGCGCCACCGGCAGGTCCGCCGCAGGCTCATTGATTTTGAGCCCTCCGACCACGTTGACGTAGATGTCGAGATTTCCGAAATAGAACCCGACTCGCTTTTCAAGAACAGCCGTAATCAGCCACACACGGTTATAGTCAAATCCCGATGCCGATCGCCTCGGAACCTGCAGTCCCGACTTCGTGACAAGCGCCTGAACCTCAGCGAGTATCGGGCGCGAACCCTCCATAACGCACGCAACACAGCACCCGGAAACCCCCGTCGGTCGCCCCTCAAGAAGCATCTGCGAGGGGTTTTTGACCTCGACGAGCCCCGAGTTCTGCATGTCGAACATGCCGATTTCATTTGTGGAGCCAAAACGGTTCTTGGCGGCTCTTAGGATTCGATATGAAAGCGTCCTCTCGCCTTCAAAATAGAGCACCGCATCGACGATATGCTCCATGACCTTCGGACCGGCGATTGCGCCGTCCTTGTTGACGTGTCCGACGATAAAGAACGGTATCTCCTCGTTCTTCGCCGTTCTCATGAAGAGGGAAGTGCACTCCCTGACCTGTGTTATAGACCCCGCCGACGAGTTCAGATCGTTAATCGACATCGTCTGGATCGAATCTATGATGACAATTTCGGGCTTATTTTTGGAAATCGTTTCGCAGATGGACCTTGCGTCCGACTCCGCCAGGAGATAAAGATTTTCAGTAGTAACCCCGAGCCTCGAAGCTCTTAACTTAATCTGCCTTACGGATTCCTCTCCCGAGACGTAAAGAATCTCTTTGTCACGCCCCATATATTCGCATATCTGAAGAAGCAGAGTCGACTTTCCGATGCCCGGCTCGCCGCCTATGAGAACGACCGAGCCCTTCACAAGACCTCCGCCCAGGACTCTGTCGAGCTCCGAGATTCCCGTGTGGTATCTCGTCTCGTTCTCTTTGTCGATGGGGTCAGAAAGGTTCACAATCTTGTCTGCCAAATCCATGCCGCCCGAGCCTTTCGAAAAGCCAGACGACTTTACGGCGGGCGTGAGAGTGACCTCTTCAAGAGAGTTCCACGCCCCGCAGTTCGGGCATTTTCCGTTCCATTTCGGAGTTTCCGCACCGCATTCGCGGCAGACATAGGCAGTGCTTGATTTCGCCAATTTAAACAATCCTTTCGATTCCCGGACTCCTAAACTCCGTAGTCCGAGAAAACATATTCACAGATACCCGAGAAGAGCGTGAACGCCACTTCGCTCTGGTATTCTTCCGTTTCCAGTTTATCCGCTTCCTCCTGATTCGAAAGGAAGCCGCATTCCGCCATCACTGCGGGGCACTCGGCAAAATGCAGAAGATATATCTCGCTTCCGACCGGCTTTGTTTCACGCTCGTTGTCGGGCTGGAGATACTTCACGAAGCTATTTTGCAGAATCCCCGCAAGCTTTGCGCTCTCCGAGCTCTCGGCAGTATAAAACATCTGCGCTCCCGAGTATTGCGAGTCGGTATAGGTGTTCTGATGAACCGAGATAAAAATCGCATTGTCGACCGAGTTCACGATGGCAAGCCGGTTCTCCATGTCCGATTTCTTCTGATTTCCCAAGCCCGTAACGCCCGGGTCGTGAATCGAAGTGTCTGTGCTCCTCGTGACTATGGTCTCAAACCCCGCTGCCTCGAGCATCCCCTGAAGCTTCAGCATAATGCTAAGATTAATATCCTTCTCTTCGGCGCCGTTAATGCTCACGCATCCGCTGTCGATTCCGCCGTGACCGGCATCAAGGATTATAGTCGGGTAGATGCTTTCCGCTTCGGCATCGACAGGAATAACCGCAATCGGCTCGTCAGCCGTATTTATGAACCCGAAAACCAGCAAGAATGCGCACAGCATCAGAATAAGCGCACCGACCCGGTTGGTCCAAAGCTTCTTCAACATAAGAAAACCTCCGAAAGTTGTTTTGTACAAACTATGAGGTTGTCTTATGAATTATTCCAACAGGTTATTTTCCGTATACTATCTTCGCCTTCATATCGTAGTTCTTGTATCCGATATAAAACGCAATATAGCATGTAGCGAGGAAGGTAAGCGGCAGGATAGTGATTATAAGCAGTCCGTACCATGGCAAATCAACCGCCGCCATAGTGGTGCTCACACCGTCAACCATCGTGTTCGGAGCAAACAGGTATGTCCACGGCATGAAGTAGAATGTAAGAGTCTTATAGAGCGGATAGAAGTCATACGAAATAACCCTGAACTTCGAGAGATAAACGAGTATCACAAAGATATAGTTAATCCCGGTCGGGATAAGCCCCATCATAAATCCGAAATAGGAATTGTCAACTCCTTCGAGCCTTGCATCCTTGACACCGGCTTTCTTTCCGGCTTTCCAAGCGAAATCTCCATAAAGACAGATGCAAGCACCGGTCGAGCAGATCCCGAAAACAATGCTCATGCTCACTCCGATGCTCTGATAAGCCATCGGAAAGAACATAACGATAACAAACGCGGCAAGCTCGCAGACTATGAGATAGAGAGCCGATTGAACTAAAAGCTTAGGTTTATTCAAGATATCATCACCCTTGAGAAAAATAGTACCTCCATTATATAACATTTTCCCGAAAAGCACAATCCACAAATAGAATTTTTCTGTCCCGTTTGGGCAAAATAGTCCGAGAAACGGAGGCTTAAGCATGAAGAAAATCAAAAAAGGCGAAAACGTAAGAATTTATCGACCCAAGGGCGAGGTAATCCCCGCCTTCGAGGAAAACACGATAGTCGATAATTATACCGACGAAAACGGCAGGGTTTACAACCGCTCCGAAGAGAATATACTTCTTGCCCGGGATGAGGTTGACGCCAACAAAAAATGATTGCAAACGGGACGCCAAAGTAGTATAATCTCAGTGTAACGTGTTCTGACGACTCGGCATACTTTGAAAATAACAAAGTATACGGAGGAGCCAGAATGGTACTTATAAAATTAGCGATAGGGCTTTTGTTTGTTTTGGCGGTGTTTCTGGCGGTGGAGCTCATAAACGAGCACTTTTGCCGCAAGGAAACGACCATGAAGCCCCAAGCCGAAATCAGAATATATTTCGAAAGCGATTGTGAATGCTTTGAATGGCTTGTAGAAAAGCTGAAAGAATCGGGAGCCGTCCGTGACTGCAAGGCTCGGCTCATTGTCGTGGATTCCGTCAAAACGGATGAATCCCGCAAGTGGCTCGAAAGCCTGCAGAAAAAGATGGGAAACGCATTCGAGATTGAATAGGGAAGTGACAGAATGGCACAGTCATCGGCAAAGACTGATGAAGTGAAAATATCGGGCACGGTCGACAGCGTGACCTACCGTAACGACAATAATGGCTTTGCTGTCATCACTCTCGACCTGGGCGATGAGCTCCTGACGGTTGTCGGCGACCTCGGAAATGTCGACGAGGGAGAAGAGCTGGAACTCACCGGCTCCTTCTCCGAGCATCCGAAATTCGGGCATCAGTTCAAAGCGTCGAGCTGTATCCGCTCCCTCCCCGTCGAGGTCTCGGCAATTCAGCGTTATCTTGCGAGCGGAGTCGTTAAGGGCATCGGTCCCGTCGCCGCAAAAGCCCTCGTCAAGAAATTCGGCGAGGAGACCCTCGATATTCTCGAGAATCACCCCGAACGCCTGACGGAAGTAAACGGCATCACCGAAACGAAGGCAAAGAAATATGCGGAGGAGTTCCAAAAGGTAATCGGCTTCCGCAACGTCATCGGCTATTTTTCGAAGCTTGGCACTCCCACGATGTACGGCGTCAAGGCGTGGAAAAAATACGGCGACAAAACCATCTCCCTCATCGAGCATAACCCATATATCCTCTGTGGCAACGGCGTCGAGCTCCCGTTCATGACTGCCGAGGAGATAGCCAAGGACAAGGGCATTGCCCCCGACAACTATCTTCGGCTTTCCGCCGGAATAAAATACGTTCTGAACGAAAACGCCTTGTCGGGGCATACCTGCCTCCCGAAAGACAAGCTCATCGACATCGCCTCGAATTTCCTTAAGTGCGAAAAAGAGCTTATCAATAGGACCATAGTCTCGGAAGCCGAGGAAGAGTACTTATACATCTACATAAAAAAGGGCAAGCAGTATGTCATGCTGAAGGAGTATTTCACCGCCGAGGATTATATCTCCCGTCGGCTTTCAATCATGAATTCGCTTGCATTCGACACCGGAATCAACTATGATGAAGTAATAGACCTTGCCGAGGAAGAGTTTGACATCACCTACGAGGAAAAACAGCGCCTCGCCATCAACACGGCTCTCTCAAAGGGCTTCATGATTCTGACGGGCGGTCCCGGCACCGGCAAGACGACGACCCTCAACGGCATCATCTCCCTCCTCGAACAGCAGGGGCAAAAGGTCTTCATCTGTGCGCCGACCGGCAGAGCCGCAAAGCGTGCGTCTGAGCTCACGGGCAGGGAGGCAAAGACCATCCACCGTCTTCTGGGAGTAATCCCGTCCGACGGCGACCAGTTCCGGTTCGAGCACGACGAGGAAAACCTTCTTGATTGCGACGCTCTCGTCGTTGACGAGATGTCGATGGTCGATGTACTTCTCTTCGAGTCGCTCCTCCGCGCAATCAAGATTAACTGCAAGCTAATAATGGTCGGCGACAGCGACCAGCTCCCAAGCGTCGGTGCGGGAAACCTTCTGCACGACATCATCAGGAGCGGTACCGTGCCGGTAATCGCCCTGACCGAGATTTTCCGTCAGGCGAGCGAAAGCGCAATCGTCACCAACGCCCACAAGATTGTCCGTGGCGAAATGCCGGATCTCAGCCGCAACAACAGCGATTTCTTCTTCATGCAACGCCTCGATTTTCAGTCGTGTGCAGAGCTGACGGTCGACCTATGCCTTAACCGCCTCCCGAAGACCTACGGCTTTTCGCCGATTGACGATATTCAGGTCCTGACACCCACAAGGAAGGGACCCCTCGGCACGGTCGAGCTCAACAAGCTTCTTCAAGCCGAACTGAATCCGCCGTCATATGAAAAGTCGGAGATAAAAACCCCGCTTTATACCTTCCGCCTCGGCGACAAGGTCATGCAAGTAAAAAACGACTACGACCTCGAGTGGAAGAAGGACAAAGAGGAGGGCTCCGGCATCTTTAACGGCGACATCGGCGTCATAACGAAATTGAACGGAATTTTGGGCATCATGGAAATCGACTTTGACGGCAGAATCTGCAAGTACGACACGAAAAACCTCGACAATCTCGAGCTCTCCTATGCCGCAACCGTACATAAGAGTCAGGGCTGTGAGTTCGACGCCGTCATAATCCCGATTTTGGGTGGCTACGACCGTCTCTATTTCAGAAACCTACTATATACAGCCGTCACGAGAGCAAAAAAGCTCCTCGTAATAGTCGGCTCAGCCAAGAGGCTTGAATTTATGATAAATAACAACATAAGAATGAACCGTTACACCTGCCTTGAGGACATGCTCCGTAATGACAGCTTCAAGGAAGTCCCGGAGGGTGAAGCGGATGATTAAGGCGTTTTCAAGGCTATTGAGCTTTGTCTATCCCAACAGGTGCGGCTTTTGCGGCGCGGTCATTGAGCACGACAAGCTTGTCTGTGCAAGGTGCGCCGGCAGAGTTGAGGCCGAAATCGAAGAGTCTAAGAACCGCTTTCCGCTCTACTTGAGCGTCGGTGAGGTGAATTTCTCCGGCTGCTGTGCAGCGGGAAGCTATGACGGAGCAATCCGCGACGGAGTTCTCCGGCTCAAATATCACTACGGCGAGAATGCCGCAAAATGCCTGACTCCCGAGCTTCGGGACAATCTTTACCGTGCTGGTGTCGTCTCGCAATGCGATATGATTACTTTTGTGCCGATGACTCTCACGCGCAAGAACAAGCTCGGCTACAACCAGGCGGAGATTATTGCAAATCTTCTTTCAAAAGAGCTGGGAATACCGGTCGTTAAGAATCTCATCAAAAAGAAGCACACCCGCAAGGCTCAGCATGAACAATCTTTGGAGCAAAGAAAAATCCTTGCGTCAAGGGTCTACAGGACAGGAAGAAACAGTATGGATATAACCGGCAAGACGGTGCTTCTCTGCGATGACATAGTGACGAGTGGGAGCACGCTTTCCGAGTGTGCAAGGGTGCTCAAGGACAGGGGAGCCGAAAAGGTCTACTGCGCCGTCTTAGCTCAGTTAAGCGATTAGAAATAACATAGGAGGTGCCGGATGTCGAGGCTTGATTTGGGAATAGATCTCGGGACAGCAAATATAATAATCATGACCGGCGGAAAGGCAGTCCTGAACGAGCCGACGGTAATAGCATTCAACAGAAATACCGAGGAAGTTGTTGCCTTCGGCGAGGAAGCCTATGAGATGATAGGCAGAAATCCCCCACACATCGCAGTTATCCGCCCTCTCAAGGACGGCGTAATCTCGAACAACGACATGGCGCAGGAGCTTATCCGCCTCTGCATTCTGAAGGTCATCGGGCATCGCCTCATCAATCCCCGGATTGTAATGTGCGTCCCGTCGGGTATAACCACGGTTGAGAGAAAAGCCGTCGTCGAAAGCGCGGTTTCGGCGGGAGCAAGAACCGTCTATCTCATCAAGGAGCCGGTTGCGGCACTACTTGGAGCAGGCGCAGATATCCTCAAGCCCTATGGACAGATGGTAGTGGATATCGGCGGTGGTACGACCGATATAGCAGTCACTTCTCTCGGGGGAGTAGTCGCATCCGCATCGGTAAAGTGTGCCGGAAACGTTCTTGATAAGTCGATAGTGAAGTATATCGGAGATAAATATCGCCTTCTGATAGGAGAGCGAGCCGCCGAGGAGCTGAAAATCAGCACAGCAAACGTCTTCTGGTCGTCTGATGAGCCGACTGCCACCGTCACCGGCAGAAGCCTTATAAACGGTCTTCCGGCGTCGGTGGAGGTAAGCGAGCTCGACATCACAACCGCGATTCAGGAAAACATCGACACTATAATCTCCGCCATCATGTCCGTCTTCGAGAAAACTCCTCCCGAGCTTGCCGGAGACATAATGGAATCGGGAATTATCCTGACCGGTGGGGGAGCCCTCATCCGTAACATCGACCTCTACATAACCCGCGAAACCGGAGTCAAGTGCCGCATTGCCGAGGATCCTCTCGGCTGTGTCGCAAGGGGAACCTATCGCGTCTTCTCGATTCAGGACAAACTCCGCAACGGTTTTGAAAAAGTTTCCGTATTCTGAAATTGACCCATTTTTGTGTGGGTCAATTTTTATTGAATATTAATTCCAGTTCCTGCCAATAATTCTTTCCGAAAGGCGGGATAACACTGACATGCAAAAAATCACTATAAGCGTACTTCTTGCGCTGATACTTTCACTGATAACCCGTGGAGTAACGGGCGTGGTCGAAGTCGAAAACACCACCTCGAAGCTCGTTCGCCTCCACGTCGTCGCCAATTCCGACAGCGAAGAAGACCAGTCGGAAAAGCTCGAAGTTCGTGACGCTGTTTTAGCCTATGTTTCGGAGCTCACAGCCGAAGCAGAATCCAAGTCCGAAGCCGTTGGCTTAATAACCTCGCATATCGAAGAAATCGCCGAGGTTGCCGAATCCGTAACAAGTCTCAGGGTCACCGTTTCGTATGAAAATGTTCTCGTCGATAAGCGGGAATACGACGACTTCACCCTCCCCGAAGGCTATTACGACACCCTCTGCGTCTTCATCGGCGAAGCAGAGGGCAAGAACTGGTGGTGCGTCCTCTATCCGTCCCTCTGCGCATCTGGCGCAATCAGAATAGAAGATTGTGAAGAACTGGACGACAGCGACCTCGTCATAATCAAAGACCCAGAGAAAGTCCAATATAAGCTCTTCTGCTATGAACTCTGGCAGAAAGTGAAAAGCTTCTTCACCGAAAGTAAAAGTCTTATAGGAACGTAGTCGTTATTGACTTTATTCTGCTTCTGCTGTAAAATATAAATATCATGAAGGGAGCGAGAACCATGCTGAGAATTGTAACCGGCGGATATCCGGACGAAAAAATGGTCATGTACGCTAAAGAAATCAGGACACTTTTGCAGGATGGCAGGGACGTCCTGTGCGTCATCCCCGACCAGTTTTCTTTTGAGTTCGATAAGATGCTCTATAACGAGCTCGGCGCGAAGGACTTCAACCGGGTAGAAGTCAAGAGCTTCCGTCGCCTTTCGGAGGAGGTTCTCTCCAAAAGCTTGCAGAACGGCGGCTCACTCATGCGCAACGAAGAAAAAATCCCGATAATTTATCTGACGCTGAAAGAAGTCCGCCGCAAAAAGGTTCTCAAGGCTCTGACCAGATTCCTCGACAAGCCCGCCTTCATCGCCGAAATCGGGACGGTTCTCGAATCCCTGATACGCTCGGAAACAACAGTAGAGCAACTATACTCAGGAGCAGAAAGAATAGAAGGCACCGCCGGCGACAAGCTTTTCGATATCGCCGTTATTTTCGAGGAGTATCTAAAGAAGCTTGACGAGAGGGGACTCCGAGACGAAAGCTCCGTAATCTCCGCAGGAGTGGTTTCGGCGAATGCCTCCGAAACGTTCAAAGATAAGTACATATATATCGACCGCTTTAATAATTTCTCGCAGGACGAGCTCTCGATGATTCGCTCGATGGTCCGCGATTCGGTCGAGGTCAGCGTTTCCGTGACTCTTCCCGTGGGCGAGAAGCGCACCCCGACTTCCGTCTATTCCCAGTCCTTCGAGACGGAGGACAGTTTAATAAACCTGTGTAAAGTCCTCAATAAAAGCTACCACTATGCCGCATGTACAAGCACCTCTGTAAAGTGCAAAGGCATTACAGATCTTGCCGATTGCGTTGCCGGCAAAAATCGTGCCTTCTCCGAACCGGACGGCAGTGTCGGAATTTATTCCTGTCGCTCAATTTATGACGAAGCAGACTTTGTCGCCGCAAGCATTCGGGACTTAGTATCGAACGGCAAATATACATATAACGATATCTCGGTTATAGCAAGCGACATTTCGACCTATGAAGACGCAATCGAAGCGTCCTTCGAAAAATACGATATCCCGTACTTCCTCGACCAGAAGCACAAGGCTTCGGACATGTCTGTAATGCTCTTTGCCTTTGCACTTATCGACGCCGCATCGACGAGAAAGCCCGACACCGACAGAATTATGAAGTATGTCCGTTCTCCCTTCTCCGACTTCGACGAGCTCGAAACTTCGCTTATTGAAGACTATACCGTCCGCTGGAACGTTGACGGCGATATGTGGCTCAGTGACTTCACCGTCGGCGAGGAGAGAGAGCTCGCACGTCTCAATGCTCTCAGGCAAAAGATAATCGAGCCGCTCCGAAAGTTCCACGACGCCTGCAAATCCGCCGACGCAAAGACGGTGGCAACTGCATTCAGCGACTGCCTCGAGGAAAGCCACCTGACCAGACGCGCCCGCGACATAATCGACAGCTACTACGACGAGGGCGAAAAGCTTGAAGCCGCAAGGCAGTTCAAACAGCTGTGGAATGCCCTCATGAACTCGGTCGCCGCAGTCTATAACACCATCGGCGACGACAAGCTCACCCTCAAGGAATTTGGCGAGCTATTGAAGCTCTCGCTGTCCGACAGCGGAATCTCAAACCCTCCGCAAAAGCTCTCCTGTGTGGTAATTTCGGACTTATCACGTTCGGTCATAACCTCTCCAAGAGTCGCCTTTACCGTGGGTGCAAACGACGGCATCTTCCCGAACGATTCGAAGAAAACCGGCATTTTCAGCGGACGAGACGCCGAGCTCCTCGAAAGGGAAGGGCTACGCTTTGAGGTCAGCGACAATCGCCGTCTCTCCGGCGGCAGGTTCGACTGCTTCTCCGTCCTGACCTGCCCGAGTGAGCTTCAGGTAATTTCATACACCGTTTCCGACACCACCGGCAGGCATCTTCGCCCGTCGATAACCGTTACGAGAGCAATCAAGCGTCTCGGAATCGAACCTGTCAAGGCTGACAGCTTGCCACTATCCTTCTATTGTTCCGCACCCGAAGCGGCTTTTTATCGCTACTGCGTCGGCGAATCCGAAGACGAAAGCGCCCCCGAAGCGGTCAAAGAATCCCTGCAAACTCTGCCCGAATTCGAGAATCGGCTTATGCGCCTCGGAGGTTCCGGAAACAAACAGGGTCATCGCCTTTCGCCGACGGTTGCAAAGTCGGTCTTCGCCTCGCATGATATCAATGTCACCGCCAGCCGTATTGATACATATAACCACTGCCCGTTCAGCTACTTCATCCGCTACGGCTTGGGAATCGAGCCGGTCGAGCCGATGACCGTCAACCCTGCCAATCGTGGCTCGGTTATGCACTTCGTTTTTGAAAATATTCTCGAGCGCTTCGGTGACAAGTTCGACATGGCAACCGACGACGTGATAAAATCCGCAGTCGACGAGCTTCTGAAAGTCTACGAGAGTGAAAACCTCGGCGGCGATTTCGGTAAGAATTATAAGTTCAAAGCCGACTATGACCGCCTCGCTTCGGCGTGCTGTGAGATTCTATTCAACATCCGTGAAGAGTATCAGGTGTCAAGGTTCCGACCTGTACGCTTCGAGTACGACCTCTCCCGTGAAAACGGCGAAAGCGTTCTCTCTATACCCATAAATAGTAACCTGAAAATCAACATCCGTGGCATTGTCGACCGAATCGACGCCTACGAAGCGGAGGACGGTAAAAAGTATATCCGAGTCGTAGACTATAAAACCGGCAGTAAGGCGTTCCGATTCGAAGATATCTATAACGGTCTCAATCTCCAGCTTCTTCTCTATATGGTTGCTCTGACCGAGGGCACGGATGAGAGCTTCCGTGACTGCACTCCCGCCGGAATCTTCTATATGAAAGCGGGATTTCTTGAGTGTGAAGATGACTACTCGCCGCTGTCAGACGATGCGGAAAATCGCCTCAAACGCCGTGCAGAACAGCTCAAGCGCTCGGGACTTATTCTTGAGAACGACGAAGCGGTTGCCGCCATGGACGAAAATATTTCCGGGAAATATGTACCCGTCAAGAAGAAGCGCGACGGAACCTACACCAAGCAATCAAGCGTGATTTCGGAGGAGAGCTTCAAGCTTCTTCGGGATTTTGCAAAGAACAAAACAGTGCAGTTCGGAAACGACCTCCTTAACGGAAAAATAGATGCCGTCCCGGCGGGACCTGATTCCATCCATGTCAGGTGCTCGAATTGCGGTTATCAGTCGGTCTGCGCCCGTGCGGGTTACATCTATAAGCCTGTGACCGCCGAAGACGGCGAAGCGCTCAAAAAAGCGATAAATTACGGAGGTGAGCAAGATGCCGAATTGGACGAATGAACAGCTTGAAGCGATAAACGCCATAGATGAACCGGTCATAGTCTCAGCGGCGGCTGGAAGCGGCAAGACTGCGGTCCTGGTCGAGCGCACCATCCGCCTTCTCTGTGACGAGGAAAAGCGCATCCCCGCCGACAGGCTCCTTGCGGTGACATTTACGAACGATGCCGCCTCCCAGATGCGTGAAAAGCTCTCCGATGCTCTTGAAAAGAAGGCAACGGACGAACCCGACAACGCATGGATTCAGAAACAGCAGTCGCTTCTTAAGCTCGCCGACATCTGCACCATCAACTCATTTTGTTTTGATATGGTAAGAAATCACCTTGAAGAGACCGATTTCCAGAGCGGCGTCAGGATCATGGAGGAAAACGAGTCAGGGATGCTCACCGAGCGAGCCCTGACGGCAGTCCTCGAAAACGCCTATCGCGACCGTCGTGAAGAAACTGAGCGGCTCATCTCGCTTTTCTGCAAAGAAAATGACGCCACCCTCCGGGACATGATTCTAAAGCTCTACAGCTTCCTGCGGACTTTGCCGTTTAAGGACATCTGGGCGGACAGGATTCTCGCATCTTTTAAAGACGGCACCGCTCTTGATAGCGTCATCAGAGACAGAACCGCCGATTCAGTCAATCTCTGCAAAAATTTAAGAACCGTCAGCCTTCGTCTTCGCAATCTGGCAGAGAGTTTAGAATACCACAAATCCGCTCAGGACATTTTCATAGCCTCCTGCGACCAAGCCGAATCGCTCTGCGACATTCCCGAAAGCCACGACTGGGACGAATGCCGCGAAATATTCTCGACCGTTTCGTGGAAGGGCTTGCAGTCCGCCCGCCAGACCAAGTCTGAAAAAGCCGAATCCACAGCCGCCGAGGACGAGCTCTATGAGTCGGCAAAGGATTGTTATAATCGACTCAAGGAAGTCGCTACCGAAATCGCTGATATATACTTCTGCTTAGTCGCCGATGCCGAAAAGGACGCCGAGCTTTCAGCCGAATGCTTCTCATCCCTCATGAAGCTCACAAACGAGCTTTGGGACGAGGTTATGCGCATGAAGGTCGAAAAGAACGCCGTCGACTTCGCCGACACCGAGCTTATCACGGTCAGATTACTCGCAGAATGCGATTCGGATGGGAGAATTCACAGAACCAAACTGTCGGAAGAGATTCGAAGCAGTGGCAGATACGCTTTGATTCTTATCGACGAGTTTCAGGATGTCAACAACCTGCAGGAGGTTATCTTCAAGGCTATTTCCGATACCGACAATCTCGGTGAGATAGGCTCGAACGTTTTCGCCGTCGGCGACGTCAAGCAGGCTATTTATCGTTTCCGTCAGGCTAACCCGATGATTTTCATGAACACCCGCTTGCAAGGCAAATCCCTCGACAGCCCCGTCCGTGAAATAATACTTTCCCGCAACTTCCGAAGCCGCAACGCCGTCCTCGAATTCTCGAACTATATCTTCTCTTCGCTCATGACCCGAGATTTGGGAGAAGTGGAGTACACTGATGAGGAAGAGCTCGTCTGCGGGGCAGAGTATCAGGGCGAGGATGAGCCATGCACGATAATAGAGGTCGATTGCGAGGGCAAAAACTCTGCCGAAACGGAAGAGCTTGAATACACCGCTATCGCAAGACGCATAAGAAAAATGATTAACGACGGCGTGACCGTCACCGATGGCGGGGTGCAGAGACCATGCCGAGCCGGCGATTTCTGTGTCCTGTCCCGTAACAATCCCGACGGCGAACTTGCGGTAGAGTGCTTCGAAGCGGAGGGCTTGAAAATTGCCTCGACAAGCGTTTCCGGATACCTCGGTTCCCGTGAAATCTCACTGCTTATAAACCTTCTCTCAATCACCGTCAGCCCGATGCGGGATATCCCGATGTCAAGCATCATGCTTTCGCCGATAATGGGATTTACGGATGACGAGCTCGCCCGGGTCAAGCTCTGTAACAAGAAGCACCGCCTTTATCGCAACATGCTCGACATCTCGGAGGACAACTCCGACATAAATCTCCGTGATAAGTGCCGTGCGGCGGTAGCTCTCATAAAAAAGCTCCGACTCTATTCCTCGAGCATGACGCTTACACGTCTTATCAAGAAGATATACGATGTCACGGATTTAATCAGCCTTGCCGCCTCATATGAGGACGGCGACAAGAAGACCGCAAACTTATATCTCATGCTCGAATACGCGAAGAACTATGAGGAGTCCTCGAAAGACGGTCTGAACGGCTTTTTACGGTACATAGATTACATCTCCCAGAACGGCGGCGACTTCAACGAAGCCGTTACCGTTACCGAGTCACAGGACGCCGTCAGCTTCAAGACCATCCACAAGTCGAAGGGTCTTGAATATCCGTTCGTCTTCATCTGCCGCCTCTCGAAGAAGTTCAATAAAAAGGACCTCTACGGCAGACTTATCTTAAACACTGATGCCGGCGTCGGCATGAGCTTCCTTGACTATGGAAGCCTCACCAAACGCAAAACAATCTTCTCCGAGTATGTCGAATCGAAAAATCTCTCCGAGATGCTTTCGGAAGAGCTCCGCCTTCTCTATGTCGCCATGACCCGAGCGAAGGAACAGCTCTTTATCGTCTACGATATCGACGAGAAAACCGCCGAGCGGGCGGTCGGGTTCTCTTATGAGATGGACGGCTCGAAGATTCCGTCTTCGCTCTCGAGCCGAGCCCAGTGCATGCAGGACTGGATCACGATGGCTCTTTGTAAACATCCGAGGTTTAAGCTTCTTCGCGAAGCTCTGCCCGACGATGCCTACGCCGACACAGCCCATACCCCCGATATTTCCGAGGAAATACCCCTAGAATTAAGTCAGCTCGAATCTTCCGAAAAGCTCTCAGGTGAGATTCAACCCGACGAAAACCTCAAATCCAAGCTTCTCCATGCTTTTGAATTTAAGAACGACCCAGTCCTGACATCAACCGAAGCGAAGGTTTCCGTTTCCGAGCTCGCCGCCGACGACCCCATCAGCTTCTTCCCGAAGGTTCCAAGGCTCAAGGAAACCGTCTCCGAGCTCACCGCCGCCCAGAAGGGAACGCTTATGCACCGCTTCATGCAGTGTGCCGACTACTCGCTTGCCGCCAAGGATGTGGCAGAGGAGATTAAAAGGCTCACCGAATCGGGAATTTTCAGCGAGCACGAGGCGAAGTCCCTCGACACGGTTTCACTCTCGGCGTTCTTCGACAGCGATATCTACCGCCGCATGAGCGAAAGCCCCAACGTCAGCCGCGAAAGAAGCTTTATCGTAAAATTCTCCGATATAGAAGAACCCGAGGACATAAAGGCTGTCTATGGTAACACCGACGGCATGATGCAGGGAATTGCCGACTGTATTTTCGAAGAATCCGACGGCTATGTCATCGTCGATTACAAGGCCGACAAAGTCAAGACAGTCGAAGAGCTCGCCGAAAGATATTCCATGCAGTTGTCACTCTATAAAGCGGCATTCGATGTGCTGTTGGATAAGCCTGTCAAGTCCTGCTATATCTATTCTCTCAGGCTCGCCAAGGGCTCGGAAATCGCAGTTTAAAAATTTTTTTGAAAACCACTTGACAAATCCACACTCACGGTATATAATGTCAACCGTAAAGAAAGTAGCAACGTTTGCGTTCTCACCTCAAGCTTTCGCAAAGAGGTCAATAAGGTTTATTTTCGGCGGGCTTTGCCATGCCGTGAGTGATTTTATGAGCGTAAACCGTGTGTTTGCGCTTTTTTGTTGGGTTTGAACCAATATATTTTTTTCGGAGGTGTTGCGCCATAGCCAACATAGCTCATCAAATCAATGAAGAAATCCGTGACAAGGAAATCCGTGTCATCGACTCGGACGGCACACAGCTTGGGATTATCTCCTCAAAGGAAGCATTGAAGATTGCTGCCGAAAAGGAGCTTGATCTTGTTAAGATTGCGCCCACGGCAAATCCGCCGGTATGCAAAATCATGGATTACGGCAAGTACTGCTTCGAGCAGTCCAAGCGTGAAAAGGAAGCCAGAAAGAACCAAAAGGTCGTCGAAATCAAGGAAGTCAGAATGACTTCGAAGATTGACGACGGCGATTTCAATACCAAGGTTAATCAGGCGATAAAGTTCCTGAAAGGCGGAGACAAGGTCAAAGTTTCCATCAGGCTCCAGTTCCGCAAGGGAGTCCCGCTTCATTCAGAGCTCAGCGACAAGCTTTTGGATCAATTCAAAGAGGCAGTCGCCGAATATGGCACATTCGACAAGCCCAGCAAGGTCGAGGGGAGAAACATTACACTTATGATTTCCCCGAAGGCATCCAAGTAAGTATATAATTTAAGGAGGATATCCAAATGGCAAAGAATAAGATCAAGACCCATTCCGGTACCAAGAAGCGTTTCAGCCTCACCGGCACCGGCAAGGTTAAGTTCCAGCACGCTAACAAGAGACATCGTCTCGTATCCAAGGACCGCAAGGCAAAGAGAATCGCCAGAGGCACGGCTTACGCTTCAAGCGCAAACGTCGAGGCACTCAAGAAGACAATTCCATATAAATAATAGGGGAGGTAACAAATTATGGCTCGTGTTAAGGGCGCAATGATGACTCGTAAGAGAAGAAACGCAACCTTGAAGCTCGCCAAGGGCTACTGGGGTTCAAAGAGCACTCACTTCAAGATGGCTAAGCAGGCTGTCATGAAGTCGGGCAACTACGCATATATCGGAAGAAAGCAGAAGAAGCGTCAGTTCAGACAGCTTTGGATTGCAAGAATTTCCGCCGCCGCCAAGGCAAACGGAATGAACTATTCAACACTTATGAATGGTCTCAAGAAGGCGGGCATCACCATCAACAGAAAGATGCTTTCCGAAATCGCAATCAACGATCCCGCAGGCTTCACCGCAATCACCGAAAAGGCAAAGGCAGCGCTCAACTAATAAAATAAGGTAACCACGCTCCACGCGGGCGTGGTTATATTTGCATTTAGGCAAAGTAATTACGGACGCTGAAAATTTTTACGAAAATGGAATTCAAGTTTATAACAAGCAGGGATAACCCACTGATAAAAGAATATATTAAACTGCGTGATAACAAGAAATACCGTACCAAAGAGCAGAAATTTGTCCTCGAGGGCGCAAGACTCACCGTTGACGCCGCAAAATCGGGGGTCTCGCTCGAAGGTGTTTTCATAACCGAAGAGGCTCTTGAGAAATATTTCGACGATATAGAGCTTCTGAAAGCAAGCTCCAGTGAAAGAATCTATCTGATTTCGGATAAACTTGCCGGCATGATGGAGGACACAAAAAACTCCCAAGGCATCTTTTCTGTCGCCGGGGTACTTGACAAAAATCTCGGAGTCGGTAAAATAAAAACAGGAAGTCGTTTTGCGGTTCTTGACGGACTTCAGGACCCCGGCAACGTGGGCACCATCCTGAGAGTTTCGGATGCCGTCGGCTTGGACGGCGTTTTCCTCTGCGATTGCTGTGATGTCTATAATCCCAAAACCATCCGCTCGACAATGGGCTCGATTTTCAGAGTCCCGTTCAGAGATGACCTCAGCTTTCCCGAAGCGGCACAGCTTCTTCACGATTGCGGAGTCGTTCTCTATGCCGCAGTGGTCGACCCAGATGCCGAAAGCATCCGTGAGACTGTATTCTGCGGAAGCTCATGCGTCGTAATCGGCAACGAGGGTAACGGTCTAAGCGATGAGGATGTCGCCCTTTGCAACAAGCGCATCACAATCAGGATGAACGGCAGTGTAGAATCCCTGAATGCAGCAACAGCCGCCGCAATAACGCTCTGGGAAATGACAAAATAACCGAAAAGGGGAATGCACCATGACGGAATCGACGAAATACTGGCTCTGGCTGACCTTAGCCTATGGACCCGCAAACTCAAGAAAGTGGAACTTCCTGTCCCACTATAATTCCGTCACGGAAGCTTATGAGCATGTCTCCTCGGGCGATTTCCGGAATGTCCTGCCTCAGGACAGAAATTCGTTCAAGCTCGCAACCATGGAGAAGGTCGAAGACTTAATCTCGGAATGCGAGAAGCAGAGAATCAACATCTATTCCCACGATGACCCCGATTTTCCCGACAGACTCCGTGAGATTTATAATCCGCCGTCGGTGCTGTTCACCCTCGGCAAGCTTGACCAGATAGACGAGAGTGTCATAATCACCGCCGTTGGGACGAGAAACCCCGACGACTACTCAAGAGCCATCGCTTCAAAGCTCATCGGCGAGCTTGCACATGCCGGAGTGACGATAGCGAGCGGTTGCGCCTCGGGACTCGATTCGGTTTCATTGGTCTCCGCAATAAAGGGCGGCGGCAGGGTCTATACCGTCATGCCGTGCGGACTTCTCTATGACTATCCGAAGAACTCGGGAGCCATGAAAAAAGCGGTCTCTGCACATGGAGCCGTCATCAGCGAATATCTCCCGCATTCCGGCTCGACTGCTCTCAATTTCAGAATGAGAAACAGAATCCTCTCGGCTATCGGATTGGAAACCCTCATTTTGCAGGCGGGTTCATCGAGTGGCTCATTGAGCACAGCCGCATTCGCCCTCTCTCAGGGCAAGGATATTTTCTGCGTCCCACCGCATAACCTTTATGATGATTCCTACTCGGGCGTTGTTTCGCTTCTTCGTGACGGCGCAATCCCAGTGTTCGACTCGAGAGATATCCTGAATGAGTATTACAGCGTCTATGCACACAGACTTAACTACAGTGCGGATGTCTTCTCGCAGAGAAGCGAAAGCGGCATTTTCGGCGTCAATCGCAATCAGGAACCGACGCCCATAAGACGGTCTCGCAAGAAGACCCGCCAAGCAACGCGAAACGAAGAGCCGGCGGAGCCGATAATAGAGCCAAGACCTGCTCCAGACCTGTCCGGGCTTTCCGACGGCAGGCGCAGGATAGTCGAATATATCCTTTCGAACGGGATAGTGCTGTTTGACGAGATAGCCGAGAACGTCGACGGAATTGTCGACCTCGAAATGACTCTTATGGAGCTCGAATTGGATGGAATAATCCGTTCGCTTTCGGGAAACCGCTACACGGTCTAACATATCCCGGATTGAAAGAAGAAAGGCAACTAAGTAATGTCAGATTTAATTATAGTAGAGTCGCCTTCGAAGATTCATACCGTCAAGGGAACCTTGGGAAGCGGCTACGATGTGGTTGCATGCGTCGGTCATGTAAGAGACCTTCCCAAATCGAAGCTTGGCGTTGATATAGAGCACGGCTTCGAGCCGACTTATGTCGACATCAAGGGCAAGGAGAAGGTCATCGACGACATCAAAAAGCGTGCCAAGAAGGCGGATCACGTCTATTTTGCAACCGACCCCGACCGTGAGGGCGAAGCGATTTCGTGGCACCTCGCCACAATACTCGGCTTTGACCCGAACGAGAAAAACAGAATAACATTCAATGAGATAACAAGAACCGGCGTAGAGGCGGGAATCGCCGCTCCGCGCTGTATAGATATGAACATAGTAAACGCCCAGCAGGCGAGAAGAATCCTTGACCGAATCGTCGGCTACAAGCTCTCTCCGTTCCTTTGGAGAAAGGTCCGCAAGGGTCTCTCCGCCGGACGTGTCCAGTCGGTTGCCGTCAGAATGATAGTCGACCGCGAGGAGGAAATCAAAAAATTCGTCCCCGAGGAGTACTGGTCAATCGAGGCAAAGCTCCTTGGAAAGTCCTCCCGCAAGGCTTTTACAGCCCGTCTTACAGCCGTCGACGGCAAAAAGGCGGAGCTTAAGACCAAAGAGGAAACCGATGCGGTTTTAGCCAAGATAGACGGCGGAGATTTCGTCGTAACAGCCCTGAGGAAGGGCACACGCTCGAAGGCTCCCGCCGCACCGTTCTCGACGGCATCGCTTTTGCAGGACACTGCTCAGCGCTATAACTTCAACTCAAGAAGAACCATGAACATCGCTCAGGAACTCTATGAGGGTGTCGAAATAGAGGGCTTGGGAGCAGTGGGCTTGATTACCTATATGCGTACCGATTCACTTCGAATTTCCGACGAGGCTAAAGCTTCCGCCGCACAGTTCATCACCGACAACTTCGGAACTCAGTACCTCCCCGAAAAGCCCCGCAACTATAAGTCCGGCGGCAACAACGTTCAAGACGCCCACGAAGCAATACGACCTACAATGATTGAGCTCACCCCCGAAAAGGCAAAACCAAATCTCACGAACGACCAATACAAGCTCTATAAGCTCATCTGGTCAAGGTTCTTGGCAAGCCAGATGGCGGACTGCCTGATGGACACCCAGAGCGTCACCGCAGAGGTCAACGGTTGCACCTTCAAGGCTTCCGGGTTCGCAGTCAAATTTGACGGCTTCACCGTTCTGTACGAGGAATCAAAGGACGACGACTCGGAGAATATACCGATTCTTGCAAAGGGCGACGTCCTGAAAGTCAGGTCCGTAGATGGAATCCAACACTTCACACAGCCTCCGGCGAGATACACCGAAGCGACACTCATCAAAGCGTTCAAGGAGTACGGCATAGCCCGTCCGTCAACATATGCGACAACCATAACAACCATCCTTCAGCGTTCCTACGTCGAGCGCGAGGGCAAACAGCTCAAGCCGACAACATTGGGAGAGGTCACAACAGAGCTGATGAAGGACCACTTTGAGGACATCGTTGACGTCCAGTTCACGGCTCAGATGGAATCGAATCTTGACGATATCGAGCTCGGCAAAGCCGACTGGCGGGAAACGCTCGGAGTGTTTTATGAGGGTTTCGACAAATCCCTCAAGCAGGCTGAAATCGACCTCGACGGCAAGCGTGTAAAGGTCCCCGACGAACCGACCGACCGGATTTGCGAGCTTTGTGGCAAGCCGATGGTAATAAAAATCGGCAAATACGGCAAGTTCCTTGCGTGCTCCGGCTTCCCCGAGTGTAAAAACACCAAGACCATTGTCATAGAAGCCCCCGGCAAGTGTCCCTATTGCGGCAAGAAAATCCTCCAGAAGAAGACCCAGAAGGGCAAGAAGTATTTCGGCTGTGAGGATAACCCGAAGTGCGAATTTATGACGTGGGACACCCCGACAAACGAAGTCTGCCCCAAGTGCGGCTCGACCCTCTTCCAAAAGGGCGGAGCAAAAACGGGTAAGCTCCTCTGTCATCAAAGAAATTGCGACTACGAAAAGGATTTGAGCGGTGAATAATATCGTCAGTGTAATAGGCGCCGGTCTTGCCGGCTGTGAAGCGGCATGGTGCCTCGGAAATATGGGGATTCATGTCCGGCTTTACGATATGAAGCCGAATAAATTCACCCCCGCCCACAAATATAACGGGCTTTGCGAGCTCGTCTGTTCAAACTCCCTGAAAGCAGAGAGACCGGATTCAGCGGCGGGACTATTGAAGCTCGAAATGCGCCGTCTCGGCTCGGTCACGATGCCCGTGGCTGACGAAACCCGGGTTCCGGCGGGAGGAGCTCTGGCAGTCTCGAGACAGGACTTCTCCGACAAGGTGACTGAAAAAATCCTGAGCCATCCTAACATAGAATTTGTTTCAAGTGAGATAACCGAAATCCCTGACGGATATGTTATAATAGCTACGGGACCGCTCACGAGCGACGCTCTTTCCGAGAGTATAAAAACCATCATCGGCGAGGATTATCTCTATTTCCACGATGCCGCCGCCCCGATTGTGACTCGTGACAGCCTTGACATGTCAAGAGTTTTCGAGGCTTCGAGATACGACAAAGGCGAAGCGGATTATCTCAACTGTCCGATGAACAAGGACGAATATCTCGCCTTCTATAACGAGCTCATCAATGCCGAAACCGCGCCGTTACATGAATTTGAAAAGTCCGGCTCGGATAACTACAAAGTTTACGAAGGCTGTATGCCGATTGAAGCGCTCGCCAAGCGTGGTGAGGACACAATGCGCTTCGGACCTATGAAGCCGGTGGGTCTCGTCGACCCGAATACCGGTAGAAGACCCTATGCCGTGGTTCAGCTCCGGAAGGAGAACGTCGAAGGGACGATGTTCAATCTCGTCGGCTTCCAGACTAATCTCAAATTCGGCGAGCAGAAGCGAGTATTTTCGATGATTCCGGGGCTCAAGGATGCCGAATTCGTGCGCTACGGCGTAATGCACAGAAACACATACCTGAATTCCCCGATGCTTCTCGACAAGCACTTCTGTCTTAAGAAAGACCCACGGATTTACTTCGCCGGTCAGATGACGGGTGTCGAGGGCTACACCGAATCTGCGGCAAGCGGAATCTACGCCGCCATGAGCCTCGGAAGAAGGATTCTTAATCTTCCCGAGATAACTCTTCCTGTGGAGACAATGATTGGCGCGCTTTCGAACTATGTAGAAACCGGTTCGCCTTCGGGTTTCCAGCCGATGGGCGCAAACATGGGAATCCTTCCGGAGCTCGACGAGCTCTTGCTTCCGGATAAGATAAAGAACAAACAACTTAAATATCAGATGCTTTCCGAGCGTGCAATGAACGCTCTTGAGAAGGCACTGTCAGAGAATCAGGAGGCATAAAAATGGCTGATAAAATCCGAGTAATAGTTGACGCCTTCGGCGGTGATAACGCTCCGCTCGAGGTAATCAAGGGCGCAATCGACGCCGTAAACGGATTGGACGTCGACATAACCCTTGTCGGCGACGAGGAAAAGATAAAAGCTTGCGCCAAGGAAAACGAGCTCGATATTTCCATGTTAGTCGTTCACCACGCCCCTCTGGTTATGGCGGTCGAAACCGAGCCCACAAAGATTTTGAAAGAATACTCCGAAAGTTCGATGGCGGTGGGTTTAAAGATGCTCCATGACGGAGAGGGAGACGCCTTCGTTTCCGCCGGCTCAACGGGAGCTCTGACAGTCGGTGCCACCTTCATAGTCAAGCGCATGAAGGGCATCAAGCGTTGCGCCATCGGCATGGTTCTCCCGACAACGGCGGCACCCTGCATGGTTCTTGACATCGGTGCCAATTCCGAATGCCGCCCCGACATGCTCGTCCAGTTCGCGATAATGGGCTCAGCCTATATGAACAAGCTTCAAGGCGTTGAGAACCCGAGAACAGCACTTATAAACATCGGTGCAGAGCCTACCAAGGGAAGAGATCAAGAGGTCGAGACATATAAGCAGCTTGGCAACGCCCCCGTCAACTTTATTGGAAACATAGAAGCCCGTGAAATCCCTCTCGGCGGCGCAGATGTCGCAGTAACCGACGGATTTTCCGGAAACCTTGTACTTAAAACCTGCGAAGGCATGGGCAAGCTCATTTCGGCATATGTGAAGGATGTATTCAGCGGAGTAACCGGAAAAATCGCCGGGCTGTTCGTGCTCAAGAGAATCAACGCCATGAGAAAGAAGCTTGATTATTCGGAATACGGCGGGGCGCCGCTTCTGGGCGCCACAAAGCCTGTAATCAAGGCTCACGGCTCATCGAACGCAAAAGCCTTCTATAACGCCATCCGTCAGGCGAAGCTCTATATCGAAAACAACGTAACCGAAGAAATAGCCACAGCTCTTGAAGAGATGAAGCAAAAAGAGACAGAGGAGAAGTAATGGAACTTACGAAATTAGAAGAATTTGAGCAAAAATTAGGCTATACCTTCAAAGACAAAGACCTACTTATCGAGGCTTTGACCCACTCGTCCTATGCAAACGAATCTCATCACACGAGAAATTCCAACGAACGCCTCGAATTTCTCGGGGATTCAGTCCTGTCGATAGTCGTGTCTGAGTATCTGTTTGAAGAATGTCAGGACTACCCAGAGGGCGAGCTGAGCAAGACCCGTGCGACTCTCGTCTGCGAGAAATCCCTCGCCAAGTTCGCCGAGCAAATCGACTTGAAAGAATACATCTATCTCGGCAAGGGCGAGCTTTCGAACGGCGGCAAAAACCGTCCGTCGATAATCTCCGACGCTTTCGAGGCTGTAATCGCTGCTGTATACCTCGACGGCGGATTCGAAGTGGCAAAGAAATATGTCCTCCGGTTCATCCCCGAGAACGTCGAGGAAGCCGCCGCAAAGGAATATGACGACTACAAGACCGTCCTGCAGGAGATAATTCAGAAGAACCCCGAGGAGTCGGTCGAATATGAGCTCGTTTCCGAGTCGGGACCGGCTCACAGACGCTCGTTTACCGTTGACGTTATGCTCAACTCAAACGTCATCGGCACCGGCACTGCAAGCTCCAAAAAGCGTGCCGAACAGCTTGCCGCAAAGGAAGCCCTGAAGCTTATGGGAACACTACCCGATGCCAAATAAGCATGCAAACCTCTCCATCTTCGTCCCGCATATCGGTTGCCCGCACAAGTGTACGTTCTGCAACCAGAACACCATCACCGGGCAGACATTTATCCCTCACGCAAAAGACGTCGTGGAGACCTGCGAAAAGGCTCTTTCCGACGGCGTTGACATCTCGAACACCGAAATCGCCTTTTTCGGCGGGAGCTTCACCGCCATCCCCCGAAGCTACATGCTCGAGCTTCTTGAGTCGGCGAAGAGGTATGTCGATATGGGTTTCAGGGGTATCCGCCTCTCAACCCGCCCTGACGCCATCGACGAAGAAATCCTGTCGATACTCGGGAGCTACGGCGTCACCACAATCGAGCTCGGAGCGCAGTCGATGTTTGACGATGTCCTTGAGCTAAACGAGCGTGGGCATACGGCAAAAGACGTTGAAAACGCTTCGCACTTGATAAAACAGCACGGTTTCGCTCTGGGACTGCAGATGATGCTCGGGCTCTACGGCTCGACAATCGAAAAAGACTATGAAACCGCCCTGAGAATCGCCGATTTGGAGCCTTTGGAGGTCAGAATTTACCCGACGGTAGTCCTGAAAGATACGAAGTTAGGCGAACTTTACGAAGAGGGCAAATACAGGACATATGAGTTGTCCAAAGCCGTCGAGCTCTCGGCGAAGCTTTTGGATTTGTTTGAGCAAAGAAATATAACCGTCATCAAGTTAGGGCTTCATTCGTCAACCGATGTCGAAAGCTCCATGCTCGGGGAAATCTATCATCCGGCATTCAGAGAACTCTGCGAAGGCGTAAGAGCAAGAAATACTATGGAGAAGCTTATGGGAGACGGAAAAGCGTATACGTTCACCGTCCGTCCCGACTACTTATCGAAAGCACTCGGTCATAAGAAAAGCAATATCGAATATTTCCGTGGGAAGGGGATAGAGGTCACGATAAAACCGGAGCCTTCCCAGACGGAAAATATTCTCATTAAGGAATGATAAAAGCGTGTATTTGAAATCTATTGAGCTTCACGGCTTCAAATCCTTTCCCGACAAGGTCAAGCTTGAATTCGGAAAAGGTCTGACAGCTGTTGTAGGTCCCAACGGAAGCGGAAAAAGCAATATAGGCGACGCAGTCAGATGGGTTTTGGGGGAGCAGTCCTCCAAGACTCTTCGTGGTGGAAAAATGGAGGACGTAATTTTCGGCGGAACCGAAAAGCGCAGTCCCATGAGCTTTGCGTCCGTTACACTTAATATATCGAACGAAGACCGCACTCTCGAAATAGATTCCGATGAAGTCAGCGTCATGCGAAGGCTTTGGAGAAGCGGCGAGAGCGAGTACATGCTCAATGGCGCTCAGGTACGTCTCAAGGACGTAGTGGAGCTCTTCATGGACACCGGTCTCGGTCGCGACGGCTACTCGATAATCGGTCAAGGTAAGGTTGCCGACATCGTAGGCTCGAAGTCGGGCGACCGCAGAGAGATTTTCGACGAAGCCGCCGGAATCTCGAAGTTTCGCTATAAAAAAGCCGAGTCTGAGCGCAGACTTGCCTCCGCGGAAGAAAATATCCTAAGATTAAAAGACATACTTTCGGAATTGGAGGGCAGAGTGGAGCCCCTTCGAATCCAGTCCGAAAAAGCAAAGAAGTATCTCAAGCTTGCCGACGAGAGGAAGCACCTCGAAATCTCCGTCTGGACAAACAAGCTTGAAGAGCTCAAGGCGAGCGAATCGGACACCGGAAATCTTCTTCTATCGTCTCAGGGCGAATATGAGCACCTCACGAACGAGATCTCCCGGTGTGAAGCCGAAATAGAAGAGCTTGCCGCAAAGCGCAGACAGTCAGCCGCCGCGGCAGAGGAATACAGAGCTAAAATCGCCGAACTCACCGAGAAGAGCTCCGAAGCCGCTTCGGATATCGCCGTGTACAAGAACAACATCATGCACTATGAGAGCGAGATCGCGGAAGCCGAGAAAAAGCGTCAGGAGCTCCTCGACGCCGAAAAAGAGGTCGAGAAGAGCATTTCCCAGCGTCTTTCCGACTCTGAGCGAATCAAGGCTGATTTGAAATCACTTGACGAAGAGGTTGCGGCACTTGAGAAGGAACTCACCGGCTTGAATGTCGAAGAGAACGAGCATGAAAGCGACCTGAACACCTCCCGAGAATCGCTCAATCGCGCCTATGTCGAGCGCTCAGAGCTCAAGTTCGCAATCGCCAATGCCCTCCGAGACAAGAGCGACGCCGAAAACGAACTTAAGGATGCGTCGGCACAGATTGATACCCTCAAGCTCCAGATAACCAAGACCGAAAACGATGAGAAGTCAGCACTCGACGGCGTTTCGGACGTACTCAAGCAAATTTCCGAGCACCAGAACCGTCTTTCCGGCTTCAACATGCTCTATCAGAAGAAAACCGAACTTGAGAAGAAGCTGTCGCAGGAATTTAACGACGCTGAACTCAATAAGCGCTCGCTCGAATCCCGCAGGCAGATGCTCATAGATCTCGAGAACAGCATGGAAGGCTTCGCCGGAAGCGTCAAGAGCGTCGTAAAAGCCGGCAAGTCAGGAAGACTTCAGGGCGTCCGGGGAACCGTCTCTCAGCTCGTTTCGGCAGACACGAAATACAGCCTTGCAATCGAAACGGCTCTTGGCGGTGCTATGCAGAACGTCGTCGTCTCAAACGAAGAGTCGGCAAAGGCTTGCATCCGATATTTGAAAGAAACCAACGGCGGCAGAGCAACATTCCTGCCGATAACCTCGGTCAAGGGCAACGTCCTCAATGAACGTGGTCTCGACATGGAAGAGGGCTTCATTGCAATGGCATACGAGCTCCTTGACTGCGACGAGGAATATTCTGGCATCATAAAATCCCTTCTCGGCAGAACAGCAGTCGCCGAGAATATCGACCTTGCCGCGAATATCGCAAAGAAGCACGGATATCGCTTCAAAATAGTTACCCTTGACGGTCAGGTCATCAATTCTGGCGGCTCCTTCACCGGAGGAAGCTCCTCGAGAAACTCGGGCGTCCTCTCAAGAAAGAACGAAATCGCAAAGATAGGGGCACAGCTTGATAAGCTGGAATCCGACCTGTCAAGACTCAGGGAAAGGCTCCAAGTCGCCAACGCCGAAGCTGAAAAGTTAGGATTTGATGTTGAAGGCGAGAAGGACACCATCTCCTCGATGGAGTCCGACAAGCTGAGATTCGAGACCGAAGCAGAGAGACTGAGGCTGTCATCGGAACAGTTCAAAGGCCGTGTCTCGGACATCGAGAAATCGGTTCTCTGGAACAAAAACAAGATTGCGACTTCCGAGGAGACCAAGACCTCATCGGAGATTAAGCTTGCCGAGCTCGAAGCCGAAATCTCGGTAATCGAGGGCAAAATCAGCACAGCCGGCGAGGAGAGTGCCGCACTTAAGAACCGCCGTGAGGAGATTTCAAACGAAATTTCCCAGAAGCGTCTTCGCTCAACAGAGCTTGCCAAAGACATCGAAGCGGCGAACCAGTTCGTAGAACAGCTTAAGACCGGCATAGAAAGCTCGCACGCGTCGGCAACTGAATACCTCGACAGGAAAGCCGAGCTCGAGTGTCAGATAGCTCAGGAAAACGAGAATATCGCCGAGCGCCAGCGTGAAGCCGAGGAATCGAAAGTCACAGCCGAAAGATATTCCGAGAGAATCCGTCAGGAAACCGACGGCTCACTTGAATACGAGCGTCAGGAGAATCAGGCAAGGACTAAATCCAAAGAAACTTCGGGTCTGAAAGAATCGGTCATGAGCGAAATTTCGAGGCTTTCGGAAAGGCTCGAAACTATCCGCCGTGACAGCTCCAACATCATCGGAAGTCTCTGGGAGTCCTACTCTATGACCGCCGAAGAAGCGGCATCTCAGGCTGAAAAGCTTGAGGACGTCGCCGAAGCCAACAAGCATCTGACCGAAATCAGGAACAAAATCCGGGCTCTCGGCTCCGTCAATACCGACGCGGTGGACGAATATAAGGAGGTCTCCGAGCGCTACGAGTTCTTGTCGAAGCAACTTGCCGACGTTACGAAGTCAAAGACCGAGCTTGAAACCCTCATCGACGACCTCACCGTGAATATGAAGAGAATGTTCTCGGAAAGCTTCGAGAAGATTAACGAGAACTTTAAATTAACGTTCTCCGAACTCTTCGGCGGCGGCAGGGGAGAACTGATTCTCACTGACCCCGACAACGTTCTCGAATCCGGAATTGAGATAAACGTCGCACCTCCCGGAAAGGTCATCAAGAATCTTTCGCTACTTTCCGGCGGCGAGCAGGCTTTCGTCGCGATAGCAATCTACTTCGCGATACTCATGCTCCGTCCTTCGCCCTTCTGCATCCTTGATGAGATAGAAGCGGCACTTGACGACGTGAACGTCACGAAGTATGCGCAGTACCTCCGGCACTTTACCGACACAACCCAGTTTATACTTATCACCCACCGTCGCGGCACGATGGAAGAGGCAGATGTCCTCTATGGCGTCACCATGCAGGAAAAGGGCGTATCGAAGCTCCTCAAGATGGACGTTCACGACGTTTCCTTCAGCGACGACGAGATTAACTAATACAAGACAAAGGAGAATTATATGGGCTTTTTTGATAAGCTGAAAGCAGGACTTTCAAAGACCAAAAACGGTCTCATGAGCGGGATAAACAGTCTGTTCAAAAGGGGAAACCTCGATGACGACTTCTACGACGAGCTCGAAGAACTCTTAATCCTTTCCGATTTGGGAGGCAAGACCTCCGAAGAAATCGTTGATTCGCTCAGAGAAAGAGTAAAAGAGAATAAAATCAAAGACCCGATGGAGGCAAGGCAGGCTTTGAAGGACATCATCACCGAAATGCTCGGCGAGGATGTGCCGCTCAATCTTTCGACAAAGCCGTCGGTAATCCTCGTAATCGGCGTAAACGGTGCGGGAAAGACCACCACCATCGGCAAGCTTTCCTATCAGCTCAAGAACGAGGGCAAGAAGGTTCTCGTTGCGGCGGCTGACACCTTCCGAGCCGCGGCGGTCGACCAGCTACAGGTATGGTGCGACCGTGCCGGAGTTGACATAATCAAGCACGCCGAGGGAAGCGACCCTGCGGCTGTAGTCTTCGACGCTATGGATGCCGCCAAAGCTCGTAATGTCGACGTTGTAATAGTCGACACCGCAGGAAGACTCCAGACCAAGAAAAATCTCATGGCGGAGCTCTCGAAGATTTCGAGAATAGTCCATTCCAAGGCGGAGGATTGCGCTCTCGAGGTGCTCATCGCTCTTGACGCCACCACCGGTCAGAACGCCGTAAATCAGGCTCGTGAATTCAACGAAGCCGCCGATATCACGGGAATAATCTTAACCAAGCTTGACAGTACTGCCAAGGGCGGAATCGTCATCCCGATAGTAAACGAGCTCAAGGTGCCCGTAAAGATAGTAACCGTCGGCGAGAAGATAGACGACATCCAGCCGTTTGTCGCCAAGGACTTCGTAGATGCGTTATTCGATGAGGGAGGGGAATCGCAATGAAGATGATACTTGCTTCAAATAATCCGGAAAAGCTCCGCGAGGTCAAAGAGATTTTGGAGCCATATGGCATAACCGTAATTTCCCAATCAGAGGTCGGAATCAGGCTCGAAGTCGAGGAAACCGGCACAACTTTTGCCGAGAACTCCGAACTCAAGGCGAAAGCGGTTTATGACCTCACCCACATGCCTGTAATCGCCGATGATTCGGGAATCGCAGTTGACGCTCTTAACGGCGAGCCGGGAATTTATTCCGCAAGATACGGCGGAGAGGGTCTCGACGATGTCGACAGATGCCACCTTCTCTTAAAGAACATGGAAGGCGTTCCGGATGAGGAGAGAACCGCTCGGTTTGTCTGCGTCATAACCTACTTCGACGAAAACGGCGAGAAGCACCAGTTTGATGGCAAAATAGAGGGCAAAATCGGCTATGAAATGATAGGCAGTAACGGCTTCGGCTACGACCCGCTTTTCATGGTCGGCGACCGTTCACTCGCTCAGTACACCGACGAGGAAAAGAACAGCGTCAGCCACCGTGGCAACGCTTTAAGAAAGTTGGAAGCATACTTGAAAGAAACCCAGAAACCGAAGAGAGCTTCAAAGCTAAATTCAAAGCAGAGAAGCTACCTCAAAGCCTACGCCGCCAATATTGAGCCCTCATTCCAGATTGGTAAGGGCGGCATCAGTGAAGCTCAGGTCAAGTCAATCGACGACTACCTCACGGCTCATGAGATAATCAAAATCAAGTGCCTTGAGAATTCGCTCTATACTGCGAGAGAAGCGGCAGAAGAATTAGCCGACAAGACGAATTCCGAAGTGGTAATCACCATCGGCTCGAAGGCGGTTTTATACCGCAGAAACCCGAAGAAACCTGTAATTGATTTTAAGTCATGAAAATAGCGATATTCGGGGGCACCTTCAACCCCATTCATAACGGACACCTGAACGTAATAGATAACGTCCTGAAGGAACTTAATCCGGACAAACTCATACTGATGCCGACCCACATCCCGCCACACAAGGCGGCAAAAGACCTGGCATCCGACGAGGCAAGGCTCGAAATGTGCCGGCTTGTAGCTTTGCAATATCCAAGCGTCGAAGTGAGCGATTTCGAGATTAAATCCGAGGGCAAAAGCTATACCGTCAACACGATGGAGCATCTTCACAGTATCTATCCTGATGACGAGCTCTACTTCGTCATGGGAAGCGACATGCTTAATACTTTCCTCAGTTGGGTCAAGCCGGATAGAATCATGGAGCTCTGCACTCTCGTCTGTGTCTGTCGTTCGGAAGCAGACAGGAAGCAGTCGGAGGTAAATGCCGGGAAAATTCGTGAAGCAGGCGGCAGATGTATTCTCATAGATTGCGAAGCCGTCGAGGCGTCCTCAACCGAAATCCGTGCTGACCTGATAGCCTATAACTCCTCTTTCGGACGGATTCCCGAATCTGTTGAGCGCTATATTCTGGAAAACGGGCTTTATAATTTTGACAAAACGAAGTATAATAGCTACAGGGAATATCTTGAGGGGATTCTTTCGGAAAAGCGGTTCAATCACTCACTTAACGTCGCCGACGAGGCTTTGAAGCTTGCGGTTTTGAACGATTGCGACCGCGAGAAAGCCTATTTTGCGGGGCTTGTCCATGACATTTGCAAGGAAATCCCGATAGAGGAGCAGTACGAACTCGTTCTCAGGTGCCCTCTCAACGTTACAGAAGTTGAGCTTCATGCTCCCAAAACCTATCACGGCATCGCCGGCTCGGTGTTCCTCCACGAGCATTTCAGAATCACCGACCCAGACATTCTCTCGGCAGTGCGTTACCACACCGTCGCTAAGGGCGGCATGAATCTCCTCGAAAAGATAATCTATATGGCGGATTTAATCTCGAAGGAACGCCACTATCAGGATGTCGAATATTACCGTGATGTCACTCACAAGGATTTGGATTTGGGACTATATGAAGCGATGAAGTTCTCGATTGAGGATTCCATCTCGAAAACCCGCACAATTCCGACACTCACGCTCGACGCCTACAACGAATACACCCTCTATAAACAGAGCCTTCAAGGCGAGACAAAAAAGTAGGAACCAAAGGATTCAACGCCCTTTTATAACTAACTATGAGAGAGCGATTGAAGAAAATCCTGTCTAAGTTTGAGAGAGAAGAACGCCCGAGGCTTCGTTTTCAACGTGGAGACAAGCTTCCCCTGATGACGGCAATAGCCTGCATCATAACAGCGGCGGCGACCTATATGGTCTTAAGCGGCACTGCGGCATATGCAAAAAAGCTTGTGGCATTGCGGGCTATAACGCCTAAAAGCCCAAGCTATGAGCTTCAGGGCTACTCCTATGAGCCCGCCACCACAAAACGTAATATTCTTCTGTCGGTAGCAGATGAAGAAGAGCTGTGTCGTATCCACATTTTCACTTTTGATGAGGACAAACACACTCTCGACATCTCAGATATCCCGCCTGATACTCTCGTATCCTGCGGAGGCTTTGAGGGAACGCTTGCGGAAGCATACGAAACCGAAGTTTATGCGGAAATAGTCTCGATGGCGCTGAATTTGCATCTTGACGGCAGTATGTCTGTGGGCACGGAAACCGTCGCTGACGCTGTAAATCTTCTCGGCGGAGTAAAACTGACTCTTGACAAAGAGCTGAAAATCGGTGAAAATATAATCAGTAAAGGCGAAAGAACCGTAATGGGGAGCGTCGCCGGAATTATCCTTTCAGACAGCGACTCATATGCCGACAGAGATGCGGACAGGATTGCCGCCTATCACCAACTTCTCACCTCGTTTATCACGACTTTGAAGGAAAAAGGTGCAGTCGAGTGGGTAAGCCTCACAATAGATTTGTTGGTAAATCACGTCGAAACCGACATGACCGTCAGCGAGATTATAGAGCTTATAAATCTCCTGAACGAGACAAGTACAAAGAACATTAATATCAATTTGATAACAACAGAAAATTCAAAGTAAAGGAGCCAGAAATGACAGAACAAGAAAAAATCACGGCAATCGTAAAAGCACTCGACTCAAAGAAAGCCGAGGACATCCGGGTAATCAAGATAACCGACCTGACCATCATAGCGGACTACTTCGTTATCGCCGGCGGCACATCCACGACCCACACCAAGGCTCTCTCCGACGAGACGGAATTCAAACTTGGCGAGCTCGGAGTCAAGCCCGACCACATCGAGGGCGTCGATGGCGCAAGCTGGATAGCTATGGACTTCGGCGACATCATTGTGCATGTCTTCTGTAGCCCGTCTACGGGTGTGGATACGCGTGCGCAATATTCGCTCGAAAAGCTTTGGAGCGACGGCGAAGTTATTGACATATCGGGAATGCTGTGCTAAAATATAGCGCAGTAGATTAACAAAAGGGTCACCCAAGTAAATTATAAGGACTGATACACATGAAATATGATTTCGCGGCTGTCGAAAAAAAATGGCAGGATTATTGGGAAGAAAACCACACCTTCGATGCTGAGATAGACCATTCGAAGAAGAAGTTTTATGCCCTCGTTGAGTTTCCTTATCCTTCGGGAGCGGGACTTCATGTCGGACACGTCAAGGCTTTTTCCGGTCTTGAGGTTGTCTGCCGCAAGAAGAGGCTCGAGGGCTATAATGTCCTCTTCCCGATAGGCTTCGACGCCTTCGGACTTCCGGCTGAGAATTACGCCATCAAAACCGGCGTCCATCCGAGAATCTCCACCGACCAGAATATCCACCACTTCTCCGAACAGTTAAAGAAAGTCGGCTTCTCGTTCGACTGGTCCCGTACCGTCGACACCACCGACGAGGATTACTACAAGTGGACGCAGTGGATATTCCTCAAGATGTTCGAGAACAGTCTTGCTTTCAGAGACAAGACCCTCGTCAACTATTGTCCGAGCTGTAAGGTTGTTCTCTCGAACGAGGACTCACAGGGCGGCAAGTGCGACGTCTGCCACAGCGACGTTATCCAGAAGCCGAAGGACGTCTGGTACCTAAGAATTACCGACTATTGCGACAAGCTTCTCGAAGGTCTTGAGGAAGTGGATTACCTCCCGAACATCAAGCTCCAACAGCAGAATTGGATTGGAAAGTCAACCGGTGCGTTCGTCAACTTCGAGCTCAAGAATATCCCCGAAAAGCTCAGAATCTATACCACCCGTCCCGACACACTCTATGGCGTTACATTCATGGTAATGGCGCCCGAGCACCCGATTATCGACCAGTACAGCGATAAGATTCAGAACTTCGATGCCGTCAAGGCTTATCGTGACGAGTGCGCAAAGAAGACCGAGTTTGAAAGAACCCAGCTCGTCAAGGACAAGACCGGTGTCAAGCTCGAAGGCATCAGCGCTATCAATCCCGTAAACGGCACCGAAATCCCCGTCTACATATCCGATTATGTAATGATGGGTTACGGTACCGGCGCAATCATGGCGGTTCCCGCGCATGACCAGAGAGACTATGAATTTGCCAAGAAGTTCGGCATCGACATAATCGAAGTCATCAAGGGCGGAGATATCTCGAAGGAAGCCTACACTGGCGACGGTGAGATGGTCAACTCGGGTGAGCTCAACGGGCTTACAAACAAGAAGGATTCCATCGAAAAGATGATAGAGGTTCTTGAAGCCAAGGGCGTGGGCGAAAAGGGCGTTCAGTACAAGATGAAGGACTGGGCGTTCAACCGCCAGCGTTACTGGGGCGAGCCCATCCCGATTGTATATTGCGAGCACTGCGGAATGGTTGCCGTTCCTTACGAAGAGCTTCCTCTCAAGCTCCCCGAAGTCGAGAACTTCGTTCCCGGCTCAGACGGCGAAAGCCCGCTTGCCAAGATAGATAGCTTTGTAAACTGCACCTGCCCGAAGTGCGGCAGACCTGCAAAGAGAGAAACCGACACTATGCCCCAGTGGGCTGGTTCGTCCTGGTACTATCTCCGCTACTGTGACCCGCACAACACCGAGGCTTTGGCTTCGAAGGAAGCACTTGACTACTGGATGCCCGTCGATTGGTACAACGGCGGCATGGAGCACGTCACCCGCCACCTGATTTATTCAAGATTCTGGCATAAGTTCCTCTATGACATCGGAGCCGTAAACACCTCCGAGCCGTATATAAAGAGAACAGCACAGGGCTTGGTCTTGGGTCTTGACGGCGAGAAGATGAGTAAATCAAAGGGCAACGTTGTCGACCCGCTCGACGTAATCAACGAGTACGGCGCAGACGTTTTGAGAGTTTACACCCTCTTCATGGGCGACTATGAAAAGGCGGCTCCCTGGAGCGAGTCGAGCGTCCGTGGTTGCAAGAGATTCTTAGAAAGAGTATGGGCGTTGCAGGACACCCTCATCGACGGCGACAGCTATCGTCCCGAATTCACTTCGAAGATGCATAAGCTCATCAAGAAAGTCAGTGGCGACATCGACACGATGAAGTATAACACCGCAATCGCCGCTATGATGACAATACTCAACGACTTTGCGGCGGCAGGCTCCATCAACCGCGCCGAGCTGAGAGATTTCCTCATCATGCTCTATCCCTTCGCTCCTCATATCACCGAGGAGATGTACAAGGCTAATTATGGAGAGTATATCCATGACGCCAAGTGGTGCACCTATGACGAAGCACTCTGCAAGGATTCGGAAGTCGAGATTGCCGTCCAGATTAACGGTAAGATCAAGGACAAAGCTATGGTTCAGACTGAGGCAACATCCGATGAGGTTCTGTCGCAGGTCAAGAGTATGGACAAGATAGCGGCAGAGCTGACAGGCAAGACAATCGTCAAGGAGATCTACGTCAAGGGCAAACTCGTCAACATCGTAGCAAAATAATTTCTGAAAGTTGCAAATTTCTCTTGACTTCTATTCTTGTTTGTTCTATAATGTATCTAGTCGCATTGTGCGAAAGTGGTATAACTGTATCAGCTATGACCGCATAAATCCTCTGTCCCAGTGACAAAGGGAGGGAACAACAAATGGCAGAAATACACGTCGGCAAAAACGAATCATTGGATACCGCCCTTAAGCGCTTTAAGAGATCTTGCGCTCGTGACGGTGTTATCGCCGAGGTACGCAAAAGAGAACACTACGAAAAGCCTTCTGTAAAGCGTAAGAAGAAGTCGGAAGCTGCTCGTAAGCGTAAGTACTGATTAACTAAAAATCAAAGGCGAGCAGACGGCGATATCGTCGGACTGTTCGCCTTTGTTTTTTTGGAGGAAAAATGCTTTTCAAGCCGAAATACGTTTTTAATTCCATCGCCGATATCGACATCGGCTTTCTGAAGCAGGAAAATATAAAGGCTCTGATTTTAGACCTCGACAATACCCTGACAACCCACAACAACCCGATTCCGAACGAACGAATAGGGCAGTGGCTCAAGGGTATGAAAGCCGAGGGTCTGCCGATGCTGATAATGTCGAATAACCACTATGAGCGTGTAAAGCCTTTCTCGGAATCCTTGGGACTCGATTTCGTCTGTGATGCCGGAAAGCCCCTTGGCAAAGGCTATTGCGAGGCGGTCGAGCGCCTTGGATTGTCAAAGAAAGAGGTCGCCACTGTCGGAGACCAGATTTATACCGATGTCCTCGGCTCAAATCTCCACGGAATCCGTTGTATTTTCACGTTTCCCATTGTCTACGAAACCGGCTTCTGGTTCAGAGTAAAAAGAACCCTTGAAAAGCCTTTACTACCGAAGAAAGAGAGGGCACTTAAATGACAGCTAAATTCGGACCTGCCGGAAGTTCCGAAGCGTTCTCGAAGATATATAAGAAATCCTCGGATATGCCGAAGTACCTGAGTGAAATGGGGCTCGATGCCTTCGAATATCAGTGCGGGCAGGGAGTCAGAGTAACGGAAGCCATAGGATTGGCACTCAAATCCGAAGCCGAGAAGTGGGGCATCAAGCTCTCGCTTCATTCGCCCTATTTCATCTCGCTTTCAAGCGTCGAGCCCGAAAAGCGCGACAAGAGCATCGACTACATATTGCAGTCCTGCCGTGCGGCGAAGCTCATCGGAGCGGACAGAATAGTAATCCATTCCGGCTCCTGCGCCAAAATCTCAAGAGAATATGCCCTTGAACTTGCATGCGAGACTCTTTCCCGGGCAAGGCAGGCGGCAATTGCCGAAGGCTATGAGGATATCCATTTCTGTCCCGAAACAATGGGCAAGGTAAATCAGCTCGGCACCCTCGAAGAAGTCCTTGCTCTTTGCAAGCTTGATGATACCTTCCTGCCTACGGTCGATTTCGGACACCTGAATGCAAGAACCTTCGGAGCCGTCAATTCAAGCGAAGCATTTGCTGAGATTCTTGACAAAATAGAAAACGAGCTCGGAAGCGACCGCCTGAAGGTTTTCCATTCCCACTTCTCAAAAATTGAATACACCACTCCGGGCGGCGAGAAGAAGCACTTAACATTCGAAGACACAACCTACGGTCCCGAGTGCGAGCCGCTTATGGAGCTTATCGCCAAGCGCAACCTGGCGCCGACCTTCATCTGCGAAAGCACGGGAACTCAGGACGTAGATGCGCTCACCATGAAACAAGTCTATAATAATTATTTATCGGGAGGAAATACAAATGAGTAAATTTGAAAAATTGTTTGAAGTAATGCCAGAAGGCATTGACTGTGCGCTTATCACGGCGGACGTCAACAGAAGATACTTCACCGGCATGAAATCTTCCGCCGGCACCATCGTTGCCTTCAAGGACAAGGCTTATCTCATCATCGACTCAAGATATTTTGAGGTAGCTTCTTTGACTGTCAAGGATGCTGAGGTAATCCTTCAGGGCAAGCTTTTCGAGCAAATTAACGAGCTTTTGACAAAACACGGCGCGAAGAACGTCGCCATCGAGAGCGATTATGTAACCGTTTCCCAACTCAACGCCTTCAAGGAGAGAATCACAGCCGCCGAGGTTGTCTCTTCGAACGATTTGAGCCGCGCAATCGGCGAGCTTCGAATCGTCAAGACTCAGGATGAAATCGACAAAATGATAAAGGCTCAGAGAATCGCCGAGAAGGCTTTCGAGAACGTCCTCAACTTCATCAAGGTCGGTGTCACCGAGCATGAAATCGGTCTTTGCCTCGACTATTACATGCTGAATAACGGCGCGGAGGATTTGTCCTTCGAGACCATCGCCCTGACCGGTGCAAACACTTCCCGTCCTCACGGCGTCGGCGGAGACACCAAGGTCACCGAGCACAGCTTCATCCTCATGGACTACGGCGCTACATACGACGGCTACCACAGCGACATGACCCGTACTGTCTGCGTCGGAACACCCACCGACAAGATGGCAGAGGTCTATAACGTCGTTCTCAAGGCTCAACTCGAAGCTATGAAGCACATCAAGGCGGGCGTAAACGCAAGCGACGTTGACAAAGTTGCCCGTGACATCATCACGGAAGCCGGCTACGGCGATAAATTCGGACATTCTCTCGGGCACGGCGTGGGACTCGAAATTCACGAAGCTCCGGCAGCAGCACCCTCAAGTAAGACTGTACTCAAAGAGAATATGATTGTCACCGACGAGCCCGGAATTTACCTTCCCGGTGAGTTCGGAGTCAGAATAGAAGACTTTGTTATCGTCAAGAATGACGGTTGCATAGACATGACCGAGGCAGAAAAGTCGCTTATAGTGCTCTGAGAGTGAAAAATTCGGTGCAAATTGCACATATTTCGCTTGGAAATAGCTAATATTTCGAATTACCCCTTGCATTATTCACGATTATCGGTTAAAATAGGAATACTAAAAGACATTCTTCGGATGCTATTGTATGCCGAAAGAAAATGGAGGACAATATATGATTTCAGCAGGTGATTTCAGAAACGGTGTAACTTTCGAAGAGGACGGCAACGTCATGCAGGTTATAGAGTTCCAGCACGTCAAGCCCGGTAAGGGTGCGGCGTTCGTCAGAACAAAGACAAAGAATGTTCTCACGGGCGCGGTTGTTGAGAAGTCCTACAACCCTACTGCAAAGTTCCCGACAGCGTATATCGAGAGAAGAGACATGGAGTATTCCTACTCCGACGGTGAGCTCTACTACTTCATGGACGCAGAGACCTATGAGCAGATTCCCGTAAGCCCCAACGATGTCGGCGACAACTTCAAGTTCGTCAAGGAGAACATGGTTTGCACAATCCTTTCCTACAAGGGCAAGGTATTCGGCGTAGAGCCTCCGTTCTTCGTAGACCTCGTAGTAACCCAGACCGACCCCGGCTTTGCAGGCAATACCGCAACCAACGCTCAGAAGCCCGCAACTCTCGAAACCGGTGCCGAGATCAAGGTTCCGCTCTTCATCAACGAAGGCGAGACCATCAGAATCGACACCAGAACGGGTGAATATATGGGAAGAGCTTAATAGCTCCGAGCCTAAAGGCTCAACCCTGGGAAGAGTTTAATGCCTTCCCGATAGACCCGGCAATAACGTAACCAGGCTCTCCCGTATGAGTTCTTACGGGAGAGCACAGTTTGCTACATTGGAACATTACAGTATTTTGATTATGGAAAGAATATAGGTGACATATGTCAACATCGTCAACATCCGGCAAGAAATTCGACACTAAAAAGCTCGTTCTGGCGGCGCTTTTTTCCGCACTCGCATACATAGTAACTCTGGTATTGAGAATACCCTTTGTCCCGTCCGTAAGCTTCCTCAAATATGAAGCCAAGGATGTCGTAATCGCCCTCGAGGGCTTTATCTTGGGACCGTGGTATTCCGTTGCAACCTCTGTTATCGTTTCACTCATCGAAATGGCAACCGTCGGCACAACCGGTATTATCGGAGCTCTTATGAACGTTATTTCAACGCTCTCGTTCGTAATTCCGGCAACCGTTATTTATAAGTACAACCGCAAGGTTTCGGGAGCAGTTCTTGGACTTTCAATCGGCGTCGTCTTCATGACCGGTTGTATGCTCCTCTGGAACTACTTTATAACGCCCCTGTACATGGGCGTTTCGAGGGAAGCTGTGGCGGCGCTCCTCATGCCGGCGTTCTTCCCGTTCAATTTCATCAAGGGCTTGATTAACGCCTGCCTCACGTTCATACTCTATAAGCCGGTAATGAACGCATTAAGACACGCAAAGGTCCTGCCCGCATCTTCTGGAAGCGCACCCAAGAAGGGAACAGCCGTCGCTATCAACATAGCGGTAATCGGCGTCCTCGCATGCGCTCTCGGAATCGCAATCTGGTTCAGCACTAAGGGCTAACAGCACAAAGGGCTGACAGCACTAAGCGCTGATATACAAAAATAGATAGACAAGGTGATACATAATGCTTACACTTGATAAGTTTGAAGAAGCGTCTGAAGTAGTAAAACAGGCGACACAGGAAACCAAGCTGATTTACAGTAAGTATTTCAGCGACAGAACCGGCAACAAGGTTTATTTAAAGCCTGAGAATATGCAGGTTACAGGCGCCTATAAAGTCAGAGGTGCTTATTACACAATCAGCACACTCTCTCAGGAGGAACGGGACAGAGGTCTCATTACCGCCTCTGCCGGTAACCACGCCCAGGGTGTTGCATATGCCGCCAAGGCATACGGCGCCAAGGCTGTTATCGTCATGCCGACCACCACTCCGCTTATCAAGGTAAACAGAACCAAGAGCTACGGTGCCGAAGTCGTTCTCCACGGAGATGTCTACGACGAAGCATGCGACTACGCTCTCAAGCTTGCAGAAGAGAAAGGCTATACCTTCATCCACCCGTTCGATGACCTGACAGTAGCAACGGGACAGGGAACAATAGCCATGGAAATCGTCAAGGAGCTTCCTCTCGTCGACTGCATTCTGGTTCCTGTCGGCGGCGGCGGACTCGCAACCGGCGTTTCCGTCCTCGCAAAGCTTTTGAATCCGAATATTCATGTAATAGGCGTTGAGCCCGCCGGTGCCGCTTGCCTGACTGCTTCCTTCAAAGCGGGAGAAGTCGTAACTCTCCCGAATGTCAGCACCATCGCCGACGGCACCGCCGTAAAGACCCCCGGCAAGAATATATTCCCGTACCTCCAGAAGAACCTCGACGACATCATCACCGTTGAGGACGATGAGCTTATCGTCGCGTTCCTTGACATGGTCGAAAACCACAAGATGATTGTCGAGAATTCGGGACTCCTGTCCGTAGCCGCACTCAATCACCTTGACTTCAAGGGCAAGAAGGTAGTATCCGTACTGAGCGGCGGCAACATGGACGTCATCACTATGTCTTCCGTAGTTCAGCATGGTCTTATCCAGAGAGACAGAATCTTCACCGTCTCCGTTCTTCTGCCCGACAGAGCAGGCGAGCTCGTAAGAGTTGCAACCGTCATCGCCAACGAGCAGGGCAACGTCATCAAGCTTGACCACAACCAGTTTGTCAGCACCAATCGCAATGCGGCTGTTGAGCTGAAGATCACAATGGAAGCCTTCGGCACCGACCACAAGCAAAGAATCGTTAAGGCTCTTGAAGAAGGCGGCTTTAACCCGAAGGTTATCACCCCGAATCTGTAAATTTAGTCATATTCACGAGTTTGTCCATGCTATGGGGCTTGACAAGCCGTGTATGACTTGCTATAATCGAAACATAATAAAAACCCTTATCAAGAGAGGCAACAGGAGCCTTCGACTCCTGGGGAACTGGCCCTATGATGCCCGGCAACCTGTTTTCAAGGTGCTAAATCCAGCGGTTTAACCGAAAGATGAGGAAATTCGAACCTTGTTCGATTCGGACCATGTTCGAAAAAAGTTTCCCGCGTTCGGCAACCCGAGCGCGGTTTTTATAATTATACGAAAGGACAATAGAAATGAGAAGTTTATTCACTTCCGAATCAGTTACCGAGGGGCATCCCGACAAGGTCTGTGATCAGATTTCCGATGCCGTCCTCGACGAGTGCCTTAAGCAGGACCCGATGTCAAGGGTCGCCTGCGAGACTACATGCGCATCAAGCCTTGTTATGTGCATAGGCGAAATAACCACAAAAGCTACAATCGACATCCAGAGCGTTGCCCGTGATGTCATAAAGGATATCGGCTATGACAAGCCGGAATACGGCTTTGACTCCGAGGGTTGCACAATCCTGACTTCAATCCGTAAGCAGTCCCCGGATATAGCGATGGGCGTCGATAACTCCCTCGAGGGAAGAGACCAGAACGAAGGCGATATCGGTGCCGGCGACCAGGGCATGATGTTCGGCTATGCCTGTGACGAAACCCCCGTCCTCATGCCAATGCCGATTTACTATGCACATAAGCTCACCCGCAAGCTTGCGGATCTGAGAAAGACCGGCGAGCTCGGCTATTTAAGACCGGACGGCAAGAGTCAGGTAACAGTCGAATATGAAGATGGCAGACCCGTCAGAATCCACACCGTCGTCATCTCCACCCAGCACGACCCCGACGTTTCTCAAGAGACCATTCACCAAGATATAATCGAGAAGTGTATAAAAGCCGTAATCCCCGAGTCGCTTATGGACGATAAAACCGTTTTCTATGTCAACCCGACCGGAAGATTTGTAATCGGCGGACCGTGCGGAGACAGCGGTCTCACCGGCAGAAAGATTATCGTCGACACCTACGGCGGCTACTCCCGCCACGGCGGCGGTTGCTTCAGCGGCAAGGACCCGACCAAGGTCGACCGCTCGGCGGCATATGCCGCAAGATATGCCGCCAAGAACGTCGTTGCGGCAGGTCTGGCTCGGAAGTGCGAAATACAACTTGCCTATGCGATTGGTGTTGCCCGTCCCGTTTCACTTCTTGTTGACACCTTTGGCACCGGTAAGGTCAGCAACGATATCCTCGCCAAAACAATCGGCGAAGTTTTCGATTTCAGACCCTCATGCATAATCGACGACTTGGGTCTTCGCAAGCCGATTTATCGCAGTATTTCAGCTTATGGTCACATGGGCAGAGAGGATTTGGATTTGCCTTGGGAAAGAACAGACAAGACTTCGGCTCTTCTTCAGGCGTTGAAGCAGTAGATTTGAGCGTAAATTCGCCGGATGAGGACAAGTCGCTTAAACTTCGCGAGAAGATATTCTTGGCGGTTATCATAGTGATTTTCATAGCTTCGGCGGCGGGAATATTTGTCGTGAGATATCGCAAAACCGATTCGTTCAGCCTTCTTCTTGCGGATGAGATCGAGCAGTATGATTTGAGCATCATAAATTCCGCTACGGTCGAGGATTTCATGGAGATTAACGGCATCGGTGAGGTCAAGGCGAATGCCATCGTCAACTTCCGCGAATCAATCGGTGGGTTCACGGATATAAAACAGATTACATATATCGACGGCATTTCCGATGCGACCCTCGAGAAGATAATCGAATATTTCTATGGCGACGAGTCGCAGGCGACGTCGCAAACGGCGGAATAATAAAGTAAAAACAAAAATCGCTCTTTCACAGAAGTGAAAGGGCGATTTTGTAATGCTTAGGAGACTCTTCAAGATAAAAAGTGGAGCTGATACCCAGATTCGAACTGGGGACCTCATCCTTACCAAGGATGCGCTCTACCGACTGAGCTATATCAGCACCATCTGACACGATTCATCCGTGCCACGATTTGATATTATAGACTACTCGAGCCGATTTGTCAAGACCTTTTTTGAAATTTTTTTGAGAATCCCGATATTAACTTTTAATCCTTACCGGAAATTTCAGTTGAGATACTTTCTGTTGCGCTTTCGGAAGAGCTGTCGCTCGTCTCAACCGAGGGGATAATGGTGCCCTTGGGACCGATGTTGACTCCCGCCATAGAGTAGTAGCTCGTCTCGGTCGGCATGTTCTTTCGCGTGAGATTTCGCTTGACAATCGCAGACAGAAGGTCGAATATAACCGCAAAGAGCGGAACTCCTATAATCATGCCAACGATTCCGAACAGATTTCCGCAGACGATGATGGAGATAAGAACCCAGAAGGACGAAATGCCGATTCTGTTTCCGAGAATCTTCGGACCGATAATGTTGCCGTCAATCTGCTGGAGAACCAGGATGAATATAACGAACCAGATGACCTTTCTTGGCTCGGCGATGAGCACCAGTATTGCCGAAGGGATAGCTCCGATGAACGGACCGAATATCGGGATTATGTTCGTGATGCCGATGATGATTGAGATAATCATTACATACGGCATGTTGAGAATCAGCATACCGACTGCACAGAGACAGCCGATTATGATGGAGTCGAGAATCTTGCCATAGATAAATCCGAGTAAAGCATGATTTGTGCTTGAGGTGAAGGTAAACAGCGGGTGGTAAATCCTTTCGGGGAATATGCCGACGATGAGCTTCTTAGCCTGCATCTGCAGAATTTCCTTACTTGCAAGGAAGTAGATGGCGACGAAGAACCCAAGGATAAAGTTCTTGACCGAGTTCGCAAAGCTCAGTAAGCTTGTCAGGAGCGTCGAAAGCTGAGAAGCGAGGTTCGACACAAACGAACTCAGGTATGATGTTATGTTGTCGAGCTCATTGTTGACGGTGGTTGCAATGCTCGGATAGTCGTCCAAAAGCTTCGTGATCCAGCTTTCAACCGCCGGATAGACCTCGTTCACAAGACCGTCGTAAATTCCCGGAATGCTCGAAATAATCTGCGGGATGACCGCCATTATAACTAAGACTATAACCGCAATTATGATTATGGAAGCAACCGCAATGCCTATGGCTCTTGAAATCTTCGGATGGGCTTTTTTTCTGAAGACGGTTTTCCCGAGAATAATCTCGGTTCTCTTAACCATCGAATTCATGATAAAAGCTATGACCAGCCCCCAGATTACCGGCTCAAGAACGCTGAGAATGTTCCTGAAGAACGAGCTCACCGTGTCCCATTGGAACAGAGCAAGCACCACCAACAGAACCACTGTAATGAATGCAAAGCAATATCCGAATATCTTATTGTATTTTTTATCGTCAAAGAATCTCAATTAAATACCCCCAAGTATTAGTATCGAGGCGAAGCTCTTGCTTATAGTATAAACTATATCAGGGTGAAAAGTCCATACCCAAAAGTGAAATTTTTAGAAAAAGATAAAAATCGTCTCCCCGGTATTTTCTTTTTCGACCGTTTGTGGTATACTTAACAGGTGCAGATTTTGAACACGGAGGAAAGAAAGTGGCAGATAACTTTACCGAGCTAAAAAGAAAAGCTCTTACAAAATATTTTTCAAATCTCAATGACATGCAGAGAGAGGCAGTCTTCACGGTTGACGGACCCGTTCTGATATTGGCGGGAGCCGGAAGCGGCAAAACGACGGTGCTCGTAAACCGTGTTGCCAACATGATTTATTTCGGCAACGCCTATAACGATACATTCAGATATTCGGGAGTAACCCCCGACGATGAGAAGTTTCTTGAAGATTACGCCGCCGGAAGGGTTGACGATAGTGAACGTCTCAGAACCATCACCGCTGTAAACTGCGTGAACCCTTGGAACATCCTTGCAATCACATTCACAAACAAAGCCGCAGGTGAGCTCAAGGACCGCCTTCACCAGATGCTCGGCGCCGTTGCTGACGGCATCACAGCCACGACTTTTCACTCGGCGTGCATCCGAATTCTGAGAAGGGAAATCGACAAGCTCGGCTATGCTTCAAGCTTCACGATTTACGACACCGACGACACCCAGAGAGTGATAAAAGCCTGCTTGCAGGACTATAATATATCCGACAAGAGATTTCCGCCGAAGGAGATTATGCGTGAGATTTCGTCAGCAAAGGAGTCTCAGGTCGATGAAAACGAGTATGCAAAGCTCTCGATGGGCGACTATCGCAAGCAGACTATCGCAAAGATTTATTCCGAATACCAGCACAGGCTTCGCAATGCGAACGCCCTCGATTTCGACGACATAATCCTTCTCACTGTCAAGCTCTTCGAGGATTTCCCCGACGTACTCGAGCACTACCAGAACTTATACAAATACATATTGGTCGATGAATATCAGGACACCAACATGGTGCAGTATCGCCTGATTTCGATGCTCAGCGCAAAGCGGAAGAATCTCTGTGTGGTCGGCGATGATGACCAGTCAATCTATAAATTCCGCGGTGCAACAATCGAGAATATTCTCTCGTTCGAGCACCAGTACGAAAACGCCAAGGTTATCCGTCTCGAGCAGAATTATCGCTCAACTCAGAATATACTGACCTGTGCCAATGAAGTAATCAAAAACAACCGTAGCCGCAAGGGCAAGAAGCTCTGGACATCTGCGGGCGACGGTGAAAAGGTCACCGTCTACGGTGCCGCAACCGAGCAGGGCGAGTCGAAATACGTCGCCGAAACGGTCTTGAACTATATCAAGGACAGCGGCAAATATTCCGATAATGCGGTTCTCTACCGAATGAATGCCCAGTCAAACTCAATCGAAAACGCATTCATGCGAAGCGGAATTCCGTATAAAGTAATCGGGGGCTTAAAGTTCTTCGACCGGAAGGAAGTCAAGGACATCATCGCCTACTTGTCGGTCATCAACAACGAGAACGACCTCCTGCGCCTTAAGCGTATCATCAACGAGCCGAAGCGTGGAATAGGAGCCGCAACAGTTGATGCCCTCGAAAGCATTTCAAGAGACCTCGGCGAATCGCCTTTGCAGGTAATGCGTATGGCAAGAGATTATCCGATTCTCTCCCGTTCCGCCCCGAAGCTGATGAGTTTAGCTGACATGTTCGATGAGCTTCGGGACCACGCCGAGCTTATCCCGCTCCCGGAGCTTCTTGATGAACTTATGGAGAAATCCGGCTACAGAGCTTTCCTTGAAACCCAAGGCGACGAGGGCACAACAAGGCTTGAGAACATCAACGAGCTCAAATCCTCTATGGTGAGCTACCTCGAAGAAGCCGAAGAGCCTTCGCTTTCGGGATTCCTTGAAGATGTCGCCCTGTATGCAGATATTGACTCGATGGATTCTTCAGATAGCGTAACTCTTATGACCGTCCACTCGGCAAAGGGTCTCGAATTCAACAACGTTTTCGTGGTCGGAATGGAAGAGAATATCTTCCCGAGCTCGAGAAGCACGGACACCGAGGAAGATATCGAAGAAGAGCGCCGCCTTGCCTATGTTGCGATAACCCGGGCTAGAAAGCATCTGAGCCTCAGCTACGCTCGCCAGCGTCTTCTCTTCGGTTCGACCAACTTCAACCGTCCGTCAAGATTCATTTCCGAGCTTCCCGAAGAAGCAATCGAAAAGCACACGGAAAGAACCTCGGACGATTATCAGAGACGAACAACTCCGCAGTCTCACACGTCAACCGCTCCGTCCTACCTACAACAGGCGACAAAGAAGCCCCAGACCGCAAAGTCTGCCGAAATTGATTTCACGGTCGGCGACAGAGTGCATCACAACGTCTTCGGCGACGGAACCGTTCTGAAGACCACCAAAATGTCCAACGACATGCTTCTTGAGGTCGCATTCGACAGCGTCGGCACCAAGAAGATAATGGCGGCATTCGCGAAAATATCCAAGTTGTAAACTTGTAGATTTGAGGATAATAAACTATGGCTAATTATACATATGATGATTACCTGACAGAGGATATGCTGAGTCTCCACGATGAAATGGCAGTGAAGATTCTTCTGTGCTATTTCTTAAGGCAGATTAACCGCCCGATAACTCCGATCCAGCTTGCGGAAATCGCAACGACCGACGGCACTGTGAACTATTTCGTCTATTCCTCGGTTGTCGAGAGTATGCTTGAAAGCGGGATGCTCTCACTCGAGAAAAACGGCGCCGAAGAATACTATGTCCTCTCCGATGCGGCAAGAGCAGGAGCCGACAGTTTCAAACAGCAGGTTCCGGCACGTTTCCGCAACAAGATTCTCTCTTCTGGTCTTAAGTTCTTCGCCAAGCTAAAAAATGACAACGACGTCAGGGTTTCGGTTTCCGAACAGGAAAAGGGCTATCTTGTCGGAGTCACATGTCAGGACTCGGGAACGGTTTTGATGGATCTTAAGCTCTTTGCGCCCGATGAGGAGCAGGCGAATCTTCTTGCCGAGAAGATAAGACTCAACCCGACCGATTTCTATGCGAAGGTCATCGACTTCGCGACCGAGAACGAGGAATACCAACCTGAAGTAAAGGAGGTCGACGATCTCTGATGGAAAATAACAGCTTCTTTGCACTCACTTCCCGAATGAAGTATATAAATCGCTGGGGACTCATGCGCAATACCCGCAACGAAAACATCGCCGAGCACTCCCTCGACACGGCAATCATAGCGCATCTTCTTTGCGTCCTTCGTAACGACCGCTTCGGCGGAAATGTCGACCCCGACAGAGCGGCAGTTCTCGCCATCTTTCACGATACGACAGAAATAATCACTGGCGATTTACCAACGCCGGTAAAATACCTGAACCCCGAAATCAGAACCGCTTATAAGGACGTCGAAGCCGCCGCAGTCGAAAAGCTCCTCGGCTGTATACCGGATGATATCCGGAAAGAGTACGACGGAATTTTCAAGAGTGAGGACAAAGAGCTTCTTCGGCTCGTAAAAGCCGCCGACAAGATTTCGGCGCTTATAAAGTGTATCGAGGAGCGAAAGTCCGGCAACCGCGATTTCGAGGAAGCCGAAAAGCAGACCTTCGAATCAATCAGGGCAATGGGAATCCCCGAGGCTGACATGTTCCTTGACGAATTCCTTCCCGCATATGAGCTCACTCTCGACGAGCAGGCTTGACTACATTCACAAGGGTGATTATATTGCTTAAAAAGCTTTTTATCAAGGACTATCAAAATACATCCGACCCTCAAGTCAGAATCAGATACGGCATCGCCGCCGGAGTTTTCGGTGTGCTGACAAACGTCGTTCTGTTCCTCTTCAAGCTTCTGGTGGGACTGATGTCGAATAGTATCACCGTCATCGCCGACGCTGTCAACAATCTGTCCGACGCATGCTCTTCCGTTTTTACGATGGTGGGCTTCAAGCTTTCAAGCCGTCCCGCAGATAAAGACCATCCCTACGGTCACGCAAGATACGAAGAGATAACCGCACTGATAGTTGCACTTCTTGTCCTCTGCGTCGGAGTCCTCTTTGCGAAAAGCTCCATCGACAAGATAATCACGCCGAGTGAACTTGAAATAAGCGCAGTTACATATATCGTTCTGATAGCGGCGGTCGCCGTCAAGCTCTGACAATATTTCACCTACTTGGACTTCTCGAAGGCTATCGACTCGGACGCCCTTAAAGCCGATGCGGTCGACTCGAGAAACGACATCATCACGACAGGCTCGGTAATCCTCAGCATGGCGGTCATGCAGATTTTCAAGGTCAACCTTGACGGCTGGTTCGGACTTATAATCTCCGTATTCGTGATAATCTCCGCCATAAGAACCCTTTCCGAGGTCATCAGCCCGATGCTCGGTGAGCACCCCGACGAGAAGATTGTCGAGTCCATCTACTCGCTCGTCCGCGGCAGAGAAAACGTCGTCGGCTACCACGACCTTATTGTCCACAGCTACGGGGCAGGGAAGTGCTATGCTTCTCTTCACATCGAGGTCGATGCCTCAAAGGACATCTTCCTTCTTCACGACATGATAGATACCATCGAACGCGAGGCGCACGAAGAGCTCGGAATACTCCTGACTATCCACATGGACCCGGTCGACATGCACGACCCGCTCAGAGCCAAGCTTCACGACATTACCGTTGAAGCCCTCCGCGAAGAATTCGGGAGCGACCTCGGCATTCACGATTTCCGTATCGTCGCCGGTCCCACTCACACAAATATACTTTTTGACATAGTAGAGCCGTTCGGAGAACACTATGACCTGACCCGCATCGAAGCCCTTTTGACGGAGAAATATCTCGAGGCACACGACCCCACACAATATTACTTCGTCATCAACGTTGATAAGAAGATGGACTGATGAAAAAACATAAACTCAAAAAATCCGACATTGCCCTGATAGCCGTTTTCGTTCTGGCGATACTCTTCAATATAATCGCCCGGTTGTCGACGACCATATCCGACTTCTATGTTCAAAAAATCTATCCCGTAATCTCGACGCCGTTTATCTGGTTGTCGGGGCTTTTCCCGTTCTCGGTCGGCGAGGTTATGATAGTCCTTGCTGTGCTTCTCGTCCTCATCGGATTGCCGGTGTACATAATCTTCATGATAGTGAAGCGCAAGGATAAGAAGCTCACCTCGAAGGTCAGCGGCTTTTCGCTTCGGCTTGTCGCGTGGATAGTCGCCTATGTCTTCATGACCGAAACACTCAACTGCTTCGTCATGTATCAGTGCACGCCCTTCTCGGAAAGATATTTCGAAGAAACGGAGCATACCGAAGAGCTTCTTATCGAGACCATCGGCGCAGTAGCCGACGGCTTGGCGGAATTATATGACCAGTTCGACAGGGGAGACGACGGCTACATAGTGCTTGACGATGACTACATAGACGAATGCAAGGAAGCGCTTACGGCTATATCCGAAGATTATTCTCAGCTTTTGGGATATTACCCGAACCCCAAGGGTATCTTCTTCTCCTACTTCATGTCTCAGGAGAGCATTATCGGTCTATATATCCCGTTCGCATTTGAAGCCACATACAACCGTGACCCTCAGGACATCTCGAAGCCTGCAACCATCTGCCACGAGCTTGCCCACCTCAAGGGCATAATTCAGGAGGACGAAGCGAGCTTTGTCGCCATGGTCGCCTGCTTCAACTCCGACTGCGCCGCCGTTCGCTACAGCGGACTTGTGGATGCTTTCTATTATCTCTATTCCGACGCCAAGGAACTCATCGGCACTTCCTATGAAGACGCCCTTCGCGAAGCCATCGCAAACGTCCCGTCGGAGGTCTGGGACTACGACCTCTACTCCTTCAAATCCACCTATTGGGAAGAGAACGAAGATAAAGAGATAATCCCGACCGAAACGGTTCAGGCTGTCTCGGAAGCCCTGACGGATGCCAACCTCAAGTTCAACGAGGTCGAAGAGGGCATCGAAATCTATTACGAAGTCACCAAGCTACTGATGGACTACTACGCCGCAGGAGGCACTATTTGATCAAGATATACGGAGGAACATTATAATGAAGCTGAAAAGAATCCTTTCCGCAGTTGTAGCGTTTGCCATATCGGCAACGGCTTTGACATCCTGCGGAAGCACTTCGCACCCCGACCTGTACGCCTATGACGAGGAAGCCCCTTCGCTCTATGAAGCCTTTTCCGAGTGGTTCAAGGTCGGAACTGCCATGAACACAAGTGACCTCGTCGAAGGCTCCGAAGAGATGGAGATTCTCATCAAGCAGTACAACGTCTTCACCCTCGAGAACGAGTCAAAGCCCGAGAATATTCATCCTTCCGAGGATGTTTATAACTTCGAAGCCTTGGACAAGCTCGTCGAATTCGCCAATGAGTATGACAAAACAGTCCGTGGACACGTCCTCGTCTGGCACTCACAGTGCCCCGACTGGTTCTTCTACGACGACGATGGCAACACCGTCTCGGCGGGTGTCCTTATCGAGCGGATGAAAGAGCACATCACCACCATCGTCACCCGCTACAAGGGTGAAGTCGATGTCTGGGACGTCGTCAACGAAGTCCTCGGCGACAACGGCGGGCTCCGCGATTCCATGTGGTACCAGATTATCGGCGACTATGACGGCGACGGCGACAAGTACGACTACATCGAAATCGCATTTCAGACAGCCCACGAAGCCGGCCCCGACGCCCGTCTCATCATCAACGATTACAGCCTTGAATCTTCGGAAGATAAGACCATCACCATGTATATGATGGTCAAGAGCATGCTCGAAGAGGGGATTCCGGTTGACGGTATCGGTCTTCAGATGCATATCAACATCGACTTTGACGTTGAGACCTGCAAGAACAACGTCGAAATTCTCATGAAGTTGAAGAACATTGACCCCGACTTCGTCATTGAGATCACCGAACTCGACCTCAGCTGTTATTCATGGAGTGACAGCTCAACCGACATTGAGCTCACCGACGAGTTTGTCGAAAAGTTCGACAGCCTTTATTCGGACATCTTCGAGATGTTCATCGAGTTCTCCGAGGCGGGCTATCTCGATTCGGTTGTAATGTGGGGTTACAACGACGGCATGTCATGGCTCAACGGCTATCCCGTCTCCGGCAGAGTAAACTATCCCTTGCTCATCGACCGCGACTATAAGCTCAAATCCGCCTACTGGAGCCTCATCGACCTTGCGGCGTCGAAGCCATGATATAAATAATTTCATCCGACTTTTCTACAAAAATAATGTCTATGTCGGTTGACAAATCGGCGGTTTGATGCTATGATAGATATGGTTTTACACCGAAATATATTTTGGAGGAATTCAAATGAAAAAATTTGTATCAATCGCTTTGGCGATAGTCATGGTTCTTTCTCTCAGCGTTTCCGTTTTTGCTGTAGACGATGACTATATCAATAGCATTGCTTCTGAGGTTCTTTCTGAGCACACTGTTCTTTTTCCTGCTGATAATGGCTGGTGGGATCAGTCTGGTAGTGGCTTTACAAGTTCTGATGATGAAGGCATTGCTTTCATCGAAGCTGTTCAGACCGAGGGCGCAAAGGTTATCATCAAGGCTGATGCTTATGTAGCTTCCGATGAAGAAGGCGCAGGCTATCAGTACGCTATCCAGACCACCGATACTTGGGTCTTCATCACTATCCATTCCAACTACCCTGATGAGGGTGAAGTAGCAGCTGAGTCCGTAGTTGTTGAGGGTGATTATGCATATCTTATCGTTGATGCGGCTGAACTCGTTGAAGCTTGCCTCGCTAACGATATCGACCTCACTTCTAATACTTGGCAGTGGATTCATGGTGCTTGCTCCGGCGCTAAGACCTATGGTGTCTATGTAGTTACCTTGGCTGAGACCGAAGAGACCACCGAAGAGGCTGAGGCTACTGAGGAGACCACCGAAGAGGCTACTGAAGAGGCTTCTGAGTCTACCGAGACTTCTTCTCCTGACACCGGTGTTGCACTTGCCCTCGTTCCGATGGCAATCGCCGGTATCGCTGTAGTTTCTTCCAAGAGAAGATAATCACTTTTCTGTCATGATTAAGACCGTGAGCCTCGGCTTGCGGTCTTTTTCTTTGGCATCAGCCAGTGGTGGAGGGGTTTGTGTAAATTTCAGATAAATTTCGTTTTTGCGGTTGACAAACGCAAGATATGGTGGTATGATAATAGAGGTTTTAAACCAAAATATATTTTGGAGGAATTCGAAATGAAGAAATTCTTATCAATCGCTGTTGCACTTGTAATGGTTCTCTCCTTGAGCGTCGTTGCATTTGCTGACACTACTGTTGCCACTCAGGAAATGTCTGCTTCTGGAACCGTTACCATTCTTAACGGTGTAGACTTTACTGATGAGAGCCTCTATCTTTACGTTTACTTCGACGTTAATGACACAAGTTACGTTGGTTGGGGCGCAGGAGCTCTTAACGATACTGATTGGTCTACCAACATCGTAACCATCGAGATTAACGAAGACGGTTGCGTTGCTATTGCTCTTACCGACATCGCTGCTGCTTACACTGAAGCTGGTTTCGACGTTGCAGACGGCGTTATCCTTAACTGGTGGGCTGATTCCCAAGGCTGGGATTCTTATGTCACTGGCGTAGAGCTCGTTTCCACTTCTGCTGATGCAGCTGCTGAAGAGACCACTGATGAGACCGAAGAGGCTGAGGATACTGCTGACGCTACCGAAGAGACCACTGAGGAAGCCGAAGAGACCACCACTACCACTTCTCCTTCCACCGGTGTTGCACTTGCCCTCGTTCCGATGGCAATCGCAGGTATCGCTGTTGTAGGTTCCAAGAAGAGATAATCACTGATTGATTTCAAAGAGACCGTGGGTGCATGCCTGCGGTCTTTTTCTTTAAATTGGCTATTGCCATTCCGCGAATTTTGTGATATAATACTATCAGAGTTAGTTTCACCGATATAAATTTATAGGCGGTGTTGTTGTGAAAGTCTATCTGGATTGTTGTTGCTATTGTCGATTACTAGATAAGTTAAATCAAGAACGTATTGTTTTGGAACGGGACGCAATTTCCCAAATATTTGTGTTGCATAGTCAAGGAAGCATAACACTTGTAGGCAGTGAGGTACTGTCCAATGAAATCGGAAGAATCAAAGATGAGAACAAAAGACTTAAGATATTGGCTCATCATAGCAGTGTTGACGAAATAGTTGAGTTCAGCGATAGCATAGATTCGCGCTCACTCCAAATTCAGGAACAGTCGAATATCCATGCCTTTGACAGTTATCATATTGCGTGTGCAGAAGAAGGCGGTGCGGATGTTATGCTGACAACGGACGATAGACTCGTTAAGATGGCTTCAAGATTGGATTTGGATGTAAAAGTTATGAATCCGAAAGATTTTATAGATAATTGGAACGGAGGAGATTTCTAATGGCAAAAATAAGTTATAATAATCAGGTAGAGCTAAGAACTACAGGCTATGAAGTCTTGAAAGAAGCCTTTGGCACTGAGGGAGCTTTAAGCTTTTTGCAGATGTACGATGAGGGAACCGGCGACTATACCAAGGAAAAGTATGAACGTCCCGAAGTAACTCGTGAGGAAATTAAAGCCAGTATTATGGAAAATAGAAAAAAGACCGCAAGCTGACCCTGCGGTCTTTCTCTTTCCCATCAAAAAACTTTCCCGCGAATTTTCCGATATTTATTGACAAATCCGAGTTGGTGTGCTATCATAGATATGGTTTTAACACCAAAATATATTTTGGAGGAATTCACAAATGAAAAAAGTATTGTCAATCGCTTTGGCGATAGTCATGGTTCTTTCTGTCAGCGTTGTTGCTTTTGCTGATGACACCGTCGCTTTCGATTTGGATCAGGAAGATGTTTACCTCTTCTGGTCAAACGATAACTGGTCAACTGGTGATTTCACTGATTATGCAATGACCGACTTCATCGCTGCTCTTCAGACTGAGGGGGCACAGCTCGTTATCGTTAGAGCTTCCGAGTCCACCATTCAATTTGCTGATGGTGGTGACTATGAAAAGATTCTTATCACTAACAGCTGGTACAGCGGAGCTGACGTTACCACTGGCGACTCTTGGGTTGCGCTTGGTACTGCTGGTCACACTGATGCTGATGAGCCCAACAAGGGAATCATCGATCCTATCTCTGATGATGGTGTTACTGTTGTTTATGATGCTAATACTATTGCTCAGGCTTTGGCTGATGGTGGATTTGATGTTGAAGGAACAACTGTTACCTTCATCAGCAATAGCTCTCCCGCAGGTGTTTACAAGTTCTCCAGCATCTCTGTTGTTGTTCCTGAGGTCGTTGAGGATGTCAACGCTTCTGAGGAGACCACCGAAGAGGCTACTGAAGAGGCTTCTGAGTCTACCGAGACTTC
>JAJBSV010000009.1:0-16976 GCA_020861185.1 Ruminococcus sp. | reverse complement strand
TAATCACTTTTCTGTCATGATTAAGACCGTGAGCCTCGGCTTGCGGTCTTTTTCTGTCTCAAGCTCTTGACAATCTTCTCTAAATGGTTTATCATAAACAGAGTTACAATTTATAAAGGGGATATATTTGCTATGCCAAAACTTCTGATTGACGAGATATATAAGAGCGTAAAGGGGCTTCTGCCGAATGAGAATGCCGCTGACGGGGCGACTGTCACCGTTGAGGGCTGGATGAGGACCAACCGCTCCAATAATAACATCGGCTTCATTTCTCTTAACGACGGCTCCTGCTTCACTAATTGTCAGGTGGTCTATGAGGCTGAAAAGCTTCCGAACTATGCCGAGATTTCAAAGCTCCTGACCGGCTGTGCCGTCAGCGTCACCGGCAAGCTTATCCACACTCCCGAGGCAAAACAGCCCTTCGAGATTAACGCGAGTGAAATTACGCTTCTCGGTGCCTGCGATTCAAGCTATCCCTTGCAGAAAAAGCGCCATTCCCTCGAATTCTTAAGAGAGATTCCGCACCTCAGACCCAGAACAAACACATTCATGGCGGTCTTCAAAATCCGCTCGATAGTCTCCCAGTCGATTCACCAGTTCTTCCGTGAGAACGGCTTCAGCTATATCCACACGCCCCTCATCACCGGCAACGATGCCGAGGGAGCCGGCGAGACCTTTACCGTCACCACCCGCGAGGACGGTGATTATCAGAACGATTTCTTCGGCAAGCACGCCTGCCTGACCGTTTCGGGTCAGCTCCATGTCGAGCCGTTCGCTCTGGCTCTCGGCAAGGTTTACACCTTCGGACCGACATTCCGTGCCGAGAACTCCAACACCCCCTATCATCTGAACGAATTCTGGATGGTAGAGCCCGAGATGGCATTCTGCGACCTCAAGGGCGATATGGCGGTCATGGAGGCTCTCGTCAAGTATATCATAAAAGATGTTCTCGAAAGCTGTCCCGACGAGATGAAGTTCCTGAACGATTTCGTCTCCGAAAAGCACGATCTTATTGATAAGCTTGAGCACGTCATGAACTCCGAGTTCAAGGTCATCACCTACACCGAAGCGGTCGACTATCTCCAGCATGCGGATGTTCAGTTTGAGAACCCCGTCGAGTGGGGCATGGACTTCTTCAAGGAGCACGAGGTTTATATCTGCGATAAAGTCGCCAAGGGTCCCGTTTTCCTGATAGATTTCCCGAAGGACATCAAGGCGTTCTATATGAAGCTCAACCCCGATGGCAAGACGGTTGCGGCATGCGATTTGCTTGCTCCCGGAGTAGGCGAGCTCATGGGCGGCTCTCAGCGTGAAGAAAACTTCGACGTCCTCGTCAAGAAGATGGAAGACATGAATATGGACAGAAGCACCCTCGAGTGGTATTTGGATCTTCGTAAATACGGCGGAGTCGTTCATTCCGGCTTCGGTCTCGGTCTCGAAAGAATCCTTATGTATATAACCGGCGTCTCGAACATCCGCGACGTCATCCCATACGCAAGAACACCCAAGAGCCTTAAATTCTGAACAGGAGGAAACAATGGCAAACAGTTACAAAGTATTTTCAGACGTCACCTGCGATATAACCAAAGAGATGATTGAGGAGCTTTCCGAGGTCACCTTTGTCCCCATGAACATCACCGTCGGTGATGAGGGCTATGTCTACAGCTACAACGGCGACGGAACGATAACCATCGAGGAGTTTTATCAGAAGCTGAGAAGCGGGCTTTTCGCCTCGACTTCCCAGATTAATCCCGAAGTCTATGAAGAGTTTTTCGAGCCGGAGCTCCAGAAAGGCAACGATATCGTCTACATAGGTCTTACGTCCGGACTTTCCCAGACCTTGAACGCTTCAAGAATTGCCGCAAGGAATCTTTCGGAGCAGTATCCCGACCGCAGGATTGAGATAGTAGATCCGTTTGACGCCTCTCTCGGTCAGGGCTTCCTCCTTTACGAGGCGATTAAAGAGATGAGAACAGGACTGAGTATGGACGAGTTTCTCGCATGGATTGAGGAGCATAAATATCATGTCTGCCACTGGTTCACTGTCGACACCTTCGAGCATCTCAAGCGTGGCGGAAGAGTCTCGGGTGCAACCGCCGCAATGGGCACAGTGCTTCAGGTCAAGCCGCTTCTTGCGGTTGACGACGAGGGCAAGCTCCAGACGATAGCCAAGCCCCGTGGACGCAAGCAGGCAACCGCCGCTCTCATCGAGGACGTCAAGAAGTCGATTCGTCCTGACATCGGCACATTTATCTTCATCGGTCATGCCGATAACCTGACAGCCGCCGAGGAAATCCGCAACGAGCTGAAAGAGCTCTATCCGAATTCGACCATCGGAATCACCGATATCGGACCGGTAATCGGAGCCCATGTCGGACCCGGCATGACAGCCGCCATCCACTGGGGAGACAGATAAAGTTAAATAATAAAAGCGGAGTGGTAATCACTCCGCTTGTTTTTTTATTTCGACTTGTTCCGCTTCTCTTCGATAAAGTTCGTCGCCTCGGCATCCGCGATGTTGAGAGCCTGCGCCAACGGATAATCCCGGAGGGCATTTCCGACAAGCCTTGTGTCCTCGCCCATCGAGAAGCCCATGTGCCACCTTATCGCCATAGCCTCGTCCCGGGTGAGCTTCATAAACCCCGAAACGATATATACCGACTTCTCGCCGTGCCCATAGGGGAGAGTGTCGTTATAGTCGTAATAGGGAACCTTCTCCCATTGCCCCGTTTTGTCGTTCTTTACGTTTCGCATGCTTACGACGTATGTATTCGTCTTGCACACATCGTGCAAAAGTGCGACAATAGCAATCGACTCGTCGCTGAACGAAAGCCCGAAGCTCTTTGCTCTGTCTGTTTCGAGATAGGATTTCAGGCACTCGTAAACGTTGATTGAGTGCTCGCAAAGCCCGCCCTCGAAGGAATTGTGGAATCTCGTCGAAGCAGGAGCAGTGAAGAAGTCGCAGTTTTTCGACTGCAGATATTCAAGAAGCTTCTCCGAGCCCTCGCGCTTGATATTTCCGGTGTAAATCTCTATGAATCTGTTCTTATATTCCTGTGCGTTTAAAGTCACTTTTGCTTTCCTCCCGTAATTTCGCTACCTTGATTGTATCATAAATTCCCGACGATTTCAACTATGTTTCCAAACTGTAATAGATTTTCGAGCCCAAAGACCTTGCACTAAATCGCAAAAGGTGCTATAATAACATAGATAGTAATGTAGCGCAGTGTGCCTACTGTATTATAAATGAAAAGAGGTAATTTGGATGCCGAGAAGCATGACCGGCTATGGCAGGTCCAAGAAGACCTTCGGAAATCGCGAGATAACCGTTGAGCTTCGTGCCGTCAATCACAGATTTTTCGAGTTCAGCGTAAAGTACCCTCGTCAGTACGCCTTTATCGAGGACAAGCTGAAAGCCCTTTATGCCGCAGAAATCAACCGTGGCAAGGTTGAATCATATATAACAATCAATACAACCGACGGCTCCGATGTGAACGTAAACGTAAACTGTGAACTTGCGAAGAATTATATCAATGCTCTTCGCACTGTGGGAACGGAGCTCGAGCTCCGCGACGACCTGACACTTTCCCAACTTTTCAGAATTCCGGATATCTTCACCGTTACCAAGCAGGAAACCGACGAAAACGAAATCTGGCAAGAGGTCTCCGAGGTAGCAACGGAAGCCCTGAACGGCTTTGTAGCTATGAGAGAAGCCGAGGGCGCACGCCTCAAAGTTGATATTTTGGTGAAGCTTGACAGCATCGAAGCGATGGTGTGTGAGATAGAAAAGCGTTCTCCCACTGTTACGGAAGAGTATCAGAAGAGGCTCTATCAGAGGCTTCAGGAGGTTCTTGACGGCAAGAACATCGACGAAGCGAGAATCCTCACCGAAACGGCAATCTTCGCCGACAAAACCGCAGTGGACGAGGAAACGGTAAGGCTCCACAGCCATATCGCCGCATTCCGCGAACTGCTCGACCAGACCGAGCCAATCGGCAAGAAGCTCGACTTCCTCGTTCAGGAGATAAACAGAGAGATAAACACCACCGGCTCCAAGTGCTCCGACCTTACGATAACAAAAATCGTTGTCGAGCTCAAGAGTGCGGTCGAAAAGATAAGAGAACAGATTCAGAATATTGAATAGGAGAGATAATATGAACGTAGTTGATATCGGCTATTCCTGCTACGTCTCGACGGACAAGATTGTGGCGGTAGCCTCTCCCGACACCTCCCCGATAAAGCGAATCATTCAGGAGGCGAAGGACCGCGGCTCGCTCATCGACTGTACCTTCGGCAAGAAGAACAAGTCGGTCATCATAACCGTCAGCGACCATGTCATACTCTCGTCAAGGACAGCCGAATACATTTTAGGGACAGACAAAGGGGACGTTGAAAATGACTAAAGGCGTGCTATACGTCTTCTCCGCACCGTCCGGTTGCGGTAAGGGAACAGTGCTTACGGAACTGAGAAAACGGATGCCGGAGCTTAAATACTCCGTCTCGGCAACCACCAGAGCACCTCGTGAAGGCGAAGTCGACGGAGTGCATTATTACTTCGTTTCAAGAGAGCGCTTCGACGAGCTTGTCGAAACCGGCGGAATGCTCGAGCATGCGACCTTCTGCGGCAATTCCTACGGCACACCGAAGGAAAAAGTCTTCGAGTGCCTTGATAACGGAATCGACGTAATCCTGGAGATAGAGACCAAGGGCGCCATGATGGTTAAGGAGTCCTATCCCGAAGCCGTGATGATATTTATGCTTCCGCCTTCAATCGGCGAACTCAGAAACCGCCTCGAAAACCGCCATTCCGAGACCGAGGAAGTAATCGACGGCAGAGTAAAAGAAGCGGCAAGAGAAATCGCCGTCGCCGAGAATTACGATTATGTGTTCGTAAACGATGATGTTTCGGAAGCGGTTGAAACCCTCTATCGGATAATGACAGTATCAAAGAATTTAGTTAAGATAAACCAAGACCTGATAAAAGGAGTGTTAGACAAATGTTGAGACCTTCAAGCTCACAGATTTTAAAAAGCGGTGAGAGTGTGTACTCTCTGGTAGTTGCGGTTGCAAAGCGTGCAAGAGAGATTATCGACACCGCCTATGAAAACAAGGAAGTAATCGACGTAAAGCCGGTCAAGACCGCCGTCGACCAGTTCGCAAACGGCGAGTACAAGCTCATTGAAGACCCGTCCCTCAAGAAAACCCTCAAGAGATGAGTGGTACGTCCGTCCATGCGGTCACGTCCGTCCATGCGGCAAAGGTAGTCCTGTCGGGAGCCGACTATGGCTACGATAACGAATATACCTATCGCTATCCCGACATTCTTTTCGGAACAGTCCGTGCCGGCATGCGTGTCCTCGTCCCGTTCGGCAGAGCCAATACAAAGAGAATCGGTCTTGTCACTCGGGTCTACGAAAAGGAGCTCACCGAGGACATCACCATCAAGCCTATAATCAGCCTTATCGACCGTGAGCCTCTGATAAATGACGAGCTTCTTGACATGGTTTTCTGGCTCAAGGAGCACACCTTCTGCACCTACTTCGAGGCATACAGGACCATAGTGCCGGCGGGCTACACCGTCATCCGCAAGAGTGTCTATACTCTTTCGAACCATAAGCCGGATGTTCAGCTGACAGACGAAGAAAATAAGCTCTATCAGGCACTACTCGGCGCACAGTCCCAAAAAGAGTTTGACAGCATTTTAGAGGACAAAGATTTCCTTATAAGCTCTCTTCTTGACAAGGGCATACTTGAGGAAGAAGACGAATTCAAGCGCCGTGTCGGAGACGAAACTGTCAGAATGGTCAGGCTCTCTCCCGATTATCAGCCTGACGGCAAGGCCTTCACCCCGAAGCAACAGCTCGTCGTCGATTTCTTAGAGGAAAACTCGTCGGCTTCAATAAAAGAGCTCTGCTATATTCTCAGCGTAACCCAGACAATAATCACCTCGATGCTCAAAAAGGGCATCCTCGAGGAATACAGATACGAGTCCCTTCGGACTCCCAAAAACATAACCGAGCAGAAGCTTTCTTTGGATAGCGTGGTCCTCTCGGACGAGCAAAAAGCAGTCTATGACGGCATTTCAAGGCTCTTGGACGAGGGAAAACCCTGTGGAGCACTCCTTCACGGAGTCACCGGGAGCGGCAAAACCGCGGTATTCATAAAGCTGATTGAAAGAACGATAAAATCCGGCAAAGGCTGTATTTTGCTTTTGCCCGAAATATCTCTGACCCCTCAGATGGTCTCGAAATTCTGCGCCTACTTCGGCGACACAGTCGCAGTGGTTCATTCGAGCCTGTCTTTGGGACAAAGAATGGATGAATTCAAACGCATTTCTCGCGGAGATGCGAAGATAGTCATCGGCACGAGAAGTGCAGTCTTCGCCCCGATGCCCGATATCGGGCTCATAATCATGGATGAAGAGGGCGAGAGCAGCTATAAATCCGACGCTTCGCCGAGGTATCATGCCCGTGACGTCGCAATCAAAAGATGCGGCAATCATAACGCACTTCTCTTGATGGCGTCGGCAACGCCCTCGCTCGAAAGCTACTATTACGCAAAAAGCGGCAGATATCACTTATTCGAGCTCAACCACCGCTACAGCGGATCAAAGCTACCTCAGGTGGTGGTTGCCGATATGCTCCTCGAAGCCGAGGAGGGCAACGGCGGCATCTTCTGCACCGATATGGTCAGAAGAATCTCGGAGGAGACGAAAAAGGGCAAGCAGACGATACTTCTCCTTAATCGCCGCGGCTTCAACACCAATGCCACCTGCCTTGATTGCAGGACTGCTGTCAAGTGCCCTCGCTGTCAGGTTCCGCTGACTTATCATAAATCGAGCGGAAAGCTCATCTGCCACTATTGCGGCTATTACGTCTCGTTCACCGGCAAATGCCCCGAATGCGGAAGTGACAGGGTAAGGCTCACGGGACTCGGCACCCAACGTCTCGAGGAAGAACTGACGAACGCTTTTCCCGACGCAAGAGTTCTCCGAATGGATGCCGACACAACCTATTCAAGATACGCTTATGAAGAGAAGTTTGCGGATTTCGAGGCAGGAAAGTACGATATAATGCTCGGTACCCAGATGATTGCAAAGGGTCTCGACTTCCCGAATGTCACAACAGTCGGCGTCATATCGCTCGACAACTCCCTCAATGCAGGAGATTACCGAAGCTATGAAAGAACATTCTCGCTTCTCACGCAGGTCTGCGGCAGAGGCGGCAGAGGAGACTCGGAAGCTGTCGCCTATATACAGACCTTCTTCCCCGACCACCACATCATCAAGCTCGCTTCCGAGCAGGATTACAAAGGCTTCTATGAGCAGGAGGTTTCGCTTCGTAAAGAGCTCATCTATCCTCCATTCTGCGATATCTGCACAGTGCAATTCTCATCGACGATAGATTCGGACACGCTCCGAGCCGCAAACGAATTCGTCTCGATGATGCGCCATAATCTTGATGCTGTTGACAAGAAGTTCCCGCTTCGTATTCTCGGACCGGCAAAATCCGGCTACGGCAGAATAGGCGGCAAGTATAAATACGCATTGACGATAAAGTGCCGGCTCTCAAACGCTTTCCGAAGCTATATGTCTGGGCTTCTCAAGGAAACATACAAGAATAAAAGCTTTTCAAACGTAAAAGTCTACGCCGACATAAACGGCGATTCATAAAACATAGGAGGAATGCCACTTGGCACTCAGAAAAATAGTAATCGACGGCGATCCGGTGCTTCTTAAAACCTGCAAGCCGGTGGAAAAATTCGACCAACGTCTCGGAGAGCTCCTTGACGACATGAAGGACACCATGTATAAAACCGAAGGGGTCGGACTTGCCGCGCCTCAGGTTGGCATAATAAGACGTGCGGTTGTCATAGATACAGGTGAGGGGCTTTTCGAGCTTGTCAACCCGGAAATAACCTACCGTTCCGAGGAGACTCAGCGCGGAGTCGAGGCTTGCCTTTCCTATCCCGATATCGCCGGCTATGTCACCCGTCCGAAAACCGTTAAGTTCAAGGCTCAGAACCGCCTCGGCGAGTGGTACGAAAAAGAGGTCAGCGACCTTTTTGCAAGATGTGTCTGCCACGAGCTCGACCATCTTGACGGCGTAACGCTTCCACAGAATATCGAAGAGATTTACGAAGAGCCCGAGGAGGAATAATACACCTTGAATATAGTTTTCATGGGAACGCCGAGCTTTGCGATTCCGTCGCTTGAAGCCTTGATTGAAAACGGGCACACTGTCTCTGCGATCTTTACCCAGACCGACAAGCCGAAGGGCAGGGGAAACAAGATAGCTTTTTCTCCCGTCAAGGAATATGCGCTCGCACATGATGTACCTGTTTATCAGCCGAATTCCCTCAAAAAAGAGATTTCCGAATATCTTCCGATTCTTGAAGAACTGAACCCCGACATGATAGTTGTTGCGGCTTACGGAAAGATTCTGCCCGTGGAGGTTCTGAATCTCCCGAAGTATGGCTGTATCAACGTTCACGGCTCGCTTCTCCCGAAATATCGCGGTGCCGCCCCGATTCAGTGGACGGTTCTCAACGGCGACGAATTCGGTGGGATAACCACCATGCAGATGGCGGAGGGTCTCGACACCGGCGACATGCTCTTATCCGAAAAAGTAGCCGTCAGGGAAAACGAAACCGCATCGGAGCTCTACGACCGCCTTTCATATGTCGGCGCATCGCTTCTCATAAAGACAATAGACGGGCTTGTCAAAGGCGAGATAACGCCTGTTAAGCAGAATGAAGCCGAATCTTCCTATGCCCCAATGCTCACAAAAGATATGTGCGCCATTGATTTCTCTGAATCCGCGACCGAGGTTCATCATAAGATTTTAGGCTTGTCCGATTCTCCCGGAGCTTGTTGTTACCTTGACGGCAAACGCCTTAAGGTTTACAGAAGTGAGCTCGTTTCGACCGAGAATGCAAATCCAGAAGCTGGAATAATCATAAATGAGCATGACTTCACCGTTTCTTGCGGTGTCGGCTCGATAAGATTTATAGAAATCCAGGCGGAAGGCTCCAAGCGGATGAGCGTTTCCGACTATTTAAGAGGCAGACCCGTAAAAAAGGGCACCCGCCTGACCTCCGCTCAATGATACAAAAACTTACGAAAGTAGAAATATAGATGCAGACACCGAGAGAGATTTGTTTGGGACTACTCCTGAAAGTCGAGAAAAATTCAAGCTTTTCGAGCATTGCGCTTGACAATACTCTTTCACGAAACTCGGGTCTTTTGGACGTTGACCGACGGTTTATCTCCGCCCTCTACTACGGCGTCATCGAAAGGAGAATCACCCTTGATGCCGTTATCGGAAAATATTCGAAAAGACCGATAGAAAAGCTTTCCCCCGAAATCCGGGAAATCCTGCGAATGGGAGTCTATCAGCTTCTCTATATGGATTCTGTTCCCGACAGTGCCGCAGTCGACGAGAGCGTCAAGCTGTCAAAGCGCAATAATCAGTCGGCATCCGGCTTCGTGAATGCAGTCCTCCGAAGCTTCATCCGTGACGGCAAGAAGCTTCCTCTTGACAGCTTGTCTCTTGAGTATTCCTGCCCTGAGTGGCTCGCAGACATGTGGCTTCGGGATTATGGCGAGGAGATTGCGCTTTCTATTCTCAAATCTTCCTTGGGAAGACCGCCGACAACAGTCCGCTTCAATACAGCTAAATTCGAAACTTCGGACATACTTGCCGAACTCGCAAAAGATAATATCGAAGCCGTCCCGAATGAAGGAATTCCCGACTGTTACGACCTGAAGAATTGCGGTTCCGCAGAAAGGCTTTCGGCATACAAAAAGGGCATGTTCCACGTTCAGGATGCCTCCTGCCAGATTTGCGCCTCAGAATTAGGCGCAAAAGAGGGCGAAACTGTCCTCGACGTATGCTCCGCTCCCGGAGGCAAGGCGTTTACGATTGCGGAAATTATGAACGATGTCGGAAATGTCTTTGCTTTCGACCTGCACGCAAACCGAGCAAAGCTCATCACAGAGGGTGCGAAGAGGCTCAACTTGAGCATTATTTCGGCATCCACCAATAACGCAAAAATCTTCAACAGTGAGCTCCCGATGGCGGACAGGGTCCTTTGTGACGTTCCGTGCTCCGGTCTCGGAGTTATCGGGCGCAAGCCGGAGATTAAATATAATTATTCATGTGAGGACGATTTGGGGCAGTTCCCGATAGTTCAGTACGAGATATTGAAAACATCGGCTCGGTATGTAAAGCCGGGCGGAACTCTTGTCTATTCAACATGCACTCTGAACCATAGCGAAAACGACAGCATAGCCGAGAGATTTTTAAAAGAGAATCCGGACTTCGAGGGCTCAAAGCTGTCTCACTTTGGTGATTACAAGGCAACCGTAACGCCTGCTACCTGCACATATGGCGGCGACGGATTCTTCATGGCGAAATTCTTAAGAATCGGGTGAGCATCTTGACTGATAACGCAAGACTTGATATACTGTCAATGAGCCTTGAAGAACTGACGGACAAGATGCGAGAGTTTGGCGAAAAGAGCTTCCGGGCATCTCAGATTTACGAATGGCTCCACCGAAAGCGAGTAAGAGGATTCTCGGAAATGACAAATCTTTCACTTGCATTGAGAAATAAGCTCTCGAATGAATTTTATATCGAAAAGCTTTCTTGCGTCCGAAACCTCAAGTCAAGCCTTGACGAAACCGAAAAGTTCCTGTTTGAGCTGTCCGACGGCAACCATATCGAAACGGTCCTTATGAGCTATGAGCACGGCGATTCCTTGTGTGTCTCGACTCAGGTCGGATGCAAGATGGGTTGCAGATTCTGCGCTTCGACCATAGCCGGCTTCAAACGAAGCCTCAAGCCTTCCGAAATTCTTTTGCAGCTTTACGAAGCGGAGAGGATTTCAGGCAGGAAAGTCTCGAGCATAGTCCTTATGGGCATTGGCGAACCGCTTGATAATTTCGATAATGTCGTGAGATTTCTCGAGCTTCTGTCAAGCGAAAAGGGTACCAATATGAGCCTGAGGCATGTCTCGCTTTCAACTTGTGGGCTTGTCGACAAGATTTATGAGCTTGCGGAGCTGAATCTCGGACTTACGCTTTCAATCTCCCTTCACGCGACCACCGACGAAAAGCGAAGCACATTGATGCCGGTGAATAAGCGTTATAATATAAGCGAGCTTATGAAGGCGTGCCGTGATTATTTCGCAACTACGGGCAGAAGAATTTCGTTTGAATATTCTCTGATAGACGGCACCAATGACACAATGGAGGACGCAAAAGCGCTCGCAAAGCTGGTAAGCGGAATGCCGTCGCATATAAATGTAATACCGATAAACAAAATCAAAGAACGCGACTATCACTCTTCCCGCACCGCCGCCGAAAGCTTCTGCAAAAAGCTTCAGGGTCTCGGCGTGAACGCAACCGTCCGACGCACCTTGGGCGCCGATATAGACGCCGCCTGTGGGCAGTTAAGGCGGGAATATGAAATATAAACACAAAATCAATTTGGAGGTGACAATGTGTTTGCAGCCGGAAAAACCGATATAGGAAAACTCAGAACCGAAAATCAGGACAAGTTCAGAATATGCGTAATAGACGACGAAACCGTCTTTTCCGTTGTTTGCGACGGTATGGGCGGAGCGGCATCGGGCGGTCTTGCCAGTGAAATGACCTCGAATGCCATCTATGAGCGGATTCAGCTCAGCTATCGCGGCGATATGGAGCCAAAGAGCATCAAGTCGCTTCTTGTTTCCGCTGTCGAGGCGGCAAACGCCATTGTCTATAACAAAGCCGTCGAAGACCCGAGCAATGCCGGAATGGGAACAACCTGCGTCTCTGCTCTTGTACATAAGAATCTCTTAAGTATAACGAGTGTCGGAGACTCAAGAGCATACCTCATGGATGACAAGGGAATCAGGCAGATAACAAACGACCACACGGTTGTGGAGTATCTCTTCTCAAACGGTATGATAAGCGAGGAAGAGAAGAAAAACCACAAGATGAAAAACGTCATCACCCGAGCGGTCGGGGTCGACAAAATCGTCGAGCCGGATTATTTCGAGGTCGACCTGACCGGCAGGGAGTATATTTTAATCTGCACCGACGGACTTACGAACTACCTCACGAACGAACAGATATATGAAATGGCGTACAAACAGCCAATAGAGCACGCCGTGAACGAGCTTATTGACACGGCAAATGCCCGGGGCGGCAAGGACAACATTACAGCCGTACTCATATCGGTTTAAAAGGAAAGGAGAAGTGATTATGGACAAATTCATCGGCTTGAAGCTTGACGGAAGATACCAGATTACCGAGCTCATCGGCGTCGGCGGAATGTCTGATGTCTACAAGGGCATAGACATAATGGAAAACAGAACCGTCGCCGTAAAGATACTCAAGAGCGAATTCGCCGAGAACGAGGAATTCGTCAGATATTTCAGAAACGAGAGCAGAGCCATCGCTGTTCTGTCTCATCCGAATATAGTCAAGATTTTCGATGTCGGTTATGAGCATGACCTCCAGTATATCGTCATGGAGTATATCAACGGCATCACACTTAAAGAGTGCATCGAGCAGAAGGGAATGCTTCAGTGGCGCGAGTGTGTCCACTATACAATCCAGATTCTAAGAGCCCTTCAGCTTGCCCATGACAGGGGAATTATCCACCGCGACATCAAACCCCAGAACGTCATGCTTCTGGCGGACGGCACCATCAAGGTGATGGATTTCGGAATCGCATGCTTCTCCCGTCAGAACGCCGGAACGAATACCGAGCGCACTATGGGCTCTGTTCACTATGTCTCTCCCGAACAGGCGAGAGGCGAGCGCACCGATGAGCGTGGAGACATCTATTCCGTCGGCGTCATGATGTATGAAATGCTGACCGGTAGAAAGCCCTTTGACGGTGACACTCCCGTTGCAGTAGCTCTTAAGCACATGAACGAAGAGCCGGTAAGACCTTCCGAATATAATTCCAACATTTATAAGGGTCTCGAGGAAATAGTCCTAAGGGCTATGGAAAAGGATCCCACCAAGAGATATCAGTCGGCATCCGGTATGATTCGCGACATCGAAGCCTTCAAGAATGACCAGAGCGTCACATTCGGCTACTTCGACGAGCCTGTCAGGAAGCCCGAACAGCAGGCAGGACTTCTGGACGGCATCAAGACTACTGTTTCCAAAAAGCGCGCCGCAAAGCCGAAGGTCAAAAAAGAAAAGCCGAAGCCCGAGCCTGTGGAAGAGCCCGAGGAATATCCCGAAGAGGATTATGACGACGATGACGAAGAAGAGGAAGAGCGTCCCCGCCATAATTTCATTCTCCCGATTCTTGCGGCTATGACTGTAACGGCGATAATCGTCTCGACGCTATTCATGGCGAATGTCATTCTGGGAGCTTTCCAGACGACAGCATCGTCTTCAAATGACTACACCATGCCGAATCTGATAGGACTCAACTACTACGAGGCACGTTCTCTCTATTCTGAAATACAGCTCGTCGCTTCCGAGGAGTACAGCTCGGAATACGAATCGGGCATAATCATGGAACAGGAAAAGGCGGAGGGCAGAATCGTCAAGGTCGGCGATGCCATCAAGGTAACCGTAAGCAAGGGCACGAGAACCGTCACGATTCCGGACGTCGTCAACTACCACTATTCGTCCGCATATGCCGCTCTGACGGGTGAATCTCTCACGGTTCAGCGAGTTGAAATAGAAAGCGACGATATTTCGTCAGGCTACGTCGTCAAGACTGACCCCGTTGCATATTCAACCGTTGAGGAAGGTACGACCGTCAAGGTCTATGTAAGTATCGGTCCTTCAACCGAGGACACGACAGTTCCTTCGTTGGTCGGCAAGACAGCTTCCGAGGCTCAGAGCCTCCTCGAAGATAACTACCTCGTGCCGAAGACACAGTATGTCGAATCGAGCGAAGAAGCCGGCACAGTCATCGACCAGAGCGTCGAAGCCGGTGAAACCGTAACAAGAAACACAACTGTCACCATCTACGTCTCCGACGGTACCGTTACCGAGGAAGAGGAAGTGGATTTGGGCGACGGAATAACCGATGAAGAGGATACCACGACAACCACGACCGTCATAAACGGCGGTACAACCAACTCAACCGACAACACGGAATTGGACGGCAACACTGTTATCCTCAATATCGACATCCCATCCAAGGCTACAAACACCTACTATGTAACCGTTTACAACAGCGAAAACGGCGAAGCTCTGACGAGCACCATCACAATGAACGGATCTGAGTATGCAGGCGGAACGTTGTCGATAATGCTGACCGGCGAAGGCTCGATGACTGTATATGTCATGGCAAAGAGCCCGAGAACAGGTCTTCAGATGACGTTTGCCGAGTATGAGATTGACTTCACGACCGGCACATACTACCGTTCGAATTACTGGTCGTCCGCGTTTACAATCATTGATTCCTGATGACGTTTGAAGGAGTAATAATAAGCGCGTTCGGCTCCGGCTATAAGGTAGCCGCATACGACGGAACAACTTATATCTGCAAAGCAAAGGGAATATTCCGGAACCGGGATATTTCCCCTTGTTGCGGCGACAGAGTGACTGTTGAGATATCAGATAATTCTGAGCCGCTTATAACCGAAATTCAGCCCCGGCGCAACGAGATTATAAGACCGCCCCTGTCGAACCTCGACCAGATGGTCTTTATAATGTCTACCTGCGAACCTCCGCCGAATCTTCTGATGCTCGACAAGTTCTCCGCAGTGGCGCAGTATAAGGGAATCGAATCGGTTATCGTCTTCACGAAGACGGATAAACAGCCCGCAGACGAATATGTCAGGATTTATCAGGGCGTCTATCCCGTTTTCGAGGTGAACAACGAAACCGGCGAGGGCTGTGATAAGGTCAAGGAAGCACTCAAGGGCAAGTTTTCCGCCTTCTGCGGAAACTCCGGAGCAGGGAAGTCCTCTACTATTAATAATATCTGCCCCGAGCTCGGGCTTGCAACAGCCGAGATAAGCAAAAGCCTCGGCAGAGGTAAGCATACGACACGTCGTGTCGACATCTTTGAACTCGATTGCGGCGGCTACATAGCAGACACGCCCGGATTCTCGACCTTCGAGACTGGGAAGTATGACACCATTCTCAAGGGCGAACTTGCCGATTGCTACCCCGAATTCCGTGAATACCTCGGCGAGTGCCGTTTTCAGGATTGTTCCCACACTAAAGAAACCGGTTGCGCTATCCTGGAGGCTGTTAAGAGCGGCAAAATCTCCGAAAGCCGCCACCGTAGCTATTGCGAGATGTATCGCGAAGCGTCTTTAATAAAGCCGTGGGAGCTCAAGGACAAACAGAAGCGTTAGCAATTTTCGATTTCCCGAATATTATGTACAAATACATATGTATGGGAGGAATCAGCATGAAAGTTGTTATCGTCAAGCCGTCGAAGCCTATAAGAGGCATTCTTCGGGCTATCTTCGGAATTAAAAAAGAAGCCGGTTGTTAAGATTAATTTGTCCCTTGCCTTAGTGTAAGGGACATCTTTTCATAAAATCCGTAATAGAATTCAGTATGATATCATTCAGAATTCTCAGAGTCGACTTTCGCATCGGCTTCGGATTTTTACTTGTAACCGCCGTAAGCTTTCTTGAGCCGAACGGCATAACTGGCATTTGCCTGTTCTTTTGCTTCATGCACGAGCTCGGGCATCTGTTTGCCATGAAAATTACGGGAGCGGAAGTGACCGCCATCCGCTTTTACGGCGGAGGAATCGGTATCTCGGCAGATACAGAAGAGCTGAGCAAGCCGGCAAGGCTTCTCATCTATTCTGCAGGATGTCTGACAAACATTGTGTTTGCATTGGTTTTGAAAGACCCGATAAATCTCGCCATAGCACTGTTCAACCTGATGCCTGTGAACTATTTTGACGGCGGGATGATACTGCGGCTACTTTTCCCAAACAGTGAGAAGCCGCTCGAAATAGTGTCGGGAATAACTATATGCTTGTTAATACTTGCTTTTTTCGCATCTGCATTGACCGCGTCGGCGGGAATTTCAATATCTCAGATAATGACATTGTTCGTAATAGTCGCATCCGAGCTGATAGACAGGGAAGTATAAGCACTATGCTGTGCAATTTGCACATGTTAAGTGATTTTAGAGAACGTGATTTTTACGAATCTCACTATTGAAACATCAGACCTTATGTGATATAATATTAAAGCATTTGAATTCCGTTGCGTGTTCCGAGCGCAAATGGGGGTTAATGCCGGTTTTATAACATGACATTAAAGCGGATAGTCCTCTGACTTCGTTACGCGGTCGAAATTACCGATAGAAGTGTATGAATGTCTGAAATCAAACAGGAGGAGTTTTAAAGTGGACGCTTTAAAAACAATCGCTCAGTCGAGCATGAAAACAGAAGTCCCTCAGTTTTCTGTCGGTGATACCGTAAGAGTACACGTCAGAATTCAGGAAGGTGACAAGTCGAGAATTCAGGTCTTTGAAGGAACTGTAATAGCTCGCAAGCACGGTGGAATCAGCGAAACCTTCACTGTTCGCAGACTTTCCCATGGTTGCGGCGTTGAGAGAGTATTTCCTCTCCATTCTCCGGTCGTCGAAAAGGTTGAGGTCGTCAGACTCGCTAAGGTCAGAAGAGCTAAGCTCTATTACCTCAGAGACAGAGTTGGTAAGGCAGCCAAGACCAAGGACGCTATCAGATAAAATCGACTCAAGAGAGAAGCTCAGCGATGGGCTTCTTTTTTTTGACGAAAACCAACGGAATCGGTCAGAATGTGTCGATATTCACATCGAATTTACATGGGCAAAATCCGGCTAAAAATTTCCTCGAATTTTTTGCAAAATCCCTCTTGACAACGCCTTTGACATGTGGTATAGTATTATCACTGTCCGCGAGGGAAACCTGACGGGCAGAAAAAATGCCCTTAAAACCAAGCCTCGAAAAAACTTTTAAAAAAGTTTTAAAAAAGGCTTGACAAACTCGGGA
>JAJBSV010000016.1 GCA_020861185.1 Ruminococcus sp. | reverse complement strand
GTAGCAAGAGCATAAGTCGATATGTTCATATTGATTCTTCATGTGATTTCTCCTTTTGAAAAATTTTTGAAGAAGGAATTTCATTCCCCTTCACTAATACATGAATATAAAGGCTCATGACAAGCTGTTTTCACGAAATTTTCAAAAATTATTTTTTAGAAGATTGCAGGAGAACCCGAAAAATTTTTCTCTGGATTGTTCGCTTTTTCAAAAGCAAGATACGCCGTGTCGAACATTTACTCAGAATTGAGTAAATCCCGACCGACGCTCTTGATGGGAATTCGATTTCCCATACCCTCGATATTTGGTTCCCATTAAACTGGTCACAGCGGCTACGCCGGTTGCCGGTGGCAAAAAGAAAAGCAGAGGTTTTTGCCTCTGCTTTTTCACATTTATATTCTGAATAATCGGCGGCAGTCATTCTTTATCGTCCTCATTACTTTCTATCGCTAACTCAGTCAGTTCGCGCAGTTTTCTTTGCAAGATTTCTTTATCTGGAAGATGCAAGGTGTAATCAGCCACCATCGTCGGTGACATCGTTCGACTGAGCGCATACTCAACTACTGTATCGTCCTTACCCGTGCAGAGAATCAGACCAACACTCGGATTCTCGTTGGGCTTACGGACATCACGATCAAGGGCTTCAAGATAGAAATTAAGTTGTCCGAGATGTTCAGGCTTAAAGGTGTCAATTTTCAGCTCAACAGCTACAAGACAAGCCAAAGCACGGTTGTAGAAAAGCAGGTCTATAAAAAAGTCCGTATTACCAACCTGAACACGATATTCTTCGCCGACAAAGGTGAAGTCATGCCCAAACTCCAGAATAAAATCTTTCAGATGTGATACAATCTGTTTACGCAAATCCTTTTCCTTATACGGTTCTTCAAGGTCAAGAAATTCAAACACATATGAGTCACGCAAAGCCGACAAGCCATCGTCACTGCGAGCTATCAAATCTTTATTCTTTTCGTTTGAAAGCATAGTACGCTCATAGAGCATACTGCCAATCTGACGTTCCAATTCCCGCTTGGTATAATGATTTGCAATACACAAGCGTAAGTAAAACTCCCGTGCTTCATCCGTTTTACAGCCGGACATAATAGCGAGATTATTTGACCACGCAATTTCTCTCACCAGTGGTGAGAGTTTTTCGTTGTCACGGTACGTCTCATAAAACTGCTTCATCCGCCAGATGTTTTGAGCTGAAAATCCTTTAGCTGATGGATAACGTGATTGCAGAAATTTCGAAAAATCCGCAACAACACTTTTGCCCCAACCTATGCTATCAACACGTTCGCTGACATATGCTCCGATTTCCCAGTACATATTGATAAGTTCAGCATTTACAGCACTCATGGCACGGGATCTTGCATTGTCAATGATTGCAATCGCATCGTCAAACTGATTTGGAATTGGGGTTATATCTTTGCTCATGTTTTTGTCTCCTTAGGCTAATTATTTTGTGTTCAAAATCAGCTACAATTCGCATAATACAATTATAATCGTAAATGCAAATAAAAGCAAGTAGCTACTTTGCGACTTCTAAAGCATTCCGATATTATCCCCGGCTGTCAACGACACGCCGCTGCGACTGTTTTCAACAGGAACCAAATGTCGAGGGTATGGGAAGCTGAAATTCCCATCAAGAATGTCCGTAATCAAAAACAGCTTTTGAGGTTTTTGTATGACAGGGCGTATCTTGCTCTTGAAAATTACTCATACAAAAAACAGCGTTTTTGATATTGATACGTCCGATTTGAGGTGATATAATATAAGATAACACAATAGCATTGGAGGATGCTAACATGGACAAAATCGCTATTGGAAAAATCATATACAACCGTCGCAAAGCAGAAAACTGCACTCAGGAAGACCTCTGCCTCGGCATCTGTAGCATTGCCACTCTTTCGAGAATCGAAAACGGCAAAGCTGGAAACCATGACAGAAGCTACATTCCCGGTCTTCTTGAAAGGCTCGGAATGTCGGGCGATTCCATCAACGATATTATCAGCGAGGACGACTACACTGTCCGCCAGATGATTCGCCGGGCAAATCAGGCGAACATTCTTGAAGGCACCGAGGAAGCCTGGAAAATAGTTCAGGAAACTCGTGCCAGAATCAATGATGACCATCGAAATATTTCCCTTGCAAACGAGCAAAGGCTTATTGTCTTAGAAGCCCGGCTTTCTCGAATTGACGGTAAAATATCCGTTGAAGAAGAACTTGATAGGCTCGAGAACGCTCTTCGCATGACTGCCGTAAACTATAGCCCTCAGAACCTGCCACCGTATATGACTAATATGGAGCGTCAGATTCTTGGCAAAATTGCAAATACATATTATGATTTGAAGCAGATTGAAACTGCTATTGTAATCGATAGTCATGTAAAGCGTTTTATGGAAAGTTACGTTGAAGACAAATTGATAGCTGCTAATCATTTGGTACTTCTTTGCTATAATCTTTCGAAGTTTCTCGGACTTGTGGGGAGATATAGTGACTGCATTTCCGTTGCCCGTGACGGCATTTATTGGCACAAGCTCACCGGCATACAGAAAACATTGCCGCAGACAATGTATAACTGCGCTTGGTCTTTGGCTCGGCGCAATGAAAAAGGCGATATGGAGGAAGCAAAAAAAGCTCGCTTATGACGCACTCGAACTCAATAAAGTAATGTCAAAGTACACAGACTTTTCGCCGACCCTTGCGGGGCATATCCAAGACCTTATAGACAAATATCACCTTTAGGCTATTTACCTGAAGGTGATTTTTTGCAGTTCGTGAAAATCGGTTGACAAGGAAAATTTATCGGGTATAATGTGAATCAGAAAACAAAAAAGGAGAAATCAAAATGAAAAAAACACTTATATTATTGTTATCTGCAGTCTTGGTTATGAACATCTTTGTTGCCTGCGGCAATACATCAAATAGCGGTGATGATATTTTAGCATCCGATGAAATTGCTGTTGACGATGATATTCAGACGGTAGAAGATGATGAACCGATTACGGAAGAAGTCGAATCAGAATTGGTGGAAGAATCGCCTGAAATTGCCGAAGATGAAGAGTGGAACGGTACATACGATGTTATGCCCGAACCGTTTAAATCTATAGAAAATTCTGGCGGTGACGAGAATCATGTTTTTTACATGATGGTTAATTATAAACTCGACGGTATTGATGCTTCGTTTTGCAATATGGTTGGATGGGATGCTGCCTACGAGTGGGTTGCGCTATATTCAACATCAGCTGGTTTGTATACATCCGTCAGTGAAGCCGCTAATTTATACTCGTTCATTAAGTATTTTGAGATTCCAGATGAAACAGTCAGGGAAACTCTTAAAAGCCTTCAATTGGGAATTTCAGAATACGAATTGACTGATGAAGAGATTGATTTGCTTCTTTCGGGCGATGATGTGGCAGTAGCAGAACACTTTGCTTCTGACACTGCTATTCGCAAGGAAGACAATCTCTATTCTCTGTGTTGGGTATATGAGCATTCCATTGAGGATTACATCGAAGCAGGAATTACCACCGATGATATTTCCGGCGTTTTAGCGGCATATGACGAAGTTGGACTTACTTCTGCCGCAAAATCAGCCATAACCGCTAAGCTTAACGACTATATCAACGGCAACTATGAGGTTGTTGAATAATAGTTGGGATTTAAGGAGAAATACTTATGAAAAAACTAACCGACTTATCAGCCATGAAAGACCTTCGCCGAAGCTGGGACAGTATAGTCTACCTGATGAAATACTTCAAGGGTCAGAAGCACAGTGCGCTCTATATCTTCCTGCAAATACTTCTTACCGTGTTGGACGCCTTGGTGCCGGTGGTCTATATGATAATCCCCGGTCTTATCATCAACGAACTGTCTGCTGACAGGGATATTAAAGTGATTGTATCGCTTGCATCTGTTTTGGTGGCGGTTCCTCTTTTGAACCACCTGAAAGAAATGACTTTGCGTGTAAAGGCGAGTGAACTTTACCGTGAGCTTCGCCGTGCTTTTCAGGGAGAGCTTCAGTCATATGTTGCTGACATGGAATATGCTTCCCTTGAAGACCCGAAGGTTGCGGTTCAGCTCAACAGAATCAGTATGCACGCACCGAACGCCCCGCTTGAAATGTTCAGCTATATTCTCAGGCTCATCAACTCGTTTGTAAAGATTCTTGCGGTAACTTCAATAATCGTATATCTGAATCCGGCAGTGATCATAGTTCTCTTGGCTATAATCGCTATCAACGCAGTTGTCACAAAGAAAATAAATGTTGCGAACTACAACTTCGGCTTGGAACTCAGCAAGCTCGACAATGAATATTGGAATGAATTTTATAACCTCACGGATCACTCAAGAGGAAAGGAAGTCCGTATATTCAGATTAAAGGATTTCTTCGTCAACCGTGATACCGGTATCGGCAAGAAGCATGATGATGTGTCGAAGAAACAGGATAAATTCGGCGCAAGGTGGAGAATGGTTCACGCAGTCACAAGTGCCGTTCAGGAAGCGGTTTTGTACCTTGTTGCAATACTCAAGGTTCTGTTTGACGACCTTGCACTCGGTTCCATGACAATCTTTATGTCTGCGGCAAGCCAGTTCTCAAGTGCTGTAAGCGGAATCTTCAACGCTTATCTCGAAATATCCTCGTATTCGATGAACGTTGATGAAATGAAAGCGTTTCGCTCCCAGCCCACCATGCTTGAAAATAACGGTAACAAGATGCCTCTGTATGATAAACATTCTGTTATTGAGTTCAGAGACGTATCCTTCAAATATCCGGGAAGCGAACGCTACGCATTAAGACATCTCAGCGTTAAGATTCCCTGCGACCAGAAGCTCTGCATAGTTGGCGAGAACGGCTCTGGCAAAACGACGTTCGTCAAGCTTCTGACCCGTTTGTATGTTCCCACCGAGGGCGAGATTCTCCTTGATGGCATCAACATAATGGATTATGATTACGTCAAATATCAGAGACTGTTCGCTCCCGTATTTCAGGATTTCTGCCGTTTCAATATGCCTCTTTCGCTCGGCATAGCCTGTGAAGAAAACTATGACACTGACAAGCTGAATAATGCAGTAGAAAGAGCCGGAATAAAGCCTTTGGTTGACAGCTTGGAAAAGGGCGTGGATACATATGTCGGAAAGAATATCGACCCCACCGGCTTTGAACCCTCTGGCGGTGAAGACCAGAAGATAGCCATAGCAAGAGCGATATATCACGATGCGCCTATCTATATCTTGGACGAACCCACAGCCGCATTAGACCCGTTTGCTGAGTATGAAATCTACACCAAGTTCACCGAGATGATTACAGACAGAACGGCAGTCCTGATAACTCACAGAATGGCGGCAGTCCAGTTAGCCGAGAAAATCCTCGTCTTCCAGGACGGCAACATAGTAGAATCCGGCACGCATAAGGAGCTTTACGCTCAGGGCGGGCTTTACACTGAAATGTTTGATAAGCAGGCAGAGTTTTATGTCAAGGCGAATGAGGAAAAGGAAGCAATAGATTGGCGGATTGGCAAAAATGTGGTATAATTTTATTATGCTTCAACACATGAGAGAAAAGGAGAAATAAAAATATGATTAAGACTATATTTTCACTCGCTTTTAAAGGTCTCAGACGCCGTAGGAATCAGACTTTTCTTATCCTTGCTGTCCTGACTATTTCGTTTGCCTTTGCGTTTATAGTCTTAGGCTACAGCTACAGCATCGCTGCGACCAATGAGGCGTACAGAGCAGCTACCTACGGTTCCTGGCACGGCATGATTGCTGATTCCACCGAAAAGGATATATCGTATATCGAAAGCGCCGAGTGGCTCGAAGAATCCGGAACTATTACTACATACGCCACCATTAATAGCTCCGGTATCGGCACTGTCAGCGATTCTATGACAGACTTGGGAATATCGATGAACAGTGGCAGGCTTCCCGAAAGCGAAGACGAGATTGCGATGGAGGCTGACCTTCTCTCTGCTCTCGGTTACGATTACGAGCTGGGACAGGAGATTGAAATCACCGTAATATTTGATACCGGAATAAGCGGAAAATCTGTGTATGTCAAGAAGTCCTATACTCTCTGCGGAGTTATCACAGAATATTCAAGCATATGGTCGGTGCTGGGAGATACCACGCTCAACAGCGCAATTATCACCGAAGACGCCGCCAAGACACTTGTTTCGGAAGCCAACGAGACTGCCATTGTCAGCGGCTCCGTTTCAACCTGTTTCTACTCGGTTAAATCCGGCTATGAAGATGAAGTTGCCTCCGATTCCTACCTGCGTTCAAGAAGAGCGGTTACCAACTATACAATCAGCGTAACCAACGAAGAAGCAAATCTCAATATTCTATATGTTGCCATCATATTTTTAGTTTCTCTTCTTGCAGTTGTGGTTATCTATATCCTCAATATGCCGAAAGAGGTTCAGAGAACGGTTCGTATGCGAAGCATAGGTGCTTCAAAATGGCAGATTCTCTCCTTGATTGCTCTTGAATCGCTGATTCTCTGTATACCTGCAATAATTCTGGGGACTGTTTTGGGAGCTGTCGGAATGTGGCTTATACTCAAGCTTGGAGTTTATTCTGGCTCGGTTGACATTGTCGTCAGCGTTCCAACTAATATCATTCTCTGTGCAGGACTTGTGTGGATTCTGGGAATACTTCTGGTCAGAGGAATTACATACATAACCGTGCTCTCAACGCCACTTACTGGTCGGATGACCATGGGTGCTAAAAGCAAAAGAAAATCTCAGGCACTTCAGCGTGCGCTCATAAACATACTGTCTCTGATACTTTGCTTTACGATAGTGTTTACTGCGCTCAATGTCATATATCCCGCTTACACATACGATAGCACATCGTCAACATGGTCATATATGATTGCCAATACATATGCAACCCCAAAAGTAACCGATGAAACTATAGACCTGATTCTGTCGGTTCCTGGAATAACAGACGTACAGAGCGACTCGAAAGAGGACATCACCGATATTACCTTCGGAACAATCGAAATTGATAACGTCAAGCTTGTTGTGATTGATGATCCGAGTGACTGGCATAACGAAAACACATATGGCTATAACTTCGACTTCTCCAATCTTGATTACGAAGCCTTCATGCGTGGTGACGCTATACTGTTCTCAGTCGTGTCGGACAGCAAACTTGAAACTCCAGAAATCGGTGAATCTGTCACCATTGGCTTTGATATGTATTCATGCTACGCATCATCCCGTGAAGGTCAATATATATTGGATGACGGCGAAACTCTGCACTCGGAAATCACGACAACCGTCGGTGGCGTAAGCTTCGAAAAGGTACAGACCAGTGTTGTTGATGCACTCGGTTGCAGCTACTATATAGTCTGCTCGAAGAACTTCATGCAAAAGATAGTTGATATGATTCCAGAAGGCTACTGCATGATAAATGAAAACTATTCATCAAGATATATAACCTACGTTTCTGGCGAAGAGGTCGGCTACAGATCTTCATATATCTATGCCAACTCCACCGCAGAGTTCCTTTCTACGGATGCCGTAATTGCAAGCATAGCTTCAAATGCAGGGCTTAGTATGAACAGCCTGAGAGAATACAATTACGCAATAGCCCAGAACTGGCTTCAGAGGCTGATTCTTCTGTCTGTTAGCGGAGGTTGTATAGCTCTTGTGGTGATCCTCATACTTGCAAGCACTGTCAGGCTTGAATCGGAACAGGAAAAGAAAAAATTCGGTGTACTCAGAGCTATTGGAATGTCGAAAAATCAGCAGAGACTGAGCTTCTTAAGGCAAGCACTCATCCGTGCTGTCTCAGCGGTTGTTGTCTCTTGGGCTGGCTATCTCGGCTACTGTGTCTATACAAACAGAAGTGCTCTGTCTGAGGGCGGAACAGTCACGGCGATAATTAGAAGTTATTTCAGTAACCTTACAAGGTTCACAGATATATCGGTTCTCATTCCGGCTTTGATTGTGGGAATGCTCCTGATAGTCAGCCTTGTGCTGTTTATTCCGAAGCACAGGCTCAATAAATATACGCTGATGGAAATGCTATGCAATGATTAATCATTGCCGTGAGGACAGATAAGGAGAAAAAATTATGAGTACAGTATTAAAAGCAAAAGACATCTACAAGACCTACAAAGCTGAATCGGGCGAGACCCACGCACTGAACGGAGTTAGTGCCGAGTTCGAGGAAGGACTCTTCTACACCATTATCGGAAGAAGCGGTTCCGGAAAGTCGACGCTTCTGCATATCTTAGGCGGTCTCGACGAGCCCACTTCGGGCAATATCTACTTGGGCGATGAGGATTTGTATTCCTACCCCGACGCAAAAATGGCGGAGTTCAGGCGCAGGCATATGGGCTTCGTTTTTCAGCAGTTCAATCTCTTGGACGAGTACACGGCGCTTACGAACATCTGCATGCCGATGAAACTCGATAACAAGAAGCCCGACCCGGAGTTTTTGCAGAACGTGACGGAGCTTCTCGGAATCGCCGACAAGCTCAAGAAGTACCCGACCGAGCTTTCGGGCGGCGAACAGCAGAGGGTTGCGATTGCGCGCTCAGTTCTTGCAAAGCCTCAGCTCATCTTTGCAGACGAGCCGACAGGCAACCTCGACAAGAAGAACGGCGAGACGACTATTCAGCTCCTTCGGGACTGCGCACAGCAGTTCGGGCAAACGCTCATCATGGTAACTCATGACCCGGAGATTGCGGCAAAGGCGGACGTGGTTATAAAAATTGAGGACGGAGTCGTTATAGATCAGTTTGCCTCCATAAAAGAACCGATTGCTTTCTAGTTGAGAGCAATCGTGTCTTTCTTTGTTTTGTCTTTTGCACAACACTTGTTAAACATTTGCCTTCTTTAGCGTTGTGCACACACCTGTCCTGTCAGCTAATAGTTGGTAGATTTTATTAGTTACTTACCGGTGTTTAGCAATTGCAAGCTTTTTTTACCTCCTAAACTCTCTCGGACTACTCCCCGTGACTTCCTTGAACGTCCTCGCAAAGTGGGTATAATTATTGAATCCGCAGGAGAAGCAGGCTTCGGTTGGGGAGGTGCCCTGCATGAGGAGTTTTTCTGCCATGATTATTCTTTTGGCAGTCATATATTGGCTGATAGTCAGGAAGGTGCTTTCACGGAATCTTCTCGAAATATAGTCGCCGTTATGGTGGAGAGCTTCGCCGATAGCGTCAAGAGAAACCTCTTCGGTCAGATGCTCGTTTATATAGTTCAGGGTTTTGAGAACAATCTCCGGCATAGCGCTTCCGTCCGGATTGACAACCTCTGCCGTGGCGTGACGGTTTATAAGCACCATAAGCTCAGTCAGATAGGCATTAATCATGGCGTCGGAACCGTAGCCGCCGGTCTCGGTTTCATACGCCAACATATCCGAAATCTTGACGAATTTTTCGGTTTCCGCCTCGCTCAGGCGATAGAGGTTTATGCCACCGTTCACGTTATCAAAGCATTTTGATAGATCGGTGTCGCCGGTGCAGACAGTTTGCAGGGCGGAACGGTCGATATTTATTACCACACGTTCATAGTCGCATTCGCCCATCAGTTGGGTGCAGTGGAAGCTGTAGGGACTGCACAAAATCAGATCTCCACGTTCAAGCTTCTTGCTGATTGCCTCGCTATGATAGGTTATCTCGCCATTCAGGAGCAGATACACCTCGTAGACCTCGTGAAAATGGAATTTGAGGTTTTGACGATTGTGCCTTGAGTTCGTATTCTCAATGTTGTATGAAGCCATTTCCGAAGAAGACGAATGCACACACTCTACGGAATTGTTTATGATAACCATCTTTCGATTCTGCATGAAATCACCGCCCCCGTTATTTTTGTTTTAATTATATCACAATGCTATGTTAATAAGCAAGACCTATTCCCATTGAAACAAGTCTTATTTTGTGTAGTAAATGTCGCTATATGTGTTTAGAAAATTCTTTTTGACGGTATATCATTATAGTACCAAGTGCGAAAGGAGTCTTGAAAGATGCACAAACTATACATATACGCCTTCACCGACGAGGCAAGTTCTCAGATTGACGGTCAAATTGCCGCCATGAAGCGAAACAGCCTCGACGGTTTGGAGATAAGAAACGTCGACGGAGTTAATATTTCCGACATTACTATTGAAAAAGCTAAAGAAGTCCGGCATGAGCTTGATGATTCGGGACTTATCGTCTGGTCACTCGGCTCTCCTATCGGCAAAATCGGACTCGACAAGGCTGAATTTGAAAAACACCTCGATAAGTTCAAATACACTCTTGAACTCGGCGATATTTTAAGTGCGAAAAACATCCGCCTCTTCTCGTTCTATGTTCCGAAAGACAAACCCGCCGAAGCTTATCGCGGCGAAGTCTTCGACAGAATGGGAAGACTGATTGAGGCGGCGAACGGTAGCGGAATCACTCTTTGCCACGAAAACGAGAAAGGAATTTACGGCGACATTGCTTCACGTTGTCTTGAACTTCACGAGACTTTCCCTGAACTGAAAGCTGTATTCGACTCGGCGAACTTTATCCAGTGTGGGCAGGAAACTCCTGAGGCTTGGAATATGCTGAAGCCGTATGTCCGCTATCTCCATATAAAAGACGCCCTTGCCGACGGCAGAGTTGTTCCGGCTAGTTGTGGAATCGGACATTTAAAAGAAATACTCTCCGATTATCTCAGCGTTCCCGGAAAGGCGGTCACTGTTGAACCGCATCTGAAGATTTTTGCGGGATTTGCAAACTTGGAGCAGGGAGACACGAAGCTTGATGACTACAGCTACCCGGAAACGATACGGCATTCGATACCGCCTGCAATGCTCTCAGAAAGCTTATAGATTAGGAGAAACTTATGGATAAATTAAGACTTGGAATAATCGGAATCGGAAATATGGGCAGTGGTCACGCAAAAAGTGTTTCTTCAGGACAGTGCCCCGACTTTGAGCTTGAGGCTGTTGCAGATATCAATCCAAAAAGACTTGAATGGGCAAAGGAGAATTTGGGCGAGATCCAGATCTTTGACAGCGCTGAGAAAATGCTCGACAGTGGCTGTATAGATGCCTGCATCGTGAGCGTTCCCCACTATGACCACCCGAAATATGCAATAGAGTGCATGAAGTGTGGAATCCACGTTATGGTCGAAAAGCCTGCAGGAGTTTATATGAAGCAGGTCAAAGAAATGAATCAGGAGGCAGACAAGCACCCTGATGTCGTTTTTGGAATGATGTTCAATCAGCGCACAAACTGCATCTACCGCAAAATGCGTGAATTGGTGCAGTCGGGAAAGTACGGCAGAATCCGCAGAACCAACTGGATTATCACCAACTGGTATCGCCCACAGGCCTACTACGATTCGGGAGACTGGCGTGCAACATGGTCGGGCGAGGGCGGAGGAGTCCTCATCAACCAGTGTCCGCACCAATTAGATCTCTGGCAGTGGATTTGCAGGATGCCGGTGTCTGTTCAGGCACACATGTGCTTCGGACAATGGCATAACATCGAGGTTGAGGACGACGTCACCGTCTATGCGGAGTACGAAAACGGCGCAACGGGCGTATTTGTCACCACAACCGGCGATGCTTAGGGTACAAACCGCTTTGAAATTCAGATGGATTCGGCGAAGCTTGTCGCCGAGCACGGCAAGCTCACACTCGTCGAGTTTGATATGCCCGAGCCGGAATTTACGAAAACCAACAAGAGTCCGTTTGGGAGTCTTGGCGGACACGAAGTCCCGGTTGAGACGGACGGCGAAAATCCTCAGCATGTCGGAGTTCTCAACGCCTGGGGTGGATCGATTCTTCGGGGCACTCCTCTTGTTGCGGACGGTCGGGAAGGTATAAATGGTCTGACACTCTCAAATGCCATCACCTGTCGGCGTTTACCGGCGCAAAAGTCAATATTCTGCTTGATGATGAACTCTATTATAACGAACTTATGAAGCGAGTGAAGACCTCACGAAGGAAGACCGGCGTCAAGGAAGTTTTTGCTGATATAAGCAGCACCTATGGCGGTGCGGGAGGAAGTGCAACCCCTTCGGAAGGCAACTACAAAAGCCGTTGGCAGGTCAACTGGTAATGAGTCGGATTGTGTGTAGTTACAGTCGATATATGTGTTGAGAATATTTTTTACGGATATATCATTATGGAATAAAAATCATCAGAAAGGAATCACAGTATTATGAAAAGATTATTTGCAATAGTTTTGGCACTCATGATGGTGCTTTCACTCGGAGTAGTCGCTTTTGCAGACGAAGAGACAGCTGAGGAGGAAGTAGTTGTCGAGTATCCTTTGGCGGATGATGGCATTATGACCGTTGTCCCGCTCACCGAAGACAATCTTGGCATTTTCACCGCAGAGGGTACCTATTCGGATGACGGAAGCGTAACCTATGAGGGCATTGAGCAGGTTTGCTATAAGCTTCCCGAAACCTACTCACTCAGCGAAACGATTCTTATACACGCCACAGGAACATCTGCTGACAATTTCAGAATCTTTCTTGTAAATGAATCGGGTTGGTCGAGAGCTTCCGAAGTCACAACCGTAGAAGCGGGAGATTTCGACTTGTGGATTGAGATAACCGTCGAAGATGCCGAGAGTAAGGGCGTTATCGAAACCTATCAGTTCAATTTCAAGGGTTCCTCTTCAGGAGCGGTTATATCAGCCATTACAATAAGCTCTGTTGAAATACTCAAAGGTTCTACCGAAGATTATATCGTCGCCGGCAGAGTCAACTGCGGGCTTACCGGTCATACCGTTGACGAGCACACTTCAAATAACGATGCCACCTGTACCTCCGATGGCACCAAGATCGGCGTTTGCTCCGTCTGTGGCGAGGAAGTAACCGTCACAGACGAAGGAACCGCTCTGGGAGACAGTTTCACAAACTATGTTTCGAATAACGACGCCACCTGTATCTCCGACGGAACAATGACCGCCGAGTGCGACAACGGTTGTGGCGAAACTGACACCGTTACCGATGAGGGAACTGCAACCGGTCATAACTACGAAAACGGCGTCTGCACCAACTGCGGTGCCGAAGGCTCCGATTATTCAGCCTTCCCGACAACTGCTGTTGTAATTGTCATTATAGTTGTTGTAGTTGCTGTAGCAGTAATTTTAGTCATAAGCCCTTGGTAAGAAGAAAAAGAAATAAACAGGATAGTAAGTACCTTTTATAGTGATTTGGCAGACAGATTGTTCGGACTTATCCCGAGCACCTGATAAGTCCGAGCAATTTCCTGTCCAATTTCTGACGACGAAAAAGGAGTATACACCTATATGAAAAGAAGAATTTTAGCGATAGTTTTCGCTGTCATTATGATAACGGCTCTCGTCGGTTGCGGAAGCTCCAGAAGGGATATAGTACAGCTGACACTGTCAAGTGAAGATTCAACGGCAATCTTAGCCGCCGGAATCACCCTTCCAGATGCTGAGGAAACCGCCGCGGCAGGGACAACCATCGAATGGTTCTGTTGGTATGACCCGTTCCACAACTACAGTGAGGACGAAATCATCAACACCGGTTATTACACATTCACCGAAAAATACGGTTGCGAAATTGAATGGGTTGAGACTACCTATTCATCCAGAAACGATGACCTCGCAAATCTGATTCTGTCGAGTCAGTCACCCGACTTCACCAGATGCGGAACATCAAACACACCGCTACATTCCCGTATAACTGCATGAAGGGAATGTACACGACGGTTGACGACTATGTTGACTATACCGACCCGCTTTAGGCGGGAATGGCGGATGCGGCGGAATATTTCGCGCTCGGTGACAAACACTTTGCAATAGTCACCGACATTTCCCCAAGAATGATCGTCCCCTATAACAGACGGGTTATCGAGGAATATGGCTTTGACGACCCTGCTGAGCTGTTTTATAATGATGAGTGGACATGGGATGTATTCTATGATATGTGCGTTGAGTTCTCTGACGAAGATGAGGACAGATATGCTTTGGACGGTTAGCCTTATCAAAGAGCAATCTGTGAGGAATCGACCGGCAGAACGACAATCATGAAGGATGAGGACGGGCATTTTTACTCGAATCTTGACGATCCGATAATTGAAGCTGCTGAGAGTCTGCTATATGACCTCGTAAAGAACGGCTGTACATACCACATCGGCACAAACTATAATGCCGGAAGAAACGACCACGAGTGTGGCGCAGGCGTCAAGGAAGGACTTTGTCTCTTCTCTGTCTGCACAATTTCCGACTTTACTATGATAGTTGAAGAAATGAATGCGGTCTGGGGAGACATCGAAGCAGGCGAGATTATGTTCGTTCCGCTTCCGAGGTATCAGGACGGCGACGGAGTCTACTACTTAAATTCTGTTCCCGACGGCTGCATGATGTGTATGGGTGCCACCAATCCCGAAGGAGTTGCTCTTTTCGCCTCTTGCGAGAGATTCAAGATAGTTGACCCGGCTGTTATTGACATCGACACCAAGCAGCTCAAGGAAGTCTATATGTGGACGGATGAAATGCTCGAAATGGTTGAAATCTGTGACGAGATTATTGCGGAAAATACGATAATGTTCTATAATGGTAACCTGGGAACCAACCTTGACAACGCCTATAACGAGTTCGACCAGGGAATCAAGAAGGGTGCAAACTCCACCTGGGCACAGCTTAAGGCATCCTATTCCGAGCAACTTGAATATTATCTCGAAGAACTCAATACAATCATCGACAATTATATCGACACGGGCGAGCTTGTCGGCTGAGATTGAAAGCGATATTATCCGAAGGGAGATGCTGAAATGAAAATCAGAAGAATGGTAGCTTGGATTATTGCGTTCCACTTCTTATGTGCGCGCTTCCGATTGCTACAGTTGCGGATGGAGAAGCTTCAGGCTGGGTGGCTTCAACCGGCGGAACAATCCGCCGGGAGGTATCAACCGAGTCGCCGATGTGGATTGTTCACATTGACACATGGAACTATCCCGACCCGGATGCAATAATCGACCTGATACCGGAGGACGTGCTTCCGTATGTCGTTTTCAACATCTCCCTGTCTATCAACTGGGATTCGGAAACAAAGACGTGGGGTGTCGTCGAATATGGCTATGAGACCGCAAAATCATGGCTCAGAATCTGCGCCGAAAGAGGCGTCTGGGCGATGATTCAGCCGGCAAGCGGCGGACAGTGTCACTTTCCCGACTATCCGGATTCGAGCCTTGAGGGAACTATCTTTGAGGAGTTCTTCACCGATTACCCGAATTTCCTCGGCTTCAACTATTGCGAGCAGTTCTGGGGCTTCGAGCAGGAGGACTTTCCGGTAACTGCCGAGGAGCGCTATCAGCACTTTGCGAATCTCTTGGAGCTCTGCAACAAGTACGGCGGCTATCTGGTCGTCAGCTGGTGCGGAAATCAGTGGAGTGCGGACATAAATCCACTTGCGATGATAAAGCAGGTTCCCGAATTTGAACAAGCTTGCCTTGACTATACCGAGAACTTCATTCTTTTGGAAAAGTACACCCAGCACAGTTATCTTTATGACATGGAAAGCATCTGTCTCGGAGCGTATCTTGCGGGATATTGCGGGAACTACGGTGTCAGATATGATGAAACCGGCTGGACGGAAACAATTCCGTTCACGCAGTCAACTGGACTTACAGTCATGCTTGAACGCTTCCTGAAATCAGGAGCCACGATTATTGACGGTCCCGAACTTGTCCCTGATGATGATTTCTATGAGGATGACCCGACGGTTGACGATGACGGATATACCGAGAGGCAATGGTCGTCCTACACCCAGTTCACGAATGTCGTGACGGATATGTTTCGAAAGATTATTGAGGGTGCGATACGGATTCCAACCCGGGAGGAAGTTATCGCGGACACCAAAGTCGTAATAATTCAGGATGTTGAAAGTGGCTCGGATGACGATATGTACTCCACCTATCCTTCGCTTTTTGAGGGACTATACCAGAACGATTACGACGGCAGTCTGAGCGAAAATCACTCATTCTACAAGTCGACGGGGCGGTATCCTGCAATCCCGACGGTGTATGCTCTTACAGATGACATAGCGGAGCAGTTCGAGATGCAGATTCTGCAATCGGAAATATCCGAACGGTGGGCGACGATTGAGGACAAGGTCGCTGAGTTTGAAGAACTTTTCCCGGAGGAATACACCGGCGTCATCTATGCCGGCAGAAACGGGAATACATGGGTTGTCTACAATCCTCTCAAGAGCGGCGAAAAGGCGAGCGGAACGATTCCGTTCCAGTATAACACTGCCGACAGCATCGAGCTTGAGCTTTCGACCTATACGACAGGAATCATCAACGAGTACTCGGACAGCCTCGAAATTTATCTCAACAACTATGACGAAAACAGCGTTCTTCTCCAGAGAACCGACACTATCGTCATCAGCGGGTGCTCGAAGGAGCCGACACTCACCTATATCGACAGAGGTATCAACACATCCGCGAGCAATATAACAACCGAGTATACAAACGGTGTCTTCACCGTGACAGTTTCTCACAACGGTCCTGTAGACATAACAATCAACGTCAGCGGCTCTAACACCAATCGCTCCACCGACTACAACGTCGCAACAATAGCCGAGCCTGAGAGCCCTCCCGAGTACACAGGAGATCGGCAGTACGAAGCCGAGTTCTATGCCTACAAGGGCATTAAAAGCCTCGTTAAAAGCGGTGCAAATTATGACATTAGAAACTACTACGGTCAGGGCTATCTTATTTTCGGAACTGCTGAAGGCGCTTCCGTCAGAGGCACCGTTTCCGTAACGGCTTCGGGGACATACACTCTCAACATCCGATACTTGCTTGAGAACTCGGACGTCTCCGGACTTGCGCTTTATGTGAACGGCAAGAAGATTTCTGACCTGAGCCTTTCGATCACAGGCACCGACTGGGAGTACTATACCATCAACATCCCACTTAAATCCGGCGAGAACACAGTCACGCTGACCGCCACAAGCGAGCTTGCGGATACTATGTATCTCGACTGTATGATTATTGATGGAGAGGCGGTGTCGTTTTCAACCGGCTTCCCGATTGTGCCGGTTGTTGGCATTGCAGTAGTCGTGGCAGTGATTGTGGTGGTAATAGTATTGATGAGAAGAAAGCATGGATAGTGATTGGGATTTCTTCGGAATATAGATGCGAAAGAGCAGGGGCAAAACCTCTGCTTTTTCTTTTTGCCACCGGCAACCGGCGAAGCTGCTGTGGACATTTTTAAATGGGAACCGAATGTCGAGGGTATGGGAAATCGCAATTCCCATCAAGAGAGTCAGCCGGGATTTGCTCATTTTTGAGTAAATGTCCGACAGGGCGTATCTCGCTTTTGAAAGCTTGTCTGAGCATGCGCCTTGTCTGTGTTAGACTATAAGATGTTCATAGAATAAAGAAAAGGAGAGCGAAAAATGACCGCCGTAATATGCAATCGGAGTGAGGAATCATCGAGGGGCAGATTAGAGAATGAACTGCATTCGCAGAAAAGAACGGAATCACAATTCTTCGGCATTACATCGACAGAGCCTTCTCCGCAAAAACGGATAATCGTCCTGAGTTTAAAAATATGATTAAGGACAGTAGCAAGAAACTTTTTGATTCGATTCTTGTCTGGAAGCTTGATTGCTTTGCCCAAAATCGTTACGACAGTGCGAGGTATAAAACGACGTTTAAAAAGAATGGCGTTAAAGTGTTGTCTGCTACCGAAAATATTTCTGATGGCGCAGAAGGAATTCTGCTTGAGGGTATGGCGGAATACTATTCGGCAGATTTATCGGTCGGCATTGCCGTCTTTTTTTCTTGCTATTCTCCTTGATTTATGGTACACTTATTGCATATGGAGGTACTTGACATGAAAAGATTTATTTCAGCATTACTGATTTTGGCTATTGCTCTCAGCTTCTGCGGGTGTGCGAGCGGGGCTACCGAGGAAGTGTTCACTTCCAATGCCGCGGTTACTTCCGCTCCGGAGGTTACGACCGAGGAAGTGACAACCACCACTTTGGAGACGACCACCGGAGAAGCGACGACCACCACGGAGGCAACTACGGAGGCTACGACAGAAGCGACCACAGTTGCAACCGAGGTCACGACCACAGCGATTGTCACCACCGAGGAAGTCACCACGGCGGCTTTCACGGTCGAAGAAGCAAACCTGACTTTATACGCAAAAGCGGCGGTAAACGTCCGCTCGGGACCGTCGATTGACTACGACCGAATCGGGCACCTCGACCAAGGCGAAGAGGTCACCGTCACGGGAATCGCCTCGACGGGCTGGTACCAAATTGATTACAGCGGCACCGTTGGGTATGTTTCCAACAACTATCTCGTAGATGAGAAGCCGACCGTTACCACGACCGCCACTACCACCGCAACGACTGCGGCAACCACTGCCGCCACCACTGCGTCCACAACCGCAACCACCGCGACGACTGCAACCGCCACACCGACCAAGGCTCACGTCGACGCCATCATCGACATCGACGGCGACGACCTGATTGAGGCTATGGGAGTGGGGTGGAACCTCGGCAACTCGTTCGACTCTCAGGGCTCTTCGGAAACGTCATGGGGAAACCCGAAGACGACCGAAGCGATGATTGACACCATCAGCGACCTCGGCTTCAACACGATTCGCATCCCCGTTTCATGGAGCTATCATTGCGACGATGACTACAACATCGACGAAAAGTGGCTTGCAAGAGTTCAGGAGGTCGTCGACTGGGCGCTCGAGAACGACATGTATGTCATCATCAACTCCCACCACGACAACGACGTCTATAATCCCACCAACCACGACCAGGCGGTCGAATACATAACGAAGATATGGACTCAAGTTGCCGAGTACTTCAAGGACTATGACGAGCATCTCATCTTCGAGCCGATGAACGAGCCGAGACTTGCGGGCACCAATTACGAATGGTGGTTCGACACGTCGAGCTCCACCTGCAAGGACGCTTTGCAAACCGTCATGGATTGCAATCAGGCGTTTGTCGACGTTGTCAGAGCCTCCGGCGGCAACAACGCCACAAGATATCTGATGGTTTCGTCCTATGCCGCTAAAGCCGACGCCGCCTGCTCCTCGCAGTTCGAAATGCCGGACGACACCGTTTCGGACAGACTTCTTCTGACGGTTCACATCTACGACCCGTATAACCTCTGCCAGAATTCAGACATGTCCTATACCGACTTCGACAGCTCCGCCAAGAGCACCATTGACAGCGTTATCCGCAAGCTCTACAACAAGTTTGTCAAGAACGGCGTTTATGTCATCATCGGCGAGTGCGGCTGTATCAACAAGGACAACGACGAGGACAGATACGAATGGGCGAAGTACCTCGTCTCCACGGCGAAAAAGTACAACATGATGTGTATCGCGTGGGACAACAACTACAGCGATGTCGGCGAAGAAACCTTCGGCATCTTCAACCGTCGCACCCTCAAAGTCTATGACGACAGCCTCGAATACTATCAGGGCTGGATTGACGGGCTGAAATAATCCTCACATAAAGCAAAACCCACTCGGAATAGTCCGGGTGGGTCTTTTTTATGTCCTGAATGGCTCAGGAGGCAGACACAACATATTTTGTGATATCATCAATGCCGGCGAGGATTTCGTAATACTCCTCTTCCGATTCGATAATGCCTCCGTTAATCAAATCCTGAATGTTTCTTTCATACTCCCATTCGCCGATGGAGTGGACAAGATTATACTTATACTCGTTGTAGCTTATGCCGTTGACGGCTGTATCATGGAGATACTGCTCGAGCCAGCTTTGCCTGAATTCGAGCAGAAGCCTACTGCCTTCATCCGACATGATATAGAAATATCCGTCAATTATCAGGCAGGAATAATCCACTGTCTCAGTATAGCTGATATTATAATCCGCCGATATATCCCCGACGCTGTGCTCAGTGCCGTCTGCCATAACGATGGTATAGAGGCTTGCGGTGGATGCTCCTGCCGGAGTTTCACCAACGTTGAAATCTATCGGAAGCCGGTCAAGCTCCATATTTTCGATAATGCTTATGATATTTTCGGCACTCTCATCATCAAGTAGAGCTGGCTCGTCGAAGAAGCCGTAAACCCAACGTTCGACATAAACCGAACAACCGGTAAAGTCGGCGTCAAGAAGCGGGTTCTCGGGACCGTCCTCGATGACGGTCGGTGCGTCGATGAAATATTGATTACTCAGGTCTATTTTAATAATTTCATCCTCGTCGGTCGAGCCGATTTTTAGCTCCGGCACGGCGGTCATGCAGAAACCGACGCTGACGCCGATTACCGCAAGAGTGACCGCCGACAAAATGCCGAGAGCAATCTTTTCTCCTTTTGTGGTTTTTCTCTTCTCATCTTCCATAATAAGCTCCAATCTTTCGGCAAGGCTCTTGGCGGCTTTGCTCAAATCCGTACAGAGAATGCTTTCCTGCTGTGAAGATGCAAACTTCAGAAGCAACCCGCCATATGCTTTTCTTCCTGTATAATCCAAATCTGACGACAGAATCTCGTCAACCGTGAGTTCCGACAGCTCGGAAAGCTTATTCGCGAACAAATAAAACGCCGGATTGAACCAGTTTATGCACTTGAGCATTTCAGCAAAGAATTTCTTCTGTATATCGTGGCGTTTGTGGTGAGTCAGCTCGTGCCGGATTGCAAGCTCGAGCTCTTCCCTTTCCATCGGCTTGTCTGGCAAGATAATCTTCGACCGGAAGAAACCCATTAAGAATGGCGAGCTTGCCTCGGGGCTTGTGAACACCGAAACAGGCGCATCATAGTCGCACTTGGTCAGGCTCTTTTTGAGATTATGTACAAAGCGGAGGTACGACACTATCTTATAAAGAGCCGTGACTGCGATGCCGGTGAGCCATATCAGAGTAAGAAAGCCGAGAACTATCCCGAAATCGGGAAGCGAAAATCCGGTTGAGGCGGCTGTTGCGCTGTTATTGACCGCTGTGGCGGTTTCAGAGACTGCGATTTCTGCCGAAAAGTTGCCGGTAAAGGTGCCGGTTGCGGTGCTTTCTGCCGTGGGTTCGACTATAGGAACCATCGACAAGGCGGTTGCAAGCAAAAGCATTGCCGGTTGAAGGGCAAGAGTCAAGGTTGCGACGGTTGTCCTCTTTCGGGGAGAAAGATGCTTGCCGAGGCGCAAGTCGTAAGTACAGAGCAGAAGCATCACAAGTCCCGTGAACAGAGACGATATCAGGACAAGTACAAACACATCTCGCATGTCGTCACCTCTCGCTGAACCACTGCTTGAGCTCGGCTATCTCTTCGTCGCTGACCGCCCCGCCGTCGACAAGAGCGGCGATGAGGCGCTTTGCAGAGCCGCCATAGTTTTTCTCGACAAACTCGCTCGCCTCCTGACTCTCGAATTCAGCCTTCGAAATCAGGGTTGAGTAGACATTTGCGTTGCCGCGCTTGTGAGATTCGAGATAGCCCTTCGCGACAAGTCTTGTGAGAAATGTGTTGAGCGTCTGGGGCTTCCAGCCCTTCGAGTCTTCGAACTTTGTAAGAAGCTGAGATGCCGTCATAGGCTCCCCTCTCTCCCACATTACCTGCATTATTTCTCTTTCGGCTTCGGAAAGCCCATGTGTGATTCTGTCTTCGGATTTCATTGAGTGTGCACCTCTCGGAAATATTACTACAGCTTGTAGTAATTACAGTATACTACATCTTGTAGTAGATGTCAAGAGCATTTTCAAAATTATTTCTGGACATAAGAAAAAGCCGCGGGGTGCGGCTTTCTCAATATAGCTTTTCTTATTCCAGCTCAAACGCTCCGGTATAGAGCTGATAATACTGTCCCTTGGCGGCGATGAGTTCGTCGTGGGAACCACGTTCAATAATTCTGCCGTGGTCGAGGACGATTATGACGTCCGAATTCTTGACAGTCGAGAGGCGGTGCGCGATGACGAAGACCGTTCTGCCTATCATCAGGGCATCCATGCCCTTCTGGACTATCTGCTCGGTACGGGTGTCGATGGAGCTTGTCGCTTCGTCAAGAATCATTACCGGCGGGTCGGCAACCGCAACTCGGGCAATCGAGAGAAGCTGTCTCTGACCCTGCGAGAGGTTAGAGCCGTTCTCGGTGAGCATTGTGTTGTAGCCGTCAGGAAGACGCTCGATAAAGTCGCTTGCGCCGGCAAGCTCTGCCGCCGCCATGCACTCTTCATCCGAAGCGTCAAGTCTGCCGTAGCGGATATTGTCCATAACGGTTCCCGTGAACAGGTTCGTATCCTGCAAAACCATGCCGAGAGAATGCCGGAGGTCCGCCTTCGAAATCTTGTTGATGTTGATATCGTCATAGCGAATCTTGCCGTCGGCGATGTCATAGAAGCGATTGAGGAGGTTTGTAATGGTCGTCTTGCCCGCTCCCGTCGCACCTACGAAGGCAACTTTTTGTCCCGGTTTGGCGTAGAGCGAGATGTTGTGGAGAACCGGCTTGCCTTCTTCGTATTCGAAGTCGACATCGTAAAGCCGGACATCGCCCTTGAGGGGTGTATAGGTTACCGAGCCGTCCGCAGTGTGCGGGTGCTTCCAAGCCCAGAGACCTGTTCTCTCCTCGCACTCGGTGATGGTGCCGTCGGCGTTCTCCTTGGCGTTGACGAGAGTTACATAGCCGTCGTCGACCTCGGGGGTCTCGTCCATGAGGTCGAGGATTCTCTGAGTACCAGCCATACCCATGATGACAGAGTTGAGCTGATTCGAAACCTGACTGATGTTGCCGGTGAACTGCTTGGTCATGTTGAGGAACGGAACTACGATACTGATTGAGATTGCGGCGCCGGAAATACTCGGGTTCGGAATCTTATAGAGAAGGAACACGCCGCCGGCAAACGCCACCAGAGCATAGAGGATGTTGCCGATGTTGTTGAGTATCGGTCCCAAGGTATTTGCGTATTTATTCGCTCTTGTGGAGTCCTCATAGAGGGCGTCGTTGAGCTTGTCGAAGTCAGCCTGAGCCTCTTCCTCGTGGCAGAAGACCTTGACGACCTTCTGACCGTTCATAAGCTCCTCGGCGTAGCCTTCAACCTTACCGAGGGCTTTCTGCTGGCGGACAAAGTACTTTGAAGAACCACCGCCTATCTTCCTGGTGATTATCAGCATGATGATTACGCCGCAGACGATTACGAGGGTCATCGGGATGCTGTAATAAAGCATGATGAACGCCAAAGTGATTACGCTTACGCCCGACATGAGCATCTGCGGGATACTCTGGGAAATCATCTGACGAAGCGTGTCGATATCGTTGGTGTAGTGACTCATGATGTCGCCGTGGTCGTTAGTGTCGAAATACTTGATGGGGAGCTTCTGCATGTTCGCGAACATCTTTTCACGGAGCTTAGCGAGTGTTCCCTGAGTGATGATAGCCATCATCTGGGTATAGGTGACATCGGCTATAATCGAAAGAATATAGAACGTTGCCAGAACTGCGACGAGCGAGAAGACTTGCCCGCTTATATCGCTCCAGGTTGTGCTGGCGTCACTGTTTTCAATGAGAGCGATAACCTGCTGCATGAATACCGACGGCAAGCTTCTTACTATTGCGTTAAACACGAGAAGAACGAGCATACATGGAAGCATTACGGGATAGAAGCTCATGAGGAGCTTGAAAAGACGAACCAAGACGTTCTTTCTCTTTACCTGAACATTAGAATAATCTTTAGCCATCTATACTCGCCATCCTTTCGTCGGAGCTCGCCTTGTTCTGGGAGACGTAGATTTCACGATAAATGTCGCTCGACCTGAGGAGCTCGTCGTGTGTGCCGATAGCGATAATCTTGCCGGCATCCATAACGATTATTCTGTCCGCATCTTCAACAGAAGCGGTTCTCTGAGCAATGATAATCTTGGTGGTTGTCGGAATATACTGCTTGAATCCGTATCTGATTTTCGCATCGGTCTTGGTGTCGACGGCGCTTGTCGAGTCGTCGAGGATGAGAATCTTCGGCTTCTTGAGAAGAGCTCTTGCGATACAGAGTCTCTGCTTCTGGCCGCCGGAGACGTTGGTGCCTCCCTGCTCGATATGGGTGTCATATTTGTCGGGGAAGGTCTCGACGAATTCGTCGGCACATGCAAGCTTGCAAGCCTCGATAATTTCGTCATCCGTAGCCTCTTTATTACCCCATCTCAGATTTTCTTTAATGGTGCCGGAGAACAAGAGATTTTTCTGGAGAACGACTGCGACGTTGTTTCTTAATACATCCAAATCGTAATCTCTTACATCCACACCGCCGACCTTGACAGAACCCTCGCTTACGTCGTATAATCTTGATATAAGCTGAATGAGGGAGGACTTCGAGGAGCCTGTTCCGCCGATGATGCCTATTGTCTCGCCCGATTTGATATGCAAATCAATATCCGAGAGGGCATACTTCTTAGCCGACTGAGCATACTTGAAGCTGACGTTATTGAAATCGATTGAACCGTCCTTGACTTCCATTACTGCGTTCTCGGGGCTTGTCAAGGTTGACTCCTCGCCCAAAACCTCGCAGGCACGCTTCATGGATTCGTTCGCCATAGTTATCATAACGAGAACCATCGAAACCATCATGAGCGAATTAAGCATCATGAAGCTATAGGTCAGAAGCGACGAAAGCTGTCCGATATTCAAATCAAGTCCTGCCGACGTGATTATAGTGTAGGAGCCGAACGAGAGAACGAAGACCTGAACAACATAGAGGCAGAACTGCATAAGAGGGCTGTTGAGGGCTACGATTCTTTCCGCAACGGTGAAGTCCTTCTGGACATCACGGGCGGCGGTGTTGAACTTCTCCTGCTCAAAGTCTTCACGGACGAAGGACTTGACAACTCTTATACCCTTGATATTCTCCTGAATGGAGCTGTTGAGGTTATCGTACTTTGTGAATACGCTCTTGAATCTCGGGTTTGCTCTCGATGAAATGAAATAGAGACCGATTCCGAGAATGGGCACTACCACGACGAATATCCACGCCATATTTCCGCCCATGACAAACGCCATTATGAAGGCGAATATGAGCATAAGCAGGCATCTTATGGCAGTACGGATAATCATCATGAAAGCCATCTGGATGTTTGTAACGTCGGTTGTAAGCCTCGTTACGAGAGATGATGTTGAGAAGTGGTCGATATTCTCGAACGAATAACCCTGAATCTTTGCAAAAAGGTCATGGCGAAGATTCTTTGCAAATCCGCACGACGCCTCGGCACAGGTATATCCCGCCAACGCGCCGAACATCAGCGACAATAGTGCCATTATGACTAAGATGATTCCGTTTGAAATCAGCTCGGGCATTTCGGCGCCGGCGCTTATTGCGTTGACGAGGTTGGCGATTCTGAACGGTATGTAGCATTCGAGAAGCACTTCGCAGCTTACGAGTATCGGAGTAAGAATTGTCTGCTTCTTGAACTCGCGTATACACTTGGCAAATGTTTTTAACATACTGTTTCTTAAATAACTCCTTTCAAAAGTTCGACACGGTCTATTGCAATAAGCCGTGTCGCGGAAAAATTACTGTTTGATTTTCAGTACCACGTTATTATAGCACATCGTCGCGAATATTTCAACATCATATTACACGAAAATAACGAACTTTTCACGCCGGCAATTTGTGAAAGATATGTTGGTGCCTTTCCACAAAAAATTTTTTGACCGGATGCAATAATTCCCGTTCCCAATGTGTATTGCTTATAGAGACGTATCTCAAGAGACGTATCTCGAAAAAATAAAATCTATGGAGGATTCCAAAATGAAAAGAAATCACAATTTATCTAAAACCTTCTTCGCAGTCGCCCTCTGCGCTGTGATGACCACTTCCGGCTTTGCTATCACTGTTGTAGACGAAAACGGAGACAGAGTATACTCAACAGATGTTGAAGGCATTGCCAACGACACTTTTGTAGACCTTATCGAATCATGGTCGGATGCCGACGGAAACACCGTTTATCCCGATTACTATGCCGGAGCCTACTTTGACGGCTCAGAGCTTGTCGTTCTTGTCACCGAGCTTACCGATGAAGTCAAGGCAGAGCTTTCTTCGATTATCGACATTGAAGGAATAACCATCAAAGAGGCTACCTACAGCTTCAACGAGCTATTAGCGGCTAACGACGAAATCGTTTCCAAGATGAATCCGAATTCTGAAGACCCGTTTATTGCGGCTATCTATGGTGTTGGAATCGACGAAGAACAGAACGTCGTTCACGTTGACCTCAATATCGAAGACCCCGAAGTCGCGGCTATCGCCGAAGATGCAGAGCTTCTCAAGGCAACTGTTAAAGAGAAGCTCACCGATTTTGAGGGCGTTTATGTCGATGCCACTTATGGCGGAATCATGGAGCTTACTGAGGATACCGCCGAGGCTCAGGATGCAGTCGACACTGAGACTCCTGATACCGATGCAAATGCGGGCATTATGCTGATTGATGATGACCTTGACGATGTTTCAAATCCCGCTACCGGTGTGGCACTGGCGCTCGTGCCTGCGGCTGTCGCGGCGGCGATGGCGGTGGTGCTGAAGAAGAGGAAGTAATTCATGCAGAATTGAAAAGGCTCCCGAGCCTGGGAGCCTTTTTTTGTTTTACTTGTCTGCTACAACCGTTGCGGGAGAGTTGTGGATACCGCCGTCGACTATTACGGAAACACCGTTGGTGAAGCCGGATTCGTCGCTTGCAAGATAGAGTGCAAGGTAAGCGATTTCCATAGGTGTGCCGACTCTCTTGAGGAGCTGAGTCTCACACATTGCGTTCCATGATTCCTCATCCGGGAAGGCGTCGCGGAGCATAGGAGTTTCTATAGTTCCGGGAAGAATGCAGTTGGTTCTGATTCCCAGAGGTGCGAGATGAACAGAAGCCGCACGTGAAAGAGCATCGCTTGCGCCCTTGCTCGCGCAGTAGGCAGTGAGTCCTCCGCCGGAGTTGACAGCCGCCATAGAAGAAACTACTACGATATTTCCTCCGCCAATCTTCTGCATGTAAGGAACGATGGTCTTGTAGCCGAGAAGCTGTCCCCAGCCGTTGATGTCCATAACAGACTTCCAGTTCTCATAGGTGATGTTCTGCAGTGGAACAGAATCGAGAACGCCAGCATTATTGACTAAGATGTCAATCTTACCGAAACGCTTTTCGGTTTCAGCGGCAACCTCAAGCCAGTCCTCTTCCTTGGAAACGTCCTGTTTCATAACGAGAATGCTGTCCGAATACTTTCCCTCGGGGTCGAATTCCGCAACTACACTCTGCATTTTTTCAATACGACGACCGGTTGTTACAACCTTTGCGCCCTCTTTTACGAAAAGCTCGGTGCAAGCCGCACCCATTCCGCTTCCGCCACCAGTGATAATTGCAACTTTTCCATCTAATCTGCCCATGTTAAAAACCTCTCTTGTAATTAATTTACCGCTCATAACTTTGAATAAATATCCTACGAGATGTTCAGCGCGGACATTATATCATAATTATGTACAGTTGTCAAGGCTTTTGAAAAACTGTTTCAAATTATTGCATATCTTATACAGCTTTACAGGAAGATTTCCCATACGAAAAAAGATGCGTAGAACTGGCAATCTATTCAATTTCCAGTTGTGCAATAATTTCTTATAAAAATCTGTTGCTTTTTGTGTTGATTTCGTGTATAATGGTTTCATCACTTTTTATCTCGTTGCGGTAAACCGCAACGGATAATACGGCACACACTACGCCGAGAAAGGAACATTCAGCATGAAGAAAAGAATTTTGGCACTCAGCCTGGCTGTAATCATGATTCTTGCGCTTGTAGGATGCGGAAGCTCTACGAGAGAAATTGTCTATCTGACGCTTTCGACCGAAGATGCAACGGCTATCCTTGCCGCCGCCGGAATCACTCTTCCGGACGTTGAGGAAACCTCCGCCGCAGGAACAGAAATCCAGTGGTTCTCGTGGTATGACGACTTCCACAACTATTCTGAGGATGAAATCATCAACACCGGTTACTTCACATTCACCGAAAAGTATGGTTGCACAATCCAGTGGATTGAGACTACATACGCAGACTATTCGGACGACCTTGCAAACCTCGTTCTGTCATCGAAGTCTCCCGACTTCGCACTTGCCGGAACCTCCAACACCGCTACCTTCCCCTATAGCTGTATGAAGGGAATGTATCAGCCGGTTGACGACTATATCGACTATTCCGAACCTCTTTGGTCGGGTATGGCTGAGGCGGCTGAGTACTTCGCATTGGGAGATCAGCACTTTGCATTCGTCACCGACGTTACATTTAAGTCTATCGTCCCCTACAACCGCAGAGTCATCGAAGAGTATGGCTATGACGACCCCGCCGAGCTCTACTGGAACGACGAGTGGACTTGGGATGTATTCTATGAAATGTGCATCGACTTCTCTGATCCTGACGATGACAGATATGCTCTTGACGGCTGGTACTATGTAAACAGTATCGTTGAAGAGTCGACAGGACGCACCATCATCCAGAAGGATGAGGACGGTCACTTCTATACCAACCTCGACGACCCGCTCATCGAAATTGCCGAGAACATGATTTACGACCTCGTAAAGAACGACTGCGTTTACCACGAGGGCAACGACTACTGGGCAGGAAGAAACGACTTCGTCTATGGCTCGGGTGTCAAGGACGGACTTTGCCTCTTCTGGATTTGCGATGTTCCCACGGGACTTAAGCTCACCGTTGAAGAAATGAACCAGATCTGGGGCGACATCGAAGCCGGCGAAATCATGTTCGTTCCGCTTCCGAGGTATCAGGACGGCGACGGCATCTACTACCTCAATTCGCTTCCGACCGGCTATATGCTCATCACCGGTGCTTCGAGCCCCGAGGGCGTGGCTCTCTTGGCGGCTTGCGAGAGATTCAAGACCATCGACCCGACCGTTGTCAACATCGACAAGAAGCAGCTCAAGGAAACCTATCTCTGGACCGACGAGATGCTCGAAATGTATGACGAGTGCTATGACATCGCTGTTGCAAACGTCGTCATGTACTACACCGGCGACCTCGGAACCAGCCTTGACTCGGCTTACAACTCGTTCGACTGGGGCATCAACCGTAACGGCGGTAGCTACACCTGGGCACAGCTCAAGGAAGCCTATGGCGACAGACTTGACTACTATGTAGAAGAGCTGAACGTTATGATTGATGACTATCTCGCTACCGGCGAGCTTATCGAATAACAGACATAAAAATAAGCCCCGACACGAAGTCGGGGCTATTTTTATCGCTGATTTACAGATTCTCGGGATAATCTCCGTTTGCATGGAGCTTTCTGAGCTTCTCCTCAACGTCTGCTTTATCTTCCTTGTAGGTGATGCCGAACCACTTGTCGTGGGAGGGCTGAGCCTCAACTGTGATGGAGCTTTCGTTGAGGAAATCGTTGACCATTACGGGAAGAAGGCACTCCGCCTTTATCTGGTCGGGAGTCAACGCCTTAAGGAAGTCCTCGAAATACTTCTCCATCATCGGGAGCGTTTCGTTGTGGAAGCCCCAGAAGTTCATCGAAACCTCTGCGTCGGGGTCGACTTCTCCCGTCTCGGAGACCATCTTGTCGCCCTCGGGCTTGATGCCGCTGGTCTCGTCTACTTTCACGAGCTTGCCGTCCGCAACACTGCAAACGCCTCTTGTGACTGTGCCATTGAGACTTACGGTGTTCTTGAGGATATAAGTAACCATTGCGGCTTCGTTTGCGCCCTTGAGATTTGCAAGGAGCTTATACATAATGTCGAAGCACTCCTTGCCGTAGTAGTCGTCGGCGTTGATTGTTGCGAAGGGCTCCGTGAGAGCGTCCTTTGCCGCCAAGACTGCGTGAACCGTGCCGAACGGCTTGACTCTTTCCTCGGGAATCTTATAGAAGCTCGGAACGGTCGAATAATCCTGAACGCAGTATTCGAGCTCGACTCTGTCCTTGAACTTCTCGCCGACGGTCGAACGAACTATGTCGACCATCTCGCTCTTAAGAACGAATACGACTTTCTCAAAGCCCGCCGCAATGGCGTCGTGGATTGAGTATTCCATCAGAATTTCGCCGTGAGGTCCGACGTTGGAAATCTGCTTGTCTCCGCCGAAACGGGAGCCGAGACCTGCCGCCAATACCAAAAGTGTAGCTTTCATATCTGTTACCTGCCTTATTTTTAAGTTTTTACGGGTCGATAAACCCTTCTTAAGAACATTTTATACCAAAACTGCAATATTGTCAACCGAAAATCTGTTGAAAATATCTATTTTTCTTCCGGGGGTTCGGCTTTCTTTTTGCGGAAGATGAGAAGCTTCTGCACGGCGAAGTTGATGACGAACATTATCACTTCCGCAATCGGCTTCGCGAGCCATGTCGGGAAGAGAAGGACTCTTGTCATCACTTCCATCAGGACGAAGGTCTTGACAGTGAAGCTCACCGCCGCCAGGGCATAATATCCGCCCATTTCAGCCCACACGCTCTTTTCCGAGCGGAAGACCCACCGACGGTTGATGTGGAAGTTCACCTGCGACGACACGCAGAACGCCGCCACCGCCGCGACCTCCATCGCGAGCGAAAAGTCCCCAAGAAGCCATTCGACGATCAGCAGTATCGCATAGTCGATGACGAATGCAATCACGGAAGAGATTCCGTAGCGAATCGGTTGCAATGAGAGTACTTTTTTTATTATCTTAATACGCCTTCCCCCACATTACCATGCACTTGGCAGGCTTGCCACAGCAGACGCACTTGTCGCTGAGGTTCTCCTGCTCGAACGGGATGCAACGGGAGCCGACGCCTGTAAGCTCCTTGACTTTGTCCTCGCAGGCTTCGTCGCCGCACCACATTGCCTTGACGAATCCGTCGCCGTTCTTCTCAAGTGTCTCACTGATTTCGTCGATACTGGTGCAGGAATAGGTTTTCTCTTCCTGCCTCTTTGTTGCGGCTTCAAGCATGCCGTCATGTACTTCCTGAAGGCAGGTCTTGATGCCCTCAACGAGATTGTCAAGAGTTATGAATTCTTTCTTACGATTATGTCTCAGAACCGCTACGCAGTGGTTCTCTTCGATGTCCCTCGGACCTATTTCGACTCTTACGGGAACGCCGCGCATTTCGTACTCTGCATACTTCCAGCCGGGAGAGTTCTCGCTGTCGTCAAGCTTGACCCTGATTCCGGCGGAATTAAGAGTGTCATAAAGCTCGTGAGCCTTTTCGAGGACGCCTTCCTTGTGCTGTGCAACAGGTACGATTACAACCTGAACGGGTGCGACCGCCGGCGGGAGAACAAGACCGTTGTCGTCGCCGTGGGTCATGATTATAGCGCCGATGAGACGGGTTGTGACGCCCCAGGAGGTCTGATAAGGGATCTTCACGGAGTTGTTTTTGTCAGTATAGGTGATGCCGAAAGCCTTGGCAAAGCCGTCGCCGAAGTAGTGGGACGTTCCCGCCTGCAAAGCCTTGCCGTCGTGCATCAGGGCTTCGATTGCATAGGTCGAAACGGCACCGGCGAACTTGTCGCTGTCGGTCTTCTTGCCCTTGACAACCGGCATTGCAAGTTCCGTCTCGCAGAACTCGGCATAGGTCTCGAGCATCTTTTCGGTGAATGCTTCGGCTTCCTCGGCGGTTTCGTGGATGGTGTGACCCTCCTGCCAGAGGAATTCTCTCGAACGAAGGAACGGTCTTGTGGTCTTCTCCCATCTTACGACAGAAACCCACTGATTATAGAGCTTCGGCATGTCGCGATAGGAGTGGATTATATTCGCATAGTGCTCGCAGAAAAGGGTTTCGGAGGTCGGTCTGACGCAAAGTCTCTCTTCGAGCTTATCGTTGCCGCCGTGGGTGACCCATGCAACCTCGGGAGCAAAGCCCTCGACGTGGTCTTTTTCTTTATTGAGTAAGCTCTCGGGGATGAACATCGGCATATAGACGTTCTCAACACCCAAAGCCTTGAATCTTGAATCAAGGAGCTTCTGCATATTTTCCCAGATAGCATAGCCATAAGGGCGGATAACCATACAGCCCTTGACGCTTGAATATTCGATAAGCTCCGCTTTCTTTACTATGTCCGTATACCACTGTGCAAAGTCCTCGTTCATCGAGGTAATAGCGGATACGGCTTTCTTGTCGTTTGCCATTAATATATCTCCTTCCGGAATTTCGGTTATAAGCACAACTATAATAGCACAGTTTTCGCCGTTTGACAAGTCTTTTACCAAAAGAAAATCCCCATGAAAAGGGGGCGCCTACGGACCGGAGACCGACCCGTAGGCAAAGAAAGGGAAAAATATGAAAAAGCTTTCGCGATACTGGCAATTTTGAAAGAGGGCGCTCACGGGTCGGGACGGTTTCCCGACCCGCAAGCAAAGAAAGGGAAAAATATGAAAAAGCTTTCGCGTAACTGTTTGTTGGGGATATTTCTCAGGATTAATCCTGTGGGGCCTCCCCTCTAGGCTCGCGATATCTGTATGTCAATTTTTAGCGACAGCACAGCGCTATGTGAATTTGCCTGCGCCATACCGCGCCGATATCCAAGTAAAGTCGTAAATATCAACCGGTGATTTCCATAAGCTCAACCTCAAGGTCGATGTAGGTTCCGTTGCGATAGATGTTGAGTGTTATGGTATCTCCCACAGAGTAGTTGTTTTTGATGTTGGTAAGCTCATCCATGGTGGTGATGGTCTCGTCATTGACGCCGACGATAATGTCGTATGCCTCGACTCCGGCGACATCTGCGCCTGAACCGGGTTCAACGTATCTGACCATGACGCCCTGCGGGATTCCGTAGTAGAATGCGACGTAAACCGTTATATCCTCGCCGGTGATTCCGATAGAAGGTCTGCCGGTGACGTAGCCGTACTGGATGAGGTCGTTTATAATCGGAAGTGCATCGTCAATCGGGATTGCAAAGCCGAGTCCCTCACCATAGGAGGAGGAAACCTTTGCGGAAATGATTCCGATAACCTGACCGTAGGCATTGACCATCGGTCCGCCCGAGTTGCCGCTGTTGACGGAAGCGTCGGTCTGGATAAGCGTCATGTCCTTGCCGTTGACGTTAAGGGTTCTGTTAAGACCGGACACGATTCCGACGGACATTGAGCCATAAAGGTCGTATCCCAAGGGATTTCCGATTACGATTGCCGCCTCGCCGACCTTGAGATCGGACGAAACTCCGAGCTCCGCCGCAGTCAAGCCCTCGGCACTAATCTTGAGAACCGCAATATCCGACTGCGAATCCTCGCCGATAAGAGTTGCCTCATACTGGTTCATATCGGCGTCGACTATCGCAATGCTTGTGGCGTCTTCAACGACGTGTGCACATGTCAGGATGTAGCCGTCCTCGGTCAGGATGATTCCCGTTCCGGTGGCGCTTCCGCTTGCGGTCGTGGAGGAAACTCCTACTACCGAAGGCGAAACCTTCTCGTATATTTCGGTGAGGGTGTAACTGCCCTCAGAAGTCATCATCTGTTCAAGAGTGGGATATTCTCTGCTGGAAGCGGCGTTTTCGGCGTCGGAGCTGTTGTCTTCGGCAACGGCATCGGTGGAAGCCTCGTCGTCTTCGTTCTTATCAAGAACCACTTCGTCCTCGTCTGCAGAGCCCTGAGAAGCCGTGACGGAATTGTCGCTGTTCTCCTCGTCTCTCCAGACGGTGTCAAAATCGGTGCCGCTCAGAGCGATGTAAGCCGAAATCGACGTTACTGAAACCACGAATACCGCAAGTATTCCGACGATGATTCCGATTGCAATCTTGCCGCCATTGCCCTTCTTCTTGGGCGTAGGAGCGCTGTAGACATACTCACTGCGGTTGCCGTTCTCCGATGTGTTATAGCTTCCGTAGCTGTAGCTCGAATAGGGATTCTGGGTGTACGCATTCTGAGAATAGGTACTGCCGGAATAGCCGCTGTCCGATTGGGCTTCCCTGACGTAGGAATTAGCGCCCGTGTCCGTATCAGTCTTGACTTCTTCCGCAACGGCTTCGACCGTTTCTGCCGGTTCCGATTCTGTTTCGAAAGTCTCAACATTCTCCGGCTGAATATTTTCATCTATTCTATTTTCATTCTCATTGAAATTATCATTCATAAATATGCGTCCTCCGTTCCCGTTCCGCTCCCTATGCTAATAATTATAAGCCTGAATGTGTAAATCACATGAAGGAATACAGAATATTTTAAGATTTGAATCGGGGAAGTTCGTGAGAAAGCTTGATATGCCCTGATTTTTGTGATACAATTAAGGTACTGTCTACCAAAGGGGGATTTTTGAATTGTCGTATACCGACCTAATATTCGTTTTCTGCTTTTTACCTATATATATGATTCTCTCGCTTCTTTGCAGTGAGACGAGGAACAAAAACCTTGTATCGCTCATAATGTCAGTGGTGTTCATCGCCTGGGCGAGACCTCTGTATTATGCGCTTATTCTGGGCTTAATATTCCTCGTGTACCTTGCGGCAAGGCTCTGCGAGGGCGGAAAAATGCCGTGGCTGAGAATTGTCGCAGGGGCTGTGACGGCAGTGGCGTCGCTCTTCCCTATTATCAGCTTGGGTTCATTCGGAACCATCAGCGGTACCGTCTCGGCTATCGGGTTTATTCTCTTCGATGTCCGCTCAGTCATGTATCTGAGGGATTCCAAGAACGAAGCCGAAAAGAGCTTTGTCGACCTGTCGGTGTATTTGATATCGTTTGAGATGATGGCGATTTCGCCCCTGTTCAGCTATTCGGAGCTGAAGGATCAAATCAAAGAGCGCCATGCCGGGCTTGCGATGCTGTCGAGTGGGCTCGAAAGATTCATCTGCGGGCTTGCGGCGGTTACCATACTCGGATATCCTCTTGAAAGGCTTATAAATGCCGCACTGTTTGAAGGCTCGCGTCCGCTACTCAATCTGATTCTGGGCGCCCTGTTCATGGCGATTGAAATCTATGTCGTGGCGCTCGGCTATCTTTCGATGTCCGAAGGGCTTATGCTGATGAGCGGCTATCGCATCGAGCTCAATGCTGGGTGCTTTACTCCGAAGAGCCTGATGATTGACCATGTCGGGGCAGTAAGCCCGACCTATAAATCGGCTTCCGAAAAACTCACCGATAATCCGCTGTGGCTTATGCTTTCGGCAGTTGGGCTTTGCATTGTTGCGGGGGTCTCGTTCGGCGTCGGAGCCGGCGGGGTTGCGCTCGCCTGCATAGTCGGCGTTGCCGTAATCCTGCAAAAATTCTTCGAAACGAAAAAGTCAATCCCGGCGGGAGTGTTCACGTTTTTGGTGGCAATACTTTCGGTTTTCCTCTGCACCAACCGCTCGCTCGGGGATTACGCTTCGTGGGTAACGTTCGGCTCGAATGACTACCTGATGAGCTACAGCCTCTGGGACGAGCTCTCGAGGGGCTGGATATATGCGCTGATTGCAATTTTCTATATTTCGCCGCTGAGACCTCTTGCGGGAGTCCTCAAGCGAAAGATAATGACCGAGAACGAGAACTCTTACGGAACGATAAGAGTCGTGAGCACCGTCTTGGTGACACTGCTTCTCGTGATTTCAACCGTTGCAATGGTAACGGCGGTCTACTAAGGGGGATTCGATATGGCTACTTATAAAAATAAGAAGAAAAAGAAGAACGTCTCTTCGGAGGTCTCCCCCGCTGTCGAGGCTCAGGAAACGACAAATATCGAAGAAGAGTCCGCACCTAAATTCGAAATCGGTCAGAAGGGCGACGAGTTCGACATAAGCTACTCCCGAGCCGTCAGAAACGCAAACGCCGATGCCGACGAGCTCCTTAACGACCTCAGTCAGGAGCAGGGCGCAGACAGATACAACTTCATCGGGGTTGCGATTCCCGTCTTGGTGCTCCTGTTCTTTGCTCTCAGCTTTATTCTCATAAACCGCTCGGACTTTTCGGAGGTCTTCACCGCGAAGCTTTCGACCGAGACGGTCATGGACGGAAGCTATCTTACTAACCTTATCTATGCCTACAACACCACCCTCCCCTTCGGCGACGGGCTTTCGGATATAGGCGAGTTCCTCGGGTTTGCTCCGAAGTCGGAGGATGAAGAGGAAGTCGAGGAAGATGAGTGGGATAGTCTTGTCGAGGTTCAGGAGCCGGAGGTCACCGAGCCGGTCGTCACGACCGCTCCGACCACTACCGAGCCGGTAACCACGGCTACAACCGAAACGGTCGAGGAAGAAGTCCCCGACACCTATGTCATGTATGCAACGGGCACCGTAAACATAAGGCTTGAGCCTTCGAGCGACTCCATGATGCTCGGCTATTTCAGCGTGAACAACGAAGTCAACGTTATCGAAATCCGTGACGACGGCTGGGCTGAGATTTACTACAGCGGAATTCACGCCTATGTCGATGCGGAATATCTGAGTGACACGAGAGTCGTTATCACGACCACAACCGAGGCTACGACCGAAGTCACCACAACCACGGAGGAGACCGAAGAGGTCACCACCACTCCCGAAGTGACGACGGAAGCCACCACTGAGGCGACGACAGAGGCTACCACCACAACAACCACAAGAATCACAACCTATTACCCCGATATCAATTACACGACACCTGCCACAACCACCACGCAGGCGACCACCACAACAGAGGCTACTACCGAAGCAACAACCGAGGCTACCACGGAGCCCACCACTTCGGAGACGACCACAGCCGTCACGACCACCGAGCCCGATGTAACCACAGAGGCACCGGTCACCACCTCGGTTGAGGTAACCACTCAGCCTGTCGTGACTACCGAAGCAGGAGCGGCGGAGTGAACCCCTACGGGCGAAAACGCTATCTGACGCTCGATGCGGTCCTGAAGCGTGAATTCGGCGAAAAGGTCGCCAAAGTCCCGCTGAATGCGGGGCTATCCTGCCCGAATCGGGACGGAAAAGTCGGCACCGGCGGTTGCAGTTACTGCTCAAATACCCTGTCAGGCGAGTTTGCGGGAAATCCCCGCGAAAGCCTCCGGGAGCAGTTCGAGAAAACGAAGGCGCTGTATCTCAACAAATGGGGCGAGACGAAATACATCGCCTACTTACAGGCGGGGAGCAACACCTATGCGGATGTTGAAACTTTAAGAAGCATATATGCCTCCGCCCTTTCCCTCCCCGTTGTCGGGCTGTCGGTTGCCACAAGAGCCGACTGCCTCGGGCAAGATGTGCTCGATTTGCTGTCCGAGATAAACGAAAAAACCTATCTCACGGTTGAGCTCGGGCTTCAGAGCTCGAATGACAGGACGGCTGAAAGAATCAACCGAGGGCACACCTATGCCGAATTCCTCGAGGGCTGCAATGCGCTCAGGGAGAGAAATATCAGGGTCTGCGTGCACATTATAAACGGTCTTGTCGGCGAAAAGAGGGAGGATATGCTTGCGACCGCCAGAGACGTTGCAAAGCTCCGACCGTATGAAATCAAGATTCACCTTATGCACGTCATCAGGGGCACGCTCGACGAAAAGAGATACCTTTCAGGCGAGCTTGAAACCCTCTCGAAAGACGAATATATTGGCATCGTCTGCGACCAGCTGGAGCTCCTGCCGCCCGAAACGGCAATAGGACGCCTCACCGGCGACGGCGACAGACGGGCGCTTGTGGCTCCCATATGGAGCATGGACAAAAGAAGCGTCCTCGGTGGAATCGACCACGAGCTCAAGCTCAGGGAGTCGTGGCAGGGGAAGAGATTGAATACTGACATATAAAGCAATACCGGCCACACGATAAATGCGGTCGGTATTTTTTGATATTCACGCCTTCGGTGCGGGCTCGAGCCATTCGTTCGAACATTCTTCGCCCGGGACTTCAATAGCAAGATGCGAGAACCAACTGTCCTTGCCGGCGCCATGCCAGTGCTTGACGCCCGCCGGGATATTGACGCAGTCGCCGGGGTGCATCTCAATCGGCTCCTTGCCCCACTCCTGATAGTAGCCGACGCCGCCGACGCAGGTGAGAATCTGCCCGCCGCCCTTCTCGGCTTTGTGGATATGCCAGTTATTCCGGCAACCGGGCTCGAAGGTGACGTTGAAGACACTGACCTGAGAAGTCGATACTGGAGCCAAATAACTCTGCCCGCTGAAATACTGCGCAAAGCCGTCGTTCGGCGCACCTATCGGGAAAATCATGGATGCGGCATGAGCGGACTTGCCGCCATCATTTGCTGTTTGGGTTATTTTTGACATGCTGATTCCTCCCCTATTATTTCAGATACTTTCTCACGAACTCCTCAATCTTATCAAACGGGATTATGTCTTTATTGTCATACAAATCCGTGTGGACGGCGCCCGGGATGAGGAGGAGCTCCTTGCTGTCGCCCTTGAGCTTCGCAAACTCGTCGCGGGTGAAGTAGCAGGAGTGGGCTTTTTCGCCGTGAACTATCAGGACGGCACTGCGGATTTCAGATGAACGCCAGGCGGTCGGAAGGTTGATGAAGCCGAGGCTACCGGTTTCGGCTCTGCCCTCATTCGAGTTGGCGCTTCTCGGGTGGTAGCCGCGTTCGGTCTTGTAGTAGTCGTGATAGTCGTGGAAGTACCACGGTGCGTCTTCCGGCATCGGGTCGGCGACGCCGCCGGGATAGTTGGTGGTGCCGTTGCGATAGTCAATGGTTCTCTGCTCGTTCAAGTGCTCAAGCATGGCGTATCTTCCGTCCTCGTCCAGCGTGTCAAAATAGTCGTTGGCGTTGACGCGGGACATGTTGTACATCGTCGAGGTGACGGTCGCCTTGATTCTCGTGTCCATCGAAGCGACATTCAGAGCCATGCCGCCCCAACCGCAGATTCCGATGATGCCAATTCTCTCGGGGTCGACATTTTCCTGAACGCTTAAAAAGTCGACTGCGGCGGAAAAGTCCTCGGTATTGATGTCGACGGAGGTCATATTGCGAGGCTCGCCAGAGGATTCGCCCATGAAGGACGGGTCGAAGGCGATGGTGAGGAATCCCCTCTCCGCCATTTCCTGTGCATAAAGCCCAGCTGCCTGCTCCTTGCAGGCTCCGAAAGGACCGGCAACAGCCAATCCCGCAAGCTTGCCCTCATAGCTCTTCGGCTCGTATAAATCGGCGGCAAGGGTGAAGCCATAGTGATTATGGAAAGTCACCTTGCGGTGGTTGACCTTTTCGCTCTTCGGGAAGGTCTTGTCCCATTCGGTTGTCAGTTTAAGTTCTTGCATGATGTGTCCTCTCTTTCTTGATATTAATGCCGAAAACATATATCAGTATTATAATCTGATTGCGTATTCCCGTCAACAATTCACGCAAAATTTCTTAGCAAAAAGCCGCCCACTCGGGACGGCTTTTATTTTTTGGATGGCTATGTTATATAACCTTATTATCCTTCGTAATCGTTCAACGAGTACGGGTCATATGCCGCAATCTGCTCGTTGAGCTGATTTACATAGTACTCAACCTGCTCGCCATAGGATTCCTTGAGCTGTGCCCAAGTGGAAGCATCGGAAGAGGTTGCGAATCTCTCGAGGGTATCAACAACGCTGTAGAGCTTGTCGCCGTAGCCTTCGCCATAGGTAACTATAACAGTGGAAGCAGTCGAAAGTGCATAGCACTCATCATACATTTCGAGCATTTCTTCTGTCCAGAGGTAGGTTTCCTCGAGCTGGAGTCTGTCGATGTCGACAACAGTCGGGTCGAGAACCTTGAATCTCATGCAAGCGGAGAGGAGAGCAACGCCTTCGGGGTTGGAAGCGCCCTGAATGATGCAGTAGCCGGTCGGGATGGACTCGGTGTAGTAGTTGCCGTCGCCGTCGTCGTCACGAGGAAGCGGAACGAACATGAGCTCGCCGTCTTCCATGTCACCCCAGACAGGGCTAATGGTGCTGACGGAGCCGGTGAACATCCATGTGCCGCCGAGATAGAAGAGGCAAAGTCCTTCGTTCATGCCGCCGCCTTCAACGCTGTTTCTGATGGTCCAACCGTTATCCCATACAGGATAGAGGCAGTTGTTCTTCGAAAGGTCATAAAGGAGGTTAGCCGCACGCTCGATAGCCGCAGAGTCGATATTCGATACAAACTGCTGTGATTCAGTGTCGTACTGAACCATAGTCTCGCCGCAGGAGTGCATCAGAGCCAAACCGTAGTACCAACCGTCGAGAGCATATCTGTTCTCGTCCTCATCGGTGAAATCTACGCACATCTCATAGAATACATCCCATGTCCACTCATTGTTGTAGTAGAGCTCGGCAGGGTCGTCATAGCCGTACTCTTCCATAACTCTTCTGTTATAGGCGCAGACGTTGTTGAAGGTGTTATCGAAAACGATAACATAGGGTCTGTCCTTGATAGAATAGTAGGTATAAGCATATTCCTTCTCAGCCGCCCAGAGGGGATCATCATAGTCTATGTAATCGTCAGCAGGGACGAACATACCCTTGATGCAGTTGTTGGGAAAGACTTCATCATGTCCGGGGTAGAAGTCGGGCGAGTTGGAAGCAAGAATGAGGTTTGCAAGCTCATCAAATCTTGTGTCCCAAGTGCACTCGTACCAGCTGACGGAGCAACCGTACTTCTCCTGGAAGGTCCAGTAACCGGAATTGATAATCTCATCATCTGAATAGTTCTGCATATCATCGTACCAAGCGAACCAAACAACGGTTGATCCTGCCGCCTCTGTCTCCTCAACATCAGGGAGCATGATTCCTGCTGCTGCAAGAATTGCCTCGGCATCCTGGGTAGCGAAGGTAAGCTGTACCACTTCTCTTGAGGAACTTCCACAGCCGACGAGAGCGACTATCATGATTCCCGCGAGAAGCATTGCAATAATTTTCTTCATTAAAGCACCTCCGAATAAATTTTGCATATGTGTTTCCCGAAAATTATCCCCGAAACGCACAGATTTCATGCAACCATTTTCAACGGTATTGAAAAATGAGCATTTCGAGATAGATTGATTATACACCTTTTCACATTAGATTTCAATCGTCATTTTAGACAAGAAAAGCTGATGAAAGTTGTACAGGTTGCACAACGAAGCGGTCGGATATGACAATGCACACCCGACCGTATTTTGTTTTCGTAAAGAGTTGTTAAGAGATGATGTGAATATTTTAATGTTCCGTGCCAGCCTTCATCTCGGAGACATATTTCTTAAGTTCTTCCGAAGCGTTTTCGCCGTTCTTTGCGATAATCTTCACAATCGCGCTTCCGACGATTGCGCCGTCGGCATAGGAGGTGTACTCGTGAACCTGCTCGGGGGTGCTGATTCCGAAGCCGACGAAAACGGGAATATCGGTTGCGGCTTTGGCTTTCTCAACTATCGACTTGACGTCGGTCGTTATCTTCTCACGAACGCCGGTGACGCCCATCGAGGAGACGATATAGAGAAATCCCTGAGCCTCGGAGGCAATCTTTGTGATTCGCTCATCGCTCGTCGGTGCTATCATAGATATAATATCTATGTTGTGAGCCTTAGCTTCCTCAGAGAACTCCGCCTTCTCTTCAAACGGCACATCCGGGACGATTACGCCGTCGATGCCGACTTCCTCGCATTTCCCGAAGAATCTGTCCTTGCCATAGGTATAGACGGGGTTCGCGTATGTCAAAAGCACAAGCGGCACGTCGGTCTTCTTTCTGACCTTCTCGACACAGTCGAAGATGCCGTCGGTGGTGGTGCCGACCGAGAGGGCTCGAATATTCGCCTCCTGAATTACCGTTCCTTCGGCAATCGGGTCGGAGAACGGGACGCCTATCTCTATCAAATCTGCTCCCGCTTCCGCCATGTCGAGGATATAGTCGTAGGTCTTGTCGAGATTAGGGTCGCCGCCGGTGAGGAAGCCGACAAAGCATTTTTTGCCCTTGAGGCTTGCAATTCTACTCATAAATATCAACTCCTCTGTAGCGTGCGATTGCCGCAACGTCCTTGTCGCCTCTGCCGGAAAGGCAGATGATGATGCTTTCGTCCGGGCTGAAGTCCTTGGCGATTTTCATAGCGTATGCAACGGCGTGTGAGCTCTCGATTGCGGGGATGATGCCCTCGGTTCTTGAGAGATACTCGAAAGCGTCGACCGCTTCGTCGTCTGTTATCGGGACATATTCGGCTCTGCCGGTGTCCTTGAGGTTTGCGTGCTCGGGACCGATTCCGGGATAGTCAAGACCTGCGGAGATTGAATAAACCTCGTCAATCTGACCGTATTCGTTCTGGCAGAAGTAGGACTTCATGCCGTGGAAGATGCCGAGCTTGCCCTTTGCCATGGTTGCGGCGTGCTTGTCAGTGTCGATTCCCTTTCCTGCCGCTTCACAGCCGATAAGACGAACGCCCTCGTCGGGGATGAAGTGATAGAACATACCCATGGAGTTGCTTCCGCCGCCGACACATGCAAGAACCGCCGCCGGGAGCTTGCCCTCTTTCTCGAGTATCTGGGCTCTTGCCTCGCGGCTGATGACGCTCTGGAAGTCACGGACTATCGTCGGGAACGGGTGCGGACCCATGACGCTTCCCAGAACATAGTGGGTGTCGCTGACTCGGTTCGTCCACTCTCTCATAGTCTCGTTTACAGCGTCCTTGAGGACTCTGGTGCCACTCTCTACCGGGTGAACCTTTGCTCCCAAGAGCTTCATTCTGTAGACGTTCAGAGCCTGTCTTTCGCAGTCGATGGCGCCCATATAGACCTCGCACTCCATGTCCATAAGTGCGGCGACGGTTGCTGTCGCAACTCCGTGCTGACCGGCTCCCGTCTCGGCGATGACGCGGGTCTTGCCCATCTTCTTGGCAAGGAGCACCTGACCGAGAACGTTATTGATTTTGTGCGCTCCCGTATGGTTCAAATCCTCGCGCTTAAGGTAAATTTTCGCGCCGCCGAGATCCTTGGTCATCTTCTCGGCATAGTAAAGAAGCGACGGGCGCCCTGCGTATTCACGCATTAGGCGGTCGAGTTCTTGGTTGAACTCGGGGTCGTTTTTATAGTAGTTATAAGCCTCTTCAAGCTCGTTTACGGCGTTCATCAGCGTTTCAGGGACGTACTGTCCGCCGTGAATGCCGAATCTGCCCTTGCTGTTGGGGTCAGTGCTTGCACTGTTGCTCATAATTCTCACTCTCCTGACTGTTTCTTGAATCTTATTTTTATCTTTGAAGCCGTCCGTCTCGACACCGCTTGAGATATCGAGGGCGAAGGCGTTCTTTTCGGTTGCGATTTTCAGCGCCTCGTCGAGGTTATCAAGGTTGATGCCGCCGGCTAAGAAGAACGGCTTTTCTATATCCGACAAGACACTCCAGTCGAAGCTCTCACCGGTTCCGCCATACTCGCCCGAGCGCTTAGTGTCGAACAAGTAGTAATCGGCATCGTATGGCTTGATGTCTTCCCGAGAAGCGATTCTCTGCGCCTTGATTATCGGCAGGTCGCAGACGGCTCTGAGGCGTTCGACATAGCCGTTATCCTCGTCGCCGTGAAGCTGAACGAAGTCTATTACATGCTCGTCGGCAAGGCGACGGATGAAGCCGATATCTTCGTTTACGAATACTCCGACGGTCTTAATTTTCGGGTCGAGGGTTTTGCGAAGCATCTTTGCGGTGTCGAAGTCTATCTTGCGCTTGGCTCCCGCAAAGACGAAGCCGGCGAAATCGGGCTGAAACTCGTTTAAGAACTCGGCATCCTCGCGCCTTTTTAGTCCGCAGATTTTAAGATTAACCGGCATCATAAACCTCTCAGTTCACGGAGCATTGCCGCCTTGTCGGGACTCCGCATGAAGGTCTCGCCGATTAAAACAGCGTTCACGTTCTCGTCTTCAAGCTTCTTAACATCGTCCCTCGTCTTGATTCCGCTTTCGGAAATAAAGATTATGTCCGACGGCACGAGCTTGCGGAGCCTCGCCGAGTTTGTAATATCAACGGTGAAGTCTTTGAGATTTCGGTTGTTCACTCCGACAATTCGTGCTCCCGCCGAAAGTGCGGATTTGACTTCATCCTCGTCGTGAGCCTCGACTATGCAGGACAGCCCGAGCTTGTCGGCGATGGCGATGTACTTCCGGAGCGTTTCCGTATCAAGAAGTGCGCATATCAGAAGCACCGCATCGGCTCCGATGGTCAGAGCCTCGTAAATCTGGTACTCGTCGACAGTGAAGTCCTTCCGAAGAATCGGGATTGAAACTTCTTTGCGGATTTCGCTGAGATACCGGTTACTACCCATAAAGTACTCCGGCTCGGTGAGGACGCTGATGGCGTCGGCACCGGCTTTTTCGTAGTCACGAGCAATATCGAGGTACGGGAAGTCGGGTGCAATCAGCCCTTTCGAGGGCGAAGCCCGCTTGACCTCACAGATGAACGATATCCCGGGCTCACGGAGCTTCTCTTCGAGATAGAAAGGCTTCTCTTTTTTGATGGAAAGCGCCTGCTCGACCACTTCCGGAGCTTCGAGCTTGCTTTTTTCAACCCGCTTGACAGTACTGCGGGCAAGTTCGTCCAAAATCATCTTTATTCCTCGTTCGAAAGCTTGACGAGCTCTTCAAGCTTGGCATAAGCCTTGCCGGAGTCGATTAAATCTCCCGCCAGTGCTACGCAATCTTTAAGAGTTCCATTTGCGCCGCCGATATAAAGACCGAGAGCACTGTTGAGGAGCACAGCATCGCGCTTCGGTCCCCTCTCCTCGCCCTTGAGGATTCGTCTTGCGGTCTCGGCATTTTCCTTGGGAGTGCCGCCGCGGAGTGCGCCCGGCTCTGCCCTTGTAAGACCGACCTGCTCGGGGCTCAGGAAGAAGCTGACGGCTCTGCCATTGTTGATTTCGCTGATGGTGGTGGTGTCGCAGATGGTGGCTTCGTCGAGCCCGTCGTGACCGTGAACGACCATAGCGCGCTTAATGCCAAGCTTTATGAGAACTTCAGAAAGCGGGGTTACAAGCTTTTCGTCATATACTCCGAGTACCTGCAATTTTGCCTTTGCCGGGTTTGCAAGAGGACCCAGGACATTGAAGATATTTCTGATGCCGATTTCGCGTCTTACGGGAGCGGCGTATTTCATGGCTGAATGATAGGTCTGAGCGAACATGAAGCACATGCCCATTTTGTTGAGGAGTTCGAGGTTCTTCTCGGGGGTCAGGTTGACATTTACGCCGAGACGCTCGAGGCAGTCGACGCTTCCGCACTTGGAAGACATACTACGGTTGCCGTGCTTACCGATTTTGACTCCGCCCGCTCCGATAACGAATGCCGAAATGGTCGAGACGTTGATGGTATAGGCGGCATCTCCGCCGGTGCCGACGATGTCGAGAACGTCCATGTCGCCGGTGTCCATCGGAAGGCTCTTCTCTCTCATAACCGTTGCGCAGGCAGTTATCTCGTCGATGGTCTCACCCTTCATTCTGAGTGCCGCCAGGAACGCGCCCATCTGTGCGTTGGTGGTCTTGCCCTCCATGATGTCGCCGAAGACGGCTTTCATCTCGTCAAAGGTCAAGTCTTCTCTTTCTACAACCTTACCTATCATTTCCTGAATTCTTTCCATGTCAATTTACCTCCGTTTTAATAAAGTTTTCTATGATTTCTTTGCCCATCGGAGTCATGATTGACTCGGGATGGAATTGAATACCGAATGTGGGAGCGTCTCTATGCTCCACCGCCATTACCGTGCCGTCGTCCGACTCTGCAATGATTCGGAGCGTGTCGGGAATGGTGTATTTGTCAGCCGCAAGGGAATGATATCTTGCCGCCCGGATTATCGGGGGAAGTCCCCGGAAAATCTCGCTTCCGCTTGCGATGTGGATGTCACTCTGTTTGCCGTGCATGAGGGTCGGAGCGTAGGTGACGGTTGCGCCATAGACCTCGCAGATTGCCTGATGCCCGAGGCATACGCCCAAAATCGGGTACTTGCCGTTGAGCTTTTCTATAACCTCCTCGCAGACTCCCGCATCCTTCGGCTTGCCGGGTCCGGGAGAGATTACGATTCGGTCGGGGTTGAGCTTCTCGATTTCTGGGACAGTGATGGCGTCATTTCTCACGACTTTTATGTCCGGGTCGTACTGACCGATAAGCTGAACGAGATTATAGGTGAAGCTGTCGTAGTTGTCTATAAGAAGTACCATTAAACCGCCTCCTATCTCACTTCGGAAGTGCGCTTGATTGCTTCCGCCATTGCCGAAGCCTTATTGATGCACTCCTGATATTCGCTCTCGGGGACGCTGTCATAGACGATTCCCGCTCCCGCCTGAACGTAGACCTTGCCGTTTTTCTTTGATGCCATTCTGATGGCGATGCACATATCCATGTTGCCCTTGAAGTCGATATATCCGACTGCGCCGCCGTAGACTCCGCGGTTCACTCCCTCAAGCTCGGAGATTATCTCACAAGCCCGATATTTCGGCGCTCCCGAAAGGGTTCCCGCCGGAAGGACGGCAGACAGTGCGTCGAACTGGTCTAAGCCTTCACGGAGCTTTCCACGAACAGTCGAGGCGATGTGGATAACGTGCGAATACTTGAGGATTTCCTTGTAGCCCTCGACGTGGACGGTACCGTACTCGCTGACCTTGCCGATATCGTTTCTTCCGAGGTCGACCAGCATGTTGTGCTCGCTGAGTTCTTTCTCATCCGTGAGAAGTCCCGAGATAAGTTCAGCATCCTCAGCTTCCGTCTTGCCCCTCTTTCTCGTTCCCGCAATCGGGAAGGTGGAGACTGTGCCATTACTTATTGAGACAATCGTCTCGGGCGAGGCTCCCGCAATCTCGCAGTCGTCGTATTTCATATAGAACATGTAGGGCGAAGGGTTGATGGTCCGGAGGACTCTGTAGGTATTAAGTAAGCTTCCCTCAAACTCCGCTTCAAGGCGGTTCGAGATGACAGCCTGGAAGATGTCGCCCTCACGGATGTATTCTTTGGTCTTTCTGACCATATTGCAATACTCGTCTTTTGAGAAGAGCGGCTTGAACTCACCTTTGATTCCGGCGTATTCTTCGGAATAGGAGTACTCTTTTGTCAGAAGTGAGCAGAGTTGTTCGAGCTCCATAACTCCCCTATTGTAGTTCTCTTCGAAGTTGTCGGTCTTGATGTTGTTGATGACGATTATCTTCTGCCGCAGTCTGTCGAAGCAGATTACTTTATCAAAGAGCAAGAGATCAAAATCGTAAAAGTTACCGTCGTCTCTGAGATTAAGATTCAGTGTCGGCTCGGCGTATCTTATATAATTATATGAGAAATATCCGACGAAACCGCCCGTGAATGGCGGAAGCCCCTCGACCTTCGGGCTCTTGTACTGGGCTAAAATATCGCGAAGCACCGAGTTGGGGTCGCTCGTCTTCTGCTTAATCGTCACGTTCGAGATAATCTCGATATCTTCTCCCTTGCCTCTGACCTCGAGAGCAGGGTCGAAACCGAGGTAGGAATATCTTCCCCACTTGTCGCCGCCCTCGACGCTCTCAAGAAGATAATATTTCACGCTCATTTTCTTCAGGATTTTCAGCGTCTGAATCGGCGTCCGGAGGTCGGAATAAATCTCCTCGGACAGCGGAACAACGCTCATTCCCTCGGCAAGCTTTTTCGCATTTTCATAATTGGGATTAGTCACAGAATCAACTCCTCGATATAACAAAAATCGTCCTCAGTCTGTTTTTAAGACCAAGGACGAGAAATTTCTATTCCCGCGGTACCACCTTGATTTATCCATTTTCACGTCAGTGAAAATGTATACCCTCAGCAGAGCACCAACATGCTCCTTGCGATTCACGCACGCATAACGTCATGGAATACTCGGACTCTTCCAAGCCCTTTGACCATGCCCTCGGCGGTCCATTTGACAAGCTGCAATTCTACGAGGCTCCCAGCCTTTCGGCAACGCCGAATGTCCTCATTCTCTGTGAGCGCAATACCTGCCTTTATCTCCGCTTCAACGGTTTAAGTGATTATCTGAAAATTATTATACGCTACTGCGACGGATTTGTCAAGCACTTTTTTGAAATTCGAGAAATTATTCCGTAATCTCGAATTCGTGCTCGGTTTCGAGCGCATTTTTCTTCTCGGTGCCTTGGGCATATCGGTTTACCGCCGTGCTCGATTTCTCGACGGGCTGAAGCGTTCCGGCACCGGCAACACAGCCGCCCGGGCACGCCATTCCCTCAAGGAGATAGCCGTTGTATTTTCCGGCTTTGGCAAGCTGGAGGAGCTTCCGGCACTCCCGGAGTCCCTGAGCAGATTCGGTCTTGACCTCACGGTCGGGGTCAAGCTCATGAATAACGTCGGTGACAGCCTTGATGACGCCGCCCGAAACTGCGAAGATTCTGCCGTCGGCGGTGCCTTCGTTCAGCGGCACTTCCTCGTCGGGGGTGATTTCGTCGAAGTCGATTTCCTTCGCCTCAAACATGCCCATAAGTTCCTCGAACGTCAGAACGAAGTCGACATCGCTTCGGATAGTTCTTCTCGAAGCTTCAAGCTTCTTTGCGGCGCAGGGACCGATGAAGGCGATGCAGGCATCGGGGTGCTCGCTCTTGACCATTCTGGCGGTCAGAACCATCGGCGTCAGTGCCATCGAGATATATCCCGAAAACTCGGGGAAGAGCTTTTTCGCCATTACCGACCATGAAGGACAGCATGATGTCGCCATAAATGGCTGATTTGCGGGGGCGTTCTCGACGAAGTCCTTTGCTTCATCAATCGCGCATAAATCCGCTCCGATTGCTACCTCCGTAACTCCGGCAAAGCCTAATTTCTTCATCGCCGCAGTGAGCTTTTCGGGGGTTGCTTTCGGTCCAAACTGACCGACGAATGCGGGTGCGACTATCGCTATGACTTCCTTGCCCGACTTAATCGCGTGGATAAGCTGGAAAATCTGACCCTTATCTACAATCGCACCGAACGGGCAATTCACAAGACACATGCCGCAGGAAACGCACTTGTCATAGTCAATCTGGGCTCTTCCCTGCTCGTCCGAATGAATGGCGTCCATTCCGCATGCCGAAGCACATGGGCGCTCCATCTTGTTTATCGTGCCATAGGGGCAGACGGATGCGCACTTGCCGCACTTGATGCACTTAGACTGGTCTATCACGGATTTGCCGTGGATAATCTCGATTGCATGCTTCGGGCAGACTTCTTTGCAGGGATGAGCAAGGCAACCCTGACAGCAGTCGGTAACGTGATAGTGCGACTCAGGGCAGGCATTGCAGGCGAACTTGATGATGTTTACAAGCGGCGGGTCGTAGTATTTTTCCGAAATCGCCGAGGCGTCGACTCCGTCGGCGACCGATTCGTGCTGGTCTATCGGTCTCAGAGGCAGACCGATGGCGAGCCTGAGTCTTTCCTCAACTATGGCTCTCTCTAAAAATATTGATTCTCTGTAGACCGCTTCGCTTCCCGGGACGATTTTATAGGGAAGCTCCGTTATCTTTTCGGCGTAGTCCCCGCCCTCATATGCCAAACGTGCAACCTCGGTGAAGACCTTTCTGCGTATATCCGTAACCGAGTTGTATATTCCTCTCATAGCCATGGTGATGACCCTTTTCTTTCATCTTTTCTTTCGAAGAAAGTATACCATATGTGGGCGAAAAGTTCAATATAAGATTTGTGCCAATTTTTAAAAAGAAAGAGCCGCCGGTTTGGCGACTCTTTCGAAAAAGCCTGCTATTATCCGTTTTCACGTCTCTGACGGAGGATTTCGGAGTTCTCGTCGACAATCTTCTTCTTGAGAGGATAGAGAACGAGGAACAATCCGGAAATTGCGAAACCGATAGCGGGAATGAGGGTTGCAATGTTGTAGATGCCGTTTACAACCGATTCCTCGAACTTAGTTGCGGCTTCGTAACCGATGAGTGTAAGCATTCCGCCGGAAAGGAGCGAAGCCGCCGCCTGACCGAGCTTACGGGCGAAGGAATAAACACCATAGTACTTGCCATCGTCACGCTTGCCGGACTTGACTTCTGCGTTGTCGATAACGTCGATAATCATCGCAAAGCTTACTGCCGAGAATGCGCCGAGTGCAATATAAGCGAGCATCTGGATTGCAATGTAAACCCAAACGCTTTCGGGTCTTACTATGAACGCAACGAGATATACAACTGCTCCTGCAAACATCGAAACAAAGCCGAGTTCACGCTTGCCGAACTTTTTAGCGATTGCCGGAGCAACTGCGGCGATGGCTATCATCAATACACAGCCTACCATACTTGCAACTGCCTGTGCGTCAGTATTCTGATAGTAGTTCGGGAATACATAGCCTGCCATTGACTGCTGAGTCATCTGGGTCATGAGCATGAATATTGCGCCGATGATGAGAAGGATGAGCGACTTGTCTGTGAGAAGAGTCTGAACGATGCCCTTTTCGTCGGGTGCACGGTCAGCCTTTGCAACACGCTTTTTGGGCGGGATGTAGACACGGTCTACAGAGCCGAATATACATATAGCATAGAAGCAGAGTGCTAAAAGTCCACAGCAGATTGCGAATATGAGAACCTTGCTTGCAACGAGCTCGGAATTTGCATTGTAGGCAAGGAGTGGACCTGCAACGCCGATACCTAAGTTAGCAACTATAGCACCGATTGAACGGGCAGATGAGAGCTGAGTTCTCTGGTTCGGGTCGTCGGTGATTGATGATGCCATTGAGCCATAAGGAATGTTGACGCATGTGTAGAAGATGCTACCCCAGAGAAGGTATGTAACCATCATCCAGAGAATCTTGAGCCACATTGCCGCATCTGCGATGAATCCTCCTGCAAATACAAGGATTGCTAATACTACGCAGGGAATGCAACCACGGAGCATCCAGATTCTGAACTTACCAAACCTCGATTTAGCCGGGTCTGTGCCGTCTACAAGAGTTCCCATTCCTATGTCGGTGAATGCGTCAAGGATTCTTGCCGCCGCCATTACACCGCCGACAAGTGCGCCACTTACGCCCATGATGTCGGTGTAGAACTTCAGCATCCACGTCGACATGAGCATGAACGTGAAGTCGTTTGCAACGTCACCGCTCGCATAGCAGAGCAAATCCCTTACGCCGAACTTGCGAGAACTTAAGTTCTGTGTGCTAAGCTTTTGTTTACTTTCTTCCATTTTGTTACCTCCGTCCGATTTTTGCTTTTATTTAAGGATAGAAATCAGTTCTTATCCTTCTTGCTGAATTGGGTCAGCTTGGCGTTAATGCTCTCCATGAAGCCCTTCGGAACCATGTCGCCCGCCATCTTGAACATGTCTTCCATCTTCATGGCTCTCATCATGTTCCACATGCCTTCGCCCTTTTCGAGGGTCATGTTCATCGCAATCTTGAATGCGGTTGCGACCACCTCGAACGCGCCCTCGTCCTCGCCGATTTCCTCAAGAGTATCCTTGATGCTGTACTTGCCTTCGGGGAACTCCATAGGAGCGGTCAGATCCATGTCGCCGGTCGTCTTGAACCAGTTGGCAACGCCCTCGTTCCTCTCATTTACTTCGGGGAGAACGTAGATTGACGGCTCTTTTTCGACCTTCTCGAGAGTGATACTGTCCATAACCTCGCCGGCGTCCGCCATGACGGTGTTGAATCCATTCTTAAGAGCTACTGTGAATACAAAGACTTTATTATCAGTCTTTGTTTCGACTGCTTCGCCGTTGAGATAGAGCGTTACAGTCGGCTGGTTGGAATATACTCTTATTTCGGTAGTGTCGCCAGCTCTCTGAGCATATCTTCTTCCGCAGACGTGAACCATCGGCGATGTCGTCCAGTATGCCTGATAGATATAGAAGCTGTCCTTGCGGGTCTTTCTGTCCATGGTGACAAGACCCTTGTTGTTTCTGCCCTTTACGCCGCCCTCATCTCTTGCGGCACAGCCGAAGTCGAACATGTTCCACACATGGCTTGCCCAGATATAGGGTCTTTCGTCGAAGACCTTCGCCATATGCTCATGGTAGAGCGCCTGATACTCTTCGGAATAATCCTTGCATGCAGGGTTGGGACCGTGATATGTGATGATGCCCTCACAGCCGTACTCAGACATACCGAGGCAGATTTCCGGATGGATCTTATGGAAATTGTCAAGCCAAGGACCGTTGTCCTCCATCTTGCCGCCGTACCAACCGAAGTAGTGATTATAGCTCTCGATGTCTGTGATGCCGTGAATCGGGCTCTCGATAGGAGTCATTGTAACATGAGCTATGGTCGTGAGTCTTGTCGGGTCAAGCTTGTGGCAGAGGTCGTTCAGGTCATGGTGGCGGTCGATAAGCTCCTGAGAAGCTCCGCCGATAAAGATTTCGTTTGAAACGCCCCAGAACATGATTGACGGGTGGTTATAGTTCTGGACTATGAGCTCGGTCATCTGGCTCCGGCAGTTCTCGTGAGCCTTTTCGCCCGGCTTGAATACGCTTATGAAAGGAATCTCAGCCCAGATAGCGAAGCCAAGCTCGTCGCAGGCGTCATAGAAGTACTGATTGTGCTGATAATGAGCAAGGCGGATGGTGTTGGCGCCGAGCTCCTTTATAATCTCTGCGTCGCGATAGTGCTCCTCTTTCGTCAGAGCATTGCCCTTATAGACGATGTCCTGATGGCGGCTGACGCCACGAAGAGGAGTCTGGACGCCGTTGATTGAGAAGCCCTTGTCCGGGTCGACAGAGAAGCTTCTGACGCCGACTCTGGCGGAAACCTCGTCGCACTCTTCGTTTCTTCTCTGCAAAATTGCGGTAACAGTGTAGAGATACGGGTTGTCCATGTCCCACTTGGTGACGTTCGGAACGTGGATTGTGACCTTCGTATTGTCTGCGGGTCTGCAAGCTCCGGCGACTTCCTTGCCGCAAGCATCCTTGATTGAATAGAGAACGGTATAATTGTCGTCGGGGTTCTTGACCCATGTTTCGATTTCGAAGTCGGTGCCATTTGCCTCGGCAACTGAGGGAGTTACCATCATGCCGGGACCGCCATAGTAATCGAGGTCAAAATGGGTGTTCGGAACGCTTATGAGGTTTACTCCCCTATAGAGACCGCCATAGAAGGTGAAGTCTGCAGATGCGGGATAAACGTGGTCGAGCTCTTCGTTAGAGCATCCGACGACCAAAAGATTCTCGCCGTCTTCGCGGCACAAATCTGTAACATCGGCTCTGAAGGTCGAATAGCCGCCCTCGTGATAGGTTACTTCGGTGCCGTTTACATAGACGGTCGCCTGCTGACCTGCCGCAAGAATCTCAACGTAGACTCTGCCGCCCGCAAGAGGCTGCTTCGGGGTCCTGAAGGTCTTGGCATACCAGCAAAGCCCACGATAGTATGAGCCGTTGCCGTCGGTTCCGTCGATGGCGTTCCATGTGTGGGGAAGGTTGACTGTCTCCCAACTTTCGGGCAAGCTCTCGGGCAGACCGACGTCTTCACGAATAAATTTCCAGTTTTCGTTTAGTGAGATGATATTTCGCATGATATAGATTTCCTCCTTGAAGATATTCAACACAAATTCGCGTCGCAGGCAAGAAAATAAGAGCAGAGTATTGCAAAATTTTCACAATAACTCAACCCTCCTGACACGTCCTGCTACATTAATATATTTCGATTATATGCCTATTTATATGATTTGTCAAGCGTTTTTCAGCGATTTCCGAATTTTTTTGTACATGTTGTGAGCGATTTTTAACGGATTTCGTGGAATTGCTGCACTTGTTGATTTTCATAAAAGATTTATATCTGAGGCTGGGCTTGACTTAAGGCTAAAAAGCCGTTATAATATCCGATAGAATATCTTTGCAAGGACTGATTTTCATATGAAAAAGCCGCTTTTTATCGCCGTTGAGGGCTTGGACGGCTCGGGAAAAGGCACACAGATTAAAATGCTCGCCTCTCGGCTTGAGGCTGAAGGCACTAAAATATACTTAACAAGCGAGCCGACCCAGTTCACGACCGGCGGGCTTATAAGGGACGCTCTTGCGGGGCTGACGAAGAGAACTCCCGCCGAGCTTGCGGGGCTGTTTCTTTCGGACAGAATCGCCCACTGCCAGTCGCCATCAGTCGGCATCAAGTGTATGCTCGAGAGTGGCGTGACCGTCATCACCGACAGATACTATTATTCGTCGTTTGCATATCAGGGCATGGACACGGATTTAAACTGGGTCATGAAAGCAAACCTCGACTGTCCCGACATAATAAAGCCGGATGTCTGCATCTTTTTGGATGTCCCGTCGGAGGTCTGCGACTCAAGAATCGAGAACGGCAGAGCTTCAAGAGAGATTTACGAGAAGCGGGAGACAATAGAGCGGACAAGGCAGAAATATTTCGAAGTCTTCTCGAGGCTCCCCGACCACAACATAAAAATCGTAAACGCCGTCGGTGACCCCGAGGAAATCGCAGACCGGGTTTACGACGCAATCGCAAATATATAACAAAAAGCGCACCGGCTACTAACCGATGCGCTTTGATGTTTCTAAAGATTATTCGTACTCAACGACATTGACCCAAGAAAGAAGGAATTCCCTCTCCGCTTCGTTGCCCTTGACGGACTGGGAAGCGGCTACGATAGGCATCCACTTCTCGACGTACTGGCGGGCGGTATTTGACTTCTTGCAGAACATATTGAGATACTTCTTTGCAAGAGGCATGTTGCCCTTGAGGCAGAAGAGAAGGTAGGTTCTTGCTACGTCTGCGGAAGCATTTCCCTGAGTGGCGTGCGACCAGTCAAGGACATGCGGAACGCCGTCTTTGTCAATGATGATATTAGATGGGTTGAAGTCGCCGTGGCAGAGCTTGTCGTGGTTCGGCATGGACTCGAGGCGCATTCTGAGCTCGTAACGGGTTGTAGCGTCGATATCGGCTTCGCCCATTTTGCGGTTCATCTTGTCCTTGAGCTTGTTGAGGCTCGGGCTCTTGAGGGAGTGCATCTTAATCTGCAAGTCAACGAAGAGCTCAAGATACTCATCCATCTTCTCGGGGTGAGCGTCCATGAGGTCCTGAAGCGTTTCGCCCTCGATGAATTCGGAGACGATTGCCCACTGACCGTCCTGAGTGGTAACCTCGATGATTGCGGGAATGTCAAAGCCGGTCTCCTCTACTCTTGCCTGATTCAGAGCCTCGTTGAGGATGTCAGCCTTGGAGTAGCCCTTCTCAAACATTTTGATACAACGGTCGCCATCGCGGTAGATCGTTTTTGTCTTTCTTACGGAAACAACATTATCAAGATTCATTATCGTCACTCCTTCCTGTTAGTCAGCCTTCGGCATTGCTTTTTCAGTAAAAGTAGTGCCGTAGTATGCGTCAAGATAAATCTGCTTGAGTTCGCTGATGAGCGGATATCTCGGGTTAGCGCCGGTGCACTGGTCGTCGAATGCACACTCGGTCATCTCGTCAAGAGTGTCGAGGAACTTCTTCTCGTCAACGCCATACTCAGCGATGGTGTCCTTGATTCCGACACGGTGCTTGAGTTCGTGAACAGCCTTGATGAGGTTCTCAAGCTTCTCCTCGTCCGTTTTTCCGCCGAGGTTAAGAGCATCTGCGATTTCGGCATATCTGTGAAGTGCGTTCGGGTGGTCGTACTGCGAGAAGGTTCCCATCTTCTGGGGAGCTTCGCTTGCGTTGTATCTCATGACGTCCTCGATGACGAGAGCGTTTGCAACGCCGTGAGCGATGTGGTGATAAGCGCCGAGCTTGTGTGCGAGCGAGTGGCTGATGCCGAGGAATGCGTTTGCGAACGCCATACCTGCCATAGTGGCGGCATTTGCCATCTTCTCACGGGCTTCCTCATCGGTAAGACCGTTGTCGTAAGCTCTGGGGAGATACTCGAATATAGTCTTCAAAGCGCCGATTGCGAGGCTGTCGGTATAGTCGGTCGCCATGACGGAAGCATAAGCCTCGAGAGCGTGGGTTACGGCGTCGATGCCGGAAGCGGCAGTCAAGCCCTTCGGTGCTGTCATGTGGAAGTCGATGTCGACGATTGCCATGTTCGGGAGAAGCTGATAGTCAGCCAACGGATACTTGATTCCAGTAGTTTCGTCTGTAATAACAGCGAAAGGTGTAACCTCGGAGCCGGTACCGGCGGAGGTCGGAACTGCGATGAAGTAAGCCTTTTCGCCCATCTTCGGGAAGGTATAAACACGCTTTCTGATGTCGATGAATCTCATCGCCATGTCCATGAAGTCCGCATCGGGATGCTCATAAAGAACCCACATAATCTTGCCGGCGTCCATAGCGGAGCCGCCGCCGATTGCGATGATGCAGTCGGGCTGGAAGGAGGTCATTGCCGCGGCACCTGCCTTGGCGCTTGCAAGTGTCGGGTCGGGCTCGACATCGAAGAAGGTGGTGTGAGCGATTCCGAGCTCATCAAGCTTGTCTGTGATGGACTTGGTAACGCCGCTGTGATAGAGGAAGGAGTCGGTTACGATGAAGCAACGCTTCTTGCCCATGACATACTTGAGCTCGTCAAGAGCTACGGGCAGGCAACCCTTCTTGGTGTAAACCTTCTCAGGTGCACGGAACCAAAGCATATTCTCTCTCCTCTCAGCAACTGTCTTGATATTGATAAGGTGCTTGACTCCAACGTTCTCGCTGACGCTGTTGCCGCCCCATGAGCCACAGCCCAAGGTGAGCGAAGGCAAAAGCTTGAAGTTGTAAAGGTCTCCGATACCGCCGTGGGATGCGGGGGTGTTGACAAGGATTCTGCAGGTCTTCATTCTGGATGCGAACTTGTCAATCTTCTCGCGTTCGGTGACTGCGTCAAGATATACGGACGAGGTGTGTCCGAAGCCGCCGTCGGCGATAAGGTGCTCAGCCTTTGAAATAGCGTCGTCGAAGCTCTCGGCGTGATACATAGCGAGGACAGGAGAAAGCTTTTCGTGAGCGAACTCTTCGGAGATGTCGACGGAGTCAACCTCACCGATAAGAATCTTGGTTCCCTCAGGGACGGAGATGCCGCAGATTTCAGCAATCTTCGGAGCCGGCTGACCGACAATCTTCGCATTGACGGAGCCGTTTATAATCATGGTCTTTCTGACCTTGTCCTTCTCCTCGTCATTAAGGAAGTAGCAACCTCTGTAGGCGAATTCCTTCTTGACCTCGTCATAGATGTCGTCAAGGACGATTGCAGACTGCTCGGAGGCGCAAATCATGCCGTTGTCGAAGGTCTTTGAATGGATAATCGAGCTGACCGCGAGCTTGATGTCGGCAGTGCTGTCGATGATTGCGGGGGTATTGCCGGCGCCAACACCGAGTGCGGGCTTGCCGGAGGAATATGCTGACTTGACCATGCCGGGACCTCCCGTTGCGAGGATGATGTCAGCCTCTTTCATAAGAAGGCTTGTCATTTCGAGGGTCGGGGTGTCAATCCAGTCGATGATGCCCTCGGGAGCTCCCGCCTTGACTGCAGCTTCGAGAACCAGCTTTGCCGCCGCGGTTGTGCACTTCTTTGCTCTCGGGTGAGGGCTGATGATGATTGCGTTTCTCGTCTTGAGGGAGATGAGGCACTTGAATATTGCGGTTGATGTCGGGTTGGTTGTCGGGATAACTGCCGCAACAACTCCGATAGGCTCGGCTATTTTCTTTGTGCCGTAAGCCTTGTCCTCCTCGATTACTCCACATGTTTTGGTGTTCTTGTAAGCATTGTAGATATGCTCTGCGGCGTAGTTGTTCTTGATAACCTTGTCCTCAACAACGCCCATTCCGGTCTCTTCGACAGCCATCTTAGCAAGCGGCAATCTTGCCTGATTTGCGGCGGTAGCGGCGGCGAGAAAAATCTTGTCAACCTGCTCCTGAGTGTAGGTTGCAAAAATCTCCTGAGCCTTTCTTACCTTCGCGATTGTTGCCTCAAGGGCTTCGACGGTTTCTACGGGAGTTCTTTCGGTTTTTGCCGATTTCACCATACATACCTCCTATTGTATTTTCGCGGTCTGCGGACGGTGTTCAAGCCATACGCATTCCCACGGAAGAATTATATTTTTACGCCTATCATTATAGCAAACCGAATCCGTTTTATCAAGCAGAATCGGCATTTTCCACGGTTTGAACAGTTTTCTTTCAAAAGGGCTATCCCGTTTTTACCTATAAACGAAGTGTGAAAATTCAGCTGTTCCGCCAGTTTTTTCTGTCGAGTAAACAAACAGTCCGATTCGGCAACCGACGAAGTGTCTTAAATCAAAAGTGGGATAAACAGGCTCTCCGAAGTCTGTCCATTCTCCGTCCCGAAGATACATAAACCGCACTTCACTCTTATCAAGCGAGAACTTGCCCTTTACTCCCAAAGTCACAACATCCCCGTCAAACGGAATTTTAGCGTGTGTCTTATCCCTCGACTTCATGACGAGCCAGAGTCTCCCCTGCTCTTTTTCAAGTCCGATTATGCCGTACTGGTACTGTAGCATCGTGAGCCCTGCGGTGTCGCCGTCCTGAAGCCCACTTGCATCGAGAGTCACATGTGCCTCGCATTCGGGGTATTTCGCCCTTTGCGTCAGAGTGTTTCGGGCAAATTCGACACTGTTCGACAATTTCTCGGTGGTAAGAGTGAATCTGCCGTTGCCCGTACTCCAATACCCTGGCTTTGGGTTGTGGTTGAACTCCCATGCGGGATTGAGCTTGGCGCTCGTGAAATCGTCCGACACGAACAGCGGCGAATACTTATAATTGGGTCTTGTGGAAGTATTCTCGACGGTTTCCGACGGAGTATCGAACACTGGGAAGCCCGTTTCGTCGAAGTGCAGGGGAACGAGATTCGGCATTCTGCCGGCGGCTCCCCTGTCGGCGAAGATGACGCCGAACCATCTGCCGTCGGGAGTATCGACGATTCCGCCTTGGGCGACTCCATTGGTGTCTGGAAGCTTATAGTCTATGACGTCGCCGCCGACCCATTCGCCGTCCAAGCTATCTGACATATATGCCGCCTCAATTCTCCTCCATTCGCCTTGTGCGGCGTGGATGAAGAAGGCGTAATACTTGCCGTTAATCTTATAGAAATGTGAGCCCTCATAGCCAAGGAAGTCGCCCGGAGCATCGCGGATTACAATCTTATCAAAACCTCCCTCAAGAGGAGCCGACAGGTCGGGCTTGAGCTCGGTTACTCTGATATTCCTGTTTCCATACATGATGTAAACCCTGCCGTCGTCGTCAAAGAGCACCGAGCAGTCGTGATAGAAGCCGTCGATATAGCTCTCCTGCCACGGTCCCTCGGGATTCTCTGCGGTGAAGCAGTAGGTCTTGCGGGTGTCGTTCGCTATGAAAATGACGTAGAATCTGCCGTCGTGGTATCGAAGGCTCGGTGCCCACATGCCGTTGGCATAGGCGTTATTCTCGCCGTCAAGGTTCTGGCGGGGCGTGTCCTCCAGAGCCTCATAGACATGCGAGCAGAACTCCCAGTTTATGAGGTCATAGGAGCGAAGAATAGCCGCGCCGGGCATATAGTACATAGTGGTGGAGCACATATAGTAGGTGTCGCCGACACGAATCACGTCCGGGTCGGGCATGTCGCAGCTGATTATTGGGTTAGTTCCTTTTATCATATAATGTTATCTCCAAGTAAAGTTTGGCGCGCCTTTTTGGGACGCGCCTGATAATTAAATTACAGCGAAACCTTAACCGCTATCGGGGTCTTGCCGGTGAGGTTTACGCTCAAATCGTCCGGCTGAGAAGTGCCGAAGTAGAGGGTTGTCTCGGCGTCCTTGTCGAGATATCTCTTGCCGTCGTTGTCTACCACGGTGAGATTCTTAAGCGGAATGTCGAGGCTGACTGTCTTCGTCTCGCCCTCGGCGACTTCGACTTTCTTGAAGGCGCAGAGTGCGTGATTCTTAACGGCATCTTTGGAGGTCGATTTGAAGTAAACCTGCAACACATCAGAACCGGAAACAACGGAATTGGTAAGGGTAACCTCAGCATGAACTGCATCTTCGCCCACAGTAGTCTTCACATCAGTGACTTTGATATCTGAATAGGTCAAGCCGAAGCCGAAGGGATAGAGGACATTGTCCTTAGACAAATCCTCATAGCGATAAGTTCTGTCTCTCATGAAGTAGTCGGTGAACTCGGGCATGCCGTCGGTGGTCTTGTAGAAGGTGACGGGGAGCTTGCCGGAGGGCGAAACCTTACCAAAGAGGATGTCCGCAACTGCCTTACCACCCTCGGAACCGGGATAGAACGCCTGAAGAAGCGCGTTCGGTCTGTCGTCCTCAAGATTGAGCGAGGAGCCGCTCGCAAGAACCACGATTGTGGGCTTGCCTGTTGACAGAACCGCTCTTACGAGATGTCTCTGGGACTCGGGGAGCCTTAAATCCTTCTTGTCGCCGGAAGCATAGGCGTTGCCGGCGTCTCCTTCTTCGCCCTCGAGGCTTTCATCAAGTCCGACGCAGAGAACGACGACGTCGCTGTGCTCGGCGATTGCCTTTGCCTCGGCGATTCTGTCGTCTGGGAACGCCATGACCTCGCATCTGTCCTTAATCATGTGGGAGCCCTCGGAGAAGAGAACTCTTCCGGGGAATGCGTCCTGAATGCCCATCAGGATTGTTTCGTATCTCGAAGCGGTGCCGTAGTAGTTGCCGCGAAGTGCGCCGATATTCTGGGCGTTCGGTCCTATTACGCCGATTGTCTGAATCTCGGAAGCGTCGAGCGGGAGAATGCCGTCGTTCTTGAGAAGAACACATGCGGAATCCGCCGCACGCTTGCTGACCGCAAGGTGCTCTTTTGTCTCAACGTCCATATAGCCGAGACTGTCAAATTCGGTCTCGTCGAACATGCCGAGACGGAACCTCGTTCTGAAAAGATGCTCGCAGGCGGTTGTAATCTCTTCCTCGGTGACCAAACCATCCTGATATGCTTTATAGAGATGAATATAGGTGTTGCCGCAGTTGACATCACAGCCATTCTTGAGCGCCAGAGCCGCCGATTCTTCATAGGTTTCGGTGACGTGGTGGTGCTGATGGAAGTCCTGCAAAGCCCAGCAGTCGGAGGTGAAGTAGCCGTCGAAGCCCCACTCGTCGAGCGTCGACTTCAGAAACTCACTGCCACAGCAAGGTTCGCCGTTGGTCCTGTTATATGCGCCCATGACGCCCTCGACATCCGCCTCTTTTACAAGAGCTTCGAATGCGGGAAGATAGGTCTCTTCCAAGTCTTTCGGGTCTGCTATTGCGTTGAATTCATGTCTTAATTCCTCCGGTCCCGAATGGACGGCGAAGTGCTTGGCGCAGGCGGCGGCACGAAGATATTTCCCGTCGCCCTGGATGCCCTTTACGAAGGAGCAGCCGAGGCGGGACGTGAGATAGGGGTCCTCGCCGTAGGTCTCGTGACCTCTGCCCCAACGGGGGTCGCGGAAGATGTTGATGTTGGGAGACCATAGCGTCAAGCCCTTATAAATGTCGCGGTCGCCCTGCTTCGAATATTCGTTATACTTGGCTCTTGTCTCGACCGAGATGACCTCGGCAATGTCGCCGATAAGCTCTTCATCAAACGATGCCGCCATTCCGATTGCCTGCGGGAACATCGTGGCGACGCCGGCACGAGCGGTGCCGTGAAGACCCTCGCACCACCAGTTATAGGCAGGGACGCCGAGCCTCTCGACAGCCGGAGCGCCGAACTTGAGCTGTTCGCACTTCTCCCAGACGGTAAGCCTCGAGACGAGGTCATGTGCCCTTTCTTCGGGCGACTTTGTTTTGTCTTTATAAATATCCATAGTTGTCCTCCTGTTTTGTTCGTAGTAAAGTTGCTACAGATATTATACTGGATTTTGTATTGACTGTCAAGATTGCGAGGCTCATATAATACTTGCGTTTTGGCTTATTTTGTGCTATTCTATTCTTAACAAAGGAGGTCATCTCTATGAATAATACTACTGAAATAAAAAATGCCGCAGTCGTGGGACTCGGCAACATGGGCGGAGCGATTCTCGGAGGGATTGTCTCGGGAGGAATCCTGCCGGTTGAGAATCTTTTGGGAGCCGACAAGGCGGACGTTTGCCGGGCTAAGGCTGAAAAACTCGGAGTAAAGGCTTATCAGGAGCCGAGCGAAGCCGTCAAAGACGCCGATTTGATTATTCTCGCCGTCAAGCCGCAGTCGCTCGAGGCTCTTATGAGCGAAATCGGTGAAGTAAAGAAGTCGGCGGTCATCGTCTCAATTTTAGTGGGCAAGAAGATCGCGACGCTTGAGAGCTACTTCGGGGCTGATGCGAAAATTGTCCGCGTCATGTCGAACACTCCGGCACTCGTCGGAGTCGGGATGAGCGGAATCTGCCGTAACGGAAACGTCTCCGATGAGGAGCTTTCGAAAGTGGTCGAGATTTTCTCATCCTTCGGCAAGGCTTCTGTCGTTGACGAGAGCCTTATGGACATCGTCACCGGCATCAGTGGCTCGGGTCCCGCTTACGTTTATATGTTCATTGACGGGCTCATCAAGGCAGGAATAAATGGCGGAATGGACGAGAAATCCGCCAAGATTTTTGCCGCCCAGACCGTGAAAGGTGCGGCGGAGATGGTGCTCCGGTCGGACATCTCCCCCGAACAGCTCAAAATAAACGTCTGCTCCCCCGGCGGCACCACTATAGAAGCGGTGAAGGTGCTGGAAGAGCAGAAATTCGAAAACATTATCATGCAGGCGGTTAAGGCTTGCGAAGAAAAGTCGAAATTGATGGGTCAGTCTGTATAAGCAACAGCCAGAACCTGCAAATCACACTTTACGTTATCTCCATAAGCGGTGAATTCCACGCGGTATTCGCCGCTTTCTTCGGCTTTATAGAGGATTCCGACCGACGGGCAGAACCAACCGCTCTCATCGTATTCGTTGAAGATTTCGGTGTTTACAAGCTCGCCGTTGAAATATACTTTTGCTTCGAGAGTGCCGTATTCCGAGCCCGAAGAGGTCGGGTATACAACATAGGCGTTGGTGCCGGTGAATGTGAAGACGAGCGGGTCGTTCGACTCGTCATAGGTCTTTGTCCAGCCGTCAGAATAGTGGAAGCCGGAGCTCTTGTTCTTCCACGAGCCCATGTCCTCGGGAGTGTAAACCGAGCGCTGGAGCATATGGGCGTTCTCATATGTGCAACCATACATTGCATTGGGAATTGTGATGTCGGAAGTGCTTCCGTCGAGGCGGTCGACCTCATCAAAGAAGTAGGCGATGAACTCGGCTACAACTGCGTTGCCGTCGGCGTTCGGATGGGTATAGTCATCCGAGAACTCGCTCCACTCAAGAGCGCCGTTATCGAAGAGATAAGTAATACCGTCGGCATAGCTTATCATCGGCAGGTCATAGTACTCGCCGATTTCTTTTTTCCACTCCTGAGAGGTATAGCCCTCCTCCATTCTCGCGAACAGGAGGATTACCGCCGGCTGAGATTCGCACTCGAGGCAGTCGCGGATAAGGCTCTCGAAGGCGTCGTAGTATTCATCGCTGTTACTGTCGTTGACAGCGAACTCGATGAAGACGATATCCGGGTCATAAGCTTCGACGTCGTCCTCGAATCTGAGAGCTCCCAAGGTTGAGGGCGTGCCGCTTATTCCGGAGTTGTAGTAGTGGACGTTATCGCCGTTACCCTTGCCGAACTTCTCCTGAAAATAGGTGAACGAGCGATAGGCATAGCAGGTCTCGAGCCCGTCGCCTTCGGTGATTGAGCCGCCGATATAGACGATGTTGCAGTCCTCTCCGCTCTCGGCTTTTTCAATAGCCTGCTTTAGACGATAGGTGTTGCCGGTCTGGGTGAGGGAGATTATTTTTGCGTTGTTGAGGTAATCCTCATAGGTTTCGGGATTTTCGATTGTTTCAAGAGCCACAGAGGTCTCCTTTCCGCAGGCGGTTAAGCACCCACACAGTAAACATACTGCTAAGATTATAGATATGATTTTCTTCATAATATAAGCCTTTCTAAGAAAAATGCGGCTACAGTGTGCAGCCGCATTAAATTCTATATGTTCGTTGGATACTATCAGTTTATGATGGTCTTCTCGGTTTCCTTGTCGAACAGGTGGATTCTGTTGGCATCAAGAGCGCAGGTGATAACATCCTGAGGTCTTGCGGTCGAACGGTTGGAAACACGGGCGGTCATGTTGATGCCCTCGCAGGTGATGTAGAGATAAGTCTCGGCACCCATCATTTCGGCTACGTTGACGGTTGCCTCGATGATACCGGTCTTGGCGGAGGAGATGAACATTTCCTCGTCGTGGATGCACTCGGGACGAACGCCGCAGATAACTTCCTTGTTGAGGTAAGGAGCCAATGCTTCTTCGTTGACCTTAGCCTCGGGAAGCTCGATATAGAACTTTCTTCCTCTGGTTTCCTTGGTGTCTTCGGAACCGAACTCGATGTTGTACTTGCCGTCAATCTTGACAAGCTTTGAATCGATGAAGTTCATCTGAGGAGAGCCGATGAATCCGGCAACGAAGAGGTTGCAAGGATAGCTATAGAGGTTCTGAGGAGCGTCGACCTGCTGAATGAAGCCGTCCTTCATAACGACGATTCTGTCAGCCATGGTCATAGCCTCGGTCTGGTCATGGGTTACATAGATAAATGTGGTTCCGAGTCTCTTATGGAGAAGAGTAATCTCGGTTCTCATCTGAGCACGGAGCTTTGCATCGAGGTTGGAAAGAGGCTCGTCAAGAAGGAATACCTGAGGCTCACGAACGAGTGCACGTCCCAGAGCAACACGCTGTCTCTGACCGCCGGACAAAGCCTTTGGCTTTCTGTCGAGGAGGTGGGAGATGTCGAGGATTCTTGCTGCTTCCTCAACCTTTCTTGCAATCTGATCCTTAGGAGTCTTACGGAGCTTGAGTCCGAATGCCATGTTCTCGAAAACTGTCATATGAGGATAGAGAGCGTAGTTCTGGAATACCATCGCGATATCTCTGTCCTTAGGAGCGATATCATTAACAAGTCTGTTGCCGATATAAAGTTCGCCGTCTGTGATTTCTTCCAAGCCTGCTATCATACGAAGGGTCGTGGATTTGCCGCAGCCCGAAGGTCCTACAAAGATAATGAATTCCTTGTCCTTAACCTCGAGGCAGAAGTCGGATACCGCGACTACTCCGCCGGGGTACTTTTTGTAAATATGCTTTAGTGATAAGCTTGCCATCAAAAGGCCTCCTCGCCGAATTTTTAAAACTTGTCAATCCATAGCGATTGACTCTGTGATAATTATACTATATCGAGCCAATCTTTACAAGACGGCGTTTTCACCAAAGTTTATGGTGCGTTTTTATGCAAAATGACTATAGGGTTTGTAAAAGCTATTTAATCGTAGCATATCAGCCCTTTAATCTCATTATCTTCCAAAAGTCGTGCTTTTCCCTCGTCCAATTTGTCGTCCAGAATAACCCCGCCAATGCTCACTCTTTTGAGATATACAACGGTGTTTCCGGTCGCCGAAAACATTCTCTTTATCTGGTGAAACTTGCCCTCGTGAAGCGTGACAAAGCACTCTTTTGGGCTCAGTATTTCGAGCTCTGCGGGCAGGCATTTTTCATCATTATCGATAGTCATGCCGGATTTGAAAAGCTCCGTAACGCCCGATTCTACGTCGTTTTCGAGCCGCACAAAATACCTCTTCGGGACGTGACTCGAGGGGCTGAGCATCCTGTGTGCAAGCTCGCCGTCATCCGTAAGCAGGACAAAGCCGACGCTATCCTTGTCCAGTCTTCCAGCCGGAAAAAGCCCCGGTCGCCGAAGTCCCGGCGGTAGAAGCTCCATAACGGTCGGCGTGATTTTGTCCCTGACGGCGCAGACCACGCCCGACGGCTTGTTGAGCATTATGTACAGATGCTCACGGTAAACAATCCTCTCCCCCAAGACGGCGACAACCGCTTTTTCGGGGTCGAGCTTGAAATCGTAGTGCTTTTCCGTCACGCCGTCGACAGTCACCAAGCCCTTTTTAAGGAGCTCTTTGGCATCACTACGGGAGACCTCGGGCATCTGTCCCGATATGAACTTGTCGAGGCGCATCAGCGGCATTTTCGGTTCCTCATTTCAATAATATCTCGGCGACTTTCACCATATCCGGTTCCATCAGCACATGGTCAGCTTCGGGAATCGGCTCGTCGGGCGAAATGTCTGATTTTATATACAAAGTATGAAGTCCCGCCGACTTGCCGCCGTTGATATCGTACACACCGTCGTTTCCTATCATAATTGCAGTGTTGACATCAATATCATGCTTCGCTATAAGCTTGTTATAAAACTCAATATCCGGCTTCTTACAGTTATGATCGGACGAGATGAAGATGTCGTCGAAACAATCGTAAACGCCGAGAGACTTGATTTCATACTCGGTGAATATTCGTTGAGCATTCGAGAGAAGATAGACTTTTCTGCCGTTCTTGCGAAGCCTCTCGAGCATATCCTTGGCGCCATCGTATAGACGAAGATGCTCGATAGAAAGAACCCTGAAAAACTGCCCCGTATGGATTGCGAGAGCGTCATCGGCAGGGATGCCTTTCTGAAGGAAAAGCTCTTTGAAGACTTGCTCTATCCTGATTTCGCGAAACTCGGTTTCAAGCTCCGAAACTATCGAAAAATAGCCGTTCATAAGCTCTTCGGGAGTGTAAACAGCTCCTTGGAAGCTATAGAAGAGCGCAAGCTTCTCCCAGAGCTCCGGTTTGGTCTCGTCGGTGCGGATGTCGCAGAGAGTGCCGTAGAAGTCGAATATACAGGTTTTATACATCTTTCATCACCATTTACGTTGTGGTTTTAACGAGCCCCTGCATGAAGCCGCCGAGCTCAGTACAGCAGACGTCGCCGGCAATGAGAACTCCGTCGCAAATCATCAGGTTGACGACGATGTTGTCTTCATCGCCATAGTTATAGATTTCGTAAGTGTAGATTTCAACAGCACAGCCCTTGTAGTCGCTCAGGTCGAGTCCCTGCTCCAGTTGCAGGTCGTTATACTGGTTGTAAACGTCGTTCCAGTCCTCGGGGATGATGACACTTCGGACATCTATTGCCGATTCTGACGTCTCCCAGCCCAAGTCGTGCAAAAATTCGAGCTGTGACGCCTCGTCGGGAAGAGAAATCGTCTTATTCCCGCCATAGAATCTGTTGAAAAGAAACACCGCCACGAACACCAAAAGCAGTGCCATGAGAATATAACCGAGTATCTGCGCTATCTTTTTAACCTTCACCGTCTTAACAAACATACCAAGCCCTCCGAAAAGTTGTCTTTTGGTGAAGTATATTCATGTCCGGATGAGATTAGAAGTTATCAGTGCGCAAATTGGCTGTTATAAAGCTCGTAATAGAAGCCGTGTTTCCGGAGAAGCTCGTCGTGCTTGCCCTGCTCGATAATGTGACCGTCTTTCATGACGAGGATTAAATCGGCGCTCATGATGGTCGACAATCTGTGAGCGACGATGAAGGTGGTCTTGCCCTGCATCAGCTTCTCGAAGGAGCGCTGAACCCGGAACTCGGTCTTTGTATCTATCGAGGAGGTCGCCTCGTCCAAGATGAGCATCGGGGGCTTCGTGAGCATTACTCTTGTTATGCAGAGAAGCTGTTTCTGCCCTGCCGAGAGGTTTCCGCCCTCCTCGCCTATGGGGGTGTCGTAGCCCTGCGGAAGACGCCGGATGAAGCTGTCGGCATGGGTGGTCTTCGCGGCGGCTATCATCTCTTCGTCCGAAGAATCCGGCTTACCGATTTTCAGGTTATCCCGGATTGTGCCGGATTTAAGCCATGTGTCCTGCAGGACCATGCCGTAGTTTTCACGGAGGCTGTGGCGGGTGATGTCTCTTATATCGTTCCCTTCAACCGAAATTGCGCCGTCGTCGACGTCATAGAAGCGCATGAGAAGGTTTATCAGCGTCGTCTTGCCGCAACCGGTCGGACCGACGATTGCGATTCTCTGACCGGCTTTTACGGAGAGATTGAAGTTTTCTATCAGGCTTGTGTCGGGATTATAGGAGAACGAAACGTCCTTGAGCTCGATATTGCCCTTTACTTCGGAGAGCTCGGGGAGTCCTTCGTCCGAAGGCTGAGGCTCGGCTTCGATGAGCTCGAAGATTCTGGCGGCGCAGGCGATTGCGTTCTGTAGCTCGGTTATAACGCCGCTGATTTCGTTGAACGGCTTGGTGTACTGGTTGGCGTAGCTAAGAATACATGTAAGACCGCCGACGGTGACCGTTCCGGCAACCACGGACAGAGCTCCCGCAAGTCCCACAGCCGCATAGACAACGGCATTCACAAATCTTGTCGAAGGATTTACGAGCGACGAATAGAAAATAGCTTTCGATGAGGTTTCCGTCAGGTCGTCGTTTATCTTCTTGAAGCGGTCGTGGCTTCGCTCGGTGTAGTTATAAGCCTTGACCGTCTTAGCACCGCCGACCATTTCGTCGATGAGTGCGGTCTGACTGCCTCTTATCTCCGACTGCTTCTTGAAGAGGTTATAGGTCGACTGCGCCAGAAACTTCACCACAAAGAGCGACATCGGTGTGAGAACTACTGCGATGATTGTTATCTTCCAGCTGATTGAGAGCATGAAGAGAAGCGTGCAGATGATGGTGGCGATGCCGGTGAAGAACTGCGAAAAGCCGAGGAGCAAGCCGTCCGCCAACTGGTCGACATCGGAGATTACTCTTGAGACCAAATCGCCGTGCGGGTGTGAGTCGATATACTTAAGCGGCAGATTCTCAATCTTCAGGAATGCTTTTTCTCTTAAATCTCTGACCGTCTCGTAGGTGATGCGGTTGTTGATGACGTTCATCAACCACTGTAGGAGTGCCGCCACGAGCGCGATTATCGCGGCTTTCACAAGAAAGTTCACGACCATTCCGAGGTCGACGCCGTTTTCGGTGATATAGTCAATCGCGTCGCCGAAGAGAATCGGGACATAGAGCGTCAGGACCACCGAAACCGCCGCTAAGATTATTGACAGGATGAGAAGCACGCTGTATTTCTTTATGAACTTGAGAAGCTTCTTTAAGGTCTGGGAAGCCGGCTCGGTTGATTGTACTTTTGAATTGTTACTCATGATTCAGGCTCCCCTTTCTTACGAATTTTTAATCTGGGACTGATAGAGCTCGAGGTACTCGGGGCAGCTTTCAAGAAGCTCCTCATGAGTGCCGAGTCCCACCGCCACACCGTCCTCGAGCATAAGAACTCTGTCCGAGTGCATGACGGTCGAAACCCTCTGCGAGACGGTCAATACTGTCGGGTGATAGTCGAGGTTGGATATGGATTTCCGAAGCGCCGCATCGGTCGCAAAGTCGAGCGCCGACGAGCTGTCGTCAAGGATGAGAACCTTCGGCTTCTTGACGAGAGCCCGGGCGATTGTGAGGCGCTGAATCTGTCCGCCGGAAAGGTTCTTGCCGCCCTGCTCAATCATGCTGTCAAGTCCCTCGGGCTTCGCCTCGACGACGTTTTCAGCCTGAGCTTCCCCGATGGCTTCCATGATTTCGCTGTCGGTGGCGTTTTCGTTGCCGAACTTTATGTTATCCCTTATCGTTCCCGAGAAGAGGGATGAACGTTGCATTACGACTGCGACATTATTGCGAAGGGCTTCCTCGTCCCAGTCGCGAACGTCCACTCCGCCGACTTTGACATAGCCTTCGGTGGCGTCATAGAACCTCGGGACAAGGCTTACAAGAGTGGTCTTGCCGCTACCTGTCGAGCCGATGATGCCGATTTTCTCGCCGTTTTTGACCTTGATATTGATATTCTCGAGCGAATCAGCCGCCGCTCCCGAATACCTGAACGAAACGTCGCTTAGCTCGACCGCATATTCGCTTTCGGAGACTTTCTCGCCCTTGTAGCTTCCGCTCTCCATCGGCAGCTGAATCTCGAAGACCTCCTCGACTCTGCGGGCACATGCAAGGCTCTTGGTGACGCTGATTATGAGGTTCGCAAGCTTGACAAGCTCCACAAGAATCTGCGACATGTAGTTATAGAGCGCGATTACAAGACCCTGGGTCAGGACACCCGTACTTACTTTTATTGCTCCCGTATAGATGAGCACAACGATTCCGATATTTACGATAGCATAGGTCATCGGGTTCATTACGGACGAAATCCTGCCGACGAATTTCTGGGCTTTGGCGAGGGAGTTGTTCTTCTCGTTGAAGTCCTCGGTCTCCTCCTCTTCCATGCAAAACGCCCGGACGACTCTGACACCGGTGAGGTTTTCTTTGGTTCTGAGCAAAACCGCATCAAGCTTCTTCTGGACAGCTGTATAAAGAGGGATTGTTCCGAGCATGATTCCGAAGACGACCACCGACAGAATCGGGATTACCGCAACGAAGATGAGCGCCGCCTGTGCGTCGATTCTGAACGCCATTACAGTAGCACCGATTACGGCAACCGGTGAGCGCATAAGAAGCCTGAGAGTCAGGTTGACGCCCGTCTGGATCTGGTTAAGGTCGCTTGTAAGGCGGGTTATGAGAGTCGAAGTGCCGAGCTTGTCAATCTCGGTAAACGAGAGTGACTGGATATGGTCGAAGAGAGCCTGTCTGACGGCACCCGTGAAGCCGACCGAGGCTTTCGCCGAGAAGTACTGCGCCGTCAGGGTGCTTGCAAGTCCGCAGGCTCCGAACAGGACGAGTATTCCGCACATCTTGTAGATATACGGCTTGTCCCCCGCCGGAATGCCAGTGTCGACAATCTGAGCCACAACGAGCGGCACCATGAGCTCGAATATTACCTCGATAATCTTGAAAAGCGGCGCACACACTGCCTGTAATCTGTAGCCCTTGAAATATTTCAGAAGCTTCCGCATAAAATCCTCCGATAACGAATGCCGCCCGAGAACGAACGGCATTTATTTTTTTGTTATCAGCTCTGTTTATTCAACGCTGATGATGTAGTAGTAGACCGGCTGACCGCCGTTAATGACGTTGATGTCGAGACGTGAACCGAACTTCTCTTCGAGTTTAGCTCTGAGAGCATCAGCCTCCGCTTCCTTGACGTCCTTGCCGTAGATTACGGAGATGAACTCGCTGTCAGGTCTTATGAGGCGCTTTGTGAGGCGATATGCCGCCTTGACTGCATCCTTCTCAACAAGTGAAAGCTTGCCGTTATCCATGGCGAGGATTTCGCCCTCGTGAATCTCGACGCCGTCGAATTCGCTATCTCTTGCGGCGAATGTGACCTGTCCCGTCTGGACGCGTTCGAAAGCCTTGGTCATCTCGGTACTGTTGGTGTTGTAATCAGCGGTCGGGTCGAATGCAAGAAGAGCCGAAAGACCCTGCGGGATTGTCCTCGTCTGGAGGACGCAGACCTTTCTGTCCGCCAATTTGACAGCCTGCTCCGCCGCCATGATGATGTTCTTGTTATTCGGAAGAACAAAGACGGTTCTTGCGGGGGTCGACTGGATTGCCGCAAGGATATCCTCTGTAGAAGGATTCATTGTCTGACCGCCACGGACTATGCAATCGGCGCCGGCATCCTTGAACATTGCCTCGATTCCCTCACCGGTTGCAACGGCTACGAAGCCGTAGTCCTTCTCGGGAGGAACGGACTTATATACTTTATTTGAGCTCGAGACGGTTACTTTCTTGTTTTCGTCTTTCTTTGCCTTATGCTGATCGCGCATGTTCTCAATCTTCGGCAGATTCATCGAGCCGAACTCAAGACCCTTTTCAATCGCAAGCCCCGGGTTGTTGGTGTGGACATGAACCTTGATAATTTCGTCGTCCTCGACAACCACGACGCAGTCGCCGATGGATTCAAGATAGGCTCTGAGTTTAAGGGCACTGCCCTCGGTCTTGGAGTCCTTTTTGACTATGTATTCGGTGCAGTAGGTATAGTGAATTTCGTCCTCAAAGCTTCCGACCACGGACGCATAGGTCTCGATGGTGACAGCCTCAGCCTGCTTCTTCTGGGTTTCGTCAGCTACGATTCCCTCACCCTTGAATACCTGAAGCATTGCTCTGAAAATCATGCAGAGACCCTTGCCGCCGGCGTCTACTACTCCTGCCTTCTTGAGGGTCGGGAGCAAATCGGGAGTGGTGTCGAGAACTCTTTCAGCCTCGACGCAAACCTGCTCCCAGTATGAAACCAAATCGGTCTCAGTGCCTGCCAATTCTCTTGCCTTTACGGAAGCGAGTCTTGCGACTGTTAAAATAGTTCCCTCGGTCGGCTTCATGACCGCCTTATAGGCTCTCTCGACGCCCTTCTCAAGCGACTGTGTCATAAGCTCGATGTCGGCGGTCTCCTGCCCCGAAAGAGCTTTGTCGAAGCCCTTGAAGAGAAGCGAGGTTATAACGCCCGAGTTTCCACGAGCACCACGAAGGAGTCCCGAAGCCATCACTTTAGCCACCTGCGCTACCGTGACATCATCAGCCATCAGCTCAAGCTCTTTTTTGGCGTTTGAAAGTGTCATCGACATGTTGGTGCCGGTGTCGCCGTCGGGGACGGGGAAGACGTTCAGCTCGTCAATGGATTTCTTATTGTTTGAAATGCAGTTTGAGGCGCTTATGAATGCGTCCCTCAGCATACTTCCTGTTATCATCGTTCAGTACCTACCTCTTATTCGTAATAACGAGCCATTTCATGACTCCATACCGTCAACATAGACGTTAATTTTCTTTACCTCGATGCCCGTTTCGCTCTCGACGACATAACGGACTTTATTGACAATGCTGTCGACTATTGCGTTTACGTTGATACCATATGTCACGCAGATGTGAAGGTCTATCGACATTTTGTTCTGGTTCTCTTTGTCTTTTCTTGCGGGAGTGTAGATGCGGACGCCGTTGTCGATTCCGCCGACACCCAATAGATTGGTCTTGACTCCCTGCTTCGCTCCGACGGGGCTCATTCTTACAACGCCGAAGCAGCTTGTTGCGGCGTGACCGATAAGCGAGGTGAGATATGAATCGGTTATCGCTATCGTCCCCAAGTGATTCTCAATCTTTATCATTAAAAAGTACCATCCCTTTCGTCAGGATTTTTCGAAAGCCCGGGGATTTTTCCCCAAAGCCGCATTTACTCATTATATAAAGCTATGATATCACATTCCGGGGATGATTTCAAGAGTATTTCGCCCGAAATTTCGCCGCCTGATGAAAATAACGGCACTTTCGCAATACCTCCGTCCGAATAAATCCCATTATACAGATCGATAAGCCCGACTTTAACGTCCGCAACAGTGAGGATTTCCGTAATCTCGTCCGACGGGATTTCGAAAAGCTTCTCGGGAGAGCCTTCGCAGAATACAACGGCGGTTCCCATATAAATATCGGGGCTGTGCCAGAGGTACGAAAGATACGGCGCTATATTTTCCACTCCGGAAAATGCTATAAGCTCTGTGTCGCCTAAAAATACCTCTTTCCCCGTCTCGAGAGCAAGCTTTTCCTCGGCTTCGGGAAGGCTGTCGCAGACATAGGTGTAGACCTCGATTTCATTTTCGGACGAGAATGCCTGATAAGTGACGGTGTTTTCTCCGATTCCTATGGCGGTGACTACAAGTCTTTTCCGGACATCCGAACTCTCACAGCCCGTAAGCAAAAGCACCATGGCAATCATTGCAACGAGTTTACGCATCTTCTGATTCCCCTTTCCGCAAGTAATACCGTCGGCAAGAGCACGCCGAGGAGCAGTATTCCTGCCGTTTTGATTATAATCGCCACTTCGCCGTTGAAATCCAGCTCAAGATTATATGCCAATATTGCGACTACGGCGGTAATCAGCATAGCCGAAAGCTCGCCGATTGTGCGCTTCCTGCCCTTCAAGCCGTCCGAGGCGATGAAGAGATAGATGCCGCAGACCAACACGGCATTCATGCACCAGACGAACATGTTGACGGCGTCGAAGCTTTGGACGAAGACGGTTCTGGCGTATGCTCCGAGCGCCAGCAAAGGATAGCCGAGAATATCGGCAAACTTTCCGAGCACCAGTATAATCAGCAGTGCAAGCACCTCGAGCATCAGGAGCTTGAAGCCGAGATACCCCGCCGCCGCTTTCTTTGCGCCGTCCTTCGAGCCGTTCAGGTGGTTTCCTAAGATTACAAGCATCGGGAGCCACCAGCTCGATGACAAATCCCGGACGGCATAATCAAAGATTGCCGGGAAGTCGTTCCCCGTTATCGGGGTGAGATTCGATGGGCTGAAAGTCCCCTCGCTAACCGCCGCCATCGAAACAAAAAGGGCTATGAAAATCCAAAAGACAACCGTCCCCGCCCGGGCAAGCGCTTCTATTCCGAGATGTGCGCAGTATGCGGCGGCAAGCGAAAGTATCACAATAACAGCTATCGGGCTGATTACACGCCGAAACTGACTGTGCATGAACTCGGCTATATACTTGGTTGTGCCGGTAGCGATATAGATGAAATAGAGACTGTAGAGGGCTCGCAAAAGCGCATAAATCCACCTGTAGCCGCCGGAAAGCCCTCGGACAATGTCAACCCCGCCGTCGATGAGAATCAGTGCGGGAAGCGCAAGTGCGGCTTCGATAAGGGTTGTGACGAGAAGCGTCGGGAGCATGAAGGTGCCGACCGAGAAATCGGCAGAGTGGAAGACCATTGTGTGCATGATTCGGGTGAGGATGAGGAGGATAAACATCTGCCCTGTGCTTACTTTCGCCATTATGCTTCCCTCCCTGAGCCGTTCAAGCTCTCGACCGTGACTTTTCGCTTCTGCATTTTCCTATAGCCGACACGCCACAAGAGGTCTCTCGTCGCTTTCATCGTGAACGGTGCCGCAGGCGAAAGATACGGGACATTGAGGCAATCGCTTGCCGAGGCATTCACGAGTACCAGAAGGCAGAACACCGCCATCCCGAAGAAGCCCCAGAGCCCTCCCGCAAGGATGCCGATAAATCTTAGAACCGTCAACTGCGGATTGAGGCTCGGCAGAACGAACGAGCAGGTTACGGTGATGCCGATTACGATGAGAAGCGGCGAGGAGATGAGCCCGCTTGTGACGGCGGCGTCGCCGATTACGAGCCCGCCGACTATCGAAACGGCACCGCCGACAGCCTTCGGGAGCCGAAGCCCCGCCTCGCGCATTATCTCGAACAGCACGACGACTATCACCATTTCGAGCATCAGCGGGAAAGGCGTGTCCTCCTCGGAAGTGATTAAGTTCGTCATGATGGTTTTCGCCAGTATTTCGGGGTGATGAATCGTGGCGGCGAGGTAGATTCCCGGCAGAAATCCCGCCATGAGAAACGAAAGATACCGAAGTAATCTTTGCAAAAATGCGAAGTAGGGCTTTTCCTCGTAATCGTCGACCGCCTGAAAGTTCTCCATGAAGAGTGCCGGACAGACGACCGTAAACGGCACTCCGTCGATAAGGACGGCGATTCTGCCCTCGTTTATCTTTGCCGCCAATGTGTCAGGACGCTCGGTCGTCGAACATCCCGAGAAGAAGGAGCCCGAATTGCCCGACAGAAACGGCTCGAGGCAACCCGTCCCCGAAATAATGTCGAGCCTGATTTCGCCGATTCGGGACTTGACCTCTTCGACAAGACTCTCGGGAGCCTTTCCTGAGATATAGACGATTGCGAGCTCGGTCTGGCTTATCTTGCCTGCTTTAAGTGTCTCGAACCGAAGAAGTGGGCTCTTGAGGCGGCGGCGAATAAGCGACATGCTCGTTTTCAGGTTATCCGAAAGGGCTTCCATACTGCCCTTGATGTTGTTCTCGGTTGCGGGCTCGGAGATGCTTCGGGTCTTGAAGCCCTGCGCGCCGATCGCCGCTCCCCTCTTCTCACCGTTTATGAGGACAACCGCAAAGCCGGAGCAAAGACGTTCCGAAACGTCGGAATAGCTCCGAATCGGCTTGCTCTCGGTCGAGAACAAGCCCTTGCGCATGAGATAATCATAGATATCCGACGGCTGGGCAAGCAGTTTCTTGAAATCCATCAGCGGCGAAAAGAGCATTTTCGATAAATCAGAAGAACTCGTCATCCCCTCGAGCGTCAGGACGGCGCACTTTATCCCAGAGGTCTCGAACCTGACTATGTTCAGGTCGTCCGAATCGCCGAAAAGCTCCCGTATTCTTGCGAGCGAACGCTCGAGCACCGGCGACAACCTTTCGTTCAGGCTTAAATTCACAATAATCACCCTTTCTTTTCGGATTAGTTTTTGCAGAAAGCACGGGGATATTCGGAAGTGTTCCGGCAAAAATAGGTTCAGAAACTTGGAAAGGATAAAATCATGCTCATAGTTTTCATAAGAGGAATCATAGTTTATTTTCTCGTCATCTTCGCCACACGGGTTATGGGGAAAAGACAGCTTGGCGAGCTCTCGCCGTCGGAGCTCGTCATCACGATATTAATCTCGAACATAGCGACCCTTGCGATGGAAGACCCCGAGGCTTCGCTCATAACGGGAGTTGTGCCCATCTTAACTCTCGTCTGCCTCGACATCTTAGCCTCTTTTGCGGCTTTGAAATCAAGAAAGCTCCGGCATGTCATCTCGGGGCGACCGAAAGTTATCATCTCGAACGGCAAGCTCGACCAAGCGGTGATGAAAGAATTAAGATTCACTGTCGATGACGTCTGCTCGGCGCTTAGGAACAGCGGGGTTTTCGATATTGATGAGGTGCAATATGCCGTTGTCGAGACAACGGGCACAATAAGCGTGCTCCTGAAGGCTCCGAACAGACCCGTAACGCCCGAAACACTTGCCACTCCCGAAACCTCGAGCGACCCGCCGCAGGTGCTCATCTCCGACGGGGACATCATCGCAAGCGGCATGAACGGGGCGGGCTTGGACGAAAAAGCTCTCCGCAAAGAACTGAAGCGAAAGCATCTTGAGCCGTCGGAGGTTCTTCTTTGCATGATGCGACCGGACAACACACTCTATATAATTCCAAAAGAGAAATGAGCACGATATGAAACGAATTCTCATAAGCGTAGTCATAATCGCCGCCATCATCGCGGCGGGGTGCTTCGCCATTGCGGGCATCGAGGCGGAGAACACGAAAATTTACGGGAAGATTGAGAAAGTACTAAGTTCAAGCACCGAGGAAGAAGCCGAAGAAGCTGTTTCAGACCTCGAAGAGGCGTTCCGGGAATATTCAAAGCGGCTATCCTGCGTTGTCGACGAAGATATTTTGGAAGAAATGGAGGGTGCGGTTTATATGCTACGACCGATGCTTGAATCAAGTTCGGACGAATTCACGGCGCAGTGCGAGCTTCTTCGGTCATATGCAAAAAGAATTCTTGACCGCGAAATTCCGACGCTCGGGAGAATACTTTAAACTGGAAAAACAGGCTTAAATTTCGGATTTTTTTGTTGCAAAAGGCGCGAAAATATGCTATAATATTTGTAATATAAATTGCAATCCACAAACGACCTATGCTATGGAAGGGGAGACTTGCATGAATTGCCCGTTCTGCGGTTATGATGACACCAAGGTTATTGATTCGCGCCCGAGCGACGAGAAGATTCGCCGCCGCAGGGAGTGTTCCCAATGCGGCAGGAGGTTTACAACCTATGAGGTTGTCGAGAAGCCGGTTCTGATGGTTCTGAAGAAGGACGGCAGTTACGAGCCGTTCATCCGCGAGAAGGTCATCGTCGGCATCACCTCCGCCACCAAGAAGCGCGCCGTCAGTCCCGAAACCATCGAGCACATCGTCGACGACATCGAGAATCGCCTTGCAAACGAGATGAGGACCGAAATCACCACCGCCGAAATCGGCGACAGCGTCCTAAGCGCCCTCAAGGACATCGACCTTGTGGCATACGTCCGCTTTGCGTCCATCTATAAAGAGTTCGACGACCCGGAAAGCTTTATCAAAGTCATCACCGAACTTAGTGAAGAATAAACTTTTCCCGCAGGATTTCTGCGGGATTTTTTGTTATTGCACTTGACAGCGCTATGGCGTTTCGTTATAATATCAGTAGAGGCTTTTTAGGAATGCTTCTTAAAAATGAATTTACATTGAAAGGCTGATTTTGAATGAAATATGTATGCACGGTTTGCGGATATGTTTATGATGAGGAACTCGGGGATCCCGACAACGGAATAGCTCCCGGCACAAAGTTTGAAGATTTGCCCGAGGATTTTGAGTGCCCCCTTTGCGGAGTCGGCAAGGATATGTTCGAGGAATAATAATCTATGTATTGCATAAGAAATGTAACCCCCGACCTTCTCTGGGTCGGCGGGGATGACAGACGGCTCGCTATGTTCGAGGGCGTCTATTCGGTGCCGGACGGAGTTTCTTATAATTCATACTTGCTGCTTGACGAGAAAACGGTTCTCTTCGACACCGTCGACCATGCTGTCGAGAAGGTGTTTCTTGAGAACGTCGAGCATGGGCTCGGCGGAAGACCTCTTGATTATCTCGTGATTCACCATATGGAGCCCGACCACTCGGCAACAATGAAGGCGATTCTTGCGATTTACCCCGACGTCACCGTCGTCTGCAACAAGAAGATTCAGGGAATGATAAACCAGTTCTTCGGCGAGAATGTCGTTAAGAATTATCACCTTGTCGGCGAGGGAGACACATTAGATCTCGGCAAGCACAAGCTCACGTTCCTGATGGCTCCGATGGTTCACTGGCCTGAGGTCATGGTGAGCTACGATTCGACCGACAAGATTCTCTTCTCGGCTGACGCTTTCGGCACCTTCGGTGCGCTCAACGGTGCACTCTTTGCCGACGAAGTCGACTTCTTCGGGGACTATCTAGGAGAGGCGAGAAGATATTACACGAATATCGTCGGCAAGTACGGCACGCAGGTGCAGGCGCTTCTCAAGAAAGCCGCAACAGTCGAAATCGGAATGATTTGCCCGCTCCACGGCTTTGTCTGGAGAAGAAACAACGGCGACTATATTGAAAAGTACCGTCAATGGTCGAGCTACGAGCCGGAGGTCACGGGCGTTATGATTGCCTATGCTTCCGTCTATGGCAATACCGAGAATGTCGCGAATATCCTCGCCTGCAAGCTCCGTGAAAAGGGCATCAAGACCAAGATGTTCGACGTTTCCGTCACGGCTTCGTCGGAAATCGTTGCGGCGGCGTTCGAATACAGCCACCTCGTTTTTGCCTCGACAACTTATAACGCAGGCATATTCATCAGTATGGACGAGCTCCTTCGGGACATCGCTTCCCACAACCTGCAGAATCGCACGGTCGCCTTCATCGAAAACGGCTCATGGGCGGCGACGAGCGGCAAGCTGATGCGTGAAATCATCGGCGGGCTCAAGAACATGAATATCCTTGAGAGCACCGTGTCGATTAAATCTTCTCTAAAAGAGAGCCAGCTTGCTGAAATTGACGCACTGGCAAACGCTATTGCGGAGACGATTCCGATGGCGCTTTGACTCACATAAATGCACATAAAAATATAAGCCCACAGGCTGATTCAGCTTGTGGGCTTGTTTTTTCTGAGCTCCCGGAAGAATCTGCTCAGTATCTCAGAGCATTCGTCTTTTAGCACTCCCGAAATCACTTCGGGCTTGTGGTTGTAGGGAAGGTCGAAGAGGTTGATGACAGAGCTTAGAGAGCCAGCTTTCGGGTCAGATGCGCCGTAGACGACCTTTGGAAGTCTTGAATTTATGATAGCTCCGGCGCACATCGGGCAGGGCTCGAGGGTAACATACATCGTGCAACCGATGAGCCGCCAGCCGCCAAGGGCTTTGCTCGCCGCGTCAATCGCCATTATCTCGGCGTGGGCAAGGGGCGACTTTACCGACTCACGGAGGTTATAGCCCTCCCCCACTATCTCGCCGGTCGAGTCCTTGACGACAACCGCGCCGACGGGGGTCTCGCCCAAAGAATACGCCCTTTCGGCTAACTTAAGGGCGCAGTTCATGTAGTATTCGTGATTTTCCATCAAGGCTGAGCCTCCTTTAAGGCGTCCGGGTCGAAGAAATATGTAACGGTGTCATCTTCCTCCCATTTCAAAGGATTATTATCGATATAGTTACATGCTTCTTGGTATTCAAGCTCATTCCAAATAATTCGATCGTAGAAGGATTTTTGCCAAATGGAGAACCCAATCTGCCGAGATGACCATCGCTTCATCGAACCTACGACGGTAGATAATGTAGGGGCGGATATTATCCGCCCGTCTTTTTGCAGATTGCTCTTACCTTTCGTAATCGGCAGTATCCGAACGAGCATATGAATATGGTTTGGCATCACACAGTATTTTGGAATTTCTACATCTCCGTAATGTAACGGAATATTCTCTATCGCAGTTTTTACTGTTTCGCCGTATGGAGATAACGGTATTTCGCCTCGTCTGATGGCATTGTACAGATCAGAATTCGATGATGACAAACCGATGGTACCCGCCTTGGGTTGCGGGCGGATGATATCCGCCCCTACATCCCAGAGCACAACACTTCGATTTTTAACGCAAGCCGTGACGAAATATAGGTTACTGGTTGAATAATCATAACCTTCCAAACGCATTTTTTTACGTCTAGGCAAATCCATTTCGCCACCTCCAGCAATCAAATTTCGTTCCGATTCTCCAACGCCTTGAAAAGTGTAACCTCATCCGCATATTCGAGCATGGCGCCGATGGGGAGACCGAAGGCGAGGCGGGTGGTTTTGACGCCGAGGGGCTTTAAGAGCTTGCTGACATACATTGCGGTGGCTTCGCCCTCGGGGGTCGGGTTGGTCGCCATTATGACCTCGTTCACGTTGCCCTCACCGATTCGCTTCAGAAGCTCGTTTACACGAAGCTTGTCGGGGGTCACGCCGTCAATCGGGGAGATTAAGCCGTGCAGAACGTGATAGACGCCCTTATACTCCTTGGTGCGTTCGAATGCGGCGATGTCCTTGGGGCTTTCGACAACGCAGATTGTCGAGTGATCCCTCGTCTCGTCAGAGCAGACCGAGCATATCTCTTTTTCGGTGAGGTTCTGGCAGATTTTGCAGCAGTGAACGGTTTTATGCGCATTGACGATGGCATCGGCAAAAGCCTGTGCCTCTTCATCGGTCATGGACATGACGAAATAGGACAGCCTCTGTGCCGTCTTCATACCTATTCCCGGAAGCTTGGCGAACTGCTCCGCCAATAGCGTCAGCGGGAGAGCACCCGAGTCCGCCATCAGAACACACCCGGCATGTTCATCCCGCCGGTAATCTTGTTCATTCCCGCATTGGACTCGGTCTCAATCTGGGTGAGAACCTCGTTTACGGCACTTGCGACCAGATCCTCGAGCATCTCGACGTCCTCGGGGTCGACGACCTCCGGCTGGATTGTGACAGCCTGAACTTCGCGCTTGCCGTTCATGGTTATCTCAACGGCACCGCCGCCGACAGTTGCCTTGAACTCTCTTGCCTCAAAATCGGTCTGGAAGGCTTCCATTTCCTCCTGCATCTTCTGAGCCTGACGAATCATCTGGTTCATGTTCTGCTGTCCGCCGCCCATTCCCTGTGGTAATCTTGCTTTCATTGTAATTGCTCCTTTTTATATTAATATTTATATTATTAATATTTATATTAATATGTTTAGTCAATATCAAACGGTATATCCTCGCGTCTTGCCTTCTCCATAAGCTCAGCTACTTTGTCCTCTTTCGGGACTGACGATGCGTCCTTCTTTATGCAACGAGCCCTCAGCGAGTAGGTCTTGCCGGTTATCTCTTTCACAACATCACGAAGCGACTTCGCGTTTTCCGGCTTTTTGAAGAGGCTCAGGAAGAATTCCGACTGCACCTCTATCATGAGTATGTTTTCGTAATATCTGCCCCGCGATTCGCTCAGAGCTCCCGCACAACCGGGATTCACCTCCGTGAGACGCTCCAAAACCTCGTCCCACTGCGGGAATGGGGCAAGCATGTCCTCGGTAATCTGAATCTGCGGCTTCGGCGGCTCCTGAGGCTTTTGTTTCTGAACAGCCGGTCTTTCGGGCTTAGCTGTCGGCGCAGATGCAGACTTCACGCCGGTTCTCTTCAATTCTTCTATTTCGTCCTCAAGTGCCGAAATGCGCTTGTTAAGCTCGCTTACCGCGCTGTCGGAAACGCCGGCTTCACGCTTCGAGGCGACATTGCACATGCGGATTACAGCCATCTCAAGTGCTGTCCGCTTCGACGAGGCGGTCGACATCGAGTCGCCGGTGGTCTGGAGTATATCCAGAAGCGAAAGGGTTTTATCAAGTGTAAGCTTTTCCGAAATCTCCTGAAGCTTTTTAAGCTCGTCGGGCAGACACCCGAGAAGCTTTTCATTGTCGGGCGAGGTCTCAAGAAGCATTACGTTTCTCAGCTGGAAAATAAGCTCGTCGCAGAGGCGGGACATGTCTTTTGAAGCCGCATAGAGCTTGTCTATATCCGAAAGCACCTTCGCCGATTGCCCCTCGGCAATGCCGTCAAGAATTTCATATAGTGCGTATCTGTCAGCGGTTCCCGAGACTGCGGAAACAGTTGAAACAGTGATGTCGTCGCTCACCGCCATGCACTGATCGAGGATTGAGAGAGCGTCTCTCATCGCACCGTCGGAAATCCTCGCGATTGCTGTTGCCGCGTCGTCGTCGAGGGTTATCCTCTCCTGCTCGGCTATATAGAGGAGCCTTGCCTTGATGTCCTCGGGAAGGATTCTCCGGAAGTCGAAGCGTTGGCATCTCGAAATTATTGTAAGCGGCACTTTGTGGATTTCGGTTGTGGCGAGAATGAACTTGACATGCTCCGGCGGCTCTTCCATGATTTTCAGAAGCGCACCCCAAGCCTGATTGGAGAGCATGTGCACCTCGTCGATTATATATACTTTATATCTCGCCAGCTCGGGGGTGTAGACGGTCGATTCCCTAAGTTCTCTTATATCGTCAACGCCGGTGTTCGAGGCGGTATCTATCTCGATGATGTCGTTAAGCGTTCCGTTATCAGCGGCTTTGCAGATGTCGCACTCGAGGCAGGGTCGCCCGTCGTGGGGATTGCGGCAGTTGACAGCTTTTGCGAAAATTCTCGCGCAGGTGGTCTTGCCGGTGCCACGGGAGCCGGTGAAAAGATAGGCATGAGCGGTCTTGCCCTCGCTTATCTGACGCTTGAGCGTGGTGGTTATATGCGGCTGAGAAACAACGTCGTCAAACGTCATCGGTCGCCATTTGCGATATAAAGCCCGGTACAAGACCTCACCTCCAAAAAAAGTCCAATCCGACATATAGGCGTGCAGGCGAGACTGTGTCACACGAAGCATTCTGCTTAATGCTGCTCGGTTCCCCGCCTGACATGGTTCACAGCGCCCCGTTGCACAGGACCCGCACACCTACATCTCGGATTGGCTAACATATCTGATAGTATACCACACTTCCGCGTCTTTTTCAAGCCCAAAATGCGGTTTTGTTCACATTCCCCGAAAAAAATTTCATCAAATTGCGGATTGACTATTGCCGAATCGAAAACAATATGCTATAATTATAGCTGAAATCTTGCGAAAGTTTTGTGACAATCGACAAGTGAAGTCAAACGGGGTGCATGGTAAAAATGAGCAGTGTAAAACTATTCTCTTTCGGCGGCGAGCTCAGGACGGAGCTCAGCGACCAGATTGAAGCGGCAAAGAGAAATAAACTTAACGGGCTTGAGCTCGGCGGAACGGAATTCGGTCCCATTTCGGACATTTCCTTCGTCGCGGCGTGCCTTATCCGGAAGAAGCTGAACGACTCGGGGCTCGAGGTGCTTTCCCTCGCCACGACGATTGGCAGAATCGGAATCAAGGACGACTTTGAGGCACAGATTGAAAAGCTCAAGAACACTCTGGTCCTGGGCGCCGAGAAGGTTCGCATAAGCTCCTTCTTTATCCCAGGCTTCGAGAAGCCGGAGGACTATAAGCAGCTCGTCATCGACCGCTTGGGGCAGATGAACGAGCTTGCCGGAGCGCACGGTGTGACCCTATGTCTTGAGAACAAGTCCGGTTGCTACGGCGGCACGGCGGAAAGGTGCCACGAAATTCTTTCTGCACTCCCGGAGATGGTCGGGGTGTTCAACCCGGCGGAGTTCGTTAAAGCCGGCGAGGACGTGATGTCGGACTGGGACAAGCTCCGCTCAAGAATCGCTTATATTCACGTTTCGGACATATCCGAGGACGGCAAGCCGGTTCCGGTGGGAAGCGGAGTTGCTCACATAAGGGACCTGACCCGCAGATTCATCGAGCGCGGCAGCAGGAACTTCTCAATCGACCCGGGGCTCACAGTGAAACGCTCGAACAAGCAAACCGAGCACGAAGGGCACAGCTACACCTACAAAAATTCCGACGCGGCATTCGACGCCGCATGCAGTGGTTTTAAAGCAATAATCGGCATCAGAGACTGATGCCGATTATTTTGTGTTCCGCAAATACGCTTTAGTAATCAGTACTCAAAATCATCCCAAGCCGGGAAGTACTCGCCGTAATCTTCGTAGCCTTCGGGGAGGAGATATTCTATCTCTGCGAGGCGGCTCGCATGGGTATTGTAGTAAACATTGCCAACGTCCGAAATCTGGGCGGGGTATGTTTCCATAACTTCGCCGCTATAGAGGATGAAGACAATGTCACCCGCAGTAAGGTCGCTGAGGGAAATTTCTGTGCTGCCCTTCAGAATTTTTGCATTCTCTCTCAGAGAAACAGTGAAAAGTCCGGACTGACTTGAACCGTTGACAGTGGTATTGAGCCCGCAGACATTGAGGCTGTTACTACCGACACTGACAACCAGCGCGTAGAAGCTTGCACCACCATCGGGGATATAATCCGACATATCCATAAGATCGAGTTGGTCAATTTCTTCGTCCTCCACATCGGGAACTTCGGTAGGCTCATACTCGACAGGGTCATCTTCGACATCGTCGATTTCTTCGCCGTCTCTCGCTTGGACAAGTCCTCCACCGACGACCTCGTCTTCGGTGTCGTCCGGGTCTTCGACGAACTGACAACCGGCAAAAGTCAGTAACATTGTGAGGGCTAACAGGATTGATAGTAATTGTTTCATAGTGATTGTCCTTTCTGAAATGTAACTTCACCTATTAATACAAATCAGAAGCCCCGATTATTGCATCGGGGCGAAAAATTTTTTTAGATTTCGGGATTTTCGGAATTTACACGTTCGAAAACCTCTTCCTCGGAAGAAATCGGCTCTGCCTGGATGATTTCGATATCTGTGTCCTTGGGCTCTTCGGGTTCTTCTTTCTTCTGCCGTCTGTCGGCGATGAAGCCGGCGGCTTTGGCGAGGGCTATGACTATCGGGACGAAATACGCCAAGGTTCTTGCGGTTCTGATTGCAAAGCGGGTCATGCGGACTTTGCGAAGGCGCTTTCTGCGGGCGACTTCGCGCTTATGCTTCTTGTCGGCAAACCAACCTCTGACAGCCGCAATCACGGTGGCAATCAGCCCGAGGTTTGCCCCGACGGCAACTCCCCTGTCTCTGTTCTTTGATTTCTTTGTAACTGTAAGCATGACTGTTCCTCCCGGATCTGTTACTGATATTATAATAGAGCATCGGGAGGAAAATGTCAAGCCCTCTCAGTCGCCTTCGGCGCCAGCTCCCCCAGAGGGGAAGCCAAGTTGCGATTAAAGCACAATAGAGTTTATCGTCTCTATCAAATCTACTACAGACGAACGAGCGACCAATGATGTGGGTTCGCCATTGATTACTGCATGGCAGTAGGTGCCGTCGTAGCGGTAGAGCTCAACCGTGACTTCGGGGTAGTTCTCGTTATCAAGGTAGGCGGTGAAGCTGAGTTCAAGCTTGCCGTCGGCTTCCTCGTCGGTATAGCTCTCGGCGGTCACTGCGTCGATTGCCGATTCGATGTCGTCGATGTCGACTTCAACTCTGTAATTCGAGATATCGTCGTCTTCACTGAGGGTATCTGCGTCAATGACTTCGCCGTCATAGTAGTAATAATATACTCTGTCGGATTCTTCGTCGTCGGGGTCGGAAAGTTCCGAATAGATGGTGTAGGTTACGTCCTCGATGGTGAAATCGAGCTGATAAATGCTCGAGTAGTCGGCGGTCAGGACCTCGGCGTGGCGGAAATCGTCATAAGAGCAGGCGATGAGATAATTGTATCTGTTCGAGGCGAGCTCATAGATAATCTGCGAATCGTTCACACGAACATAGAGGCTGAGGCTCGAGATGTCGACCTCAGCGTCTTCGTCCTCCGAATCTTCAAGCTCTTCCTGTGCCTCGGCGAGCTCGTCCTGATTTACGCCGATGGTGAGGGTAACCGTTTCCGTTGTGGTCGTCTCCTCGCCGTCGTCATCCGTTTCGGTCACGGGATAGTCGACGGTGATAGTCAGTACGGGATTGTTCATGCCGTAGAGCTCGAGCTCGTCGTCAGTGGCGTTATATGTCACATAGTCGCTCAAGCCTGTGTTTCTGATGTAACCGAGATATGTCTCGATGTTCGAGGTGTCGAGCGGCAGGTCGCTGTCCGAGACGAAATAGGTGTCGTCTGAGCAGTAGGTGTTCGTGCTGTCTTCCTCAAAATAAATTGAGTAGTTCTCGGCACCGGTGAAGGTGAGTTCAACAGCTTCGGTAAAGCTATAGATGGTGTCGTCCTCAATCATGTCGCTAAGCTCGACGTCGTAGGTGTCGTAGGGGTCGACAACCGCAAGATAAACGTTGCCGTCGCCGATTGAGACGTAGCGCTCGCTGTCGAGGGTCGAGAAGTTGCCGAGGGTTATTTCATAGCTCGTCTCATCGTCAAGAGTGATGTTTATAGTCATGACGGGGTCGTCGAGACCATATTGTGAGTAGTCGTCGACCTCTTCGATGATGAAGTCGGCTTCATACTCTTCGAAGATGCTGAGGAGATTCTCGACTTCCGTGGTGCTCGTCGGGAAGCCGTCGTCATCGTCATAAACCCATGCTCCGGTTTCGGAATCGAGGGTGAAGCCGAGGGTTGTGTCGTCAACCTCCCATGAAAGCGCGGCTACGCTGTCGGTTGAGATTGCAAGAACTATCTCGTTCGAGTTCTGAATCTGCTCCTGCTTCTTATTGTAGAGGGACACGAGAAAGGTCGCCACGCAGAGAACCACCAGAACCACGAGGAGAATTACTATTCTTCTTATTCTTTTCGTCATTTCTGCGCCCTCCTTCTTCTGACAAGTACGACAATGCCTATGCCGATGTAGATTATCGGAATGATGCCTATCATGAGGATTTTAAGCCACGAGGCGGTCGATTCCGAGATGGTGAGATAGCTGTAGTCGAGCGAACGACTGCTGATTGCAAGGGCTTCCCTCTCGCCTATCATGTCGGAAATGGCGTTGATTGCGAGGTCGACGTTTGCGCCGGAGGAGTAGGAGTTATAGTACTCGTCAAGGAACGCCGCCGCTGAAATCCAGACCATGCGTCCGCCCTCGTTGCTCTCGATTGAAACCGCAACTGAGAACGGTCCGTCGATGTCGCCTTCTTCCTCTTCATAGGTGTCGAGTGCATAGCCGGCAATCTTACTAAACGATGTGTCGGAGGTCGTCAGGAGCGAGGTTACGGTGCCGTTTTCGTTCGAATCGGAAATTGTGAGTCCCGAGGAAATGCAGAGCACCGCATAGTAATTCTCTTCGATAAGAGCATCGGTGATATCTGTGCTCTCAATGTTCGGAAGAAGCAAGTACGGATAATAAGCATAGTTGTTTCTGTCCGCTTCGACCACTACGCCCTCTTCAACGGTCACGCCGTAGTATTCAAGAAGGCTGTTGAGGTTAGTGAATGTAACGTCGGAAAGCGGTCCCGCAATTACCATCAGCTTGCCGCCGTTATAGACCCATTCAGAAAGCATCGTGGCTTCGTCCTCGGAAATGTCGCTCTGCGGCTCGTAAATCAGTACGCAGTCGGCATCCTCGGGGATTTCGTCGACCGTCAGAAGCGAGAGGGACTCCGTCTCGATGTTCGATTTTTCGACCTGCTCGGCGAATGTCTCCGGCAAATCAAGCTCGCCGTGCCCCTCGATTATATACATCTTAGGCAAATCCTCGGTTACGACATAGTCGATGGCGGATGTTATAGAGCCCTCACCGTCGAACGAGCTGGTGACCGAGAGTGTGCCGCTGTAGACGCTGTATTCCTGCTGATAGATATCCGACCATGCGATATAACGGTATCTGTCGCCGCATTCGACAACAAGGCTGTTATTGGAAACGGTTTCGTCGGTGTATTGCTCCGCAAATGTCGGGTAGACATCGGGGTTCCTCTTGACGACGGTTATGTGGTCGGAAAGGCTCTCATACTTCGCAAGAAGGTTCTCGAGAATCGTATTTTCCTCGCCTGACTGAACTATCCAGTAGATGGTTACGTCGTCCTCAAGATTATTGAGCACTACTTTTGTATTGCTCGTGACAGAATAAAGCTGTGCCGAGCTGATATCAAGCTGTGTCCATGTGGACGGGAGCGTCGACGCAAGCACATTCACTACAATCAGAACCGCCAGAACAACCGCCGTTATAATCAGCGAGTAGCTTCCGCCCTGGAATGCAAGACGGTTCAAGGTGTTTCTTGAGTTCTTCGATTCACTATTCTTTCCCATCAGTTATACCTCCTCTTTTCAAGCGACTGCACCGTCAGGAACAGGAAGAAGACAATCACCGTGAGATAGTAGATAATGGCGGTAACGTCGAAGATGCCGTCGATGAAGACATAGAATCTCTCAAACAGCGAAAGCTGAGCCATGATGTTCGGCACGAGTCCCTCGAACATCGAGCTGTTGATGATGAAGAGCATCATGATTATCGCCACCAACGCAAGACCTATGGTATAGGCAACATTGTCGTTCTTCGTAAGATACCGGATCAGGAAGGCGAAGAGCACCGCTATGACGGCGAGTGTGATTGCGCTTCCGAAGGCGGTTGCGGAGACATACTCGGAAATGGTCACGCTGAAATAGTTGAATAGGATTACCGCCAGGCTTATTCCTGCGGCGATGCCCTGATTTTCCGTCAAGGACGAGATGAACGTGCCGATTGCGATGAGAGCGGCGCCCATCATGAAGAAGGCGAATATCGAGCCGTATGAGGTCGGGAGATAAACGTCGCCGTACTGTGCGAAGATGAGCGGATAGATGCTAACAACGCAAAGCGGAATCAGGAATACCGTCAGAAGCGACAGATACTTGCCTATTACGACCTGAGTGGTCGTTATTGGAAGCGCATAGAGGAGCTGGTCGGTCTTCTGGCGCTTTTCCTCCGCGACTACCCTCATGGTCAGGATAGGCACGATTATTATGAGCACCAGACAGCCGTAGTAGAGAACATATTCAAAGTTCGCTATCGTCTGGTTGATGTTATAGATCATTGCGCCGACGCCGGTTATAATCAAAAGGAATGCGCCGAAGAAATACGCAGTCAGCGAATGGAAATAGCTTTTCAGCTCATGCTTCAGTACTGCTATCATCTGCTTCAACCTCACTTTCTTCGGGTTTTTCGTCTGTTGTCTCAGAAGTCTCGGGAGCTTCGGGCTCTGCCTCTTCCGAAGCTTCGGTATTTTCGGGAGCAGTATCTTCTGTCAGCTCAATAAATACATCCTCAAGATTTACCTGCTTCAATGCCATCTCAAGAAGAACTATGTCATTGTCCACGAACGCCTTGAAGAGCTGTCTTGACATGTCGTAGATTTCCTTCATGTCGGTCTTTATGTGGACGGTTGTATAGGCTTCGCTCTCCTGCTTCTCGGGATATGTCAATTCCGTGATGCCGGAAAGTCCTGCAAGAATCTCTTCGACTTTTTGCTTATCCGACTCTGCCGTAAGAGTGATTTCGTTCGGAGTGAGAAGAGTGTGCATCAGCTTCTCCGGCTCGCCGAGAGCCACGAGCTTGCCATGCGCAATTATCAGGATTTCGTCGCAGATGGTCTGAACCTCGGAAAGAATATGCGAGCTGAAAATAACGGTTCGGTGCTGACCGAGCTCTTTTATAAGGCCCCTTATCTCGATAATCTGAATCGGGTCGAGACCTACGGTCGGCTCATCAAGGATTATGACCTTCGGGTTGCCAAGGAGCGCCTGTGCGATTCCGACACGCTGTTTATAGCCCTTCGAAAGCGCCGAGATGCGACGATTGCGCATTTCGGTAATCTTCGTCTGCTCCATTACCTCCTCGACCTGACGCTTGAGCTCTGCGCCCTTGATGCCCTTCGCCTCGCCGACGAATCTTAAATATTCCTCCGGCGTTTCGGTGAGATACAAAGGCGGCTGTTCGGGAAGATAGCCGATGAGCTTCTTCGCTTCGTTAGGCTCGTCGAAAATGTCGTGTCCGTCAATCAGAACCGTTCCGGCGGTTGCCGAAAGACATCCGGTCATGATGTTCATAGTCGTGGTCTTGCCGGCACCGTTGGGACCCAAAAAGCCGTAGACGTGTCCTTCGTCTATCTCAAACGAAAGGTCATCCACGGCTGTGAAGTTCCCGTAACATTTTGTCAAATGTTCAACCGTTATCATACATTAACCTCCAGTATACTTTAAGAACAGGCGCGGACTGTGTCTGTCTATTCTCATATGATAAACAGTCTACATTAATCTGTTGGCGAAAATTTGACATTCAAGCGAAAACTGTTGTCATTCATAAGAAATCAATATGAATATTTTTTGTTCTTATGTTCATATCTTCACGGGAATTTCATAAACCCCTCCACCATGCTCCGCATGGTCCCCCTCCCCTTTCAGGGGAGGCTATTTGAGCCTTCTCAAAGTCTGTATGAGGCAAAAAAGGCTCCCCTGAAAGGGGAGCTGGCGCCCGAAGGGCGACTGAGGGGTTTCAGCTCACGAAAGAATACCCATCCTCAAGCATCGCATCTATAAAGTCACCCAGAATCTCTGCGTTGGTCTCTGATACCGAATGCAGTAGATAGATTGCTCCCGGGTGGGCTCGGGCGATTAATTTCTGTAGCGATTCCTCCGGGTCGGGTTGGTTATCCACGTCCCAGTCTGCATAGGCAAAGCTCCAGAGAACCGTCTTATAGCCGAGGTCGCCCGTTACGGCGAGGCTGAGTTCACTGTATTCGCCCTTCGGCGGTCGGAAAAGTGTCATCTGCAGTCCGAAGTTCTCAATCATGTAGTCATGAAGATACATGATTTCCTCGGTCATCTCCTCTGCCGTCAGCTCCGGCATCGAATAGTGATGTCACGAATGGCTCCCCACGGTGTGACCATCGTCAATCATCCTGGTCACCAACTCCGGATTCCTGACTGCATAGTCGTATACGACGAAGAACGTAGCTTTTACGCCCTTTTCAGCGAGTATATCTAAGATTGCCGCGGTGTAGCCGTTTTCATAGCCTTGGTCGAATGTCAGCATGATGGTCTTCTCTTCCGTGTCCTGAATCGCTTCGGCGTTATACTCCCCGTACTCTTCGTTGAAGTTGAGAGCTCCCATCGGGCGGTTCAGATTGTCGAAATTAACTCCCTGACCGTAGCCGTTGGATTCGGTTGAAAGTGTCGAATAACCCTGAACGTTTGCTATCGGCTCTATAACGTCCTCAACGTTGCTCGAAACGGTCGATTCTTCCTCTTGCGTTTCCTCGGGAACCGTATTGACCTCCGCACAGCCCATAAGCAATCCGACCGACAAAGCCGAAGCCGTCAGCAATGCCAGTAATTTAGCTTTTCTCATTTCGTTCCCTCCTTCTTTTAATCGCGATAGCATGCGATCGCAAAAATAATATCCCACTTCCGGCTCAAAATATACAAAAAAGACCGCACCCTCGTGGATGCGGTCCGATTTTGATTTAAAATCACGAATTCAGATAGCTCTTGACCATTTCCTGCAAAAGCTCGTCGCGGTCGATATGGCGGATGAGACTTCTTGCGTTGTTGTAGGTGGTTATATAGGTCGGGTCCTCCGAAAGAATGTAACCGACAATCTGGTTTACGGGATTGTAGCCTTTTTCAAGAAGTGCCTCATACACGATGTTGAGAGTATTCTTAATCTCGTCCTTACGATCCTGTCTCACAGAAAATGTCATTGTCTGGTCGTGCATATATGGTCAGCTCCTTCAAAAATTTGTTCTTCGTCGATAACGATACCTCTATTATAACCCTTTGCGAGTAAAATAGCAAGAGCCTGAGCGAATTATTTTTCGATTATCTGATTTCCGCGTCGATGGTCTGAAGTGCCTTCTTTACTCTCTTGAGTGCGGCGTCAGCCTGCTCGTCTGTAAGGGTTCCGTCGTGCGAACGCATTACAATCGAGAACGCAACCGACTTCTTGCCGGAAAGAATCTGCTTGCCCTTGTAGACGTCGAAGAGGGCTATCTTTTCAAGGTTCGAGCCGACAGCGGATGCTATCATCTTCTCGAGCGTTGCAACGGGGATTTCGTCGTCACAAACTAACGCTATATCTCTTGAGATTGCCGGATACTTCGGAAGCGGCTTATAGGTCTTCTCGGGAGCTACTGTTTCAAGAAGCTCGGTGATGTTGACCTTCGCAAAATATGCCCTCGTGCCGATTCCGTAGTTCTCAAGAACTGCCGGATGAAGCTCGCCAAGGATTGCAAGCTGCTTGCCTTCATAGGTCATGACGGCAACTCTTCCCGGGTGGAACGCCGCAACCTCATCGAAGATGCAGTCACTGTCGGGCGCCGCATATTCGCAATTATCGTAGCCGAGGCTCGACATGAGGTCTTCGACTGCGCCCTTGATGTCATAGAAGTCGCAGTTATCGCCGTACATTCCAAGAGCAAGTCTCAGGGGCTCGCTCGGGAGCTCGTCAATATTGCCGGTCGGAATATACTCGTTTCCAACCTCGAAAAGCCTCGCCTTCGGGTTGCGGTAGTTATAGTTACGAGCCAAAGTCTCGCACATCGACGGCATGATTGTGGTTCTCATGACAGAGGTGTCTTCACCGAGAGGATTGGTGATTACAACGCACTTACGGAGCTTCGAGTCCTCGGGAAGCATAATCTTATCGTAATACTTCGGCGAGATGAACGCAAAAGTATTAATCTGGTTGAAGCCAAGAGCCGTGCAGGCGTTCTCGGTATTGAGAACGAGCTTCTGCTTCGAGGTCCTCTGGGCGTCGGCAACGCCCTTGATGATGGTGCCGGGGATGTTGTTGTAGCCATAGAAACGTGCGATTTCCTCGGCGATATCCGCCTTCGATTCGATGTCGATTCTGAACGAAGGAGAATAGATGATTCCGTCCTTGACCTCGAATTCAAGCTTTTCAAGATACTTTATCATGTCCTCGGCGGGGATGTTTGTGCCGAGGAACTTGTTTGTCCAGTCGGGGTCGAAGGGAACCGTTGCCTGAGGCTTAGTATTATAGTCGCAATCGATGACGCCTCTGACGGGGTCGCCGCAGTCGAGGAGCTCGCAGAGTTCGAAAGCCCTGAGTATTGCCGGCATACAGCCGTGAGCGTCGAGACCCTTCTCAAATCTTGCAGAAGATTCGGTTCTCATGCCGAGCTTCTTTGCGGTTCTTCTGACGGATGCGCCGTCGAAGCAGGCGGACTCGAAGACGACCGTTTCGGTGTCGTCCATGATTCCGCTGTACTCGCCGCCCATAACTCCGGCAACGGCAACCGGCTTCTTCTCGTCGGCGATTACGAGCATTTCAGGTGAAAGCTCTCTTACAACGCCGTCAAGAGTGGTGATGCTCTCGCCGGAAACGGCATTTCTGACTCTGATTTTGCCGCCTTCGAGGTACTTGATGTCGAAAGCGTGCATCGGCTGACCGTATTCGAGCATGACGTAGTTAGTGATGTCAACAAGATTGTTTATCGGTCTTACGCCGCTTGCACGAAGACGCTCACGAAGCCATCTCGGTGACGGAGCGATTCTGATATTCTTGACAACGCCGCCGATGTACCTGTGGCAAAGCTCAGTGTTCTCTACCTTGACGTCGAGATACTTGTTTATGTCGTCCTCAACGCCCTTGTACTCGGGATACTTGTAGTTGAAGGGCTTGTTGAAGGTCACCGCCGCTTCTCTTGCAAGACCTAAAACGGAAAGGCAATCTGCACGGTTCGAGGTGATTTCGAACTCGACTGTTGTGTCGTCAAGACCGATAGCCGTGTGGATGTCGTCGCCCGGCTTGCAATCCTCCTCGATTACGAATACGCCCTCGGGGTCGGCATAGGGGAAGTCGTGGGTGGTAAGTCCAAGAGTGTCCAAACCGCAGAACATGCCGTAGCTCTCTACTCCTCTTATCTTGCCCTTCTTTATCTTGCCCTCTGGAAGGCTTGCGCCGTCGAGTGCAACAGGGACGAGGTCGCCTTCTTTTACATTCTTTGCGTTGGTGACAATCTGCACCGGCTCGTCCTTACCGATATCTACAGAGCAGACGAAGAGAGCATCGGCGTTCTCGTGCTTGCCCTTTGAAAGAATCTTACCGACAACTGTATTTGTTATCTTTGAGCCTTCCTCTTCATAGCCCTCTACCTTCTGACCGGTCATGGTCATGTCATAGCAGAAGTTCTTTATCGGCTCATCTACGTCCACATAATCGTGGAGCCATTTCATTGATAAATCCATCTATTTCACCCTCCCTCAGAACTGCTCAAGGAACCGAAGGTCGTTCTCATAGAGAAGCCTCATGTCGTTGATTCCGTATTTACGCATTGCGATTCTTTCAAGTCCCAAGCCGAAAGCGAAGCCGGAATATACTGTTGAATCTATGCCGCAGGTTTCAAGAACCTTCGGGTGAACCACGCCGGCGCCCAAGAGCTCGACATATCCCTCACCCTTGCACATGCTACAGCCCTCGCCGCCGCAGTTGAAGCACTGGATGTCGACCTCAGCGGAAGGCTCGGTGAACGGGAAGTGATGCGGACGGAGTCTGATTTTAGCGTCCTCGCCGTAAAGTCTCTTCATGAGGAGCTCCAGGGTTCCGATGAGGTCACCCATGGTGATGCCCTTGTCAACGACGAGAGCCTCGACCTGATTGAATATCGGCGAGTGAGTTGCGTCGACGGCGTCGGAGCGATAAACTCTTCCCGAAGCGATGACTCTTATCGGGGGCTTGTGGTTCTCCATAACACGAATCTGGATAGCGGAGGTCTGGGTTCTCAAGAGAACTTTGTCAGAGATATAGAAAGTGTCCTGAGTGTCTCTTGCGGGGTGATCCGGCGGGAGATTCAGAGCCTCGAAGTTATAATAATCATACTCGACCTCGGGTCCTTCGGCAATGGAAAAGCCCATGCCGAGGAATATCTCCTCAACCTCATGCAAAACCGAGTTGATTGGATGGAGATTTCCGATGTCGTGATGATGCCCGGGAAGGGTTACGTCAAGCTTCTCCTCCTTGAGCTTCTTTGCGGCAGAGACTGCGAGGATTTCGGCGCCTCTTGCCGAAATAGCCTGCTCGATATTGGCACGAATCTTGTTGGCAAGCTGTCCGACGACCGGTCTTTCCTCCGCCGGAAGAGTGGACATCTGCTTTAAGATTGCGGTGAGCTCGCCCTTCTTGCCTAAAAATCTGACACGAAGATTTTCGAGGTCCTGAGCACTCTGGTCCTTTTCGAGTTCCTCTTTCGCCCGTCTTTCGATGTCCTGAAGATCCTGATTAATCATGCGTTATTCATTTCCTTTCTGTCGAGGATATAGCGGTAACAATAAAAACAGCTCATCCCAAACGGGACAAGCCAAGCCTGCAACCACCCATTTTCGGGAGCCGACACTCCTTAACGCCTTAACGTGGCGTAACCGTTTTCGCCTACAGTCGAACACGATTTCAGCAAAACCGCTCGGAAGTGAACTTCGATGGGAGATGGATTACCCCGCTCTCAGCAACGGCTCAAAGCCGTGCGGGACTCTCTTTAAAGCACCCTGCCCTCTACTCTCTTCGTCACAGCGTTTCATATACAAGGTTATTATAACACGTCGCAAAACCGATTTCAACTGTTTTTTCACAAAATTTTGCAAAATAAAAAAGAGGGCGACGCAAAACCGCCCTCTTTTTGTGAAAATCAGATTTTTGAATAGCCGAAGCTGTTGACGATGGCGTCGACCTTCTGCCCCGCCTGACACATCGGGCACTCGCGCTGAACGAATGTCTGGTAGCCGTTGATGTCGTCGGGAGTGAAGACGCTGTGAACAGGGATTCCGTTAGACTCGGAAATTGCCGAGAAGATTGAGGAAATTGCGACGAGCTCGCCGTTATAGTAGTTAAGGCACTCGATTGCACGGTTGATGGTCTTACCGGTCGAGACGGACGAGATGAGAAGAAGGACTCTCTTGCCCCAGATTTGCTTCTGAATATTGTCGCGGAAAATCATCTGGTTGTTAGAGTTGAGCTCGGGGGTGATGACACAAACATCCTCGCCCTGATTGATCCCGCCCGAGGAAAGGCTCTCTGCCAGAAATGCGCCGAGCATTTCGGTTCCTTCCATGCAGATGATGGTGTCAATCGGAGTCGAAGAATAGGTTGCGGCAATCTGAGCGGCGGCATCCTTAGCCATCTTGTGACTGGTCTTGATTTTCGTCATGTCGATGTAGTAGTTGATGTGCGAGTGGTTGGTGGCAAAATGCCCGGGAATTATGCTGATTTTAATCTTACGATTCTTTCTTGATTCAATGGTAATAGCTCTGCCTTCCATAATTTTATCCTCCTATACAAAGATGGTTTCGTTGTAATGGTAATTATAGCACATTTTTTGAACGAAATCAAGAGGGGATTTGTGATTTGTAACTAACAACCCGCAAAAATAAACTAAAAATTTGCCCTACGGCAAATTTCCGAACCTATCAGGTGCAAATCTATTGACAAATCGCACCTATCAGGTTATAATATAAGTACAAGGAGGTGTTGATATGGCTTTATCAACTTTCAGTGTAAGAATGGATGAGGGCTTGAAGAAGCAGTTTGACGCCCTGTGTGCCGATTTCGGGATGAATGCAACCACGGCATTCAACGTATTCGCCCGTGCCGTCGTCAGGGAAAGAAAGATTCCGTTTGAGATTCAGGCTTCCGACGAAATCACGAGGCAAAGCGGAATGCAAGCCTTTGCAACGCTTCGCGCCGAAGCCAAGGAAAACGGCATTCAGGATCTGAGCCTTGACGCAATCAACGAGGAAATCAGACTTACAAGAAGCGAGCGTGATTCGGGATGATTTGCTATGCGGTGATAGACACGAACGTCCTCGTATCCGCGCTTCTTTCAAGCCACGAGGATGCCGCCACCGTTCAGATAGTCGGAAAGCTATTCTCGGGCGAGATAATTCCGCTGTTCAGCAAGGAGATTCTTGACGAATATAACGACGTTCTCCGAAGAAAGAAATTCGGCTTTTCAAACGAAGCAATCAGCTTGATGCTTCGCACCATCGAAAAGTTCGGCGAACCGGTTGTACCAACACCAACCGGTGAAGTTCTCCCAGACATGAAGGACCTGCCGTTTTACGAGGTGGTTCTCGAAAAGCAGGACAGCGATGCGTACCTCGTAACGGGAAACATCCGGCACTTTCCCGCAAAGCCGTTTATCGTCACTGCCCGAGAACTCTTAGACATTCTGAATCAAAGCTAAAGCGAACTCCCTGCCGTGTGGTAGGGAGCTTTTTGTGCCTAAACTATTTTCAGTATCTCCCCCGGCTTATCCACTATAAAATCCGCTCCCGCTTCGACAAGGGATTCGCGGCTTCTGAAGCCCCAGGTACAAGCGATGCAGGGGATGCCGGCGTTGTGGGCGGTTTCGATGTCGGTGCCCGAGTCGCCGATGTGGATGGCTTCGGACTTGTCTGCACCCGAGAGTTCAATCAGATGGTTCTCATAGCTCGGGTCGGGCTTGCGTGGGAATCCTTGTCCGCTTCCGGCGACGAGATCAAAAGTGCCACTTGGGAAGCACTCTTCGATTATCTTGCTTGCGAACTGATATGGCTTATTTGTCAGGACATAGAGCCTGAGTCCCGAATCATTAAGAGTCTTCACAACCTCTGGGATGCCGTCATAGACTCTCGACTTATCGAGATAATGCTCGGCGTAGTGGTTGCAAAAGAGGTCATGAGCCTTATTAAGAAGCTCCTCGTCATCGCGAAGGCTTTCGGGGAGAGAACGTTTGACGAGCATAAGTGTTCCGTTGCCGACATATGAGATGTATTCTTCCGTCGTATGTATGGGAAGCCCGAGCTCCGTAAGAGCCGCACTGACGCTGTCGCCGAGGTCTTCTGCCGTATCAACGAGAGTCCCATCGAGGTCAAATATTACGGTTTTCATGGTCAGTCCTCCAGCTTGGAAGCCAATAACGGAGAATAACGATTTCTGAACTGCTCATACTCCCCTGCTTCTATAGCGGCTCGGATTTTCTCCATGAGAGTGTTGTAGAACCAGAGGTTGTGTGTGACGGCGAGTCTGCCGGCAAGTTGTTCTTTTGCCTTGAATAGGTGCCTGATGTAGGCTCTCGAGAAGTTCCGACATGTGGGACAGTCGCACTCGGGATCGATGGGACGCTCGTCCAGCTCATAGCAGGCGTTGGTCAGGTGCATGATGCCGTTCCATGTAAATATCGTCGCGTGGCGGGCATTTCTTGACGGCATAACACAGTCGAAGAAGTCGACGCCACGATACACCGCCTCGATTATATTCTGAGGCGTGCCGACACCCATCAGATATCTCGGCTTGTCAGCGGGCATATAGGGCTCAACAGCCTCGATAATTCTGTACATCTCCTCGGCAGGCTCACCTACTGCCAATCCCCCGATAGCGTAGCCGTCGAGGTCAAGGTCGGCAATCTGCTTCATGTGCTCGATTCTGATGTCCTCATAGGTACATCCCTGATTGATGCCCCAAAGGAGCTGATGCGGATTGATGGTGTCGTCCCGGGCGTTAAGCCTTGCCATTTCGTCCTTGCAGCGCTTGCACCAACGGACGGTGCGGTCGCAGGAGTTCTTCGAATAGCTTCGGGGTGCGGGGTTCTCGACGCATTCGTCGAAAGCCATCGCGATGGTCGAACCGAGGTGAGACTGAATCTGTATGCTCTCCTCCGGTCCCATGAAGATGCGCTTGCCGTCGATGTGGGAGTTAAAATAAACTCCCTCTTCCTTTATCTTTCTGAGCTTCGCAAGTGAGAAGACCTGAAATCCTCCCGAATCGGTCAGGATTGGCTTATGCCAGTTCATGAACTTATGAAGTCCGCCGAGTTTATATATTACCTCGTCCGAGGGTCTTAAGTGAAGATGATAGGTGTTGCAGAGCTCCACCTGACATTTGAGATTTTCGAGATCTACAGACGAAACGCCGCCCTTGATAGCCGCCGCAGTTCCGACGTTCATAAAAACCGGCGTCTGTATCACGCCGTGGACAGTCGCAAACTCTCCCCTGCGGGCATGCCCGTCCGAAGTTATAAGCCGATACACAATTATGCTCCCTTCAAAATAGTATTCTTATGATACATGATTTCCCCAAGAAATGCAAGAGGAAATATGAAAAACCGCACCGGTTGACAAGGTGCGGTTTTTATTGACAAGATTTTTTGGTTGTGATATAATATTTTCGACATGAGGAGTGACGGTAAACCTCTTATCTTTTCAGAGGGAGGTGATAACGTGTCGATTTTAGAAGTCATTGCACTCCTTAATCTACTCGCCGTTGTTATCTTCGGAGTAATTGGAGTTTTCCAAAACAACAATAAAAAGAACTAACCGCAACCTAATGTGACGGTTTACGGTCAATCTTCAAGTACTTTTTATTTAGAGGTTGCACCTAAACTGCTAGCACAGTTTCGTCTCCTCATGTCATTATTATACGCTATCAGTTCCTCTTTGTCAAGAGGAATTTTTTGCATATTTATATGTGCATATTTATATGTGTATATTTATATACTAGATATAGAACATATACTTATTCACAAACCACTCTATCCCGGTGATGAAGTACTGCTGGATGCAGAGGTACATTCCGAGGAGGAAGACGGGGATGGTCGGGAGATAGTAATATCTCATCTTCCATCCGAGGTCCTTCCAGTATTCGCGGGAGCGCCAATACATCACTATCCAGTAGATTGACAGCGGTCCCGTGACGATTATGTAGACCTGTGCCGAGAACCCCAACAGGAGAAGAAGCCACACCTGAAGCCGGATGTAGAGCTTTATCATCTCTTTTTTCGGACGGTACTTCGCGTCGTAGGGGTTGTCGGAAAAGGTTTTTAAGGTTTGCAAATCGGTTTTCAAGCCCATGGCAGATTACTGCTTTTGCTCGGTGGTGGGAGTCCTGTCGGTGATAATGAAGAAGATCGCTCCAATTATGAACATGACGGCAAGCCCTCCGACACCGATGCTCGAGTTGTCGGTCAGCTGAGTGATGACGGCGACGAGAGTAGTTCCGATGAAGGAAGCGCCCTTGCCGCAGATGTCATAGATTCCGAAGTACTCGCCCGACTTCTCTGGAGGGATAATCTTTGCGAAATAGGAACGTGAGAGCGACTGGATTGCACCTTGGAAAAGTCCTACTGCAACGGCAAGAATCCAGAACTGATATAGCTGTCTTAAGAAGATAGCGTAAACGACGATGAAGAAATATGCGACGATGCAGACCATGAGAAGCTTGCCTGCTTCGACCTTTCTTGAGAGTCTGCCGAAGAAGAGCGCCGCAGGGAACGCAACGAACTGGGTGACAAGAAGCGCCAGTACCAAGCCGATACTGCTTAAGCCCAGAGATTCGCCGTATGTAGTCGCCATGTCGATGATGGTGTAGACGCCGTCGATATAGAAGAAGAATGCGATAAGGAAGAAGAGGGCCTTTTTGTTATGCCCGAGCTCCCTGAACACGTCGCCGAGGCGCTTGAGGCTCGACATGACGGGCTTGTCGGTCTTCTCGACATAGTGAATCTGCTTGTAGCTTCTGACGAGCGGGATTGCCATTGCGACCCACCAAACGGCGGTGATTACAAAGTCGATAGCCATCGCTACTCCCAGGCTTATCGGAAGAATGCCCATAGACTGCAAAGCATAGATTGCAATACAGATGATGAACGGCGCACAGCTTCCGATATAGCCCCAAGCATAGCCCTGAGCGGAGATTTCGTCCACGCGTTCATCGCTTGTTACATCCGTGAGCATCGAATCATAGACAACGAGGCTCAGCTGATAGGCGATTTTCGCGATTGCGAACAGGATTAAGAACCAGAGCCACGACTGGATGAATCCGAGCGCTATGCACCCGATTGCTCCGATGAGCATAGAAGCCATAAAGATTATCTTCTTTACGCCCTTGATATCCGAAGCGGTGCCGAGGGTCGGTCCCAGAATTGCAACTATGATTGTGGCGGCGGATGTGGTATAGCCCCAGTATGCCAGATAGTCGGTTTCCGAGATTCCGGCGTTTGCCGCAAGAACGTGGAAGTAAATCGGCAGTAGCGTTGCCACGAGCATCGTGAACGCCGAGTTTCCGACGTCATAGAGCACCCACTTTTTCTCCTGCGGAGTCATTTTAAACTTCATAATGTCTTTCCTCCATAGCGGTTAGAATCGGAATTGATTGCCAGTCGTCGCCCTTTTCGAAGTTCTTATTGAACCATGAAAGAAGCTTCTCTTCACCATCAGCGAAATTCAGGAAATTGTCGCTGAGCTTAAGACAGAGCTCTTCGGCTTTTGCCATAAGCTTTTCCAGACGGAGGTTAGAATCCTCACACTTCGGGTTGGGCTTTTTGTTGACGACCATTCCGTGCATACCCTTATAATTACCGGACGCCGCAAGGACGGAATATATCAGAAGTCGCTTCATGTCATTCGGCGCGACCAGTAAACCATTGTACGTTACAAACGAACGAATCGCTGTTTTTGCCTCTTTCTCAGAGACAGAATCATAGAATAAAGACACTATCCGAGCGTTCTCGTCTGTCGGGTGGATATGACCCGTGAGATGGTGCGTGACGGGGTTCAGACCGTCTTTAATCATTAAGCACCTGTCAAATTCCACTTCGATTTCCGAATGTGAAACTCCGCTTACCTCTTTTTTTCTCTCGACATAGCCGTGGCACATGCTGTCAAGTGCGAAGTGCCCGACAAAGCCGAGAGCATACGAAAGTCTGCGGTTTCTCTCTTCTTCATTTCCAGCGGAATTTGCGACATCCGCGGCATTTTCGAAAAACTCAGTTGCCGGTCTTTCGTGCACGTCCGAGCCGAGCTGTCTTATCGGGTTCTTCGCAAGAGGCTTGTAATAGAACCGTGAAGCCCTATCTGATAAATTTTAAGATTGTTTCTGAGGACGTTCTTGACCTCAGTAGAATAGCGGCGGAGAAGATCTCTGCCCAAAACATAATGCGCGTAAGTAGAAGGCATTTTTATATCACCAATTTATAGCATACCAGAAATCTTCACTTGTTGCAAGTAATTTTTCATAAAATCCCGATTTATTTTGCGTTAAATCGTCGAATCCGACTCGGATCCGACTCGAATCCGACAGATAAAAATTCCGTGTAGGACAACCCACACGGAATTTTTATGAAATAATTATCAGAACTGAATCTTCTTCTGGATTCTTCTCATCAGGAAGAACGCGATTATAACCGTGACGAGCTCCGCAAACGGGAATGTGAGCCAGACGACCCAGTTGAGTCCGGTTGCCTTGACGACCTGTGTCAGTCCCCAAGCGACGGGAAGGACGAAGATAAGCTGTCTGCAAACGGAAACGACCAACGATTCCGTTCCGCCGTTAAGTGCCTGGAACACTCCCTGAAAAGCGACGTTTGCGCCAGCAAGAATGAAGCTTATGCCGATTACACGCATAGCCTCGATGCAGAGCTGTTGGGTCTCGCCGGAGAGCCCGAATATGCCCGAAAGCGGATTCGCAAGGAACTCAACAATAAGGGTTCCGATGAGCATGATTACAGCCGTATAGAGCATGCCGTATTTGATGCCGTCCTTGATACGCTTCTTGTCGTTCATGCCGTAGCTGTAGGAAACGATAGGCGTGATTGCGTCACGAAGTCCGAACGCCGCAAAGAGGATGAACTGCTGAATCTTGTAGAAGAGACCATATGCGGTTACCATCTGCTCGCTTATCTGAACGAGAATTACGTTCAGCGCATAGGTCATAAGCGACATGAGCGCCTGTGCGATGATTGCGGGAAGTCCGATTGTGTAGATGCCCTTGATAATCTGCCACGATGGCTTCATATAGCGGACACTCTTCGAGAGGTCCTTGTTAACCTTCAGGTGGAATATCAGTGCCAGTGCGAACGATACGAGCTGACCGATTACGGTTGCATATGCGGCACCCTTGACTCCGAACTCGGGGAGACCGAGAAGACCGTAAATCAGTATAGGGTCCATGATGATGTTTGTGATGGCTCCCGCAACCTGAGCGATTGTCGAATAGAGAGCGTTACCGGTTGCCTGCAGGAGCTTTTCCAGTATCGAATAGAAGACGATGCCCATTGACATTGTACAGCAAATCTGTAAGTAGGAAACCGCCATTTCGTAGATTTCCGGGTTATCCGTCTGAGTTCCGATGTAGAACTTAACGCCGAACAGTCCGAAAAGCAGAAATACCACATAGATTACACAGCCTAAGAACAATGCGTTGCCAGAAACCTCGCTCGCCTTCTCCTTGTTGCCCTGTCCCAGGCATCTTGCCGCAAGAGCGTTTACACCGACGCCGGTTCCGACGCCGATTGCAACCATGAGCATCTGCATCGGGAATGCGAGAGTCAGAGCGTTCAGAGCCTGCTCGCCGCTTTCCGCCATATTCGAGACGAATGCGCTGTCAACGATGTTATAGAGTGCCTGAAGCATCATCGACAGAATCATCGGTATGCCCATCGAAAGCATAAGCTTCGGGACGGGCATAGTCGCCATCTTGTTTGTTTGAACTTTTTCTTCCATATAATCCTCCACTATGATAAATATATATTTTTACAAACAAAAAAGAGCCGCAAACAGCCGGATTTACGCCGTTTGCAACTCACTGTGATTTTATTTTAGCATTTTCGCCCGCCTGTGTCAAGAGGCATTTTGCCCAAGAAAAGCAAACCCAAAGGGCTCCGAATTTGCCGAAGATGTGACTTTTGGAGGCTTAATATGTGACTGTTTCGTCGGTGGTCACGTTTCCGTCCTCGTCATACTCTTTTGTGGTTGTCTGGGTAAGACTGAGGGTTCCGTCGTCAGAGATGGTGTACTGCTCTTCATAGGTGCTCTCGGTGGAGCCGTCCGAATAGTAGGTCTGATATCCTGTATAGTATGTCTTAACGCCGGTGTCGGTGTTTTCAACGTAGTTGTCCCAGATAACCTTCGTGACATTGCTGTCGCTGTCAAGGCAGACGCAGGTGAAGTAGGAAGAGTTTGTCGCCACCTGATAACTTACGGTCGCACGGATGGGATAGATTCCGACATATGCCTCATAGCCGGTCAAGTCGCCGGTCTCCTCGTCATAGTAAACCGCCAAGACTCCGTCGGCATCTGAGTAGCCGTTCTCTTCGTCATAGCTAAGATACATATCAAGCCCGATTTCGGAAACCGCACCGCTGTCCTCATTCTCGACGTGATAGGACTCGGTGTAATAGTAATCGCCCAAGAGTGTGTAATCATCTCTGGAAAGATAGGTATCCCCGTCGCTCAAGCCGAGGGACAGGTCGTCGCCCGAGCCGGTTTTGGTGCCCTCTTCCGAGGTTTCGGGGGTGTCGATTGTGGCGTTGTCAACGTCGGTTTCCCCATCAGTGGTCGAATTATCTCCGCAACCCGAAAACGCGAAGAGCACCATGAGTGCCGTCAGCAGACAGGCAAGTATTCTTGATTTCTTGTTTTTCAGCATAAAAGCCTCCGTAAATATTTTTATTTTTCCTTTTTATAAGGGTTATATTCATTCTCTGCGACCAAGCCTGTAAGCCGAGTTCTGTCGTGTACGGCAATCTATCTAGACTCTTCGTCGCCGAAGAGTTCAAGCCACCTATTACAAAATACCCGCCGAGCAGACGTTGATATTTCGTTCCAAACGGTGTTGCATCAAACAGGGTTTACATGGCAACGTGGTCTCCCACGCTCCGGTGAGCTCTTGCCTCGCCTTTCCATCCTTACCGATTTTAAATCGGCGGTTTATTTCTGTTGCACTTTCCCTAAGGTCGCCCTCGGCTGACGTTATCAGCTGTTTTGCTCTGTGATGCTCGGACTTTCCTCATCCGACGTGAAAACACGTCGTCCGCTGCCGTATAGCTTACTCGCAGACTGATATATTTTACAATGTAATTGCGAAAAAGTCAACCCTGCCAATAATATTTTTCATATATTCGCTTTCGTTTTTCAGCTTACTGTCACAATGGGCTTGAAAAATGTTGCGGAATAGTGTATAATACAGATTAGCTGTGCTAATCTGCGGAAGTTTGCCGTTGGCAAACTTTCCACTGCGAACCACTACAACTACTGGGAGAATATCATGGATTCCAAAAAGGCAGAATATATTGATTCGAATTTCAAGTACGACGGAGCGTTGGGCGTTACGGTTTCTGATGCCGAAACAGAGTTCGCCGTGTGGGCTCCCGAAGCGGAAGCCGTTTCCGTCTGTTTATATAAGCATAATGAGGACGAGCATCCCTATTTGTCCGTTCCTATGCTGAAAAGCGAGCTCGGCGTATGGAGATACAGCCATTCCGGGTCGCTCTATGGCGTTTTCTATACCTATAAATATACCTACGGTGGCAAGACCACCGAGGGCGTCGACCCCTACGCGAGAGCCGCAGGAGTCAACGGCGACAAGGGCTGTATCATCGACCCGTCAACCCTCAATCCCGAGGGTTGGGAGGATTCGGATTACGTCACCCTCAAGTCAAACACCGACGCCGTCATCTATGAGGTCAGCGTGAGAGACTTCTCGGTCGACGAATCGAGCGGAATCGAGCCCATTCTTCGGGGCAAGTTCCCGGCGTTCACGGTTGAGGACAGCTCCGCTCATGGCGGCGAGCCCACATGCTTAAGTCACATCAAAGACCTCGGCGTCACCCACGTTCAGCTCATGCCGGTGTTCGACTTTGACCGCCTCGACGAAGCGCACCCCGAAAAGTCCTATAACTGGGGCTACGACCCGGAGAACTACAACGTCCCCGAGGGCTCCTATTCGACGAACCCGTTCGACCCGTCTATGAGAATCAAGGAATACAAAGAGCTCATCATGGCTCTTCACAAAAACGGCATCGGCGTTGTTATGGACGTTGTTTATAACCACACATTCAAGTCGTTCGGCTCGCATCTCAGCAATTCATATCCCGGATATTACTACAGATACCGGGGCTCCAAGCTTTCGAACGGCTCAGGATGCGGAAACGAGATTGCTTCCGAAAGAGCGATGGTCAGAAAATACATCGTCGACTCGGTTGTCTACTGGGCGACGGAATACAAAATCGACGGTTTCCGGTTCGACCTGATGGCATGCCTCGACATCGACACGATAAACGAAATTTCCGAGCGACTGACCGAAATCAACCCGAACGTCATCCTCTATGGCGAAGGCTGGACAGGCGGAGATTCGGCACTCCCGGGCGAAAAGTCCGCAAACAAATATAATTCCTATATGACCCCCTACGTCGCCTACTTCAACGACAACTATCGCGACGCCATCAAAGGCAGGACCTTCGTAGACAAGGCGACCGGCTATATAAGCGGCAATTTCCACCTGAAGCAGCTGGTTGCGGATGGGCTCCTCGGTAAGCAGGACTGGAACTGCAACCCCGGAATGATAGTCAACTATGTCGAGGCTCACGACAACCTTACTCTTTGGGACAAGCTCGCCGTCTCAAGCAGTGCTCACGAGCTTGACCGCCACAAGATGGCAAGGCTCGCGGCGGCTCTGGTCTTTCTGGCGCAGGGCGTCCCCTTCATTCAGGCGGGGCAGGAATTCTTACGCTCAAAGCCTCTCGGTAACGGCGACTATGACAGAAACAGCTACCGTTCGCCCGACAGCGTCAATTCGCTCAAATGGTGGTCTATAGCAGAAAACAAGCTGACGGTCGACTATTACAAGGGGCTCATCGCCTTCAGAAAGGCGCATCATCTGCTGAGGCTATCGATGAGAGCAGAGGTTCTCTCACATTCGGAAACTCTCCCCTCGCCCGACGGCACAATCTGCATCCATCTCTTCGACGAAAACGAGGAGCTTCTCTTGCTCGTGAACCCGATTCCGAGGGCAAAGATGATCGGTCTCCCCGACGGCGAATGGCAGTTGCATATTACGGATATCAAGGCATCCCTCACCCCGCTCGCAACCTATTGCGAAGGCGTGTTCGTCCCGCCCATTTCGGCGATGGTTTTGAGGAAAGTTAAATAAAGAAAGAAGCATAATTATGGACAACACTAAAGAAAAGCTTTTTGACTACATTGACACCCTTGAGGGCGAGATGATTGAGACGCTGTCGGAACTCATTTCGTTCCCGAGTTATCAGCAGGAGCCTGCTGAGGGGGCACCGTTCGGGGTTCCTGTCCGGGAATGCCTTGACCATGCTCTGGCGGTCTGCGAAGGCTTTGGGATGAAGACCAAAAACTTCGACGGCTATGCCGGCACGGTTACATTTACAGAGGGCGAACCCGAGCTCGGGATATTGGCGCATCTTGACGTCGTTCCTGAGGGAACCGGATGGGCTTCCGACCCTTATACCGCAAGAATCTCTGGCGGCAAGCTCTACGGCAGAGGTGCCATAGACGACAAGGGTCCGGCGGTTTCGGTTATCTATGCTATGAAGGCTTTGAAGGATTTGAATATCCCGCTCAAAAAGGGCGTTCGACTCATCCTCGGCACCAACGAGGAAAACGGCTCGGCTTGCATGAGATACTACTTCTCGAAGGAAAAGCCGACCAAGTACTCCTTCACGCCAGACGGCAACTATCCCGTCATCAATATCGAAAAGGGCATGATTCGTGGCGCATTTGAGTGCGAGATTCCCGTACAGGGCAACAGAACTCTTACGAAATTCCACGGCGGCAAGATTATCAACGCCGTTCCCGAAATCGCTTCGGCGGTCGTCAAGGGCGTTGGCTCTGACGAAATCACTAAGGCGATTGCCGAGCTTAATTCCGAAGTCGGCTTCACTGCTACAGAAAACGGCGACTGCATCACTATCGAAGCCCACGGCAAGAGCGCTCATGCCTCAATGCCGTCCATGGGCAAGAATTCGGTCACCGCATTGCTTGAGCTTCTGAATAAGCTTAATCTCGACGGCGAGATCGGTGAGAAGATTAAATCCCTCTGCGAGCTCTTCCCCTATGGTGAGACCAACGGCAAGAGCGTCGGCATCGACTTTAAGGATGAGCAGTCGGGAGAATTGACATGTCTCTTGAGTGTTCTCGATTACGAAAACGGCAAATTAGCCGGTTGCAATGATATCAGACTTCCCGTAAGCTTTACGGTCAAGAATATTCTGGACGTTTACAAGCCTGCTCTCGAAGCGAAGGGCTTCTCTACCCACGACAGCATGGGTATGGAGCCGCACTATGTCCCGTCGGACAGCCCGTTCGTTCAAACGCTCCTCGGCGTTTACGAAGAGGTCACCGGCGAAAAGGGCGAGTGCATCGCAATCGGCGGTGGCACCTATGTCCATGATATAGAAGGCGGAGTTGCCTTCGGAGCGGAATTTATGGGTGAGGACAACCACATGCACTCGGCGGACGAGTCTATAAAGCTCAGCCAGCTTGTCCTCAACGCAAAGATGTTCGCTTTAGCAATTTTGCGCATTTGTGGAGAATAATTCTCTGCGAAAAATATTTTATGAAAGGAGGTAAACTTTGAGTATCTTTAAGAAAAGAAAAACGGCAATAGCATTTGTGGACTATGAATATTGGTTTTATACCTATCAGAATTTTTACAGCATTGACACCGACCCGCTTTCGTGGCGGAAGGAGCTTGAGCGTGACTATGACCTCAAGGACGTCATGGTATTCGGCGATTTTTCGGAACCGAATATAAGCTCGGAGCTCCCGAGGCTCAGAACGATTACCAACACAATAGTTGAGACCGGCAACACCGATTCTCACCGCAAAAAGGACATGACCGACTTCATCATGCTCGACTATATTTACCAGACGGTAAACCACCGCAAAAACGTCGACGCAATCATTATTTTCACCGGTGACGGACATTTTCAGTCGGTTGTGAAATACATAAGCCAGACTCTGAAAAAGACGGCGGTCGTATACGGTATCAAGGGTTCATTCTCACGTCAGCTGCAGCTTGCGGCGACAAAGGTCGTCACTCTCCCCGCTGAGGACGTGCTTCAGAAGAGCTACAGCATGATGATTATTTCTAATTTCGCCCGCATTGCCAACAAGCCGAATGTCGTTCCCACATTCAGAACCGTCATTTCGGCGGTTTCGCAGAAAAACGGCGTCCCCGAGGAAAGCATCAGAGACGCGCTTCAGAAGCTCATGGAAGACGGCTACGTCTGCCAGATAACCCAGCCGATGAAGTCGAAGCAAGGCATGAGAAATGTTAAGATTGTCGTGCCGGTGTGGGATAAACTCATAAGAGATGGGTATTGGACAGCTAACTGACGTTAGCTGCTGAAGTTCGCTGTTAGCGAACTTCCCCGATTGTTTATTTGGGAGGTTAAAAGTGAAACAATGTATGGATTCCGAAAACCTGCACCGCAGACTGAAAAAGATTATCGGGCAGGTTGAGGCTATTGACAGGATGATTGACGAGGATATCCCCTGTGAGGACATCTTAGCCCAGATTAACGCCGCAAAGTCAGCACTTCACGGCTGCGGCAAGGTCGTCCTCGAAGGTCACATCAACCACTGCGTTCGTGACGGCATAGAGCACGGCGACGCCGATAAGACTATCGCAGATTTTACAAAGGCTGTCGAAAGATTTGCGAATATGGGGTAAACCCGGAATATCACCGCCCAATTTCGGGCGGTTTTATTTTTGCCTCTTGACAACCTATACCCGTATGTGTATAATATAAGCTATAAATACCCATATGGGTATAGCTTTGATACAAAGAGGTGCTTTATGATTAAAAATGCTATGAAGAAGCTTGAATCGGTGCTCGCTATCGGCGGAACAAAGAAGGATATCGCACTGTTGGCTGTGTCGGGGGTGTCGCTTATACTGAGCCTTATTGGGCTTCCACTGCCGTTTGACATCGCTTGGGTGGCGATAATCCTTTGCGGGATTCCGATAATTCTTGAGGCGATAATCGGCTTGGTGACCGAGTTCGACATCAAGGCGGATGTGCTTGTGTCGCTCGCTCTTGTCGCTTCCGTTCTCATCGGGGAGACCTTTGCGGCGGGAGAGGTAGCGTTCATCATGCAGTTGGGCGGGCTCCTTGAGGAGCTCACCGTTGCGAAGGCAAGAGCCGGTATTGAGCGGCTCGTCAGACTCACTCCGCAGACGGCAAGGGTTATTTCGGGCGATTCCGAGCGGATAATTCCCGCTGAAGAGGTTTCGGTCGATGATATCCTGAGAGTACTTCCCGGGGAAACAATTCCCGTCGACGGAGTCATCATCTCGGGGCAGACCTCGATAAATCAGGCTGTTATGACGGGCGAATCGCTTCCCGTAGACAAGACAGTGGGCGACGAAGTTTCAAGCGGAACTGTGAACCAGTTCGGAGCATTCGACATGAGAGCCACAAAAGTCGGCTCGGACAGCTCGATTCAGCGGCTCATCCGACTCGTGCAATCGGCAGATGCCGGAAAAGCAAAGATTGTCGGGCTTGCCGACCGGTGGGCGACGTGGATTGTTGTTATAGCACTCGTGAGTGCGGCTCTGACCTGGGCGATAAGCGGAGAAATTCTGAGGGCGGTTACGATACTTGTCGTCTTCTGCCCGTGTGCTCTTGTCCTTGCGACGCCGACAGCAATTATGGCAGCCATCGGCAACGCCACCAAGCACGGTTTCTTGGTCAAAGAGGGCGATGCCCTCGAGCGGCTCGCAGGCGTAACCGTTGCGACTTTTGACAAAACGGGAACTCTCACCTACGGCACGCCGACCGTTTCTGCTTCGGAAAGCCTTCGGGAAGGCTATTCTGACGAAGATATTCTCAGGCTCTGCGCCTCTGCGGAGCAGATGTCCGAGCATCCTCTCGGAAAAGCAATCGTGAACTCATACGGTGGCGAGATTCCCGCTTGCGAAGAATTTTCGATGCTCCCGGGTCGGGGAGTCTCGGCAACGGTGAACGGGCAGAGAATTCTTGCCGGTAACATAGAAATGCTCACAGAGGCAAATATAAACCTTAACAAAGTCACAAACGCCGAAGCCGAAAAGTATCTCAAAGCCGGTTGCACGGTCATCTATGTCGCAAGCGAGAGCGAAGTCCTCGGGCTTATTGCCCTTTCGGACACGGTTCGGGAAGAAAGCGGGAGCATGCTTGACAGTCTCAAGACCTTGGGCGTGAAGCCGGTTCTCCTTACGGGCGATAACAAAAATACCGCCGAAGCGGTATCTCATAGTCTTGGAATAGATAAAGTATATTCCGAATGTCTGCCGGAAGACAAGCTCGGGATAATCGGTGAGCTTCAAGCCGGCGGCGACAAGGTTCTCATGCTCGGCGACGGCGTGAACGACGCACCGTCCCTCAAAAAAGCCGATGTCGGGATTGCAATGGGCGGCATAGGAAGCGACATTGCCGTCGATGCCGCCGACATAGCTCTTGTCGGCGATGACCTCTCGGAGCTTCCACACCTCGTCGCGCTTTCAAAGCGGATGATGAAGACAATCAAACTGAATCTCACATTTTCGATGACCCTGAACGTCGTTGCGATAATCTTAGCCATCATCGGCACCCTTAACCCCGTCGTCGGCGCACTTGTCCACAATGCGGGGTCGGTGCTAGTTATTGTCAATTCGGCTCTTTTACTCGGTTTTTCTCCTCAAGCTTCGTAATCAGATCCACCCTTCTCTGATGCCGTCCACCCTCAAAGTCTGTGGCGAGGAAGATGTCTACGAGCTCGTTGGCGAGACCGGGTCCCACTACCCTGCCGCCGAGGCAGAGGGCGTTGGCGTCATTATGAAGGCGGGTGTACTTCGCCGAGAAGGCGTCCGAGCAAGCGCAGGCACGGATGCCGTTAATCTTGTTCGCCGCTATCGAGATGCCGATTCCGGTGCCGCAAATCAGGATTGCTCTGTCAACGGTGCCGTTCACGACCTCCTTGCAGACCATCTCCGCCGCATCGGGATAATCAATCTTCTCCCCGACGGCGACGCCATAATCGATATAATCAACCCCGATTTCGTCAAGGTGCTTCACAATCTCCATTTTGAGCTCAGCACCCGCATGGTCATTTCCGATTCCGATTTTCATAATAATGTTCCTTTCTTAAATATGTTGTAAAGAGGCAGCTGTAGGGGCGGATATTATCCGCCCGAAAAATGCAGATACCGAAGTAACGGGCGGATGATATCCGCCCTTACATATATCACGCTTCCAGTCTATCCTTCTCCGCCTTAGTTATTTGTAGATACCGAACCCGTAAATCCTCCGCACTCCCCGCTTCGTCCAAGTGGGATAAAGCCGCGGAGATTACGCCCGTTGCCTGTTGGAGGCGGTTCTGGACGGGGGCGAGGCGGATTCTCTCATCATCCGCGAAGAGCTTCGCCTTTATATCCTCTGCGCAGTCGCCGGTGAGAATTATGTCACCCGGAGTCTCGTCCGCAAGGACTTTCACGGCATCGTAGCCGGTGACGTCGTCGGGTTGGACTGCCGTAAGCTTCTCTCCGTCAGAAGAGTACGCTCCGAAATATACCACCTCGGGGCGGGCTTTCATCAGCGAGAAAATCGTGCCCTTCGCCGCTTCGGAATTTGCCGCAAGGGCTTCGAGGGTCGAGATTCCGACGCACCTGCCGCCCGTGGCGCACAAGCCTTTCACGAGAGCAACGCCGATTCGGAGTCCCGTATAGGACCCGGGACCGTTCGAGACGGCTATCAAGTCTATGTCCGAAATCCCAAGCTCCGTATCACTCAAAAGCCGCTCGATGAACGGCAGGATTACCTGAGAATGGGTGAGCTTAGTATAGACGGTCGTCTGTCCGAGGACGATTCCGTCACGATAGACGGCGCAGGAGGCTGTTTTGCCGGAGGTATCAATGCCCAATATTGTCAAATCTGTCATCTCCGATTATTGTTATCTTTCGGGAGCTCTCCCCCGTCACTTCAAAATCAATGATAGTCGTGCTGTCGGGGAGTTCAGAGGCTATATTCTCGCTCCATTCTATTGCCAGAACGGCATCGGAACCGAGATAGTCATAGAAGCCGATGGATTCGAGCTCGTCCGAATCCGCAATCCTGTACATGTCGAAGTGGTAAAGATGCGTTTTTTGGGGCTCGGAATACTCGTTGACGATTGCGAATGTCGGACTGCTCACGTCGTCCCGAAGCCCCAAGCCGACCGCCAAGCCATGGGTAAAGGTCGTTTTCCCGGCGCCGAGCCCTCCGCGAAAAGCGACAACGTCGCCGCCGTGAAGAAGACTTCCCACAGCCGAGCCGAGAGACACAGTCTCATCAGCCGAATTTGTTTCAAAAATTCTTGTCATTCAGTATCCGAACTTTCCTTCTATTGAGTCGTCGTTCATTATCCAGTCGAAGACGTCGATAACACGATAATTTTCGTCGTCATCGCGGATTATGACCCGCTCGATTCCGGCGTTGATTACGACACGCTTGCACATCGAGCAACACGACGAATTTCTTATGTATTCGCCGGTGGAGACTTCCCTTCCGCAGAGATAGAGCGACGCGCCAATCATGCTTTCACGAGGTGCGTTGATAATGGCGTTCATCTCGGCGTGGACGGAGCGGCAAAGCTCGTATCTTTCGCCTCTCGGGATATTGAGCTGTGTGCGGACGCAGTAGCCGAGATCCGAACAGTTCTTTCTGCCCCTCGGTGCTCCGACATAGCCGGTCGATATAATCTGGTCGTTTTTGACGATTACCGCACCGTATCTCCTCCTCAGACAGGTTCCCCTTTCGGAAACCGCATCGGCGATGTCGAGGTAATAATTAATCTTGTCTCTACGCATGGTATCGCTCCTCTCCGGGTAATTCTTTACTATAGTGTAGCACATTTCGGGGAGATATGCAAGAGGTTTAGTCTGTGACAGCCCTGTGAAATAAGCACGAAAAGTAAAATTTTCTCTTGAAAATTGAGCAGATAGAGGGTATAATTTATTTGTAAGAAAAGCGATTTTATCGGAAAGGGAAAATAATACCGAGATTTTTTGCTTCTCAGCCGCCGCAGGGCGGTATCATAACCATCGACGGGGCTGATGCTCAGCACATCGGGAAGTCGCTTCGGATGGCTGTCGGGGACGAACTCACCGTCTGCCGCGACGGGGTCGATTACCAATGCGAGATTATCGGGATGACCCGTGAGGACGTGACTCTGAAGGTCATCGGCGAATGCCCGTCAAGCGAGCCGAATATCGAGCTGACGCTCTTTATGGCAATGCCGAAGCTTGACAAGCTCGAGCTTATTGTTCAAAAATCGGTTGAACTGGGAACGGTTCGGATTTGCCCGGTGCTGACAAAGAGATGCATTTCGAGACCCGATAACGAGCGATTCAAGTCGAAGCGCGAACGCCTTCAAAAGATAGCTCTCGAGGCAGCGAAGCAGTCGGGACGAGGGATTATCCCCGAGGTTTCGGACATAATGAGCTTTGACGAGTGCCTGAAAGAGATGGCGACGATGGACTTGGGAATAGTCTGCTACGAAAAGGGCGGGGTCAGTCTCAAAGAGATAAACATCCCCGAAAGGTCGAAAATCGGGCTGTTTATCGGCTCGGAGGGCGGATTTGAACCGGCTGAAATAGAAAAGCTCGAAGAAAGCGGAGTAAAAAAAGTCTGGCTCGGAGACAGGATTCTAAGATGCGAGACCGCACCGATTGCGGCGACCGCCATTATCATGTTTTTGACCGGTAATATGTAAATGGGTATTGCATTTTTCTCAAATGTGTGCTATATTAAACTTAAGAAAAACTGAAGGAGATGTTTTCAGATGGGTAATGTATTTAAAATAGCTATTGGAATAGGTGCGGCTGCTGCCGCTGCTGCTCTCGGCTTCGCCCTTGCAAAGAAGGTTCGCGATGACGAGGAAATCGACGATACCGAGGATTTCGAGGGTCTTGACGACGTGGATACCTGCGATTGTGAGGACTGCGAAGCTTGGGACGGCGAAGAGTGCACATGCGACCACGAGTGTGAGTGCGATGAGTGCGAATGTGATGACGACGAGTGCGAATGTGACGAATGCGACGATGAGTGCGATTGCGACTGCTGCTGTGACGAGGGTCACGGTCAGGACATTTCCGAGGCGGTCAACAGCATCGTTGACGGCGTCATGAGCGGAATTGTCATTGCCGCCGACAAGGCAAGCGAATGGGCTTCCATCATTGCTGATAAGGTCGCCGAGAAGCTCGAGGAGCGTCATGAGCTCGAGTACACCATCGAGCGGGACGACGATGACGAGGATGAGGACACCGTTGACAACGAGGACGAAAAGCCCGACGTTCCCGAGTCTGTGGACGAAACCCTGAAAGCCGCCGCAGAGGTTGCCGAAGACATTCAGGAAGCCGTCGAGGACATCAATGTTCATGACAACGGGGCGCAGACCGAAGGTTGATTCCGAGAATAGCATAATACAAACCCTGATTCATAAGAATCGGGGTTTTATTTTATCTCCTCAAATTCGTAAACACGTTTATCTTTTCCTGCCCGAGGTAGAGGTCGTTCTTGAGTCTTGCGGGGTAGATTATATCGTCGCCGAAGCGCTTTCTCAAGTTGTCCGAGACCTGGCTCAGGGTTTCCTGACGGTCTATCTTCTCGCAGTCGGAGAAGACGGAGTATTGCTTGCCCTCGTCGTAGTTAAGAAGGCTTATTCCCCTTATTCCGACCGAGCGGACGGGGAGATTCCAGTCGAACCGCTCACGGAAGAGCTTGAAGCCCTCCTTTGCCAAGGGCAGTGCCGAGCAGAGAGGGTATTCGAGCTTCGCCTGATACTCCCGATATGAGAGGTCGTTCGTTTTCACTGAGATTGACACCCCGCCGGCGCAGAGGCGGTCGCGTCTCATACGGCGGCAGACGTCCTCGGACAGCGATAGCATCACCTGCCAGACCTGCTCGTCCGAGTGCAAGTCCTGCCGGAGGGTCGTCGAGTTGCCGACCGGCTTCGGGACGGGCGCATAGCCGATTTCGTGCACAGGCTCGTTGTCGAGCCCGTTGACCGCCCGCCAGAGGCTCAGCCCTGCCTTGCCGAGCCTTCTTTCAAGAAGCTCCGGGTCGGTCTCCGCCAAATCCCCGAGGGTGAGAATTCCGAGATTTTTGAGCTTTTTCATCGTACTTGACCCGATGCCGACCATCTCGTCCGCCACCAGAGGATAAATCATCTCGCGGTAGTGCTCCGGCTCCAGAACCGTGACAGCGTCCGGCTTTTTCATGTCCGAGCCGAGCTTGGCAAGGATTTTCGAAAAGCTCACGCCGACCGAAATCGTCAAGCCCGTTTCCCTCTTCACCGCCTCCTTGATTTCATAGGCTATCTCCTCGCTCGAGCCGAAGAGGATGTGCGAGCCGGTCACGTCGAGCCAGCACTCGTCGATTCCGAACGGCTCCACAAGGTCGGTATACCGGGCATAAATTGCCCGCACCTGCTTCGAGATTTCGCTGTAGACGTGCATCCGCGGCGGGATAATCGTAAGCCCGGGGCACTTCTCCTTCGCCTCCCATATCGCCTCGCCGGTCTTGACACCGAAGGATTTTGCGATATAATCTTTAGCGAGGACTATCCCCGCCCTGTCCTCAACGCTCCCGCAAACCGCCACCGGCTTGCCCCGCAGAGAAGGATTGTCCCGAATCTCCACCGAGGCGTAAAAATTATTCAGATCACAATGAAGTATGTCCATTCTCAAGCCCTCCGAACTCTTGTTCCTAACTTTTGTTCTATTATAACACGTTTGTTCGGAGAAGTAAAGAGAAATTTTTTGAATCCAACCACAAAAATTCTGTGTCTATAAGTATGAAAACGTTTTCAAATCAATTCGAAAGAGGTGATGGTGATGATTGACGAAAGACGGCTCCTGCGGAAGCTCGCTTCGAGCGACGAGGAGGCTTTCCGGGAGATTGTTTCCGGCTACAGTCGCTACGTTTCCACGGTGATTGCGAATCAGATCCGGGACTTCGAAAACACCACCGTCATCGAAGAGCTTTCGGCGGATGTGTTCTTTGAACTCTGGCGGAACCGCGAGAACCTCACCACCCCGCACCTTCGCGGCTGGCTCTCAGCCGTTGCGAGAAACAAGGCGAAGAACTACATACGCACCCAAAAGCTCGTCTGCGAAAGCCTTGACGACAGCATTGCCGAGAACATTATCGACCTCTCGGACGACTTCTCTGCCCTTGAAAAAGAAGAACAGGCAAAAGAAATCCGTCTTGCCATCGGCAATCTCCGCAAGCCCGAGCGAGAGGTGCTCCTTCGGTACTACTATTATAACCAGACGGTTGCAATTATCGCCGAAGAGACCGGCACGAACGTCGCCACCGTCAAGACAAGGCTTCAAAGAGGACGGGCAAAGCTCAAAGAAATCTTAGAAAAGGGAGGCTTTTCAAAGTGAAACAACTTTACAGCGACCTTCTCGACAGCTACGGCGAAGAGAAAATCCGGCTCAAAAAAGCCCCCGCCGTCAGCAGTGACAGAATTTATGCTTTGGCGAACGCTAAAGCCGGAAAGGAAAACATAATCATGAACAAGACACACAGAAAACTTCCGATTATACTTGTTGCCGCAGTGGCAATGGTGCTTTTGATGGGCGCAGGAGTTGTAGCCGCAACAGGAGGAATAACCGGTTGGTTCAGCGAAAGCTGGGAAATGACAACAGGAGAAACAATAACCGAGGAGCATCTCGAGCTGATTGATAGCTTCAGTCAGGCACTCGGACTGAGTGAAACCTACGATGACGTCACCGTAACAGTCGATTCTGCGGCAGTTTCGGAAGACAGAATTTATCTGCTTCTTAAGGTCGACGGCGATTTGGACAGCGTTGTTACAGACTATCTTTACTCCACTATCGAATCTGAAAGCATCGGCTTTACTGCTAACAGTTTCAGTTCTGTCAGTGAAGATGAAAGCGGAGCTAAATATTACCTTCTTGATTGCCAGTACGATTATATCGGCGAAGAAGATAACGACGAAATGCTCTGCACTCTGAACGTCGGCAATATGAGCGGAGGCGAAACAAGCACTTTGTGGAGCTATGAGTTCACTCTTCTGAGAAATGAAAACAGTCACATAATCCTGACCGGAGACGGCGAAGTCAAGACCGTTGTATTCGGCGAAGATGCAACCGTTAGCGTAACAGATATTGTTGTAACTGAATTTGGCGTTTCCTTCACCTGCCACAACACAACCGCTTCTGTTCCCTACGAGACATATTCTGATTTGTGCGACGTCTATGTCGTTATGAACAGCGGAAGCGAAGTCAGAGCAAACTCCAGTATCGAAGAACTCAGCGACGACGAAAGCACCGTCGACATGAACTACTACTGGACTGTGCCTGTTAATCTCGACGAGGTGGCTTCCATCAGAATCGGGGACACGGAAATTGAAGTAGGCTAAATATGTAGGGGCAATAAGTTCGCACAGCGAACTTCTGCATCCAGCCAGAAAAGCCTTAGCGATGTAGTAGCGGGCGGATAATATCCGCCCCTACTTTTTTTGTGGACTTCAACACTATTGTATGCTAAAATAAAATCAGATTTTTGCACCCAAAATATGATTTTGCGTGTCTCTTATTATGAAAACGTTTTCAAATCCAATCGGAAAGTGAGGGTGAGGGATGGACGAAAGGCTTGTCAAGAGGCTTCGGAGCGGGGACGAGAGTGTTCTTGCGGAGATTATTTTTAAGTACAACCGATATGTCTCCACTGTCGTGGCGAATCAGCTCCGGGATTTTAAGAATACCCTTGTCATTGAAGAGCTCGCGTCGGATGTGTTTTTTGAGCTCTGGCGGAATTGGAATCGGCTTACCACTTCTCACCTGAAAGGCTGGCTCGGCACCGTTGCCCGCAACAAGGCGAAAAACTACATACGGGCTCAGAAGCTCCGGACGGAGAGCCTTGACGAGAGAACAGATGACGACCTCGACGATTTTATAGCCGTCTCGGAGGAGTTCCTCGTGCTCGAGAAAGAGGAACAGGCTCGGGAGCTTCGGCTCGCTCTTAAGAAGCTCAAGCGTAACGAGCGGGAGACGGTCGTCCGGTACTACTTCTATAACCAGACGGTGGCGAAAATCTCGGAGGAGACCGGCACGAACGTCGAGACGGTCAAGTCGAGGCTCCGACGAGGGCGAGGCAGCCTGAAAGAAATTCTTGAAAAGGGAGGTTTTTCAAAGTGAAAATGAACCTTAAAGACGTTTTCGACTGCTACAGCGACGAAAATATAAAGCTTAAAGATGCTCCGACCTCGAGCGACGACAGGGTCTCTAGCCTCACGAATACCAAGCTTGGGAGAGAAAATATTGCCGTAAAGAAGACATTCCGGCGGCTTCCGGTTGTGCTTGTGTCGGTGTTCGCAGTGGTCATGCTGATGGGCGCCGGCTTCGTTGCCGCCAGTGACAGCATCGACGGTTGGTTCAAGACCCGATGGGAAGAGGTCACCGGGGAAGAGATGAGCGACGAGCACTACGAGACGATTGCAAGCCTGAGCCAGTATATCGGGCTGAGCGAAACCTCGGACGGTGTCACCGTGAGTATAGACTCGGCGACGGTCGGTGACGATGTTGTATACGTTCTGATTACTGCGGAATGTGACAGTGGCAGGTTCACAATCACCGGCACCAGCACGTTCGGAATCTGGGAGGTCAATGTCAACTCAAATCGCAAAGGCGGCGGTATGGGCAGAATTGCCGTCGACGAAAACGGGAAAGCGTACTATCTTGATACAATCAAACTTACGAACATTGACAGCGACGAACCGCTCGAGGTGAGCATCCATCTCGGAAATCTCAACGCTCTCATATACTCAAACGAAGACGGTTCTCCAATCTGGTACACCGGCGACGGCGAATGGAGCTTCGAATTCACGCTCGAAAGAACCGAAACAAGCAGCATCGACCTTACGGATAAATTGCCGTGGACAGGCGTGACAGAGCTGACCGTCACGGAGTTCGGAGTCGTCGCCACCTATGACAGCGAATCGGACGACGTCCCAAGAATCATCCGCTACAATCACATGAGGATTTACGCCGTGATGGAGGACGGAACCGAGATGCAAGTCAACTCCGCATCCAGCTCCGGCTATACCGGCATCATAGGCTCCTACTACTTCTGGGAGGTCCCCATTGACCTTGACGAGGTTGTGGCAATCAGGATTGGCGATGATGTGATTGAGGTGGGGTAACCCCTCCACCACCGACTTCGTCGGCGGTCCCCCTCCCCTTTCAGGGGAGGCTTTTTCTGCATAAAAGAAGCCCCGAAGATTGGCGACCTTCGGGGCATTTTTTAAGCTTTTATTACTTCTTCTTATCGGTTCTGACGACTATCAAGCCGGCGGCTACGCAGAAGACGCCTGCTCCCGCCATTATCGGGATGGGATAGTTGAGCTGTCCGGTCTGGGGAAGGGTGTCCTCGTCCTTCTCCTCGGGCTCGTCCTCCTCGATATCGACCTCTTCGTCGGTCTTGCCTTCCTCGGTGTTGGTGCCCTCGGTCGTGACGACTACGTCCGGCTCAGTGACGACGGTTGTCGTCGTGGGAGTGGGCTCATCGGGGACAGTCGGAGGCGTATACTCAAGCTTCGGACTGGCAGTTACGTCATACTCGCCGGTGTATATATCCGGCACGGAAACGAGGCACGGCTCCATGTCAAAGTTGGCGGGCAAGGTGGTCGGGACTATGAGATATACTCCCGCCGCAAGGTCAGTGAATGTAACGGTTCCGTCGGAGCCGATTTCATAGGATGTGCCGGCGGCTCCGACAGCGGTCGCCCACTTCCAGAGAAGCCATGGAGAATCGGAATCCTCCAAAGAGTCAACGATAGCGTCGTCGGTGCTGTAGCCGACAAAGGCGTCGGTATAGCTGTAGGTTCCGTTCGAGTTGATTGTGGCGACCTGATATAGGGTCAGCGTGCCGCTCGTTATGGCGGTGTTGTTATACTCGAGTGTCACGGTTATCGAACCCAAAGTGTCGTCGGCAAAGACGCACGTCAGGCAGGAAGCTGCAACCAAGGTTACAGCCAGAATCAGGGACAAAGCTTTCAGAATGTTATTTCTCACGGTCATTCTTCCTTTCCGTTATCTCTTTTTCTTCCTTCTCGGAAGAGAAATGAGGATAAAGAGTATTATTATCAGCGGTATCGCAACGCAAACCGCAACGATTACGCTGTCGATTTTGTAAGCCTCCGCAGTGACTTTTATGGTCTTCTTGACTGCGTCTGTGGCAATTCGCTTGCCGTGGACGAGAAGCCTGTGGGTGTTGACGCCATAGGGCGTGCAGGTCATGAGCGTGCAGTAATCCTGCCCGTCGACGATATAGATATCCTCGAGCTCCGTGGGCTCGACAATCGTAATCTGGTCGACCTCATAGGTCAGGACTTCGTTCAGCACGGTTATCGTGAAGGTGTCCCCTATCTCGAGCTGGTCGAGATTCGTGAAGAGCGACGCGCTCGGGAGTCCGCGGTGAGCTGAGATTACCGAATGGGTGCTCTCGCCGCCGATCGGAAGGCTTGTGCCCTCGAGGTGTCCCGCTCCCGCCTGCAAAACCGCCGAAGAGGTTCCGTGATATATCGGGAGCATGACGTTTATCTTCTCGATGGTGATATAGCCCATAATTCCCGTGCCGGTCACGTCGAGCAAATCCTCGTAGCCCTCGAGCTCGTCATAGTTGACAATAGCATAGGAGGAGCCGAGCTCGCGAACCGCTTCGTTATAAGCCTCGGCGGCTTCGAAATAAGCCTCATACTCATTCTCGTCGATAGTCGACACCGACTCGTCATAGTCGATGACCGCCCGGGTCTGGACCCTTGTGTTCCACCAGTCGCTGAACGTGGGATATATGGCGATTGCAAGACCAAGAATCAGAATCCCCACCAATATTCCCGTACTGCGCGATTTCTTTTTCTTCGGCATCTCCACGGACAAATCGTCAACAGACAATTCATCCGAGGGTAGCTCAATCGGAGTTGTTTTCTTTTTCTTCGTACTCTCCAACCCCGCTTTCCACTGCATCAGGCGAAATTACTTGTCGTCTCCGCCCATTCTCTTCTTGGTGATAAGGAGAATGATAGCCCCAACCACCAACACACCGCCTACTATGTAGAAGATAGTAGTACCGATACCACCGGTAGAAGGCAACGCGGCACCGGTGTTGTTGGTGACTGTGATAGAAACAGTACCACCGGTTGTATCAAAGCTTTTAGGACCATCTACTTTGTCTGCAATAGTCATTGTAATTGTCAAATCGTCAAGCTTCAAAGCATCATCAGTGAGCCAAGTGTAAGTGGTAACTGCATAAGTCGATAAATAGTCTGCATATTCAGCCTCGGTCATTCCCTCTATTGAAGAATGCTCTGCAGCTATCACAATCTTGACTACATCAGACATCTTGTTATATCCACTCGGAGCCTTTGTCTCTTCGAGATAATAAGTTCCAACGTCCAAACCGATTACGCTGAATACACCTGAATTAGATTCAAGCGTAGAAGCCTTTGTTTTGTCTGTATCCCAACCGTCTACTTTATTATCACTGTCTACGATGACATACTCTTTTTCACCGCTGTCGTTCAGTCTGTAAAGGACAAACTGCGCACCATCAAGAGTCTTGGTTTGTTCATCTTCATCGACCTTGGTTACATCAAGCTCATATGTCCAAGTGATAACTATATCGTGAATGCTTTCACCTGTGCCGGTTCCATACATATCGTTCGAATACTCAAGATACGCCTCGTCAGGGTTACCATTTCCGCCGATAATCGCTTCTTCATTCAAGGTTGCGGTAAATTCAACCTGAATCAACGAAGAACTGTCAGTGGCGATTGCGGTGGTTCCATCGGTCGTCAAAGACTTAGTGTCGGATATTGTAACGGTGAACGAGGTTGCGCCTTCGGTATCGGGGCTTACGGCATAGTCACCAGTATATACCTGTGTTCCGTTTGTGTGAGCCGTTGCATCAGCTTTACTTGTGTAAACGTATACTTTAACACTACCTGCATTATAGGTCAAACCATCGGAAGGTGTATCATGGAAGATGAGTTTGTAAGTGCTATAGGAATCATAATCGGTAGGAAGCGATGCGGTGAGGTAATAGGTGATGGTGTCCTCTATATTGGCATCGGTCTTATCCAAATCCTTATCAAAATGCGGAAGGTCTGATTTTGCCTCAAGAGAGCCTGTTAATGATGCTTCACTGCCCTTGAGAGTGGTGGACGTCATAGCAAGAATATATCTGGTAGCGGAACCGTCAGACGGTACTGTGGTGTTCTTAATCAAATAGTAACCTGCAGTGGCAGAAATGGTGTAGTAACCACTGGACGATGTACTGCCGGAGCTGAAGCTCGTTGTTATGCCTACAACGTAGTCGTCGATGAAGTCGGCGAACAACTGAGCAACTTCACTGTCATAAGTGTCAGTGTACTGTGCCAGTTTTGCCGCAACTTCTGCGGCAGAGGTCAGCTCACTGCCATCAGCAAATGTGAACGGCTTAGTGGTTCCGTCAGAAAGAGTGAGTTTTGCAAGCTCCGTATAGATATCGGTTGTATCTATGCCGGTGCTCCATTCAGGTACTTTCAGGACTTCATTATCATCGGCATCTTTGCCCATCTCGCCAGAGAAAATCTGATAAGCCGTATAAACGTAGCCGTCAACGTCGTTGCTTATATAGAGGGTATAGTCCGTCGCACTAACCGCTACGCTCATCGGCATAAGCATCAGGACTGAAAGAATTAATGCTGTGATTCTTTTGAGCTTTCTCATTGTTATGCTCTCCTTTATTATAGAATTTAGTCTGTATTCATGCCCTTCCACGGGCGTTGTCTTCTTCTCTCCTGTGCTCTCCCAAAGCGGGAGAGGCAGGTCATTAAAGGTTAGCTTTTCGGTCCGGCTCGTGAATCACCGTTCCGGTCTTTTGAGAGTTTCTTTTGGTGCCGCAGGCACTTTTCCTCGTTTGGGGTGCCGGGCTTCGCGGGCTTGCGGACGAGCGTGTCATTGCTCACCGCCGAGAAGCGAATCCGGTGGATGTTTCTGTATGCACAGCCGAGGAGCGCCAGAACCATCAGTGTCAAGCCGATGAAGATGTAAATCCTTCCGCCCGTTCCATCGGTCGACGGCAGACGATAGCCGACAGCTTCGTCAGTTACGACGTTCGTTATTGTAATTGTTGTATCGCTGTTGAGAACGCCTTCCTTCTGTGAATAAGTGGCATTGGAGGGCGATACAGTCGAAACCGTTGTGCTTTCTTCAACGAAGTAGTAGTAACGCAGATATTTTGTCGTACCCACTACAGTGTACTTCGGAAGACCTTCGATTGTCAGCGTCCAGTTGTTATTGGCGGTGAGCTGATAGGTCGATGTGCCATATCTGTAAGAAGTCGTGTTCTCACCGACGAGATCGGACAAACTGTAGGTTCCTATAGTCCCATTAGATGTGCCGCTGGTGTCCTCAACGAGGTAGTAGTAAAGTGCAACCTTTACGTCACTGATCTGAACGGCTGTGTTTGTGTCGGTGACAACATTGCCGGCTTGGTCAACCCATACCTTCTCGACCTTCGCCGAGGTGGTCTCGACTAGGGTGTTGACTATGACAATCTCGCCGCCGCCGTTCTCGCCCTGAGACTGAGAGTAGGTTGTATAGAGGTTGTAGTTATTGAGGTCGACGCCCGTGTAACTGTCGTCGGCTGTCTCTAAGAAGTAGTAGAAGTAAGCGTATTCCGTATCACCGACGGTGTAGCTCAAGGGAAGACCCGCGATTGCCACGGACCAGTTATTCGTGCTGTCAAGCGTGTAGACATCGTCGGAGTAAAGCGTGCTTGTGTAGTAGCTACTTTCACCTTCGAGAGCCTCTTCGGCATAGTAATCAGTAACCGTGCCGGTGACTCTCAGGTCGCTGATGGTCGCCGAAAGGGTGGAGCCGCCAATTTCGAGCTGAAGTGCCACGCCGTTATAGTCTGCGCAAGCGTCGGAAGCGGAGGCATAGCCCTTGGAATTAAGGGTGTCTGTCATGGTTGATGTTGAGTAGTAGAGGGTGTACGAACCGTCACTGTTAGCTACAACATCATAAGGTGAAACGGTGCATATCTCGCCATATCCCTCGCCACCAACGGATATATCGCCTTGAATTACAAGAGCAAGCCTCTTGAGGTCGGTCGTCGAAGGCGCACTGCCATCAATCAATACGTTCTCAAGCATAATCGAGACGGTTGTCGCAACGTCGCTGTAGATGGCGTCGAGGAATCCATAACCGGTGAATACGGTGCTGTCCTTGTCTGAGATAATCTCACCAGCGGTGTATCCTGGCTCATCCTCATACTTGGAAATGTAGTTGTATTCGTAGTCGCCTTTGGCCAAGTCTCTCGTATATCCGGTTGACGGATTATAGAGGATTACCGAGGTGCTGTTGACCGGTGCAACACCGGCATCGGCAATATACGGAATGATAACGGATACCGACTTGATTGTAACCTTGCCGGAATCGTTCGAGCCGACATTCAAGAAGATCGCATTGTAGTCATCGGTATCATAATTTCCGGAAAGAATACTGCTTACCGGTATTGCTATAGTGCCCGAACCGGCAGAATAGTCCGTGACAATCGAGATGCTTTCGTTATCGCCGTAGCTATTGGAAGTGTACTGAATACCCAAGGTTGCCTGAGAAGGAACCGAGGTGCAGTCATACTCGATATAAATCATCGCACCATCAACCGTCAGAGCCGCTCTTACGCTGTCGTTACCTGTGAGGTAAGTCGTCCAGTCACTCGTAAGATTTTCAGTTCCTGCGTTATAAGTATCACAGCTCGTTGCGGATGCCACAACAGCATAAGTTGCCGTTGTCGACGAGGTGGAAGGAATGAGGATAGAAATGGAATCTATAGTACCGGTGAATATGGGACTTGACCACTGATTGTACTGAGCATATACCTGAACATAACTGCTCCAGTCGACGCTATCAGGAATACCTAAATCAGACACAAGGACGTATATTGTGCCGGACGTATCGGAAACTGTTACAGCCTTATAGTAATTCGTCGAGTTGAGCTCAACGCCCACGAGCACGCTTCCGCTTGTTGCGTTACTATAGGTTATTGCTATAGTAGCGCCATCCTCTTGCAATGCGCTTGCAGCAGAATCACTGGTATAGTATGCGCCGATATAAGTACTGCCAGAAGTACCATCATCAAGAATCTTATCAACCGTCGCTGAAGGCACAGCATAGTCAGCACCGGCACAGACGTTTACACTTATAATAGTTCCGGCGTCGGTGATACTTGATGTATCAAGAGCTATCGCTACAACGTCGCTCAGCGAGTAGCCGCTCTCCAGAGCCGCCTCTATAGCACTTAAGCTATACTGGAGATGGTAGTAATAAACACCGGCATTTGCGGTTGTAACCAACTCAACATTGGTTGGAGAAACGGAACCTATAGTATTGTAGTCAGTAGCTCTCTGGAGCTTCAGAGTTACGGATGAAGGTGAACTACCACCCTGAATTACAAACTCAAGGTAGATATCGTTATAGTCACTGTTGGACAAGGCAGAAATCATGTTCGGAACATCGCCGCCCATGAAGCCATATGTCCAGTCGCCAGCTACGATTGTCGTACTCAATGACTTGCTGAACAACGTCGCCGTTGTGTTCGGCTCGGCTGTCGTTATGGTAATTTGGGCAGCTGTGGAGACGTCAATAGTACGAATCGGGTTGCCGTTCGAATCGAGGGGCAGGACATAGTAGTAAAGCTGAACGGTGGTCTTGTAGCTACTGTCGCTTACATCCGTGCCGGACTCATTGACCCAAAGCTTCTTGACCGCAACGGTGGTTGTGGTCTTGGTGTTTGTAGCCTGAACGCTCGCGCTCTGAGTCGAGATGTCGATGGCTTCGCTCGGCGAGGTGCCTGTGGAGCCGCTTGCCCAGTCGGAAGGAAGAACCGTCGGATAATCGGCAGTATCGGGCGACGACCAGTAGAAGTAGAAGGTTGTGGTTTCCATATCGTTATAACCGATATTGTAGCCTTCGGGCGACTCCACCTCAACGAGCTTATACGCATGGTTGAAGTCGTATATCGCGTCATTGTAGGTGATTGTAATCTCGCCGTTTTCATCCGTCACATAGGTACCGATACGGGTCCATGTGCCGTCCTCAGCCTTGGTGTCGGCATTGCCATGGAACTCATAAAGAGCATAGGTTGCACCCGAAAGTCTGACGCTTGTGTCGGTCGTGCTGACCTTAACAAGGGTGAACGAAGTATTCGGCTGATTTTCGATGTAAACAGTCGGATTGAGCGAGGTTGCATTGAGGTCATAAATCTTGGTGTTGTACTGGTCAACATCGCTCGGGTAAGTCAACGTGCCGTTATCCGACGACCAGTAGAAGTAAACCTTCTCCTTATTCAAAAGCTCATAGCCCGAAGGAGCCTCAACCTCGACTATGTAGTAAAGTGTATCTGTCTGATACCAACTGTAGTAAGCATATGCCGCAGTACCGCTACCATCATCGTAAGTAAACGTACTCGAAATGTTGATAACACCATCCTCAGTGACGAGGTAGTTATCGGAAGTCATCGTGTCATCGGAAGGATTGCTTACTGTCTTGGTACTGTCTGTAGTATCCGTGCCGGTGAGGAATTTGTCCTGAGTAATCTGCACCCACTTGCCTGCAGTTGTGTCATACATATAGAACTCGAACTTGGCTCCGGAAACGGTGGCACTGTAGTTATTAGGCTCTACTTTGTAGATGGTGATACCACTGCCGGAAACGATACCGCCAGAGGTTTTCTCTTCGCTCCACTGACCGCCGCTTTCAGTCTTGTCGGTCTCGGTCGTAGTGTTTTCTCCCGTCAGATAAGCGTTATTTGTTATAGAGAACCAAGCGCCTTCTGAATATGAAGTGCTTACATCATACTTGTATATGACAAGAATACTCGTCTTATCAGGGATTGTAGCGGTGATAGTGTGGGTATAGTTGCCCCAACCATCATCCTCCGCAGTATAAGTCCACGGTATCGAAACCGCTTCCATATAGTAGTAACTATACGTCGGTGTTGTTTCATCCTCGACATAGCGATAAACGGTATTGGTCGGGCTGGACGAAGAGTAGATATTCGAAGAGAGTGAAGTAATAGTCTGGGTAACACCGTTTGAATCGGTGTATGTGCCGGTATCGGCAGACTCATCATAATCTATCTTGTAAAGCTGATAGAATGTCACGGAGGAGCTTTGAAGAGAGACTTCAATACCACTCGAATTATAATAATAGGTCTTAATTATATCCGTGAATGTCAGATTCGAACCTGCGTTGAGCTCTTCGCCGTCGAGGTTCAGAAGAACTTCATAGCGAAGGGTGGCATCGCCCGAGGAATATACGCCGCTCTTCTCAACGACATCGTGGTCGGTGGTGCTCGTGTCGCCTTCATCAGTCTTCGTGTAGGAAACATCCTGTTCCTGACTGTCGTCGCCGTACTTTGTTGTGCCGTAATAAACGGTAACGTTATTATCGTAACTGCCGATTGTGACAGTTGTGCCGCTGGTTACATCGGCAATTAAATCTGCCAGACCATCTATTGTTGCGGTATAGGTTATAGTGATATAGCCGCCGCTCGCAACGATTTGACTGTAATGGTCATAAAGAACATCAATCGTGATGGTTGTGCCGTTTGTCGAATTGCCGGTGACAGTGCCCTCAATAGCGGTCGGAGTTATCCAACCGAAATTAGCAGACATCTTTCCGTCACTATCGTCATCAGACAAGGTAGCGCTGTCCCAGTTTATGGTTACCTTCGCAGATTCAAAGGTCAGACCGGCAGGCAAGTTATCGGTGACAGTATATGTCTCGGTGCTATTCGCCTGAATGTAAAGATGAACAATCCAAGTGAGCTCGCCGTCTTCGTCGACTGTGACATCGGTGTCATCATTATGATTGTCTCCGTCGGTTTTGTAAACCGTGTTCTGCTCAGTATAGCTTGCATAAGCTTCGAGGCTTCCGATTTTTACAGAGTTGTAATAAGTCTCGGATGCTACGGAGTTATCCTCAACATCGCTGATATCGGCGGTTGTAGAATATGTGAGGGTCAACGTGCCGGCGCAGTTGTCGTTGTCTTTCAAGAAATATATCTGGTAAGCGGTATAGACATCACCGTTGTCGGCGATATCACCATAGGCAACCCATGCCCCTGACGTTGCATCATAAGCATAGAGCGTGAAGTCTGTGCCATAGCTCAGTACAGTAGTGCCACTGCTACCGACAATCTGCAAGCCGTTTGTCGCGAGATAGCTGAATAACGTTGTAATCTGGCTGTAGGTGAACCACTGGTCGGTGGTGTCCGTGCTTGTGTATGACGAATAATCCTTGCCGGATGTGCCGAGGTAATCCACAAGGTAGGAACCATCCTTGATGCCGCCGACGGGAATCGTAACTGTTGATGTCCATGTCAAATCTCTGGTCGTTGTTGTGCCATCGGTCTTAGTGGTAGATGCAGAATCCGAAAGGATTTTGCTCAGCTTACCGCCGGTTCCAACGGTCTCGTTGCCGTAAGCCGTTACGTTGTCAACAGTAACAATATTTCGGGCAGTATATGACGAAGAACCGAGATATGCGCTTGCTTCGGTTGTATAGGTGATGGTATAAGTATTTGTGTTGGAATCCGCCGTTCCATCACCGTCGGTATCTTCCACTGCCAGGAATTTAATTCCGATAATATCAGTGCCATTAGTGTCATACACATACTCGTATGTGCCGGAATTATTAATATCCAGACCGGTTGTAGCATCCGCAAATGACGTGCCGTCTACCTGATAATCATAAAGAATCTTGCCTGCAATGTTCGCGCCTGTCGCATTGTAGGTAATAGTCCATGTGATGGTATTGGTATCGGCGTCATAATCACCTGTCTTGGTGACGGAGGAGCCGACGGCATTCTTGGTGACTTCGGAACTGTCCTTGATTTCACCGGCATCGGTGTCGCTTGTTGCCGTTGCGGAGTTGGAGATGGATGTGTTATAGTCGCCGCTTTCAGGCGTGTTGAAGTAAACCGTGTAGGTTATAACGTAGCAGTCGCCTTGTGTATTGGAATTGACACTTGTGCTCGTGCCGCTGAGTGCATCCAGTGTAATGCTCACACCGTCTGTGCTTGTATTGGTGACGCTTACATCCTTCGAATTGCCGGTATAGTAAGAACTGTTGTAGTAGTCGGTGTAGTATTTGACACTGTCAATGGTGATTGACTTTACCGAGAGAGTGCCGAAATTCGAATTGTTATTGGCAAAATCAATAGCATCGGTAAGGCTGATGCTATTCTGTGTACCGTTCTTTGAGGATATAACAACAGTATATGTGATGCTGTTTGTAGATGTACTGTATCCTGAAGCCGACGACTTTTCAACCGAAATATCGCCAAGCCAGTTCTCATCATCATCGGTAGTAACATCGTCGCCGTCAATGGTTATAACAACCGTATCACCGCTGTAGATGTTGATTTCGGTCGTTTCACCATCATTCTTATCCTGAAGCGAGTATAAACCCTCGAAAGTTACATATCCGTCAACAAGAGTGCCGGTTGCGCTCGAAACGTAGCTCTCATCAAACACCAGTACTACCTGCCAGGTATCGCCAACCTGAACGAACGAATAGGTAAATGCAACCTTTCCACTCTTATCGTGACCATCAAATGTATAACCGACAAGATTGCTCGGAATGGTTACGCCGTCCGGAAGTGTGAGATATAAGGTGTAGTTGTCGGACGTTATCGTGTCAACGGAAAGTCCGGTAAAATCAATACGGAAATCGATGTAGAAAGAGCCATCGTCATAAGTTGCGCCCGTATAACTCCATGAAACAGTCGCAACATCTTCGAGATTACTCGATGTCGCCGTCAGACCATTATTTTCCTCAGCTCCGGTACTCGCCAGCATAACCGAATAATCCGAGAACCCATCAGTCGTAAACGTTACGGTTTCAGTGCCGGTTTCTTCGGAGTACTCCGAGACGGCATAGAGGGGCTCGGCGGTTTCGCCGTGGTGGGTGACGCTGACGCTGTCGGAGTTCTCGGCGGCGGTGTAGGTGATGCTCACCTGAATCTCGGCGGCGGGCTCAATCTCGACGCCGTCATAATAGAGACCGATGTTGAAGACACGGAAGTCCTCGGTCGGCTCGCCTTCCCAACCGTAGATAGCGGCGGATTCGGCGTATCTCTGGAGATAGGTTTCGCTGTCGCTCGAATATTCATAAGCTACAAGATAGGTTCCCTCGGGGATGAGGGCATCCTCGCCGTAGGTGACCGTTATTGTATAGTCCTCGCCGGCGTATGTGAGAACAGCCGCAGAGCCGACAACCTCGGGCTCGGTGGTTTCGTCGGCGATTTCTTCATCAGTGATTTCCTCGTCGGTCTCGCCGTCAAGGTCAATCTCTTCTTCGTCCGCAACCTCTTCGGTTGCTTCCTCTTCGGCAGCTTCTTCATCCGTGGTTTCGACTGCATAAGTTACATTGGCGTAGCCGAGGATTACGGGAACCACATCGTCAACCGTCTCGCCGTCTTCCGAGATGGTCGCAAGGACGGGAGCGGCAGTCGCAGTCATGCTGTAGGTGACATAGGCGACGGCGTCGGTGGAATTGCCATCGGCATCGGTAACGGTATAGTTGCCCTGAATTGCGGTTACCGTCGAGAATACGTTGTCAACGGACACGACAACGGCGGTCTTGTCGGCTCTGCCGTCCAAGTCCGTATCGACGAATACGAGGTCGCCGGCGGACGGGACATAGCTGTCCGCAGACTGATAATAGCCGAGGTTTGCAAGGTCAACCGTCCATGCGAAGGAACCTGCATTGTATGAGAATTCGTCGGCGATGCCGGCATAGTCAAGGCAGAATGCCGCAAAGATGGAATCCCAGTCGGCATATTCGCTTCCATACCATGCGCCGTAGCGGGTGTAGCCGTAGTGGGTGATTCCGTCCTCGCCGAGCGAGTAGTTGGCTGTGGATTCGGTGTAGCCGACCTGCGAATTCGCAATCGCGACAATGTCGGTCCGGAGGTCTCCCGTAAGCTCGGGAATGGTTGCCGACCAGATTGTTTCGTCCTCAACGTCGGCAGTCAGGTCGATAAGACACTCGACCGTGTGGGTGTGCTCCTCGAGCTCGCAGATGAGGGTCTTTTCGTAGCACTCGTCGGTGTGGACGTGCGCGTCGGGAGTCTCTTCCTGACCGCAGATAAGAACCGTCTGGGTCTCATAGCACGCTTCGCTGTGAGTATGTCCTTCAAACTCTTCCAAGCCGCAGACGAGGTTACCCTCTTCGTCATAGCAGGACTCGCTGTGGGTGTGTCCTTCAGTTTCTTCCAGACCGCAGACAAGCACCTGCTGTTCTTCGTAGCAGGACTCATCGTGAACGTGTCCAGTCTCCTCAAGCTCACATATGAGAGTGTATTCATAACACTCATCCGTGTGGACATGCTCCTCATAGCCGCAATAGGTCTCGTTTGTCATGGCAATACCGCTCAGACGGAGCTGCCAATAGACAAGCAAGGTCACTATGACCGCTAAAACAAGCAAAACAGACCCCAGCATTGCCCGTTGACGACGGTCATGCCTGAATCTGTCTATGTAAGCTAATAGTGTGTTTCTCATACTCACTTCATCCTTCCACAGTTGTTGGTACTACTTTGACGTAATATAATAAACTGCTGTTTTAGTTTATAAATGATATCTTCTTGAACGGATAGATTCTTATGAGAACCTTTCCGACTATCTGATCCTCCTTGATGCAGCCGATAACGCTGCTACGGGAATCAATCGACGTCGCTCGGTTGTCGCCCATTACGAACACCCTGTTTTCGGGCACCTGATAGGGCAGGTCGATGTCGCATTCCCCTATTGACTTGTTCGTGACATACGGCTCATCCAGAAGCTCGCCGTTGACGGTTACGTTGCCTTCCTCATCAATATCTATGACATCTCCGGCAACCCCTATGACTCGTTTCAGAAGAAGCTTGTTCTGATAGTAGAAGCCGATGAGGTCTCCTGTCGAGAGGTTATCCGTTTTGATGAGAAGGATTATGTCGTCGTCCGAAAGCGTCGGCTCCATGCTCGAGCCGGAAACCTGAAGTACCGGCAGGAAGAGCGTCGCCAACAATGCTGCAATCGCCGCTACGACAGTCAGTGCATAGACGGTCGTCCGGAGCGTTGTTATGAATCTTCTTCGGTATTTGAGACGCTTGCGCTCCGCTTTGACGTCGTCCTCCGACGGCAAAACAAGAGCACGGTTCTTTTTATCTTTTAACAATGCAAGCTCTCCTTATTAAATCATGCCGTCAAAGCTGACTCCGTTGATGCTGATAGTCTCAGCCTCCGTATCGTCGGTGCTGTCGCTGTCGGTATCACTGCTGTCGGCATTGTCGGAGTCGGCAAGAGAGGCATATTCGCTGTCAACCATTCGGACAAGCTCGAGAGCGCTGTCCACTTCGCGCCTGGCTTCGGCAAGAATTTCGTCCGCCTGACGGTTAGCCTCGGCGACAATCTCCTCGGCGCGATGCTGTGCGAACTGAACGTCGACGTAGCCGTCGACGTCGATTCCGCTGTCATACTCCCTGCCGCTGGCGGTAACACGAATCGCCATCAAGTACTGCTCAAGAGCCTTCTGTGCTTCGGTGAAGATGTCGTTGAGACTCTGCGAAGCGTCGGCAACGGTGCCGAAATGGCTGATGACCTGCTCGTTCTCGTCGATTCTTCTCTGGAGCTTTTCATTCTCCTCTTTGAGAGTTTTCTCGCTCTGCTGGAGAGCATAAATTATTTCAACAAGCTCCTCGCGACTGAGCTTTTTTAATTTTACACCGGTTTCTTTTTGCTTGAACAAGCCCATCTCTATCGCCACCAGTTTTCAAATAAACGCATCTAAGGCGGTGCGCCGATTTTTTCAACGCACTGCCACTCTGTCTACACTATTATAACACCGTAGATATGAAAAATCAACAACTTTTTTCTGGGTTCAAACTAAAAATTTGGAGTTAGCGACGAGCAACATACACAACGCCGCAGATTTGTTGATTTCTATCCATTAAATTTATAATTATGACTTGTCCCGAAGCAAATATAACAATTTGCCGCAGAATGTCGCTTTGAGTTTCTTTAATAGTACCACATTTTTGCCCATCAATGCAACATGTAATAATTTCTAAAGATACGCCACCTCACCCCGCCATTTTGTGCAATTTTTATATGAGTGTGAATTTTGAAATAATATTTTTGGGGTAGGAAACCCCGCCGAATAAGGGTGGCGGGGTGATTACGCGGTGTTTTGTTGGGCTGGGGTGGGTTATTCCCACTCTATGGTAGCCGGCGGTTTGGTAGTAATATCATACACGACCCTATTAATTCCATTCGTCTCGTTGATAATCCTCGACGAGCAGCGCTCGAGGACGTCATAGGGGATTTTGGCGAAGTCGGCGGTCATGAAGTCCTGGGTCGTGACGGCGCGGAGGGCGAGGGTGTAGTCGTAGGTTCTGCCGTCGCCCATAACTCCGACGGAGCGCATGGTAGTGAGAACCGCGAAGAACTGGCTCAGGTCCTTGTCGACACCGCTCTTTGCGAGCTCGTCTCTGAAGACCCAGTCGGCATCCTGAAGGATTGTGAGCCTCTCGTCGGTGATTTCGCCGATGATTCTGATTGCGAGTCCCGGACCCGGGAAGGGCTGGCGGTTGACGAGCTTGTCGGAGAGCCTAAGGGTTCTTCCGAGCGCTCTTACTTCGTCCTTAAACAGCATTCTCAGCGGCTCGATAATCTCCTCGAAATCGACGTAATCCGGGAGACCGCCGACGTTGTGGTGGCTCTTGATTACGGCGGCGTCGCCCGCTCCCGACTCGATAACGTCAGGGTAGATGGTGCCCTGTGCGAGATACTCGACGTGACCTATCTTTTTAGCCTCAGCTTCGAAGACTCTGATAAATTCTTCGCCGATAATCTTTCTCTTCTGCTCGGGAGCCGAAACGCCGTTGAGCTTCGCCATGAAGCGGTCCTTGGCGTTGACGCGGACGAAATTGACCTCCCAGTCGGCGAATGCCTCCTCGACCTCGTCGCCCTCGTTCTTTCTCATGAAGCCGTGGTCGACAAAAATGCAGGTCAGCTGGCTTCCGACCGCCTTCGAGAGAAGCGCCGCACAGACGGACGAGTCGACGCCGCCGGAAAGCGCAAGGAGCACTCTCTTGTCGCCGACCTTCTCACGGAGCTCTTTGATCGCGGTCTCGGCGTATCTCTCCATCGTCCAGTCGCTGCGGCATCCGCAGACGTCATATAGGAAGCACCGGAGCATCGCGAAGCCGTTCTCGGTGTGGTTGACCTCGGGGTGGAACTGCACGGCATAGAGCTTGCGCTCGGCGCACTCCAACGCCGCAGTCGGGCAGACGGGGGTGTGAGCAGTGGTGACGAACCCCTCGGGGACGCTCTTTATATAGTCGGTGTGGCTCATCCAAGTGATTGACTTTTCGGGAAGATTTTTGAAGAGAACCGACTCCGCCGAAAACTCCGTCTCAGTCTTGCCGTACTCGCTGACGGGAGCGGTCGCGACCTCTCCTCCCAAAAGATGCGCCATGAGCTGTGCGCCGTAGCAGATTCCTAAGACAGGGATTCCGAGCTCGAAAATCTCGGGGGAGACGGACGGCGAATCGTCCTTATAAACGCTCTTCGGACCGCCGGTGAAGATGATTCCGACCGGGCTTTCCGAGCGAAGCATGTCCATCGTGACCTTGCGGTAGGGCACAACCTCGCAGTAGACGTTCGCTTCACGCACACGCCTTGCGATGAGCTGGTTATACTGCCCGCCGAAGTCGATTATTATTACCTTTTCGTGATGCATTGTATATCTTTCCTTTCTGTTGTCATTCCGTATCATCTATGAAATACATCACCCCATCATCATCGAACTGGATGCCGTAATCAAGGCACAGCTCATTCATGAGGTCGATAATCTGGCGGTAACGCGACGCGTATGTACCCTCGCCCTCCACGAGCAAGTAAACCTTATAATTCTTGATGAACAGCGGGTTTATCGTCAGGCTCTTGAAGCCGTCCTTGTCGACGGTGATGTTGAAAATGCAGGTCAAGCCGTCGATGTCGTCGTCGACGTGCCAGAAGATGAGGTTGCCGATGCTGTAGAAAATCGGCTTGCCGTTATAAAATTCTATCGGTTGGAGAGTGTGCGAGTGCCCGCCGATTACGATGTCGGCACCGTTGTCGATGAGGGCGCGACCGAGCTCCTTCTGATAGGAAGTGACGTCGAAGGTCTCCTCGGTGCCGCAGTGCATGAAGACGATGAGAACGTCGACCTGTGAATCGTACTCGGCGATTTTCGCAAGGAAGTCCTGAGTCCGCTCGTCGTCCATGCTATAGACCATGTTGATTCCGGCGTGGTCCTCCGAAGCGGCGCAGTCGGACGAAAGATAGACCTTGTTGCACCCGACAAAGCCGATTGTGACGCCGTTTACTTCCTCTATGAGAAGCCCCTCGGCTTCTTCTTCATCGCGACCTGCTCCAAAATATTCGATGCCATATGCTTCGAGATTATCGAAAGTATTCAGAAGCGCGTCGTAGCCGAAGTCTCTCGTGTGGTTGTTCGCAAGGTTCACGATGTCGATTCCGGCATTCGCGAATCCCTCAAGCATTTCGGGAGGCGTCCGGAAGCCGTAGCCCTCCGGCTTTTCCGATTCACCGGTGTCGCTGACGCAGGTCTCAAGGTTGACAATCGCAATGTCGGCGGCGCTGAAGATGTCGCTGACCTCTTTCCACGGGTAGTCGACGCCCCAACTGTAGCAGGCATCCGCAAACTCGGAATCTATCGAGGTGTCCCCGCCGATTGCGATGACGACCTCGCCGCTTTCCTCCGGCTCTTCTTCGGGAACCGGCTCGGTAGTCGCTTCTGTAGTAACGGTCGTCGGAGCCGTTGTGGCTTCGGTTGTAATCTCAGTTGTCACTTCCGTAACGGAAGTGACCGCCGCCTCATCCTCGGTTGTCAAGGTGACATCGGGAGAGACGACTTCGAGGCTGTCGTTCTGCGAAACCCGAATCGCCACTCCAGCGATAACCGCCACCGCAAACACGGCTGCGAACAGAATTATGATTATATTTCGATGCTTTTTTTGCATGTGAACTCCTATCGTAACAGCAATATCCTGTCGACATATATTTTAGCACATCGGGAGCGGTTTGTCTATATATCATCCAGAAGAAAGTCGATAATTCCGATATTCAAGACCCCGCTGTCGTCATACCAACGCTTGCGGATGTCCTGACGTACAATTATCTTCGGGAAAGTGTCTCCGGTGAGGGAAAGCGGCTTGTTTTCCTGCACGGCTTTTTCTTCGTTTCCGAGAGCATACGCCGACTGAATATAGGTCTTCTTCCCGCCTGCGGTCGCGATAAAATCAATCTCTCTTGCTGTGGGAACACTTCTGCCCTTGGCATTCTTTTCGTTTGAATAAACAACACCGACGTCGACCGAGTAACCGCGGATAATAAGCTCATTGAAAATGATATTTTCCATTATGTGAGTCATTTCCTGCTGTCTGAAACCGATTCTCGCTCCGCGAAGCCCGACATCCTCGCAATAATACTTACTCGGATAGTCAAAGTAGTTTTTGCCCTTAACGTCCCAACGTTTACACTCGGTAAACAGGAATGAATCGGACAGACAGTCGATATAGGATTTGACGGTGTTCCCCGACACCGTATCAGCACCGGACAGCCTCTGCATCGAGTTAATCGCATTTGCCACCCTGTTCGGATTGGTCAGAGAACCAACGGACGAGCAAAGAAAGTCTATAACAGCGGACAGGACATCCTGCCTCTTTGTTTTCTTGCGCTCGACGATGTCCTTGAGATACACTTCCGAAAACAGCGACGAAAGGTATTCCATTTTTGCGGAATCATCCGGTCTTGACAGGACAAGCGGCATCCCGCCATAGAAAGCGTATTCGTCAAAGGCATCATATTTGTCCCCACCGACAGCCGAATAATATTCGGAAAAGCTCAGCGGATGAACCCTGATTTCGTCGCTTCTCCCCCGGAATTCAGTCAGAATATCCGAAGAAAGCATCTTCGAATTGCTTCCAGTAACATAGATATCAAGATTCGGGATTGAATTCAAGTCGTTCAGCGCATCATAAAAAGTTATCTTCTTGCCATCGGGATTATAGGGGTTCGGCACCTCGTCCGACATCTGAATCTCATCAACAAAGAGATAGAACTTCTCGTCACTTCCCTCAACAGCATTTCTCACCGTTCCGGCAAGCTCCAGAGGGTTGCGATATCTGATGTCGCGGGTCAGGTCGAGCTCATACGAAAGAACATGATTTTCCGGCACGCCTTGCCCGAGGAGATAGTTCTTGAACAGAACCCGCAAAAGATACGATTTCCCGCACCTGCGGATTCCGGTGATAACCTTCACCTGCCCGTCCCACATGAACGAGATGATTTTATTTAGATAACGGTCACGTCTGATTTCCATAATAGCCTCCGTTGAGAACTTGATTGTATAATCATGCTACTTCTCAACAGATATTATACACCGTCCCAAAGGAAAATTCAAGAGGCTCGTTGAGAAGCTGTGTGTAAAAACATGTTACTTCTCAATAGAAAACCACCTCAGTCGATTATAACTGAGGTGGTTTTGCTTTTATTCTCCCCCAAAATGCACCGTAAACTCCGACTGGTAGTCATAATACTTCTCAAGGGTTATCTCGTTCCACTCGGCTTCGGTGCCCTCGTAATAGATATCGGTTAGGTTCGGGCAATCGGAGAGTGAAAACTCACCGATGAAGGTGACACTTGCAGGAATTGTGATGCTCTCAAGCGTCTCGTTCTTTTCGAAAGCGTTCATGTCTATCGTCGTGACGCCGTCGGGGATTTCATAATCCTTGTCGGTCTTCCCGAGAGGATAGCAAATGAGCTCGGTTATATCCTTGTCGAAGAGCACTCCATCGACATCGGCGTAGTTCGGATTATTCTCATCGACCGTGATTCCGGTCAGACTGGTGCACTGACTGAAGACATAGTCTCCAAGCTCGGTGACACCTGCGGGAATCGTGATGCTCTCAAGGCTGTAGCACAGCGAAAAGGCACTGTCATTTATTGTGTTTACACTGTCGGGAAGCTCGACAGATGTCAAACTTGTGCAATAGTAGAACGCATCCTTTTCAATCGTCGTGACGCTGTCGGGGATGGTGACCTCCGTCAAGCCGTCACAGCTGTAAAAAGCTCCATACCCGATTCTGGTAACTCCATCTGGGATTTCAACGCTCTCAAGGTTTGTGCAGCCGCAAAAAGCGCCACCGCCGATAAAATCGATATCGCCCTGAATCTCGATCGAATAGACGAATTCCCTGTTGGAATTCCACGGAGAGCTGAAGTACTCGTAGTCCTCCATCTCGAAGCTCTCGTAAAGCACCAAAGTGCCCTTGGTGTCAAGCTCCCATGTGTCTGCAGAGGTGTTTTCTTGGATTTCGGACTCGTCGGCGCAGGCGGTGAGGCATAGCACGAACGCCAGCACAAGACAAATCAGTGCTGATAATCTTTTCATAATTATTTCTCCTATCTTTTTCTTTCTATTATACTATTGCTGTGTTTATCTGTCAACAATTTTCAGGAATTGAAAATTTAAAAGCCTCCCGGATTACGGAAGGCTTTGTGATTTCTATGTTACTTCTTGTCCGCAAGTCTTGCTTTCTCTTCCTCAAGGAGCTTGATAAGCTCGTCGATTCTTGAGGATGTCGCCTGTGCGGGCTCGTTGGACGAGAGCGACTTTGCGACTTCGTCAAGCTTTGTTGCGGTCTCGGCGACGGTCGGAACGGGTCCGGGCTCTGCTACCTGTTCAGGCTCGGCAATAGGCTCGACGACGGGCTCGGGTTCTGCTAAAGGTTCGGCAGAAACTGTCGGTTCGGGCTCAACTGCCTTCGGTGCGGGAGTGCTCGTAACCGAGTGCCATACGAAGGACTCTTCTGCGGGCTTTTCGGGCTCTGCCGTTGCTACGGGCTCAGGCTCGGTGGCTGTCGGCTCTTCCGTCTCAGTGTGGGTATACTTCGGTGTGAAATCTCCGAAGTCGAAGAGAGGCGTGTCCTTCTTCGGAGCGGAAGACTTCTCCGTCTGCTCGCTCGAGAATCCGAAGTCGAGGTCGGAATCGCCCGAGGTTCTGCTTTCGGCATCAAGGAACTGACTGCGGTTTATGTTGAAGGCGTCGACATTGCCGAAGCTCATGTCGGCGGCAAACTCCTCCTGCTCGGCTTTCTTCTGCCTTGAGGCAAGGATAAGCATTATTACTTCATAGATAATCAGGAGCGCGCAGGGAACAATCACGATAACGAGCATTCCGACTTTTGACGATGCGAATGTAATCACTCCGCCAAGGAATGTGTCATAGGAAACCGCTCTGCCGATTATGTCCTCTTCGTCGACCGTCCACTGTTGGTCGGCAGAGGTGCTGTCATACTTGACGATATAGCTCGTGGTGACGGTGCCGTCCTCGGCAGTGGTCGTCTGCGAGCCGACATAACCAACGAGCGCCAGCTTTCCGTCTATGTTACATAGGATTACGTTGCCCTCGTTTTCAGGGAGAGTTCCCTCCTCAACAAAGACCGCCGCACCCTGAGGGATTCGCGGCTCCATGCCGCTTCCGCTCATAATGTACACCCGCTTGCCGAAAATCGACGGTGCGGAATTGGAATCCTTGAAGATTCCGTACACAACGAATGTGCTGACAATCGCCAATGCGAGAATCACCACAACAACTATTCCCACAATCTGCAAAGGCTTGCGCTTCTTGACAGTTTCCTGAAACATGATATCCAACCTTTCAAAATACAAATATGTAACGCACCACGTCAAAAGCTGACATGAATACCCAACTTCCACGTTATCATAGATAGTATATCACATTCCGCCGACAATAGCAAATTGTTTTTTAGAAAAGATGAAAAAAATTTTGTGGCTCTTCATAGTTGACAAATCAGGGTTCAGCGATTATAATATATTCTGTTGTGCAAATGCTAGTATGGCTCAGTTGGTAGAGCAGCGCATTCGTAATGCGCAGGTCGTCGGTTCGAGTCCGACTACTAGCTCCAATCCTCTCGGAAACGGGAGGATTTTTTTGTATCGCTTGACAACATACCTCTTGCAGTACTATAATTGAATAAAACCCTACGAATAGGAGTACACGTTATGAATTTTATAAAGAAGGCTTATTGCAGGGTGTTTCAGACCTGCCTCTGGATTTCCCTGCCGGTTCTTCCGTATCGCGAACCAGAGATAATTAAAAGTATGAGATTGATTCCCGAGACGATTAAGTCAAAAGGGCTCGGGCATCCGATTATCATCACAGACAAGGGCATTATGAGCCTTGGGCTCGTGAATCCGCTGATTGACGCTCTGAACCAGGCAAGCATGCCCTATTCCCTCTATGACGGCACCGTTGCGAACCCGACCACCCAGAACGTGGCGGAGGCATTGGAGCTCTACAAGAAGGACAAATGCGACTGCATCATCGGCTTCGGTGGAGGCTCGAGCATGGACTGTGCCAAGGCTCTCGGCGCGAGATACGCAAGACCGAAGAAGTCTCTGAACAAGAAGTTGGGAAGAAGATTCCTCTCTTAATCGCCGTCCCGACCACTGCGGGAACAGGAAGCGAGACGACTCTGGCGGCGGTTATCGTCGATTCAGAGACACGCCACAAGTACGCAATAAACGACTTCCCGCTTATTCCGAAGTATGCCGTCCTCGACCCCGAGACGACGCTGAGCCTTCCGAAATCAATCACCGCATCAACGGGAATGGACGCCCTGACGCATGCCGTCGAAGCATATATCGGGCGCTCGACCACCAAGCAGACGAGAGAGGAAGCCCTGAAAGCCGTCAAGCTTATCTTCGAAAACCTTGACACCGCCTACTCGGACGGCAAGAACATCGAGGCAAGACGCAATATGCTGACAGCTTCCTACTATGCCGGTTGCGCCTTCACGAAGTCCTATGTCGGATATGTCCACGCTGTGGCGCACTCTCTGGGCGGCGAATATAACGTCCCGCATGGCTTGGCGAATGCGATTCTCTTGCCGCATGTTTTAGAAGCATACGGGCATGCGATTGATAGGAAGCTCCATAAGCTTGCGATTGCCGCAAACCTGGCGACCGCCGAAACTCCTGACGAGGAGGCGGCGAAGGCTTTCATCCAAGCTATAAAAGATATGAAGGTTCGCTACGGCATCGGCGACAAGATTCCCGAAATAAAGAAAGAGGACATCCCGAAGCTTGCGAAATACGCCGACAAGGAGGGCAATCCCCTCTATCCCGTTCCGGTGCTGATGGACGCATCCGAGCTCGAGCGCTTCTATTATGAAGTCATGGAATAAGAAAGGACAAGTTATGGAAAAAACTGAAATCCAAAAGATTGTTGCCACCCAGCGGGCATACTTCAAAGCCGGAAAAACTCTTGACGTGAGCGTCAGAATCTCGGCGCTTAAGGCTCTTAAAGCCGGCATCCAGAGGCACGAGGGCGAAATCAACAAGGCTCTCGAGATGGATCTCGGCAAGGGCGCATTCGAGTCCTATATGTGCGAAACGGGAATGGTCTTAAGCGAGCTCAGCCACATGCTCTCCCACATCAAGAGCTACGCAAAAGAGAAGACGGTTTCGACGCCTCTGGCGCAGTTCCACGCGAGGAGCTATAAGAAGCCATCGCCCTATGGCGTCACCCTCATCATGAGCCCTTGGAACTATCCGTTCCTCTTGACAATCTCCCCGCTTATAGATTCGATTGCCGCCGGAAACACGGCTGTCGTCAAGCCGAGCGCATACTCGCCATACACGAGCGAAGTCATCAAGACCATTTTGCAGGAGTGCTTCAACGAAGAGTACGTCGCCGTCGTCACAGGCGGCAGAGCCGAAAACACATCTCTCCTTGAGGAGCATTTCGATTACATCTTCTTTACCGGCAGTCAGGTTGTCGGACGCGAGGTTATGCGCAAGGCTTCGGAGCATCTGACGCCCGTAACCCTTGAGCTCGGCGGCAAGAGTCCCTGCATAGTCGACAAAACCGCAAACCTTAAGCTTGCGGCGAAGAGAATCGTATTCGGGAAGTATCTTAACTGCGGGCAGACCTGTGTCGCACCCGACTATATCTATTGCGACGCCTCGATAAAGGACAAGCTCATGGACGAGCTGAGAGTCCAGATTAAGAAGCAGTTCGGCACCTCGCCGCTTATCAATCAGGACTACGGCAAGATTATAAACGAAAAGCACTTCAAGAGGCTTTGCGGACTTATGGACATGGAAAAAGTCGCCATCGGCGGAAGAGCTGAGGACGACACCCTTCGGATAGAGCCGACCGTCATGGAGAACGTGACTTTTGAAGATAAAGTCATGCAGGAGGAGATTTTCGGTCCGATACTGCCGGTTCTGACCTATGAAAATCTCGACGAAGCAATCGAGCAAATCAACGACATGCCGCATCCCCTGGCGCTCTATCTCTTCACGACGAACAAGAAAAACGTGAAGAAGGTCACATCTTCGGTCGGCTACGGCGGAGGTTGCATCAACGACACCATCATCCACCTCGCCACCACGGAAATGGGCTTCGGCGGCTTCGGCGAAAGCGGCATGGGTGCATACCACGGCAAGACCGGCTTCGATACATTTACTCACTACAAGAGCATCGTCGACAAGAAGCTGTGGATTGATTTGCCAATGAGGTATCAGCCGTATAAGAAGATTTATGAGAAGATGGTAAGGTTGTTTATGAGGTAACGCCTTTGGAAACCCCTCCACCGGCTTCGCCGATCCCCCTCCCCTTTCAGGGGAGGCTTTTTTGTTCTCTCAGAAGTTTGTGCAGGATACAAACAGGCTCCCCTGAAAGGGTGAGCGCAGAAGTTCGCTTTGCGAACTTCGGAAGTTTGGCAAAGCCAAACTTCTCCGCCCCTACTTATAGCCCAAAATGCTCTTTTATCACCCTTGCCACCTCTTCGGGTGGCATATCGGCATTGTCGATTCTGAGATAATTCTCATAAATCGCTTCCATTTCACCGGGGTAGCTCGTCATGCGGTAGTGCTTGTCGTCGTCAAGAAGGCGGGCTTCGGAAACTTCCAAATCCCGTTTGGAAGGCTTTGCGGCAAGACGGGCTTCGGTTTTGTTTCGTTTGATTCGGATTTCCTGCGGAGCGTTGAGCTCGACAAAGTAAACTTCGAGATCTTCAGCGTTCTCACGGCAGACCGATTCGACATGCCGAAGATATTCGTATTCGGACGGCAGGTCGAAGGCGAACATATAGGTGAAAATAAGCCCGTATTTCCCGGACTTCGCGTATTCACGGAACACGACGTCCCGGAAGCCCTTGATGGCATCCGAGTTCCACTCGCCGAAGATTTCGAGCACCGGTTCGATTGTCATGTGGTTATGGAATAGCCGAAGGTCGGTTATCTTCATTAGCTCCCGCCCGACTGTCATCTTCCCCACCGCGGCATCGCCGACTATGTATACAAGCTTCATATTGCCCTCTCCATAAATTAATTTCGATAATTATAGCACACAAGAGTTATATTGTCAACCCCTCCACCGGCTTCGCCGGTCCCCCTCCCCTTTCAGGGGAGGCTTTTTTCGTTCTTATAGAAGTTTGTGCGGATATAAAAAGGCTCCCTTGAAAGGGGAGCTGGCGCCCGAAGGGCGACTGAGGGGTTTACTCAGAAATCCCATTACCGTTGGTATTATCCCCGTTCAGGGCATCCTCTCCGGCGTCGGAATTTTCACTGCCACCGATTCCCTCCGTCGGGGTTTCGGTGCCGGTGACATCCGAGATGTCGGTGGTGTCCGAGCCTGTCCAGTCTCCGACGCCTTCGGTGGTCGTAACGGGCGTTGTGGTCGGCTCTGTTGTCGACGCTGTCGTGTTACGGGTGGTAACGTCGCCGTCGGTCATATCGCCTGTGCAGGCAGATAACATCGTGACTGCGAGCACGAACGCCGTCAGCATCAGCAAAATTTTCTTTATCATAAAAGCAAGCTTCCTTTCACAAATAGTATGCGTTTTTACGCAACGCTATTGTATCCAGAAAGCCCGAAACTATTCTATATTGTGCGGTAGCTTATTTCCATGACATAGCCGGCGACCAATGCGGAGTTGAAATCTATGTCATACTTTGCCGTGATGCTCCCCTTGTCCTCGGAAACGTCGGATTTCAGCTCTTTCCCGAGAACTCCGACGGTCATGCTCCCGAAGGGCATACGGTAGAGGGTCTGGTTTCTCACGCCCGGCTCGACGAGGAAGTCCGCACCGTACATGCCGGTTCTGATGAAGTCGAAGGTGTTGCCCTCGAGGATCATATCGGTGTGGGAGTCGTTCGGCTGGTCGCCGTCCTCGGGGTCGAGGTCATAGCTCAGGACGCAACCCGTCTCGGTCATCTCAAGCTTTCCCTCGGTTATAACCTCCGTCACGTCCGGCTTCTCGTTCTTATCCACAAGCATCGAATTCACTATTGTTATCATTACGTCTTTCATGTTTATCCCCTTATTCGAGTGTACATCCCAAAATTTCGGCGTTGTCGAGCTCGCCGAGGAAGTGCACGGCGTTCTCTCTGAAAAGCTCCACGCTGTCGGTGCAGTATAGCGCCACCTTGCCCTCGGTTTCCCTGTCCGAGAGAAGATTGTTCTCCCACAAAAGCTCACTTGCGTATCTTCCCGCTTCTCCGCCGGATGAAATCAGCTTCACGCCGTCGCCCATCACGTCGCCTATTACATCGGCGATAATCGGATAGTGCGTGCAACCCATGATGAGGGTGTCGACGCCGGTCTTCTTGAGCGGCTCGAGATACTCCCGGGCAATCATCGTGCAGGGAAGATTATCCCTGCCGACAAAGCCGTTCTCGACAAGTGGCACGAACATCGGGCAGTCTTTTTCATATACCTCCGCCTCGGGCATAATTTCGTTAATCAGCCGCTTATAGCTTCCGCTTCGAATGGTCGCCGAGGTGCCGATAACGGCGATTTTGCCGTTTTTTGTGGCATTGATTGCGGCAAGCACTGCAGGTCGGATTACTCCGGTATAGAGCCCTTCGGCTTCGAGTGTGGCGGGGTCGACAACGGAAGAGACCGTTCCGCAGGCGGCAATGGTCAGCTTCACGCCGAACTGCTTCAGAAAATCGAAGTCCTGCAAAGCATACTTCGTTATCGTCTCCCGGCTTTTCGTGCCATAGGGCACCCTTGCGGTGTCGCCGAGGTAGATTATGTTTTCGTGCGGCATCAGACGCTGGAGTTCACGGACAGCGGTGAGTCCTCCGAGCCCCGAATCGAACACGCCGATTGCACTGTTTTTTGTTATATTTTCGGTTGTATTGGTCATTATAATGTCAATCCCCATCGGGCTTTGTTTCATCTATATTATTCTCAGTCGCTTCGGAATATTCCGGCTCGGGAGCTTTTTTCTTATTTTCCTTGCGAGGCTTTTTCTCCTTCTTGGGCTTCTCAGGCTTCTCAACTTTATGATAATTGACGGTTATGCCGTCGCCGATAATACTCTCGGCGGGAGCCGTGTTAATTTTCTCCTTCTCAGCGAGATTCTTAGATATAACCTTTGCAGCATGAAGCATGAAGAGAATAATAGAGACAATAAGAAATGCTATTTCTGGTATGTATCTCATGGTATAACTCTCAATAGCATCTATTAGCTGTCCTGCTTGAACAAGATAAATAATAGAACCAACAACAGCAAACGGAAATTGAGAGAAATAATATTTCAGATACATCAAAACCAAAGATATAAGTAGCAGTATTGAAGCAATTAGAAATGCCGTTGCCCGATAAGACTCAGTGGGGTTAAACTTATAGAAATTGATAATAGATACTCCAGACCAAAAGAGCCCTGACCAAAGAAATGCTAAAGTAGCTAATACTTTTAAAGCTATCGCAAATGCCGTATCATATCTCTTACGCTTATCTTCTTTTAGAAAATTCATTTGGGAAATCCTCCGTATTGTAAAGACCGGTTACAGAATCTTCTTCGGTTCGAACGACAAAAATCTCGTTTCCTGATAGTAGAGCTCGCCTTCTCTGTCAAACTCCATCGTTTCGTATTCCTTCGGCGAAACGGAGAGCTCAAGCTCCTTGCCGTCGTCAAGAGTGAACGTCACAAAGTAAAGGTCGCCGCTGATTTTTGAGCCTTCGGGAGGAGTTTCCTTCCTCTTTGAAACTGCCTTCGCCTGAGCATTTGCCGGCGGGACTGTAGAGCGATGATAGGTCTCGGCTCCGCTCCGAACCATCGTAACTACAAACGCTATCAGAATCACGAAGAAAAGAATCATCGCCACAAAGCTGAAGAAACTACTCATAAAAAAGCCTCCCTTGATTTTTGTAAAATCATTATGCTCTATTATAGCACAATGTGATATCTCTATGCAAGAGAAATTCCAAAGAAAATAATGCTTGATTATTTTCGGAGCTACTGCAAAAACTATTCCCGAAAACACGAGGAAAGGAACTTTTTAAACTTATGAGAAGGCTGACAAGAGGCATTGCGGCGGTATTCCTGATAATCTCGCTCACGCTTATGGGAGCTGTTGGATATTACGGCGCCGCTTTGCCCGACACTTATTATATTTCGGAGGGCGGTTCGGCGACTGTCGACTGCTTCTTCGATATAGATATTATTCCCGACAGCGAAGTCGTAGCTGCCAGCACAAATAGCAATGCTAATAGCATTGCTACAGAAGCAACTGACGCAGAAATCAGGCTCTTCGGGGTGATTCCCGTCAAGAGTGCAAAGATCATTCACGCCGACGCAAAAATGCTGATTCCCGGAGGCTCGCCTGTCGGGGTGAAGCTTCTGACGGAGGGAGTTATGGTCGTCAAGACCGCCGAGGTCACGGATGGCGTTTCGCCCGCTCACGATGCGGGAATCATGGCGGGCGACAATATTACCAGTGCCAACGGCGAGGAGCTTAATTCTTCTGCGAGGCTTTCGGAGATTATCGAAAATTCGGACGGCGAACCGATAGTCTTTGAAATCATGCGTAACGGCAGGAGCTCCACGGTAACTGTAACTCCCGTATATTCGGAGACCGACGGCGTCTACAAAGCCGGGCTCTGGATCCGGGACAGCACGGCGGGCGTGGGGACTCTCACGTTTATCGCCCCGGAAACGGGCATCTTCGGCGCTCTCGGGCACCCGATTTCGGACAGCGACACGCTGACTACCCTGCCGCTCGGCTCCGGCGAAATCGTCGACGTCGTCATAACGGGATACGACAAGGGCGAACGGGGTTGCCCGGGCGAGCTTTACGGGACGTTCGTCTCGGGGCTTGCTTCGGGGACGATTGAGCTGAACTGCGAACAAGGCATCTTCGGGACTATGACCTATCCCAGTCGGCAGGAAGCGATTCCGATTGCCTACAAAGCAGAGGTGAAGACCGGTCCGGCGACTATTTTAACCACCATCGATGGCTCGACCCCGCAGGAATTCGAAGTCGAGATTGAAAGGGTAACTCTAAGCTCGGCGGCGAAGTCGAAAAATATCATCATCAGAGTCACCGACCCTGAACTGCTTGAGAAAACGGGCGGCATCGTTCAGGGGATGAGCGGAAGCCCGATTATACAGGACGGCAAGCTTGTCGGGGCTGTGACGCACGTTTTCGTGAGCGACCCGACACGGGGATATGGAATTTTTATCGAGAATATGCTTGACGCGGCAGAGATTATCTCAGGCGAAGATTTGGCGGCATAAAATCTTATATACCCCCTTGTAAACTGGATTTTGGAATGTTATAATATAGTCAGCCCAGTATGGGCTGGCTATATTCTCTTAATGTTACCTATAATTATATTTTAAGTACAGGAGGACACCAAATCCATGAATTACGGACATTTTGACCTTGAAAAGAAGGAGTATGTCGTCACCAAGCCAGACACTCCCGCACCCTGGTGTAACTACCTCGGTTCACCCGCCTACGGTGCAATCATCTCCAATAACGCCGGAGGCTACAGCTTTGTTCAGAGCGGAGCAAACGGCAGAATCATCCGCTATCGCTTCAACACAAACATCGCTCTCCCCGGAAGATACATCTACATAAGAGACAACGACTCGGGAGACTATTGGTCCGCTTCCTGGCAACCGGTCGGCAAGCCGCTTGATAAGTACAAGAGCGAGTGCAGACACGGAACCGGCTATACCATTATCTCGGCTGACTACTCGGATGTTCACTCGGAAGTAACCTACTACGTCCCGATGAACGCTACATACGAGGTATGGCGCACAAAGATTACCAACAATTCCGACAAACCGAAGAAGCTTTCCCTCTATGGCTATGTCGAATTCACCAACGACAGCAACTATGAGCAGGATCAGGTCAACCTCCAGTACACACTCTTTATAACAAGAACATCCTTCGAGGGCAACAAGATTCTCCAGCACATAAACGAAAATTCAGGTAAAGACAGCACAGGCTCGAACCACCGTGAGCGCTTCTTCGGTCTCGTTGGCGAGAAGGTCACCGCCTATAACGGCTCGCCCGACGCTTTCATCGGAAGCTATCGCTCCTATGCAAACCCGATTGCGGTTGAATCGGGCAAGTGCAATAATGAACTCAACTACAACTCGAACGCCTGCGGAGCCTTGCAGTCGGACATCACTCTTGAGCCCGGCGAGACAAAAGAGCTTATCTACGTTCTCGGTCAGAGAGACAACACCGCCGCAAACGAAATTATGGCGAAATATGAGACCGAGGGTCTTGTAGACAAAGAAGTTGCCGAGCTTATAGACTACTGGCATGGAGAGCTCGAGAACTTCTCAGTTGAAACCCCGAGCGAAGAGTTCAACAACATGATTAACGTCTGGAACTCCTACCAGTGCTTCATCACCTTCACATGGTCAAGAGCCGCTTCGCTCATCTACTGCGGCTTGAGAAACGGCTACGGCTACAGAGATACCGTTCAGGATATTCAGGGAATAATCCACCTTGACCCCGAGATGGCTCTTGAAAAAATCCGCTTCATGATTTCGGCTCAGGTCGATAACGGCGGCGGACTCCCCTTGGTCAAGTTCAACCACAATGCCGGTCACGAGGACACCCCCGACCAGCCTTCATATGTCCAGGCAACCGGACATCCTTCCTACCGTGCCGACGACGCACTCTGGCTCTTCCCGACTGTTTACAAGTACATCGGCGAGAGCGGCAACAAGGCATTCCTTGACGAAGTCATCGTCTATGCCAACGGCGGTGAGGACACCGTTTACGACCACTTAAAGCGTGCTATCAACTTCTCGATGGAGCGCTTGGGTGCACACAGCATGCCTGCCGGTCTTCACGCCGACTGGAACGACTGCTTAAGACTCGGCGCAAAGGGCGAATCGACCTTCGTCGCATTCCAGCTCTACTACGCTATGAGCATGATGAGAGACTGGGCTACTGAAAGAAACGACACCGAATATGTCGAATACATAAACAAGATTCAGGCTGAGCTTCACGAGGCTCTCGAGAAGTGCTGGGACGAGGACAGATTCATAAGAGGAATCAGAGAAGACAACGTCGTCGTAGGCGCCAAGAACGACCCCGAGGCGAGCATGTGGCTCAATCCTCAGAGCTGGGCTGTCATCTCAGGATTCGCATCAAAAGAGCAGGGCGAAACCGCTATGGAGAGCGTCCACGAAATCCTCAACACTCCCTACGGCGTCAAGCTTCTTGACCCGCCTTATATCGACCACATGTTTGACGGCGCTCTGATGCACATCTTCAACCCCGACACCAAGGAAAACGGCGGCATCTTCTCGCAGTCTCAGGGCTGGGCTATCTTAGCTGAGTCACTCTTAGGACATGGCAATCGTGCTTTTGAGTACTTCATGGAAAGCTCCCCTGCTTCGATGAACGACAAGGCTGAGATAAGAGTTATCGAGCCCTATGTTCACGGACAGTTCGTCGAGTCGACCACTTCTCCTTATGAAGGCAGAGCTCACGTTCACTGGCTCACCGGCACCGCTTCAACCGTTATGGTTGGCTGTGTCGAGGGTATCTGCGGCATGAGACCTAATGCCGATGGCTTGGTTGTAAGCCCCGCAATCCCCTCCGAGTGGGACGGCTTTAAGATTTCGAAGAACTTCCGCGGCACTCACCTTGACATCGACGTTCAGAACCCCGACCACGTCGAGAGCGGCGTAAAGACCCTCATCCTCAACGGCGAGACCTTGAGCGGAAACCTCATTCCCGCCGACAAGCTCAAGAGCGAAAACAAAGTTACGATTATTCTGGGATAATTTCCGAATCTGCGAATCCCCTTCCCTTGTCGGAAGGGGATTTTTAGTGAAAGGGACGTTCAAGTGACAAAGCAAGAAGTTTTGAAAAGATACTTTGGCTACGACAGCTTCCGCGAAGGTCAGGAGGAGCTTATCGACGCGATTCTCTCGGGGCAGGATGCACTCGGAATAATGCCAACGGGCGCCGGCAAATCGCTCTGCTATCAGGTCCCGGCAATGATGCTATCTGGAATCACTGTCGTTATCTCCCCTCTCATTTCGCTTATGAAGGACCAGGTGGGAGCGCTGAATCAGGCGGGGATTCCGGCTTGCTACTTCAACAGCTCGCTCTCGCAATATGAATATTACGACGCCATAGAGCGCGCCAAGTCGGGCGAATACAAGATTATATACGTCGCTCCCGAGCGGCTTGAGATAGACAGCTTTTTAAGCATCGCAGAAGAGTGCGAGATTTCTTTCGTAGCTGTCGACGAGGCGCACTGCGTCTCACAGTGGGGACAGGACTTCCGCCCGAGCTATCTTAAGATTCACAGATTTATAGAAAGCCTCCCACACCGTCCGGTTGTCGGGGCATTCACCGCAACGGCGACTCAGCGTGTCCGGGACGACATCATGAAGGACTTGAGGCTTAAGAGCCCCAAAACCCTCGTCACCGGCTTCGACCGACCGAATCTCTACTTTGAAACGCACCAGAGCATTCCGAAAACCGATTTTATACTGAAATACGTCAAGGCTCACCCGAAGCAGAGCGGAATCATCTATTGCATCTCAAGAAAGAACGTCGAGCGAATCTGCGAAACGCTCTGCGACAACGGCATCGCCGCGACGAGGTACCACGCGGGGCTTCCCCAGGAGGAACGCCGCCGCAATCAGGACGCATTTATCTATGGCGACAAGCTCGTAATGGTCGCGACAAACGCCTTCGGCATGGGCATCGACAAGTCGGACGTCCGCTTCGTCATCCACCACGGCATGCCGAAGAGCCTCGAAGCCTACTATCAGGAGGCGGGACGAGCCGGACGCGACGGGCTCAGGTCCGACTGCATCCTTCTCTATTCGGGGCAGGACGTGAGAATCAACCGCATGCTCATCGATGACAACGATGGCAACCCGGATTTAAGTGAATCCGAGAAAGCCGCAATCCGTGCAAAAGAGCTTGAACGCCTCAAGCTGATGACCTTCTACGCCACCACGACCGATTGCCTGAGGGATTATATTCTTCGGTACTTCGGCGAAGCGGGTTGCAGGAAGTGCTCAAACTGCTCGAACTGCCTCGCCGAGTCGGAAGAAGTCGACATCACCGTTGAAGCAAGAAGGCTCGTCGCCTGCGTCGCAACCACCGGCGAAAAATTCGGGCAGACAGTGCTCCTTGACTTCGTCCGTGGAATCCCGGGCGAAAAGCTCAAGCTGTTCCACCTCGAGGGCAAGAAGGGCTTCGGGTGCCTCAAGGACATGCCCGTCAGGCGGCTTCGGGAAATACTTGAGTATCTCCTCCGCATGGGATACCTCAGGACCGGCGATTACGGCAAAATCATGCTCACCGAGCGAAGCCATGACATTCTTTCAGAAACGGTCAGGATGAAGGTCACGAAAGAGCGCAAGAAGAGAATGCGTGACAAGAAGGCGGAAAGAACCGTCGCCAACTCCGATCTCTTCGAGCTTCTTCGCCAGAAGCGCGCCCTTCTCGCAAAGGAAGAAGCCGTCCCGCCCTACATAATTTTCAGCGACAGAACGCTCCGCGAAATGGCGACTGAAATGCCGCTGAACGAAAACGAATTCATGCGGCTCTCGGGCGTCGGCTCGCATAAGTGCGAAAAATATTCGGGCGAGTTCATTCCGATTATACGGGAATTCATGCAGACGCATTAATTCCGCACTTACGCCCATATTGTCCCTTGATTTTTATCGACATTTCGGTTATTATTATAGTAGCTGTTATTATCGGGTTTTGAGTGCCGAAAGGATATGATGAAATGAAGAAAATATTGACTGCTGTTTTGTGCTTTGTCATGGCTAGTGCGCTTCTTGTCTCCTGCGGGTCAAGCGAGCTTGATATGGACACCGTTATGGGAACGGTCTCGGACGGAGTTTATTCCAACGAATATGCCGACCTGACATTCACTCCCACGTCCGACTGGACCTTCTATGACGAGTCGGAGCTCCTTGAGATGATGGATCTTTCGGAGGATTCCGTCGACACCGCCTCGAAGAGGCAGAACGCCCTCTCCCGGGTTCAGACGCTCTATACTGCAATGGCTATGGGCGAAATCGGCGCAAACATCATCATCGGGTTTGAAAATCTCACCATGTCGACCGACGGGACGAGCTATTCGGCGGAGGATTATGCCAACGAGATCGTCGCTCAGTGCACCGCTTCGGGCTATACCTTCGGCGACGTCACCGCGATAGAAATCGGCGGGAACACCTATTACGAAGCAATCGGAAGCATCGAACAAAGCGGCTATGACATGACGCAGGCTTTCTTGTCCCGACGAATCGACGATTATATGTGCTTCATCATAATCACCACCATCGACGGCTACACTATCATGCCGGACGAAATTATCGCGATGCTGGGGTGATATGATGGGAAAGTATGAAATGCTCGCCCGTGAGCTTGAGGCTCTTACGGACGGCGAAGACGACCTGATTGCGAACTTATCGAATGCGAGTGCGGCGATATTCGGGAGCCTCGAAGATATTAACTGGGCGGGGTTTTATGCGCTCAAGAACGACACTCTGGTGTTGCATCCGTTTCAGGGGAAGCCCGCTTGCATCAGGATTCCCGTCGGAAAGGGCGTCTGCGGGACGGCAGTTGCTCTTGACGAGGCACAGCTGGTTACTGATGTGCATAAATTTCCGGGGCACATTGCCTGCGACTCGGCTTCGAACTCCGAGATTGTAATACCGCTTCATGCAAACGGCGAAATCGTCGGGGTGCTCGACATCGACAGCCCGACAGTCGGGAGATTTACAGAAACTGATTTAGAAGGGCTCAAGCTCTCTGCCGTGGTGTTGGAACGTGCATGGGAACGCTCTTTGAATAAAACTTGACGGATTGAGGAAAAATTATGACCAAGAAAAGAGTATTAATCGGCATAGGAATTCTGGCGATTATCGTCAGCATCGTGAGCTTTGCAGTTCTGAATATCAACACAATGGGCGAGGAAACCTTCTCGTTCGAATCGACCTATCAGGGCGACGAGGTCACGCTCAAGGCGACTATCTGGGAGAATGACGGCGCCGAATATGCCGTCCTCATCTGCCCGGGCTATTCCTGCGACAGGCAGAAGTGGCGCCCGATTGCGAACCTGTTTACATCCAACGGCATGACCGTCATGAGCTTCGACTATTCGGGGCAGGGCGGCTCCTATGGCACCATCGGCTTTGACAACGCCAAAACGGACGACATCGCCATCGAAATTGCCGACGCCATCGAGGTTCTGCACGAAAGAACCGGCATCGACTATGACCACATTATTTTGGTCGGTCACTCGATGGGCGGACGCTCTATCTTACGACTTCTGCAGGACTACAACAACCCCGACGCAGTCACGACCGTTACCAAGCGGGAAATCGCAAACGTGATTCTGATTGCGCCCGAGGTCAACTACTTTGCGAATGCTCAGGCGAGCCTCTTTGCCGGCACCACCGACGCCGAGGAGGAGCCGTGGTCCTACTATAACGAAAGCTTCATTGCGGGCACCAACGTCTATATCTACGGCTCAACCGCCGATGATATCGTTTCGGATAAAGACATCCTGGCGATTTATGAGCATCTTGGCGGCACCGAGGTACCCGAAAGCGGGACTTGGGCGGCGACTCAGGTCAACAGCTACGGAAGCAAAATCACCGTCGGCGTGACCTCAGGCGTCCTGCACTCATATCAGATGTACTCGGCGAAGTTTGCTGACTATGTGAACGAGGCTGTCGAAGACATCACCGGCACGGAATCAAGCTTCAATTCGGGACTCATGCACCTCGTTTATGTCGGTTGGTTCAGCGCGCTTATAGGCATTTTCACGCTTTTACTCGGCTTGAATATGGGCAACAAAATCTCCACCGAGGGCGAAAGCCTGCCGGTGCTCGAGAATTCGAAATCCTTCCTTACAAGAAAGCTCATCATGTGGATGCCCGGCATTTTAATGGCGTTTGTGATATGCTGTATCTGCGTAGTGATGCCGTTCGGAAGCCCGATTATGAATATCCCCTACATGTGCTTCATCGCAGGCTACGGTCTTGTGATGCTGATTGCATATCGTAAGGGCACTTTCAGGGGCACTCAAGGCAAGCTCCCGAAGCCTACTTTCAAGACCAAATCCGACTGGAAGCATAATCTTTACTGCTTCGGGATTGTCGCCCTGCTTTGCATATTCGCTTGGTACGTTCTGAGAGCTTCGATGTATCGGCTGATGCCGCTGAACTGGCGACTCTTCTGGCTGATATTCAACGGTGCGCTCATGACCGTCGGCTACTATGTCTCGGGAGCCGAGCAGGACATGCTCGAAAATGCGGGCGCAAGCCGCGGCACGAGGTTCCTCTACAGCCTGATTCAGTATGTTCCGCTGTTCCTGTTCGTTCTGTTCTATCTCATAATCAAGAGCTATTCCGGGCTTATCGGGCAGATTGTCAATGTAGTGCTCATGTATATCCTCTGCATCCCGATTGGCACCTTCGTCCGGCACCGCACCGGCAACCGCCTTATCGCCGCGATTCTGACGGCGGTTCTCTTCCAGCTTCTTATGATTAACAGTGCGGCACTGATTTCGATGTTCTGAGCCATTGCGTAAGACAAATAACTTTAACACAAACAGGAGGAAACAATCATGAAAGAAACATTGCAAGACCTTAAAACCAGAAGAAGTTGCAGGAAGTATCGCGACGAGCAGATTAAAGACTGCGAGCTCGATGCCATTTTGGAAGCCGGCACCTATGCGCCGACGGGAATGGGCAAACAGAGCCCGATTATCGTCGCCGTTCAGAACAAAGCCGACCGCGATGAGCTTTCGAGGCTCAATGCCAAGGTTATGGGAAGAGATGTCGACCCGTTCTATGGCGCACCGACGGTTGTCGTCGTTCTCGTCCCTGCAAGCTTCCCGACAGGTCGCGACGACGGAAACATGGTAATCGGAAATCTCCTCAACGCCGCACACGCCGTCGGGGTCGATTCCTGCTATATCTACAGAGCTCGTGAAGTTTTCGAGATGGATGAAGGCAAGGCGCTTCTCAAGAAGTGGAGCGTAGAAGGCGACTATGTCGGAATCGGAAACGTAATCCTCGGCTACGGCGACGAAGGCGGAGTGAGAGAAGCGGCGGAGAGAAAGGCTGATTATATCGTCAAGGTCTGAATTAATCTGGGGTAAAATATGAATCTGCCATTGATTTTAGCGTATCTGTTCTTCATTGGGTCGGTTTTGGGCTGGTGGATGGAGCTTCTGTTCAGGAGATTCTTCTCGAAGGCTAACCCCGAGCACAGGTGGATTAACCCGGGCTTCTGCACCGGTCCCTATCTGCCGCTTTACGGCACCGGGCTTTGCGTGCTGTATCCGCTCGCGTCCTTGGAAGAATATCTGCCGTTTGAAAGCGATGTCGTCAATAAAATAATCCTCTTCTTCCTGATGGCTCTTATGATGACGGTCATCGAGTTCATTGCGGGATTTATCTCGCTGAAGGTGAGCAAGGTCCGGCTGTGGGACTACACCGGCGAGTGGGGCAACATCATGGGCATCATCTGCCCGAAGTTCTCGCTCTTCTGGGCTATCCTGGGCGGAGTTTACTACTTCTTAATCCACCCATACATAAAGGAATCGCTGGCGTGGCTCAGCCGGAATCTGGCGTTCTCCTTCTTCATCGGGCTGTTCTTCGGTGTGTTCATCGTGGACATGGCGAACTCGGCACAGCTCCTCGTCAAGCTCAAGCATTTCGCCGAAGAGAACGAAGTCGTCCTCAGATACGAAAACATCAAGGCGCAAATCAGGGCTCGCAACGAAGAGCTTCTCAAGCGTGCCAAGGGCAAGCAAACCCGCAAACGCCGCTACCAGTTCCTCCACCCCTTCGCCACCGACAAGCCGCTTAATGAGGTCCTGAAGGAGTACATGGAGGAGCTTGAAGAGAGGACGAATGAGCTCCGCAAAAAAATCGACCCGAAGGAACGGAAGAAGCAGGACTGAATTTTATAACCGCCTGAAAAAGGCGGTTTTCTTTTTTTGCAAATACCCCTTGACAAATACCCCTGGAGGGTATATAATACTCATAGATAGAGAGATACCCTCCGGGGGTATTTTATGCTATGAGGTGATATTATGAGTAAGAATTGCTGTTGTGGGAAAACTACTGAACGCTCCGACGAGGAATACAAGAAGCTTATGAACCGGCTTAACCGGATTGAGGGGCAGATTCGGGGGCTCAAGAGGATGCTCGAGGAGTCGGCTTACTGCCCGGACATCCTGACCCAGTCGGCGGCGGTTTCCTCCGCCATCAACTCTTTTAACAAAGAGCTCCTGTCGAGCCACATCCGCCACTGCGTCGCCCGGGACATCCGGAACGGCGACGACGAGACGATTGAGGAGCTTGTCAAGACGATGCAGAAACTGATGAAATAGGGGGGATTTATTATGGAACAATATAACGTTACCGGCATGAGCTGTGCGGCTTGCAGTGCACGGGTGGAAAAAGCCGTGTCGAAGGTCGAGGGGGTCACGTCCTGCTCGGTGAGCCTCTTAACAAACTCCATGGGAGTTGAGGGGACGGCTTCTCCCCAGAGCATAATCTCGGCAGTCGAGAATGCCGGATATGGTGCCTCTCTCAAGGGTGCAGAAAAGGCGGCTTCGTCGAGTGCTGACGACGTCGACTCTCTCAAAGACACTGAGACGCCGAAGTTAAAAAGAAGATTGATTGCCTCGCTCGGATTCTTAGTGGTGCTCCTGTACTTTTCAATGGGGCACATGATGTTCGGATTCCCACTGCCGGGATTCTTCTCGGATAACCATGTCGCAATGGGGCTCGTGCAGATGCTTCTCACCATCGCCGTCATGGTCATCAACCAGAAATTCTTCATAAGCGGCTTCAAAGGGCTTATCCACCGTGCTCCGAATATGGATACCCTCGTCGCGCTCGGTTCATCGGCGGCGTTCGTCTATTCGACCTATGCCCTCTTCATGATGACCGACGCACAGGTGAGAGGCGACATGGAAGCGGTCATGGGATACATGGACGAATTCTATTTCGAGTCGGCGGCGATGATTCTGACGCTAATAACCGTCGGAAAGATGCTCGAAGCCCGCTCGAAGGGCAAGACCACCGACGCCCTCAAGGGGCTTATGAAGCTTGCGCCGAAGACGGCTACTATTTTAAAAGACGGCGTTGAGACCGAGGTCGCAATCTCCAAAGTCAACGTTGGTGATATATTTGTTGTAAGACCCGGCGAAAGCATCCCCGTGGACGGAGTTATCGTTGAGGGCTCAAGTGCTGTGAACGAGTCGGCGCTGACAGGCGAGAGCATCCCAGTCGACAAGGAGACTGGCGACGGAGTTTCAGCCGCAACCATCAATCAGTCGGGCTTCATAAAGTGCCGTGCCACGCGTGTCGGCGAGGACACGACCCTTTCGCAGATTATAAAAATGGTCAGCGATGCCGCCGCGACAAAGGCGCCTATCGCCAAGATTGCCGACAAGGTCTCGGGGATCTTCGTCCCGACGGTCATCACGATTGCTGTTATCACTATAATAGTATGGCTCTTGGTCGGGCAGACGTTCAGCTACGCCTTGGCAAGAGGCATCTCGGTACTCGTTATCAGTTGCCCCTGCGCATTGGGGCTTGCGACGCCGGTTGCAATCATGGTCGGAAACGGCGTGGGTGCGAAGAACGGAATCCTCTTCAAGACCGCAGAATCTCTCGAGCAGACCGGCAAGACCGAAACGGTCGTCCTCGACAAGACGGGAACCATCACGGCGGGAACGCCCGTGGTCACAGATATAATTCCCTGCGACGGTATAGCCGAAAGCGAGCTTATAGAGCTTGCGCTGTCGCTCGAAAAAGGCAGTGAGCACCCACTCGCAAAGGCGATTTTAAGCTACGGCGAGGAAAATAATATTGCAAGCTCCGACGTTGCGGACTTCCGAGCCCTCCCCGGAAACGGCTTGACGGCGAATCTTGGCGACGAGACCCTTTATGGCGGAAGCTTCTCGTTTATCGGAACGGTTGCAGATCTTCCGGATAGCACAGAAGCAACATTCAATAAGCTTGCAGGCGAAGGCAAAACTCCCCTCTTCTTCTCCCGTGGCGGCAAGCTTATGGGCATAATCGCGGTTGCGGACGTCATCAAGTCCGACAGTGCGGAAGCCATCAGTGAACTCAAGGGCATGGGCATCCGGGTTGTAATGCTCACCGGCGACAACGAGAGAACCGCCAACGCCATCGGCTCACAGGCGGGAGTGGACGAGGTCATTGCGGGAGTTCTCCCCGACGGCAAGGAAAGCGTTATCCGCAGACTTAAAGAGTCCGGCAAGGTCGCAATGGTCGGCGACGGAATCAACGACGCTCCGGCTCTCACGCGTGCTGACATCGGAATTGCAATCGGCGCAGGCGCAGACGTTGCGGTGGATGCCGCCGACGTTGTCCTGATGAAGAGCAGTCTTATGGACGTCCCGGCGGCGATTCGGCTCAGCAGGTCAACTTTACGAAATATTCACGAAAACCTCTTCTGGGCGTTCTTCTATAATGCAATCGGGATTCCCCTTGCGGCGGGAGTTTATATAAATCTCTTCGGCTGGGAGCTGAACCCGATGTTTGCGGCGGCGGCGATGAGCCTTTCGAGCTTCTGCGTCGTCTCGAACGCCCTCAGGCTCAACTTCGCCGACATAAGAACAAGTAAGCACGACAAACCAAGGCATAAAAAGTCACAGAGAAAGAAGGTGAAAGATATGGCAGTAACCATGAAAATCGAAGGCATGATGTGCGGACACTGCGAGGCAAGAGTCAAGAAGACCCTTGAAGCAATCCCGGGTGTTTCATCTGCTGAGGTCAGCCACACAGCAGGCACAGCGGTCGTAACCCTCAACGCTCCCGTAGAGGACAGCGTTCTGAAGAAGGCTGTTGAGGAGCAGGATTACAAGGTTGTGGGAATTGAAAAATAAGATGCAAGAATCCTCAGAAAGAAATCTCTGAGGATTCTTGACTTTTTGTCCCAATAAAACTATACTATTATAAGCAACAAAATTCTCAAAGGGGTTTTATATATGGTGAAAATCTGGGACGTAGCTATTCCCGAGCTTTCGGGGGACAAGACGAGAAGGGTTTATCTTTATCTGCCGGATTATTACGACGAGGACGACCGGCGGTATCCCGTCATGTACATGTTTGACGGGCACAACGTCTTCTTCGACAGCGACGCTACATACGGCAAATCGTGGGGCATGAACAGCTATATGAGCTGGACGAAAACGCCGCTTATAATAGTGGCGGTCGAGTGCAACCACGAGGGAAACTCACGGCTTTCGGAGTACTCCCCTCTTGACTTCGAGAACTCGACCCTCGGAAAGATTGAGGGCAAGGGAAAAATCTATATGGACTGGCTCGTCTGGACACTGAAGCCTCAGATTGACCGCGAGTACCGCACTATCCCCGACAGGGAGCACACCATCATCTGTGGCTCGTCGATGGGCGGGCTGATGTCGCTCTATGCGGCGGTGTGCTACAACAAAATCTTTCAGCGTGCGGCGTGTCTGTCGCCAAGCCTCTGGATTGACCCCGAAAAGGTCATGGATATGATAGCCACCTCACGCATCCGCAACGACACTTGCATCTATATGGACTACGGAAGCAAGGAAATCTTCAACCACGACGACTCCCCCGAAGCCCTGATCTCCGTGTCACATGCGCTTCTGATGAAGAGGGTAAACCTCACATTCAGGATTGTTCCGGGCGGTACACATAGCGAAGCAAGCTGGGAACAGCAAATTCCGATATTTATGGAGTGTTTAGGATTATGAATATTGAATATCACAAGCATTACAGCAGTTATCTCCAAAGAGATATGGAGTTTAAGGTGTACGGGCACGCTGGCAAGCCGGTTATATTTATCCCCTGTCAGGGCGGACGGTTCTTCGACTTCGAGAACTTCGGGATGATTGATTACTGGGCGAAGTGGATTGACGAGGGGCGTGTGACCGTCTACTCGGTCGATGTCGTCGACAACGAGACCTATGCCGCCGACGGCGACCCGAGAGGGCGCATCGAATGGCACGAGCACTGGTATAACTACATGATAGAAGAGCTCGTCCCTACGGTTAAGCACTTAAGCGGACTCAAGAACGGCTATGACCAACCGATTATGACCTTTGGATGCTCGATGGGAGCGATGCACGCCGCAAACCTCTTCTTCCGCCGACCCGACATCTTCGACACAGTTTTCGCCATCTCGGGGCTCTATGATTCGAAGCTCTTCTTCGGCGACTACATGGACGACATTCTTTACCGCAACTCGCCGGTCAACTATCTCGAGAATATGCCCGCTGACCACCCGTATATAAATATGTACAACGAGCGCAAAATTCTGATTGTTGTCGGTCAGGGAGCATGGGAAGGACCGCTTCTTGACAGCACCCGTTGGCTCGACGACGTTATGAGGCGCAAGGGCATCAACGGCAGAGTCGAATACTGGGGCTATGACGTGGCGCACGACTGGTGCTGGTGGTATAAGATGGTGGAGACTTATGTTCCACAGCTACTTGGCTAAAGCCAAGTAGCTGCTGAAGTTCGCCGTTGGCGAACTTCAAACCCTAATTTATATAGAATCGAAAGGATATGACTTATAATGCAAAACTTTATCTTTATTTCTCCGAACTTTCCGGTGACATACTGGAAGTTCTGCGCGGAGCTCAAGAATAATGGGCTTCGGGTTCTCGGAATCGGCGACTGCCCTTATGAGGAGCTCGACCAGCACCTCCGGGAGAGCCTCGACGAATACTACAAGGTCTCGACGCTCGAGAACTATGACGAGGTGTTCAAGGCGGTTGCCTTCTTCACCTATAAGTACGGTAAGATCGACTGGCTCGAATCCAATAACGAATACTGGCTCGAGAGGGACGCTCACCTGAGAACCGAGTTCAATATCACATCCGGCTTTAAAGACGAGGACATCTCACACGTCAAGTATAAGTCGCTGATGAAAGAGTACTACAAGAAGGCGGGTGTCCCGACTGCGAGGTATCATGTCATCGACACCATCGACGACGCAAGAGAGTTTATCGATACCGTCGGATATCCCGTCATTGTCAAGCCGGACAACGGCGTCGGCGCAAGCCACACCTATCGCCTCAGCAGTGATGACGACCTCGCTTTCTTCTTCGAGCACAAGGACGACGAAGTCTATATCATGGAGGAGTTCGTCAACGGCTACGTCAGAACCTACGACGCCATCATCGACCAGAACGGCGAGCCGATTTTCGAGTCGGGCAACATCACTCCCGATTCGCTCATGGACGTCGTCAACGAGGCGAGAAATACCATCTACTACATCGTCCCTCAGCTTCCCGACAACCTCATCGACATCGGGCATCGCACCGTCAAGGCTTTCGGAGTCAAGGCAAGATTTATCCACCTCGAATACTTCGTCCTCAATGCCGACCAGGAGGGTCTCGGCAAGAAGGGCGACATCGTGGGTCTCGAAGTAAATATGCGCCCCTCCGGCGGCTACACCCCTGACATGTACGACTATGCCTATGAAACCGACGTCTACAAGCTCTGGGCGGATATGATCGCTTTCAACAAGCCGTCCTCCGACCCCTATAAGGTCCGCAAATTCTGCGCCTTCTGCGGCAGACGCGACGGCATGGAGCTCAACCTCAACCACGAGGCAATCATGGCGAAGTACGGTCCGAATATGAGAATGTGGGGAAGAATCCCCGACGCCCTCGCCGACGCGATGTCCAACCAGATGTACACTGCCGTCTTCGACACCGAGGAGGAGATGAACCGCTTCTTCTCCGACCTGCTGACGCTCAAGGAATAACGCCCCAAACAGTAAAGCCCGATTAATTTCGGACTTTTTTTATTATGCTGTTACCCCCCACCAAAGCTGAAAATTTTTGTCAAAATAGCTTGACAAAACGGGAAAAATATGATATAGTGTTATTATATTTTAATTGATTGCATGCGAAAGGAGAAATAAGCATGTTCAAAACAATATACGGACTTGCGGTTGAGGGTTTATGGAGAAGGAGAAAACAGACGCTTCTTGTCGTGGCGATTTTGACGATTTCGTTCACGCTTGCCGTTATGCTTCTGAGCTACACTTCAAGCATTTCGGCGACCAACTCTGCCTACAGGGATTCAATTTACGGTTCATGGTACGGCTACATAAAAGGCGGTCAGGAGAGTGACGAGGAATTCTTCTCCGAAGCCGAATGGCTCGACAGCCTTGGCGCAAGTGTCAGCTATGGCACAGTCTCAGGCTATGGAATCGGAACGGTCGACGACAATTTTGCCGATATGGGTCTGACTCTTGATGAAGGACGCCTGCCGGAAGCAAGTGGCGAGATTGCCATGGAGGAAACCCTTCTCAGCTCACTCGGGTATGACTATGAATTAGGTCAGACCGTCACGGTTATGATTGAAGCTGACGAAGCAATAATTGTCAGGTCATACACCCTTGTCGGCATAATAAAAACTTATACCAATTTGTGGAACGTGTCTGGCGTTACTCTTAATAGCGCAATTATAACATCCGAAGATGCGGAGGACATCGCGGCATCTGTCAACAGAACCAGTTACAAATCGGATACCACATACTTCTTCACCATTAAATCGGGTTATGACGTGGATAATGCAGTGGCGGAGGTCAACGAATATCTTCAAAGCACAAGAACCACATCCATAACAAGCTACCTACAGGCAACTGTGAATTCAGTGGCAATTTCAGGGAAACAGTCTGAATCGGACACCATGTCGCTCTATGTAATCATGATATTTGTTGTTACGATTCTTGCGATTATTATTATCAATATTCTCACAATGCAACCGGAGGTAAACAAGACGGTAAGGCTCAGAAGCCTCGGCGCGACACGTTCTCAGTTGTTGCTTCTAACAGTCCTCGAATCTGCACTGATGGTACTTCCTGCCCTGATTCTGGGAATTGCTATCGGAAGCATTGGAACATAGCTTCTCCTTAAGCTCAGCATGTTCTCCGGCTCTGTTTCCGTAATTGTAAGTATTCCTGTCAGAAAACTCGCGCTCAGTATTGCAGTGTGGATTCTGGGAACGATTGCAGTAAAACTTATGACCTTCATGGTGGCACTCACCACACCATTGACCGGAAGAATGGCGATGTCAATAAGAAAGAGAAAGTTCTATGCAAGGTTCCAGAAGGCTCTGATTGTCGTTATGTCTGTCGTTCTGTGCTTCTGCGTTGTGTTTGTGGTACTCGATATTCAGGAACCACTCTACCTGTATCGCTATTTCTCATCTCAAGCTCCGTACTTTCTCCGTGTCAGCGATGAAGGAGCATACAACGGAAAAACCTATATTTCTGACGAGGACATTGCAACTCTCTCCTCTGTTCCCGGAATCTCAAAGATTCTGGGCTCAACTCAGGCATATGTAAACCTGACAATGGATGGCGTAGATACAAGACGGGTAGAAATGTACACTGTTGACAGCACAGCCGACTGGACAGCTCTCGACTTTTCGGGAGTAGACCTTGAAGCATTTGAAAACGGCGATGTTGTCATGCTTGTCTTCTCAAATTCAACCGAATTGCCGTCAACTCTTCCGGAAAGCGGAGATTCGGTCACTCTCTCGATTTCAAAATCAAGTGTTAGTATTGAGACAAGCGTCGCCAAGAGCATAGTTTATAAGGCTACAGGCGGATTAGGGATAAACGACGGTCTTGACATCAATGATGCTTCTTACTATGTCGTATGCTCAAGGGCATTTTTGCAGAAGATGGTGGATATGCTTCCCGAAGGCTTCACATGGACGGATTATATCACAGTCCCGTTTGAGAAGGGAGACAAAGTCGGATTTACCGGTGTAGCGGCTTATACTGACGGCACTGCAGGCTATCTATCCACAGACAAGACGCTCACGAAAGTTGCTTCAAATCTCGGTATCAGCTTATACTATAACGTCAGGGCAAAATACGCTTCCTTGTCTCAGGAATACCTCCAAACTCTGATTCTCCTCATCGTCAGCGGCGCCTGCATCGCCGTGGTCGTGCTCATCATCCTATTCAGCACCATCAAGCTCGAAACCCAGAGAGAAAAGAAGCACTACGGCATCCTTCAGGCACTGGGCATGTCCCGCAGGCAACGGAATCGCGAGCTTTTGCGGACGGCGTTTGTAAGGTCTCTCGTGGCAGTGGCGGTCGGCTGGGGAGCATACCTCGGGTCGGTTATCATCAGAAATCTCGACTCAATCAGAGAGGAAGGCGCAACAGTCCTCGGCGTTCTTTCAAGCTACATGAGCGACCTCACGACCCGCTTCATCCCGGGCTGGGGAATCGGACTCATGACCGTCTGCATGTTCGCCGTCACACTTATAATCTGCTATGTTTCAAAGCTCGGGCTCAATAAATATACGCTGATGGAAATGTTACGCGAAGACAGATAATAAATATTGACTTTGTAATTGTATTATGCTACAATATTAGTAGCTTTTAATCCATTATAAGCTAAAGGAGAAATAAACATGTTCAAAACAATATTCGGGCTTGCCTTTGAAGGCATCAAACGCAGACGAAGGCAATCCCTCCTGATTTTCTTCGTCCTGCTCATATCGTTCACGTTTGCGATAATACTTTTGAGCTATACCTCAAGTATTGCCGAGACCAATACTCAGCTCAGGTATGATACATACGGCTCGTGGTATGGTGCCATCACGGATGGCGTCGAGAGCGATTTGGAGTATCTCGAAGGCGAAGATTGGGTTGAAGATGTCGGGACGAGCGTCAATTACGGTTCAGCTTCCGTAATGGTCGGTGGGTTTTCGCAAGGCTCACTCAGGATAGGAACCGCCGACGAAAGCCTTGTCGACATGGGCATCAGGCTTGAAAGTGGGCATATGCCTCAGAGCTCAGATGAAATCGCCATCGAGGCGGCATCGCTGAACGAGGTCGGCTATGGTGCAAGCACCGGTTCATCAATAACCATGCAGTTCTCTTTCAGCAGTGAAAACGGCATTACAACCGTTGAGAGGACTTTCAGAGTTGTCGGTGTTATCAGTGAATACACCGGTCTCTGGGACATTGACGCCACGCTGAACACGGCAATCATTTCGGAAGAAGCCATGGCAGACATTCTTGCCGAGGCGGAAGAAAATCTCGGAGAAAGCGTAAGCCCCACCACCGAGGCAACCTACTTCTTCACCGTAAAATCCGGCATGGAGAATGGTGTCGAAAGCACTGTCAACAGCTATCTCTATCAGAACCGTATAGGCTCGACAATCAGGACTGTCACGATAAATTCCGTTCTCGAAATGGAAAGCGAAGCGGCGCAGACCAATATGGTCTATCTTGTGCTTATCTTAGCGATTACAATTCTGGCGGTTGTCATGATTTACATCTTGCAGATGCAGGTTGAAGTAAAGCGTATCGTCCGATTCAGAAGCATCGGCGGTTCAAAAGGTCAGCTGAGACTGCTTATTCTCATAGAAACCCTAATGCTTGCAATTCCGGCAATAATTCTGGGAATACTGCTCGGACTGTTGGGAATCAGAATCGTTCTGGGTCTCAGTGTCTACAGCGGCTCGGTTGATGTTGCGGTAAGCATCCCATGGAATTATCTCCTCATGGCGTTGGCACTCTGGATAGTCGGAATTCTCTTGGTCAGGATGATTACTTTCCAGGTAGCCCTTGCAACTCCGATGACCGGCAGAATGGGAATGCAGAGAAGCAAGAACAAAGTTGTTGTCGGCTTCAGACGTGCCTTAATTATGCTCATGGCGACACTCCTGTGCGTTTCGGCAGTTTTTACGACTGTAAACTTGGCTGAACCGCTGAGCGAGTATAACTATTGGGCTTCGCAGTGGTCATATTACATAAGTGAAGCCGACGGAACCAACTCCCGCGGTGATTATTCGATTCCTGATTTATCCCTTTATGAAGACCAGTTTTTGTCTTTGGAGGGTGTCACCGACTTTGTCGGCTTCAATGACTTCTTTGCATATGTCACTCCCACAGGTGAACAGGACGGGCAATCCGGTGTTATAATCACAATGGACTGGGACGACCTGCAGAAATTCGCTGACACCACAGGTATAGACAGAGAAGCCTATGAAAGTGGCGAAAGCGTTATAGTCCAGATTAACTCTGACCTTCTGGATGGCTCCACGGTCGAAGAAGAATTCGTCGATTCCATGACCGGCAACGCAGTTATATATCAACAGGTTTATGCCTTTGCCGTTTCAAACATTCCGGAAGCAGGCTCGGATATAACGATTTCCGTTGACTATGACTATTTTAGCGATTTTGGTGGCGGACTCGTTCAGGTGCTCGGCAAAACCCTTCTTGACAGCTCCACAGCTGTAAGTACAGACGTAAATGTCAGTGCGGTTCAGCTTCTCAGCACCGACTCAATGCTTGTGTCTCTTCTCCAATACGACCGTTCCGAAAGATTTTCTCTTGAAAATTACAACTACTTTGTAATCTGCGCTCTGCCGGTATTGCAGGATATTGTAGACCAGATTCCAGAGGGTCACCGATGGTGGATTCAGGAATACAGATTCTTTACAGGTCAGCAGGAGATCGGATATAATCAGGCGTTTATTTACACCAATATGAATGCCGGAGACCTCGGAGTTGATACAGCTGTAACGAAGCTTCTCTCTCAAATCTACTACGAAGCAGACACGCCATACAGGATAGTCGAGCAGCAATACTTCAAGCTCTATAACTTCCGCGAAATCAACTACTCAAATGCACAGGTTTATCAACAATCAATGATTATGACTATCATAAGCGGCGTGTGCATAGCCGTTGTAGTTCTTCTGATTCTTGTAAGCACTCTAAGGCTCGAAACCGAAGGCAAAAAGAAGCGATATGGCATCATGCAGGCGATCGGAATGTCAAAACGCCAGCGCAACATCGAGCTTGCACGGCGAACTGTTGTCAGAAGCGTTATTGCGATTGCGGTGGCGGTGGTGAGCTACTTGGCTTACTATCTCGTGATGAACATATCAGTTATTGCAGAGGGCTCAAGCCCGATTGCGGTGCTCGGGACTATGTTCTCGACTTTGGCGGGTTATGGCTTGACAGTGCCGGTATTAATTGGTATACTGATTATAGTATTCCTGATTACATTCGCAATCTGCTTCGGCTCGAAGCTGAGTATAAATAAATATAGCATAATGGAAATGTTAAGAGAAGACAGGTAAAGGAGAAAAAATTATGAGTACAGTATTAAAAGCAAAGGACATTTACAAAACCTACAAAGCCGAATCCGGCGAAACCCACGCACTGAACGGCGTCAGCGCTGAGTTCGAGGAAGGACTTTTCTACACCATCATCGGCAGAAGCGGCTCGGGAAAATCGACGCTTTTGCACATCTTGGGTGGGCTTGATGAGCCGACATCAGGCAATATCTATCTCGGCGATGAGGATTTATATTCCTACCCTGACGCAAAGATGGCGGAATTCAGGCGCAGGCACATGGGCTTTGTGTTCCAGCAGTTCAACCTGCTCGACGAATACACGGTGCTTACGAACATCTGCATGCCGATGAAGCTTGACAATAAGAAGCCCGACCCGGAGTTTTTGCAGAATGTCACCGAACTATTGGGCATCGACGACAAGCTCAAGAAGTACCCGACCGAGCTTTCCGGCGGCGAGCAGCAGAGGGTTGCGATTGCGCGCTCAGTTCTTGCAAAGCCTCAGCTCATCTTTGCAGACGAGCCGACAGGCAACCTCGACAAGAAGAACGGCGAGACGACTATTCAGCTCCTTCGGGACTGCGCACAGCAGTTCGGGCAGACGCTGATTATGGTCACCCACGACCCGGAGATTGCCGCAAAGGCGGATGTAGTTATAAAGATTGAGGACGGAGTCGTTATAGACTGATTTCGGGCATAACAAAACCGGCAGAGTGGATTCTCTGCCGGTGTTTTTTATTCTGTGTAAAGGAAGGTGTCGAAGCGCTTCAATTTAAATTGGTTGAGGCGATTGAGGCGGTCGATTTTTGCCTTGGTTTCCGGCTCGGGCTCGATGCCTTCGCGGATGTAATCGTCAAGAGCCTTATAGGTGAAGCCGAGGTTGTCCTCATCCGTCTTGCCGCAAAGACCGTCGAGCGGCGGCTTTTCGATGAACTTCTCAGGCAAACCGAGGTATCTGCCGATAGCCTTGACCTCCTGGACGGTGAAGTTCGAAATCGGTCCGAAATCCCCCGCACCGTCGCCATAAAGCGTCGCATAGCCGACCCAGTCCTCGGAGAGGTTGCAGGTGTTGGCGACTCTGCCGTTGTTCGACTGAGCGATTGCGTAAAGCACCGTCATTCTGACTCTCGGCGGGATGTTCGTGAGCGTCGCGACCGACGGCTCGAAGCCGAGGGATTTCTTCAACGCCTCGACAGTCTCGCCGATGTTGACTTCTATATTGCGGATGTCAAGAATCTCGCAGAGTTCGCGGGAGTAGCCGATGTCGAACTGCTCGCCCTGCGGCATGAGAACCCCGATAACCCGCTCTTTTCCAAGAGCCTTGACGAGGAGCGCCGCCGTCACCGAGCTGTCCTTTCCTCCGGAAATCCCGAGAACTGCGTTGCAGTCTTTTCCGTTCTTCTCGAACCAGTCACGGATCCAATCAATGCAGGCTTCTGCCGCCCGCTCTGCATTAAAAGTATATGATGACATAATAAAATCCCCTTTGTCATTTAACGGGCGGATGATATCCGCCCCTACATATTACGATCTACATCTGCTTTCTGACTATCCCATACTCATCATCCAGAGAATAGTACGGGCAAGTGAAGTTATGGGAAGAGTAGAAGCTTGCGGCTTCGTCCTCGTCGAAGCTGACGATGCAGACATAGTCCTCCTCGTCATCGTCCCAGACGCAATGGGCGCAGGTGTCGCAGTCCATGCGGTTTGTATTCTTGCTCAAAAATACCACCATCCCATAAACACCAAGCCAATAGGCAGAATTATCTGCAGGCACAGTGCCACGATATTGATTGCCCAGAAATACCAGTGCTTCGTTTTGTGGCGGAAGAGGTGCATGCCGCATAGGGCGCCTGCCGCTCCGCCGATGAAGCCGAGTGTGAGAAGAGCTTTTTCGCTGATGCGCCACTCTCCCCTCTTCGCCCGACGCTTGTCTATGCCGTACATGACGAAGACAACAAGGCTCATAAGTAAGAGATATCCGAAATACATCAGAACGAAAAAGCCCTCATAAATCATATTACTTGTTTCCCTCAACTACTGCGAGAGTATCTCTTGCGATAAGAAGCTCCTCGTTGGTGGGAACAACCCAGACCTCTACTTTAGAATTCTCGGTAGAAATCTTTACGAGCTTGCCGCGAGTGTGCTTGTTGAGCTCTTCGTCAATCTCGATGCCGAGGAAGCTTATGTCCTTGCAGACGCCTTCTCTTACTTCCGAGGAGTTCTCGCCGATACCGCCGGTGAAGAGAACAGCGTCAAGACCGTTCATAGCGGCGGCATAAGCGCCGATGTACTTCTTGATCTGATACTGGAGAATGTCGAGGGTGATCTGAGCCCTTTCGTTGCCTTCTGCCGCGGCGGCGCAGACTTCTCTGTTATCCGAGCCGACTCCGCTCATGCCGAGGAAGCCGGACTTCTTGTTCATGTATTCGCTCATCTCGTGGGCAGAGAAGCCGTGCTTTTCCATGACATAGGTGACAGCCGACGGGTCAACGCTTCCGCAGCGGGTTCCCATAAGAAGACCGTCAAGGGGAGTGAAGCCCATGGTGGTGTCGACCGACTTGCCGCCGTCAACAGCCGTAATAGATGAGCCGTTGCCAAGGTGGCAGGAAACTATCTTGAGCTCCGAAAGGGGCTTGCCCATAGCGTCAGCAAGAGTCTTGGTTACGAATCTGTGAGAGGTGCCGTGGAAGCCGTACTTTCTCACCTGATAGTCCTTGTAGTCTTCATAGGGAAGACCGAACATATAAGCCTTCGGGGGCATTGTCTGGTGGAAAGCGGTGTCGAAGACTGCAACCTGAGGAGTGCCGGGTGCCAGAACCTTCTTGCATGCTCTGAGCGCCAAAGCATTCGGATGATTGTGGACAGGTGCAAGCTCGGACAAAGCGTCGATGTCCTCGATGACCTTGTCGGTAACGAGAGTGGTCTCCTTATAGAGCTCGCCGCCGTGGACAACTCTGTGTCCGACAGCGCTGATTGCGCTCATCGAGTCGATAACCTTGCCTTCGCCGGTTGTGAGAACCTCAACAAGCTTCTCGAAAGCCTCGGTGTGGGTCGGGAAAGCTACGTCCTCGCTTATCTCAACGCCCTTTGAGGGAACCTTGTGGGAGAGGTGACCGTCAATGCCGATTCTGTCGCAGTTGCCCTTGGCGAGCACCGACTCGTCATCCATATTGAGAAGCTGATACTTAAGAGAAGAGCTTCCCGCATTTACTACTAGTACTAAATTCATAAATAACTTCCTTTCGGTTTGAAGTATTATTTCCATAAAAATTATACAATATGAGGCGGGAAAAGTCAAGAGAAAGTGCGGATTTCGCAGTTATTTTTCATATCGAATGAAGTAGCAATCGTCATCCTCCCGATACTCCGTTTTCCTGAACCCGTGCCGCTCATAGAAACGAGCCGCACCTTCGTTGTCCTCGTGAACCCCAAGGGCAATCGGTCGGACACCGTATTCATCATAAATCGCCTTTATTACCGTCTCAAGGACATATCCGCCGATGCCGAGATTGCGATAGCGGTTGTCGATGATGAAGTTCATAAGCCTGTAGAAGGGCTGTTCGCTCATTTCCGGCGGGTCGGTCTCCCATGGTATCGCCTCGCCCAGAAGAATCACGCCGATATACTGGTCATCCCATACAATCGCATAGGTGTGCCCGATGCAACCGTGCTCCAAGCCATACTGAGTGTACTCCATTATCGTGTCCATATCGTCAACCCAGTCCTCGCTGATGTCTTCACGGCGGATGGCTTTCACCCTATCTATATTCTCGGACGTGAGGTATTCAAGTTTTAATCTCTGGTTCATGTCGATATTTTAAACTCCCTCGAAAATTCGGAGCGATAGCTCCCCTGCTCCGCTCTTGCAAAATGCCACAGTTTTGAAGCCCGCTCGGTCAGTTCTGCATTCCGAGCCGCAAGCGGCGAAATTTTTGAAAGCTCCGCAAGCGAAGTTGAAACGGGTATGCTACCCTTCTTCTTGATTTCGCCCAAGAGCTCGATGCCGGTCGCATTTGCCGCCAAAATTCTGGCGTATGGCGGCTCGGTTACCGTTTCGCCGGCTTTTATGCCTAAAGCCGCCTGGAGGACTTCACGGCGGACTCTGGCATGGGTTACGTTTCGGGTTTTCACAAGTGAGTAAAACTCGTTCAAGCTAGACGCTTGCATGGCATATTTTTTCGTTCTTGGGTTGTCTGAGTCTTGAAACGCTGCAAGGCTGAGAATAAGCCGCTCGGCGTTTTCTATGAAAGCTAAATCCGTGGGCACTTCGGGGACGAACTTCGAGACTTCTTTGCCTGATCTAAGAATCTCCCGAATCTTCATGGCTGAAACAGTGTCGGCAAATTCGAGACTATCATGCGAGATGTTTCTTTTGACCGTGAAAGGCGTGATGCCGGTATTTTTAAGCTTGCGGATATATTCGATTGCAAGAGTATTGTTTGCGCCCGAGAGGATATCGTCGCTGAGAAGCTTTGCGGTCGCCTGCGGATAAGTGAGCCCATCGGACATAAGGCTCTTGATTTCGGCGGGGTTTATATTGTCAATAGCGTCGGCACAGGCTTGGAGCTTCTGAACGTCCCCACATTCCGAGCCGAAAGAAAGCGCATCCACACAGCCGAGCCTCGAAAGAATGCTCACGCCCGCTCTGGCGAAATCCTCGGCGCTCGAAAGCGAATAGGGCATCGGGAGCTCGAGGACGAGGTCGACGCCGTTCCGAACGGCTACTCTCGCACGACTTCCCATATCGCAGACGGCGACATCGCCACGCTGGACAATATTCCCGCTCATCACGGCGATTATGCGGTCATAGCCGGCTTCACGGGTTGCCTGAATCTGGCGCATATGACCGTTATGGAAGGGATTATATTCGGCGATGATGCCCGCTGTTTTCACGCTTCCTCACTCCTAATATAATCAAATAGGAAAAGCTGGGCGATGCCCTCGATGCCCTTGGTGCACTCGGGGAGCCCGTCGGGGTAATACTTCGCGACGGCGCGCTTGATCCACACGTCAACCGGGAACGCCTCCATAAAGCCGAGACCATAGAGAAGGGTGCAGTCGGCGACTTTATTCCCGACCCCGCAGATACGCATGAGCTCTTTTTTTGCGTCGGGATAGGACATCTTGCGGCAGGCTTCCAAAGAAATCTCTCCCGACGAGACCATTTTCCCGGCATCGACGAGATACCTTGCCCGATAGCCGGAATGAAGGAACTGGAGGCTTTCGGGGGTCTCTTTTGCCAGTTCTTCGGCAGTCGGGAAGCCGCCGAAGTGCTCTGTAAGCTTCGCAAGTATGCTCTTGATTCTCGGGATATTGTTGTTCTGCGAGATGATGAAGGCGATGAGCCCTTCCCAGGGGTCCTGCCGAAGGATTCGGAGTCCCTCGCACTTTTCGCAGGCAAGCTTCAAGGTCGGGTCGGTGCTTAAACGCTCCCGAATCTCTCCCCAATCGGTGCCCAAATCGAAATAGTCGTACCAGACGTTTTTAAACTCGTCTTCGGTGGTGTTCTCGAACAGAATCCCGTCGTCGTACTCGGATATGTAAAGCTCACGGTTGACATAATAGCCGTGGTATCTCCCCTCGCCGACCGATTCCCACCGGAAAGCCTGCCCGCAATCGAGGGTTCTGCCGAGATTCAGGTGGTCGACCTTGATGAGGATGCCGGCGGAGGTGGACTTATATGTTATGTTTTCGATTTTTTGTTTTAACATTCTTTTCACCACTTGTAGGGGCGGATATTATCCGCCCGTTTTCTCGGAAGCACACGTTTTCGGGCGGATGATATCCGCCCCTACATATTACGCGTCACGCCCCGTTAGGAATTTAATTGCCCACTCGATTGAATCCCTCGAGTTGCCCCAGTCGGCATCCGGTCCCGAGTTGCGATAGTCATACATCGAGCAGTAGTGGGAGACGTCGTCATAGAGCTCCTTCGAATATTTTCCGGCGAGGTCGATGCAGGTCGAGATGAAAGAGGACTGATACTTCTTGTTTAGGTCGCTCTGAGCTTTCGAAATAAGTATCTCGCAATCGCGCATGCAGATATAGGGCTGTTCGGCGAAGAGGCGGCGGAAGTCCTCGGAATTCTCGTACATGTCGAAGACGGTCACCATCAGCCGCTCCATTCCCCAGTCGACCTTTGAGCAGACAAAGCAGGAGTGGTCATACTCGCCGATTGCCTTCTGCTTCTTCGAGGTCGAGCCGAAGAGCCCCTTCTTCTCAAAGACATCGCGGTTGATGGTCTCAAGGTGCGTCTGGAGCATAAGCGCCAACGAAAGGCGGTTTTTCTGCTTCAGCATCATATTATAATGCTCCCGGCAGAAGCCGAGGCGGTTGGTTTCGATTCTGACGTCCGGCTCCATCATTGCGGCGCCCATTATGTATTCAATGGTTCTCTGCTCGAGCATTTCCCGCATGGTGCAGATGGGGCACCCGCACTTCGGCTCGAAAATTTCGTTTATCGGTATGGTCAATATGCTTTCACGCATGGCGATTCCTTCTTTCGGGGGTATTTGATTCTATTATAGAATATTTACGGGGAGTTTGCAAGAGGCTACTCTTGTCAACCTCTCAATTTCATAGTAAAATAAATGTAACGTGAAGGGCGAAAACCGTGTCTATATAGGTGAAAGGACGTGAGAGCTTGGACGACAATCTGATTATTGATTTATACTGGGCGAGGTCGGAAGATGCCATCGGCGAGACGGACAAAAAATACGGCTCCTATCTCGGGACGATTGCCTATAACATTCTCTACAGTCACGAGGACGCAGGCGAAGCGGTCAACGATACATATCTTCGTGCGTGGGACAGCATGCCTCCCGAAAGACCGAATATCTTATCCGCATACCTTGCGAAGATTACCCGCCGGATTTCTCTCAACAAGCGAAGAGACCAAAGAGCCGAGAAGCGTGGCGGTGGGGAGATTGATTTGGTTTTAGATGAGCTCGCAGAAAGCTTGCCATCAAAGTCTTCCGTTGAAGATGAAGTCGACGCCAAGGCTCTCGGCGAAACACTCAACAGGTTTTTGGGAAGCCTCAAAGAAACCGAGCGCGACATGTTCCTGCGGCGGTACTGGTATATGGATTCTATCAGCGACATCGCCGCGATGTTCGGTTGCGGGGAAAGTAAAGTCAAAACGACCCTGTTCCGCATCCGCAAAAAAACTGCTTGCGGCAATAGAAAGCGAGGGATTAATATGAAGCCTATTGACGTTATCTGCGCCCTGAACGACGTGGACGATGAATACATCCTCCACGCCATGAACCCGACCCGCAGGAGGGCTATCAGCATAAGAAGAGTGCTCATTGCGGCAGTGATTGTGGTGGTGGCGACAGTATGCGCCCTTACCGTAACCTCTGACAGCTTTCATGATCTTTTCTATCAGTCTCCGACAAACGACGCCGTTGAATCAGCTTTGAATATTATCGAAAATCAGATTGACAAGGATTACGCAATAACAGTTGAAGTTTACGGCGGTATGATTGATGAAGAAGAAACCGAAAGGATTCTTTCAATCGAAAGCTGGGGAGAAATAATCGAAGAGCGAGGATGGTCTACCGACACGTTTGCAATCGTTTATGTCGAATACTATACCGAGTATGACCATACTCTTACGCCACTTGAGGACGGTTATACAGCAATGTGGCTATGGATGGAAAAGTCCGAATCGACAGGCGACTGGCTCTACTACGACGGTATGATGGGAATCCACTATCGTGGCATCTTTAAAGAAGCAGAATAAGCGCTATTCACGCCGCCTGAGCCGCATTGAGATTTCTTGTCCACGCACAAAATATACCCTCAGTATACCCCAATTTTCAACTTTCCTGTTGAAAAGTCGGTTGAAAGTGTTGAAAATCAGAACCTTAATTAAGCTTTCCTGTTGAAAACTCCGTTTAAAAGTTGAGAAATCGGCTGTAAATCGCGATTTGGTTTTAAACCGAACATAAAAGCCCGGGTTTACGGGGCGTATATTTAGGATATACACCCGATTTTTCGAAAACTTTCAATCCATATTTTTCAAGATGTCGGTTTTAAGCGGGTTTTGTCGGATTGACTTTGCCCGTTTAAAAGTCCGTTTTTGAATAACTTTAAATCCCCGACCCGCAGTTTTGCGGGTTTTGATTTTTTAGGGGGAGGAATTTGGGACTAATATGCACGCGAAGCGTATATACTTTCTTAAGTGTTTTTACTTCCCGAAAAATGCAAAAAATATTTGAAAAAACGCTTTTATTTACGGCATACATGTGATATAATAGCTTTGTATAAACATATGATGAGGCATAGTATGGACAAAAATAATAACTATAAAAGAAACAGCCGCCCGAACGGCGATAAGCGATATACAAACAATAAGAAATTCGATAACAAGAAGCCCGAAAGACAGGACAGACGGGACAAGCGCGAAGAGATTAACGAAGAGGACGATTATCCTGTCGAGATGATTGTCGGGCGCAACCCCGTTATCGAGGCTCTGAAGGCTGAGAAGCCGATTGATACGATATACATCGATAAAGAGGCTACCGGCTCCATCTCGGTTATAGTCAAGCTTGCAAAAGAAAGAGATATCGTCACAAAGCAGGTCAGTCACGAAAAGCTGACGGCAATGTCGAGAATGACGAACCATCAGGGCGTTGTCGCGATGGGTGCCTGTGCCCAATACGCCGAGATTTCGGACATATTGGCACTTGCGAAGTCGAGAGGCGAAGACCCGTTTGTAATCATCTGCGACGAAATAAACGACCCACACAATTTGGGCGCAATCATAAGAACAGCCGAGTGCTCGGGCGCTCACGGAATTATAATTCCGAAGAGAAGGTCGGCATCGCTTAGCGGCACGGTTTATAAGACTTCTGCCGGAGCGGCAAGCTGGCTCCCTGTGGCGAGGGTCCCCAATATCCCCGCCGCCATCGACGAGCTGAAAGAGAACGGCGTCTGGATTTACGGGACGGACGCCAAGGGCGAACAATACGACAAGGCGAACCTGACGGGACCTATCGGGCTTGTAATCGGCTCGGAAGGTGAAGGAATGGGGCGCTTGGTCAGCGAAAAATGCGACTTCATGCTGAGCCTGCCTTTAAAGGGCAAGGTCAACTCGCTCAACGCTTCCGTTGCCGCGGGAATCTTCATGTATGAAGTACTCCGCCAACGGTCTGTAAAATAGTATAAATACTCAGTTTCTATATAAAAATTTTCCGGAGGTCAAAATGTCTGATAAAAACTTATCTGTTGAGGATATACTCGAAGAATACTCACATAAAACAGTCGGAAAAAGCACATCCGAGGATACGTTTGACCTCGATGCAATTTTGAACGGCACCTCTAAATCCACCACACTGGCAAAGACCGAGGTTATCGAGGACGTTCTCGAAATCGGCGATAACAGTTTTGTATTCGACCCTGCAAGCCTTGATGAGGCGATTGCCTCTTCTTCGGCACCTGTGCCGTCGGCGCCAACTCCGAGCGTTCACTACCCGGAGCCCGAGCCGGAGCCCGAACCGGAACCGGCAGTCGAAGCGGCTACGATTGATATCGACTCACTCCTGCCCGAAGCGCATGATACCGGGAGTGAAAACCTTGCGGATGACCTCGACCTTCGTCACGGCGGCGAGACCGTTCAGGGCACCGTTGAGATGGAGAAGGCTCTTGAGAAGGCGAATATACAGTCAAAGTCTGAGCCTGTTTCTCCTGTTCAGGAACCGACACCCGAGCCGGAACCCGAACCCGTTCAGAAGACCGCTAAGACCTCATCCTCGAGCGAGCCGGAGATTCGCCCGATAACCGGCAAGAACGCCGACGAGATGATAATGCAGGATCTCATCAAGCTCAAAAATGAGCGCGGCGCGCCGAAGCCGAAGAAGCAGAACGTCGACCCCGTAAATCGCGCGTCGATTGACGATATAGACCTCGGGATGGACAAGAAGATTATCCCGAACACCGAGGTAGGTCTCGACGAGAACGCCACCGAGGAGGAGAAGCTTGCCTACCTCAACGCCAAGCGCCGCGAGAGGGTCAAGCAGTTCATTGCCGAGTCGGAGGAGCAGGAGAAGCAGGAAAAGAAGACAATCGACGATTTCGAGAGCTTCGATCAGGCTCAGGAAATGGCGAAAAGCATTTCTTCACTCAAGTCGAGTCTCGTAGTAAGGCTCTGTGCACTTGTCATAGCTTCCCTTCTGTCGGCTTACATAACGATTGCGACCGACATGGGCTTGACGCTCATCCCGATTCTCACCCAAGCTACATCCTATGTATTCGCAAACGTTATAATCGGGCTTGTCGCCTGCTTCGTTTCCTACACTGTCATATCCGTCGGACTCAAGAAGCTCTTCACGATGAAGGCGGACAGCGACAGTCTTGCCGCGATTTCGATGATATTAAGCCTTGTTTCGGGCGTGGCGCTGTTGGCGGATACCGGAATTGTCCAGATGAAGCTTGCAAACGTCTATATCAGCGTTTCAATCTTCGGACTTCTTGTGAACACGATTGGAAAGCTACTTATCGTCACGAGAACCGAGCGCAATTTCAGATACATTTCCGGCGGTTACTCGAAATATGCCGCCATGCACATCGACGACGAGGACGTTGCGAGCAAGTTCACAAAGGGCGCTCTCACAGACTTCCCCTCTCTTTCGACCTCGAGAAAGACCGAGTTCGTCACCGACTTCATCAAGAACAGCTATTCAGCCGACCTGACCGATTCCTTCTGCAAGATATTCGTGCCGGTTGTGACAGTCATTTCGATTATCGTCGGAGTTATCACCGCGTTTGTCTATCCGGTTGAGATTACCGACACGGCATCAAGGATTTACTATGCACTCTCCTGCGCCGCAGGGACGATGGCGCTCTGTTCGGCTATGGGCATGATGCTCGTCACGAACATCCCGCTTGCAAAGGGCTCGAAGAAATATCTCCAGTCGTCCGCCGTCATGCTCGGCTATTCGGCGGTTGACAAGTTCGCCGACACCAATTCGGTTCTCGTCGACGCCGTTGACCTCTTCCCCGACGGAATGGTCGAGATTGTGAACATTAAGCTCGTCCGCAAGACCCCGATTGAGGACGGCATCCTCTATGCCGCTTCCCTCTGCTGTCAGACCGAGAGCATTCTCCGCCCCGCATTCTATAAGACCATCAAGGGCAAGACCGAGATGCTCTATCCCGTCGAGAGCTATATCTATGAGGACGGCTTGGGGCTTTCCGGCTGGATTGAGAATCAGCGTGTGCTTTTCGGCAACAGAACCCTTATGGAGAGCCATTCGATTGAAGGTCTCCCGACCCTCGAAAAAGAGCAGTCGTATGCCAAGGGCGACAACATCGTTTATCTGTCGATTGGCGGTGCGCTTGCCATGATATACGTCGTGAAGCTCAAGGCTTCGCTGTCCGTTTCGAAGGCTTTAAGAGACCTTGACAAGCAGAAGATAACCGTTATTCTTCGCTCGGTCGATTCGCTCCTGAGCATCACCAAGCTTTCGGAGCTCTTCGGCGTCAAGCCGACGATATTCAAGCTCCTGCCGTTCAGATATCATTCGGATTACGATGCGCAGACGTCCTATGTCGCCTCGATGTCCTCGCCGATGATTTATTCGGGAAGATTCTCGTCGCTCGCGATGCTCCTCTGTGGCACCAAAAAGCTCCAGCGCTCGGCGGCGGTCGGCGTCACGATTCAGGCTCTTGCCTCGGTAATCGGCGTAATACTCGCCGTTATATTCGCAATAGTCGGCTCCTTCGGCGGAACCCTCACGGCAACGACGGTGCTTGTCTACAATCTCATCTGGACAGCGATAACCGCCGTGGTGCAATCAATATCAAGAACATAAAACATGTAGGGGCGGATATCATCCGCCCATTACTTTTTTTCACGCGAATGCAATAAATATGGGATTTGATGTGTATTATAGTTGAAAGGAGACTTGTACCATGAAAAGAATTCTATCCATATCTATTATTTTAGCAATGCTTTTGTCCCTCACCGCTTGCGGGGCAAGTGAAAACAACGAGCCCGAGGTGACTACGGAGGCTACTCTTGGGAGCGAAGATGCTTCGGTCACTGCTTCCGTAACGGAGGACGAAGCCGTGCCCGGCAGTGTTACTGTCGAGAAGGTGGACATCGTCGCGGTGTTTGAAGGGGTTTACTCCTACACCGAGAGAAGCTTCGATACCAAGAGCTACGAATCAAACGGCGGAACCGGATATACCCTCGAAAATGACCAGTATGTCGACATCTATGAGTACGACTCGGAGGAGGCTGCCGCACAAGCCGCTTCTCAGTTCGACAGCTCCGGCACTACATTTTATTACAGCGACGGAAGTATTACTGACTCTGATTTTATCTACCCCGTCCACTTCTGGCTGAACGGCTCGAGCATCGTCTTCTACTGCTCCGAAACAGGCGAGTTCCTGCAGGACTTCAATGCTCTCTTGGGAACAGAATTTGCGGGTGCAGGAAGCGACTACTACAGACCCGCTTATGCAAACGAGCTGATTTATGCCCTCTGGGATGCCGGCTACGTCGTCGACTATAAGACTTCCACCGGCACCGGTCAGGACTACCTGAAAGAAACGGTCAGCGAATGTATGCTTATAGTCTCGAACGACGAGGTTATCTATCTCTTTGAGTATGAAGACGAGTATGAGGCTCTGGACGAGGCTTCGAGATATTCGGCAACCGCAAGCTTCTATTCGGGCGAGGATTACACCATCGGAATCGATTACGCCACTCCGGTGCACCTCTTCGTGCTCGATAACGTGATTGTCCAGTACTGCTCAAGCACCGGCGAGCTTCTCCCGGCAATTTCCTCGGTCTATGGCTACCAGTTCGCAGGCGTGGATTATGATTATGACAGCGAGAAACCCTGGTATACCACCGGCACGGTCGAATATGACTATTACACCGTTCCTGCCGCAAGCGACGGCGGATTGTCCATCTTCCCACAGTCGGTCGTCATCCGCTCGCAGTATGCACTCGAGACGACCCACGACGTTCTTAACCTCGAGATTGCCGACAACGTCGACACCACCTGGGAGCTTCTGACGGCGAAGTACACGGACGAGTGGTTCCAAAATAACGACCTGATTCTCGTCCTTCTCGAAGAGCCGAGCGGCAGTATCAACCCGGTAGTCACCGATGTCACAAGGGACGAGGACCGCAACTACACTGTCAGCATAAACGACGACAAGCCCGAAGCCTACACCGACGACATGGCGTATTGGTATGTCCTGGTCGAGATTAACGGGACGAAGGTCAACCCGCTGACGGGGGTGGAGGTTGTTTCGAGTAGGGAATGAGCCTGAAAAGGCTTCCGGAGGAGGCAGATATGGCTCTGGGAGGAGGCAGAAATGACTCCTCTTCTGCATACCCCGTTGACTTTTTGGCAAAACTCGTATATAATATAGTAACGTTCTTTAGTGAGGAGGCGGGCGGATGGCTAAATCTCAGGGTGAGCGGATTATTGCCGAGAATCGGCAGGCGCGGCACGAATACTTTGTGTTGGATACTTTGGAAGCCGGCATCGAATTGGTCGGCACCGAGGTCAAGTCCATTCGCTTGGGCGGCGTGAACCTCAAGGACAGCTGGTGCGAAATCCGGGACGGCGAGATTTTTGCCGTCGGCGTGCACATCAGCCCCTATGAAAAGGGCAACATTTATAACCGCGACCCGCGGCGCGACCGCAGGCTCCTCATCCACAAATCGGAAATCAGACGGCTTTACGACAAGGTCCGGCAGGAGGGCTTGACGATTGTCCCCCTCAAGCTCTACTACAGCGGCTCGAGGGTCAAGATGGAAATCGGGCTTTGCAAGGGCAAAAAGCTCTATGACAAGCGCGACGACATGGCTCGCCGCCAGACCGAGCGGGACATTGAGCGAGTCCTCAAAGAACGCAACCAATAACCGGGGGCGTAAAGGTTTCGACGGGGATTCCGAAGGCGAATAAGCGAGTAGAGAACGCACTGATCTCTTTAACCTGTGCAAACCTAAATTTTAAACGACAATAATAGTTTAGAATTGGCTGCTGCCTAATAGCGGCCCGTCCTGCCGATGAGTACTGCGGCATCGGTCTGGGCGTCGATTAGCAGTGAACGTTCTGCGGTAACTCCGGTAGCCGCAGGATGAATTACCGGATACCGAAATCACAAGCCTGCTTACCGGCGTGAGATTTCGGAAAGCCAAAAGATAAGCTACACTCGTAGAAAGTTCTCCCAAAGAGTTTTCGGACATGGGTTCGATTCCCATCGCCTCCACCAAAATCTGAGAAAGTCCCCATTCGGGGATTTTTTCAAATAGGAGCTTAAAACATATGCCATTTCCTAACATAGACCAACCCGAAACAATCGAAATCGAGCCGGGGCTACAGCTTAAGAGATTCGATTGGAATATCGACAAAATGCTTGAGGGCTACCACGACCCGGTTGTATATCAGGATTCGGAGGGAATCTTCGATGAAGACAAAATCCCCGATGCCGATTACATAGAGAATGTGCCGCTATCTTGACGGCGTCGGTGAGATGTACTTTATACAAGTGCTTGAAAACGGCGAATATATTTCCGTCGGAGACGTCACCGTGAAACCTGAGAACCCACCGATTGCTATCTGGGTTGAGAAATATCGCGGCGTCGGCATCGGCGCAAAAGTGATGAAGACTGTCATAGGTCGCCTGTCGTCCCTCGGCTATAAGAAAATCACCGGAAGTACCGTCTACAAGTGGAACGTGGCGTCACAAAAGATGCACGAGCGACTGGGCTTTACCCGTGTTGGTGAAAACGACAAGGATTATATTTATGAAGGAAGCCTGAAAATGCCCCAAGAAAATGCAAAAGCAGAACTTTTCGAGCGCACGCCGATACCGAAAGCGGTGCTGAGAAGATTGATAAAAAAAGCGGAAGCTACTGTGTAACTTCCGCTTTTGTGTTATTCCACTATCTTTAGTCCCAAATCTCTGAGCTGTTCCTCATCAACTTCCGTCGGGCAGTTGCTCATGAGTTCGCTGGCGTTCTGAACCTTCGGGAAGGCTACGACGTCCCTGAGGCTGTCCGCATCGCAAAGGAGCATCGCGAGGCGGTCAAGACCCATGCCGAGTCCTCCGTGCGGCGGTGCGCCGTACTTGTAGGCGTCGACTAAGAAGCCGAATTTCGCAGAAATCTCTTCGTCGGTCATGCCGAGGGCTCTGAACATGTGCTCCTGAAGCTCACGGTCGGTGATTCTCATCGAGCCGGAGCAGAGCTCAACGCCGTTGAGGACGAGGTCATAGCACTTCGCCCTGACGTTTGCGGGGTCTGAATCGAGATACTCGAGGCACTCGTCGAGCGGCATCGTGAAGGGGTGGTGCATGGCGTCCCAGTGCCCCGTCTCGTCGTTATACTCGAAGAAGGGCATCTCGACGATCCAGAGGAGATTATATTTGTCCTTCGGGATGATGTCGAGCTTCTTGGCGCAGATGAGTCTCAAGGCTCCCAAAGTCGGGAGAACCACTTTATCTTTATCCGCAACGATGAGGACAACATCGCCCTTTTCGGCTCCCAAAGTCGTGAGAATACTGTCGAGCTCACCTTCTTTAAGGAACTTCGCAAACGAGCAGTTCGGGGCGTCCTCGACCCATCTTATATAGGCAAGCCCCTTGGCGCCGATTCCCTTGGCGTGCTCCGTGAGCTTGTCGATTTCTTTTCTTGTGTAAACCGTCGCACCGTTCTTGACGACGATTGCCCTGACGGAGCCGCCCATCTCGAGTGCTGACTTGAAGACGGGGAATTCGCAGTCTTTGACTGTCTCGGACAAGTCCTGAATCTCCATTCCGAAGCGGGTGTCTGGCTTGTCGGAGCCGTAGCGGTTCATCGCGTCCTTATAGGAAAGCCTCGGGAGAGGGGTCTCGATTTCGACGCCCTTTATCTCCTTGAAGAGGCGCTTCATGAAGCCTTCGGTGATTTCGAGAATGTCGTCGACGTCGACGAATGACATCTCGAGGTCGATTTGTGTAAATTCCGGCTGTCTGTCGGCGCGGAGGTCCTCGTCTCTGAAGCATCTTGCGAGCTGGATGTAGCGGTCGAGTCCCGCAATCATAAGAAGCTGCTTGTAAATCTGCGGCGACTGCGGAAGGGCATAGAAGCTTCCCTTATGGACTCTTGACGGAACGAGATAATCTCTTGCGCCCTCGGGAGTGGATCTAATCATCATCGGGGTTTCAATCTCGACGAAGCCGTTCTCATAGAAATACTCTCTTGCAATCTTTGCAATTTCGTGGCGGGTGATTAAGTTCTTGGTCAGCTTCTCGCTTCTCAAATCCAAATAGCGATACTTCAATTTAAGCTCGTCGTTTACTTTATCGGAATTGGAAACCTCGAAGGGCGGCGTCTGAGCCTTCGAAAGGAGCTTAAGTTCCGAAACTCTTATCTCATAAGCGCCGGTTTTTATCTCTTTATTTATACTCTCCCTCAGGGTGACAACTCCCTTCGCCATAACGACGTACTCGTTTCTGAGGGTCTCAGCCTTCTCGAAAACATCTCTCGGGGTGTCGTCGCCGAAAGCGAGCTGAACCAAGCCGGTTCTGTCCCGGAGGTCGATAAAGATAAGATTTCCTAAGTTTCTTACTCTCTGAACGAACCCGCCGACGATGACTTCGACCCCACCCTCGAGCGGAATTTCAGCGCAATAGTGGGTTCTGCGCATATTTCCCATAGTGTCCATAAATTATCCCTCAATTCCTTCTAATTCAAACATATCGTTGAGTAAAGTCGGCACGAAGCCGGTCTTGAAATCGTTAAGATTTACCGGGGTTTCGTCGCCGGTTCTCATATTCTTGAGCTTTGCCGAGCCGTTTTCAATCTCATTGTCGCCCAAGACGCAAACAAACTTCGCGCCGACTTTGTTGGCATAGCGCATCTGAGGCTTCAAGCCACGTCCTACTATATCGAACTCGGCGGAGTAGCCCTCGGTTCTTAGCTCCTGACAGAGCTTACTGGCGACCGCATAGGCGTTCTCGCCCATCGGGGCGAAATAGATGTCGGGAGTGTTTTGGTCAAGGAATTCGACGCCCTCGCCCTCCATCGTCATGATAAGGCGCTCAAGCCCCATGCCGAAGCCGAGTGCCGGTGTCGGCTGTCCTCCGAGTGAGCTTACAAGCCCGTCATATCTTCCTCCGCCGCAGACGGTTCCCTGTGCTCCGATTCCGTCATAGACGAACTCGAAAACGGTCTTGGTGTAGTAGTCGAGTCCCCTTACAATCTTCGGGTTGACGACGTATTCTACTTTATAGGAGTCTAAAATTGCCTGCAGCTTTTCGAAGTGCTCGCGGCACTCGTCGCAGAGGTAATCAAGAATAACGGGCGCATCCTTCGCAATCTCAGAGCACTTAGGCACCTTGCAATCAAGAAGCCTCATCGGGTTCTTTCCGAGTCTCTCAAGGCAGGTCTCACAGAGGTCTTCCTTCCTCTTCGAGAAGTACTCAACAAGCGCCTCCTGATACTTCTTTCTGCACTCGGGGCAACCGATTGAGTTTATATTGAGCTTAACGCTGTCGATTCCGCAGGTCGAAAGCACTTCACGCGCAAGCATAATGACGTCGGCATCAGCATATGGTGAAGAAGTGCCGAACATCTCAACGCCGAACTGGTGGAATTCTCTGAGTCTGCCCGCCTGAGGCTTTTCGTGGCGGAAGCAGGGAGTGATATAGTAAACCTTCTGCGGGAAGCCCTCGTTCATGAGCCCGTTTTCGAGCATAGCCCGAACGACTCCGGCTGTTCCCTCGGGCTTAAGTGTGAAGGTGTGCTCGCCCTTCGAGGAGACGGTGTACATCTCTTTTGTTACAACATCCGATGTATCTCCGACCGAACGGACGAAGAGCCCCGTTTCTTCGAATGCGGGAGTTCTTATCTCCTTGAAGCCGAAGCGCTCGGCAGAGTCTCTTGCCGCCTGCTCAACCGTTCGCCACTTGTTCGATTCCGAAGGCACCATGTCCTGGGTTCCCTTCGGTCTTTGCACGGAAAGTGCCATAATTTTTCCTCCTTGGTTTCAAAACCTTTATTTCAAAAAAAGACGGCGACGCCCCAGTAGGGACGACTGCCACCGTAATACACCCTATTCCCCGGGCTTATATCAAGGGATTCTGTAGTCCAGATCTCCTCTGTCAAGAGCCATGATCAAAGCATCGGCTGTTGCAATATTCGTCGCCACGGGAATGTTATATACATCACAGAGCCTCAGAATATCTCTTTCGTCAGGCTCGCTTGTCTTTCGGTTTATGGGGTCTCTGAAGAACAGAAGCAGGTCGATTTCGCTACAGGAAATCTTTGCGCTGATCTGTTGACAACCGCCCTGAGAACCGGCAAGGTATTTTTCAATCTTAAGTCCTGTTGCTTCGGCGACTTGTTTCCCGGTGGTACCGGTTGCACAGAGGTTGTGTTTTCCCAAAATTCCACTGTATGCAGTACAGAACTGAATCATGAGTTCTTTTTTGGCGTCGTGAGCTATGAGAGCGATATTCATAGGCTACCCCCTTTTAAATATTACGGCATAAACCGCTTTTTATAGCATATCACATTATGCCCAAAAAGTCAATCACTTTCGACGTAATATTTGGGTTAAATTATTGCACCCGATTTTTAGTAGGCAGTCTAAAAAGATTAAATATTCGGCTTTTTTATCCGCTCACGCCAAGGTCGTCGTCCGAGTCAATCCCGAACATAGCCTCAAATTCGTCGCGGTCGATGCCGTCCTCCCAAAGGATTTCGACCTCTTCCTCATCCTCGTCGACGGTGGTCGTTATAGCCGCCGTAGTCGTGGCTTCGGTGGTCGTCGTTGCCTTGGTGGTTGTGGTCGCCTCGGTGGTGGCGGCGGTTGTGGTAGCCTCAGTAGTGGCTTCTGTGGTTGTCGTCGTTGCCTCGGTCTCGGATTCGGGAGCGGTCGTAACCGCAGGGTCCTCGGTTGTGACCTCCGTCTCTTCCGGCAACACCTCCGTCACGTCCTCCGTTGCAACCGTTACCGGCAACTCGGCAGGCGTAATATCCTCGGTGACGTCGCCGGTGGTGACGGCATCCCCATTCCCGCCGCAAGCGGTGAGCATTATTGCGGTCATCAGAGCTAAAACAATAAGTAGAGCTTTTTTCATAATTTCACTCCGGTATATTTGATTTCCTTTTCAGGAATACTATTAAAACATAACGCGCCCCGCTTTGGGTTTTAAGCGGAGCGCAATCAAAGCGTCTTTATCAGCCGTTAAGCTTCTTGGCGAGCTGAGACTTCTTTCTTGCCGCCTTGTTCTTGTGGATGATTCCCTTTGCGGCTGCCTGATCAACCTTCTTGGTTGCAACCTTTACAGCGGCGACCTTTTCCTCGCCCTCAGTAGCGTCAACCTTCTTGATAGCAGTCTTGAGCGCGCTCTTAGTAGCCTTGTTCTGAGCCGCCTTCTTCTCATTGACGAGAACTCTCTTCTTGGCAGACTTAATATTTGCCATAAGACACCTCCTTAGTTAATATTCTGCGGGAGCTTCCGCAAGCGGGTTTAACCCGCAGTCAAACTTAGTTGGATACCCGGTGCACGACTGAGAGAAAGTGCGCCTTGGGGCTAATGACTCCCCGACTATTCAACAAGTAGCATTCATGACCCTTGCGGTCATATAACCACATAGTCACAAGCTATAATATACCACTACTCACTTGAAAATGCAAGTGTTTTTTTGATTTTTTCTTAAGAAAAGAGGATTTTTTATGATTTTTAAGCCCGAAACGCCGAGAACCGACCTGGCACTCGAGCTTTCAGACAATCTCCCCGAGGGCGTCGAAGTCAGAAGTGGCGCAATCGGCGGCTTTGCTGTTACTGATATCAATCTCAAGAGCGAATCCGCCGCTCGTTCGGTTGGCAAATCAGTCGGGCGATATCTGACCCTCGAGCCCCGGGACAGCTTTGAGATGATTCCGTCAAACGCCGACGAGTACTCGATGGGGCTTTCGGAAAAGCTTCGGGAGCTCCTTGGGGATGCCGAATCTGTCTTCGTTGCGGGGCTCGGAAACGAGTGCATCACCCCCGACAGCCTGGGACCGAGGGTGGTTTCGCACATATTCGCAACGAGGCATCTCCCGACCGATGCGCCCGACCTCGACACGAGTGGCTTGGGGCTCGTCTCCTGCGCCGCTCCCGGGGTCATGGGTCAGACGGGAATCGAGACGTCCGAGTTCTTAGGCTCCCTCATCGGGAAGATTTCGCCCGACGCCGTGATTGTCATCGACGCTCTCGCCTGTCAGGACCCGAGGCACCTTGGGCGCACAATTCAGCTCACCGACGCCGGAATCTCCCCGGGAAGCGGAGTTATGAACTCCCGAAGCGAGGTCTCAAAGCGTACTCTCGGCATCCCCTGCATCGCAATCGGCGTCCCGACCGTCGCCGACGCCGGAACGGGCGGCGAGCCCCTGATGGTCACGCCAAAGAACATCGACAAACTGATTTCGACATCGGCGATGATTATTTCGGGAGGGATTAACGCATGCCTGCATAAGGGGCTGAGTTTGGGAGAATTGAGACTGTTGACGGCGTAAAAAACAACCGCCCAAGTCGGGCGGTTGTCTTATTATAATCTGTTACATTTCAGCATCGGGGTCGTATGCCGCGATGGATTCGTTCAGCTGGTTGATGTAGTAGTCAAGCTGTTCGTTATACGTCTCCTTGAGCTGTGCCCAGGTTGTGGGCTCCTCGGAATATGCGTTGCCTTCGTAGCTGTAGAGAACCGCATAGAGCTTGTCGCCGTAGCCTTCGTAGTAGGTGATAACAACCTTGTCAATCTGGGTTGTGAGGTCGTAGCACTCGTCCCACATCTCGAGCATTTCCTGAGTCCACATGTAGGTCTCCTCGAGCTGAATTCTGTCGATGTCGACAACTGTCGGGTCGAGAACCTTGAATCTCATGCAAGCCGCCAGGAGCGCAACGCCCTCGGGGTTCGAAGCACCGTTTACGATGCAGTAGCCGTCGGCTGTCGATTCCATGTAGTAAATGCCGTCGCCGTCGTCATCTCTGGGAAGCGGAACGAACATGACTTCGCCCTCTTCGATGTCGCCCCAGACGGAGTTGACGTTCTCAACCGTGTCGGTGAATTCAGATGTCTCAGCGATGCAGAAGAGCTGAAGTCCTTCCTTGATACCGCCTCCGGAAACGCCATTGCGGATCGACCAGCTCTTGTTCCAGAGCGGATATACGCACTCGTTCTTGCCGAGGTTATAAAGAAGGTTCGCCGCACGCTCAACGGCAGGTGAATCTATATTACTCTCAAACTGCTGTGTTTCGGTGTTATACTGGATTATCATCTCGCCGCAGGAGTGCATCAGAGCCGCACTGTAGTACCAGCCGTCGAGAGCATATCTGTCCTCATCGACGTCGGAGAAGTCTTCACACATCTCATAGAATGCGTCCCAGGTCCACTCGTCGTTCCAATAGAGCTCGGCGGGGTCGTCATAACCGAATTCCTCGATGACTCTTCTGTTGTAAACCACAACGTGACCGAAAGCGTTATCATAAACGATAACATAGGGTCTGTCCTTGAGGGAATAGTAATCATAGGCGAATTCCTTCTCGCCCTCCCAGAGCGGGTCGTCATAATCTATGTAGGTATCGACCGGCTGGAACATACCCTTGATACAGCTTGTCGGGAAGACCTCGTTGCCGCCCGGATAGAAGTCGGGTGAGCTTGAAGCCAAGATAAGGTTTGCCAGTTCGTCAAAACGTGTATCCCAAGAGCACTCGTACCACTCAATAGAGCAGCCGTACTTCTCCTGGAACGTCCAATAGCCTGAATTGATGATTTCATCGTCGGAATAGTTCTGCATATCGTCATACCATGCGAACCAGACGATGGTTGAATTTGCCGCAGATGTCTCTTCAACAGTCGGAAGATAAACGCCCGCCGCATTGAGGATAGCCTCGGCATCCTGTGTAGCGAAAGTAAGCTGAACTACCTCTTTATTTGCACTGCCGCAACCGACCAAAGAAATAATCAGGATTCCGGCAAGAAGGAGTGCAATCGCCTTCTTCATTACAGTACCTCCAAAAAGAATTTTGCTAAAAAGCTTGTCTAAAAAAAGCCTGCTTTTTTTATTATACACCTTTTCACAAGCAAATTCAATTCAGCATAATAGACAATTAACGGGAGTTGATTTTGTGCACAATCCACAAACCCCTCCACCGGCTTCGCCGGTCCCCTCCCCTTTCAGGTGAGGCTATTTGAGTTCTATCAAAAGTATGTATAGAATACAAAAAGGCTCCCCTGAAAGGGGAGCTGGCGCCCGAAGGGCGACTGAGGGGTTTCAACAAAAAGCCACCCTTTCGGGTGGCTTTTCTCATACTAAGCGGTTTTTGCGGAATTATCTTTTATCCGGGATTATTATTTGGGATAGCTTGCTATCCTTCGTAGTCATTCATCTGATACGGGTCGTAGGATTCAATCTGGGCGTTCAGCTCGGCTACATAGTATTCAAGCTGTTCGTTATAGGCTTCCTTGACCTGTGCCCATGTGGAGGCATCGGAGGAGTCTGCGATTGACTCGTACTTCTCGGTTACAGCCTGAAGCTTGTCGCCCAAGCCGGAATCGTAAACAACGATTACGTTTTCGTTCGAGGTTGCAAGCCTGTAGCACTCGTCATACATGTCGAGCATTTCCTGAGTCCAGAGGTAGGTTTCCTCAAGCTGAATACGGTCGATGGAGATAACCGTCGGATCGAGAACCTTGAATCTCATGCAAGCCGCCAGAAGAGCTACGCCTTCGGGGTTCGATGCACCCTGAACGATGCAGTAGCCGGAGGATGCGGACTCGGTGTAGTAATAACCGTCGCCGTCGTCGTCACGGGGAAGCGGAACGAACATGACTTCGCCCTCACTGACATCTCCGAATACGGCACTGATTTCGGAAACGGTTCCGGTGAATACCCAAGAACCACGGATATAGAAGAGAAGAAGTCCTTCCTTCATGCCGCCGCCCTCGGTGCTGTTACGGATATTCCATGAATTGTTCCATCTCGGATAGATGCAGTCGTTCTTGTTGAGATCATAGAGAAGCTGTGCCGCACGCTCGATAGCCGCAGAATCAACGTTGGTCTCATACTGCTGAGTCTCGGTGTTATAGACAATCAACGTCTCACCGCAGGAGTGCATGATACCGTGGTTATAGCCCCATCCGTCGAGAGCATATCTGTCCTCATCGGGGTCGGAGAAGTCAACGCACATCTCATAGAATACGTCCCAAGTCCACTCGTTGTTGTAGTAGAGCTCTGCGGGGTCATCATAGCCCCACTCTTCCATAACTCTGCGGTTATAGCAAACGACGTTGTCGAATGTGTTATCAAAAACAATTATATAAGGTCTGTCCTTGATTGAGAAGTAGTTATAGGCATACTCCTTCTCATCAGCCCAGAGAGGGTCGTCATAATCTATATAGTCATCAACGGGAACGAACATACCCTTAATACATCTTGTCGGAAAGACCTGATTGTCGCCCGGATAGAAATCAGGAGAGTTGGAAGCTAAGATAAGAGTTGCAAGCTCGTCATATCTTGTGTCGTATGTACATTCATCCCAAGTGATTGCACAGCCATACTTCTCCTGGAAGGTCCAATAACCTGAATTGATGATTTCGTCTTCCGAGTAGTTCTGCATGCCGTCATACCAGGCGAACCATCTGACTACGGAGCCAGCCGCCGCAGTTTCCTCTGCATCGGGAAGATAGATACCTGCTGCATTGAGGATATCTTCAGCGTCCTGGGTATTGAACGTAAGCTGTACAACCTCACGCGAGGAACTTCCACAGCCGACTAATGCCATAATCATTATCCCTGCCAGAAGCATCGCGATAATTTTCTTCATTACATTACCTCCTGTTTACCTGAGTTCCAAGTAAATCTTGTGATAATTCATTATACACCTTTTTCACGCAGATTTCAACTTGTCATTATGCACAATATATGGCGGCTGATTTTGTACATAATGTCCAAGTGGGAAAGGCAACTTGTTACCAAGACGTAACTTGACAATTTCGCCGTCTTAGAGTAATATATTATAATAGCATTTCTTAAATAAGGGGACTTGGTATGTCAAGATATTTCGGAACCGATGGGTTTCGTGGCGAGGCTAACGTCGGTCTGACGGCGGAGCACGCCTTCAAAGTAGGAAGATTTCTCGGGTGGTATTATTCGGAGCTCAGAAAAAGAGCCGGCGATAACTCCCCCGCTAAAATAGTCATAGGAAAAGACACCCGGCGCTCGAGCTATATGTTTGAATATTCGCTCGTCGGCGGCTTGGTCGCTTCGGGTGCGGACGCATATTTACTCCACGTCACTACGACCCCGTCGGTGGCGTACGTCGTCGGGAGGGAGGATTTCGACTGCGGAATCATGATTTCCGCAAGCCACAACCCCTATTACGACAACGGCATCAAGCTCATCGGCTCAAGGGGCGAGAAGATGGACGAGGAGGTTATCAGCCTTGTTGAAGATTATCTTGACGGCAAGCTCCATGTTTTTGGAGAAGATTTCCCCGAGATTCCGTTTGCACACAAAGAGCAAATCGGCAGAACCGTCGACTATATCGAGGGCAGAAACCGCTACATAGGATATCTTATTTCTCTCGGGATGTTCTCCTTCCGGGGAGTAAAAGTCGGGCTCGACTGCGCCAACGGTGCAAGCTGGCACATTGCGAAGGCTGTTTTTGACGCTCTCGGCGCCAAGACCTATGCCATCAACACCGAACCGAATGGCTTCAACATAAACGACAATGCGGGTTCAACCCATATCGAAGCTCTCAGGAAGCATGTCCTCGAGAACCACCTCGACGTCGGCTTCGCCTATGACGGCGACGCGGACAGGTGCATAGCCGTCGACGAGAAGGGAAACGTTGTCACCGGCGACCACATCCTCTATATCTGCGGAAAATACATGCGCTCACGCGGCGAGCTCGAAAACAACACCGTCGTCACGACGGTTATGTCTAACATCGGGCTCTACAAGGCGTTTGACCGCGAGGGCATCGACTATGCCAAGACCGCAGTCGGCGACAAGTATGTGTATGAATATATGAGCAGTAACGGTTGCAGGCTCGGCGGCGAGCAGTCGGGGCACATCATCTTCTCGAAATACGCCGGCACCGGCGACGGAATCCTGACATCGCTAAAGCTCATGGAGGTCATGCTTTCCGAGAAGAAGACGCTCTCCCAGCTCTGCGAAGGCTTGCAGATTTACCCGCAGGTACTGGTAAACGTGAAGGTAAGTGATAAAGAGGCTACTCTGAACGATCCAAAAGTAAAAGAAGCCATTGAAAAAGCTTCCGAAGCATTGGGCGATTCGGGAAGAATTTTAGTCAGAGCTTCGGGAACCGAGCCGTTAGTTCGAGTTATGGCAGAAGCCGAGACGGAAGAATTGTGCAAGAAATATACGGATGGTATTGTATCAGTGATAGAGGGAGGTTAAGCTATGTGTGGTATTGTCGGATATTCGGGGAAGAATCAGGCGGCGCCGATACTGTTGGATGGGCTTTCGAGGCTCGAATACAGGGGCTACGACTCCGCAGGAATCGCCGTCCGTGACGGTGACGGCGAGATCAAAGTCGTCAAGGCAAAGGGCAGGCTGGCGGTTCTTGCCGAAAAGACCGACGGCGGCAAGGCGCTTTCGGGCACATGCGGCGTCGGGCACACAAGATGGGCGACCCACGGGGCACCATCCGAGATAAACGCTCATCCTCACAAGTCTGACGACGGCAACGTTGTCGGAATCCACAACGGAATCATCGAGAACTATAAAGAGCTCAAGGAGCTTCTCGAGAAGAACGGCTACAGCTTCTATTCCTCGACAGATACGGAAGTCGCCATCAAGCTGATAGATTACTATTATAAAAAAGGCTCGGGCACGCCGATTGATGCCCTGACCCGCGCCATGACGAGAATTTCCGGCTCCTATGCCTTTGCGGTGATGTTCAAGGACTTCCCCGACGAGATTTTCGCCGCCAGAAAGGACAGCCCGATTATCGTCGGCGTGGATAGTGACGAATCCTATCTTGCGTCGGATGTCCCGGCTATTCTCAAGTACACAAGAAGCGTTTACTACATCGGCAACTACGAGATTGCGCACCTCTCGGGCGGAAGCGTCGAATTTTTCAACATCGACGGCGAGAGGATTGAGAAAGAGCCGAGCGAGATAAAGTGGGACGCCGCAACCGCCGAAAAAGCCGGTTACGAGCACTTCATGATAAAGGAAATCCACGAACAGCCGGAAGCCGTCAGGAACACGCTTTCTTCGGTCATTCGCGACGGAAAAATAGACTTAAGCCCGGTTGGGATTTCGGACGAGGAGCTCAAGTCAATCAGTCAGATTTACATAGTCGCATGCGGCTCGGCGTATCACGTCGGGGCGGTCATGCAGTATGTGATAGAAGATTTGGCGGGGATTCCCGTAAGAGTTGAACTCGCTTCAGAATTCAGATACCGCAATCCGGTGCTCGACAAGAACGGGCTTTGCATAATCATAAGTCAGTCGGGCGAAACAGCGGACAGCCTGGCGGCACTGAGAGAAGCCAAGAGCAGAGGGCTTAAGACCCTTGCGATAGTAAACGTCGTCGGAAGCTCGATTGCGAGGGAGGCTGACAACGTATTCTATACCCTCGCCGGTCCCGAGATTGCCGTCGCGACGACAAAGGCATATTCGGCACAGCTCGTAGTGGGGTACACCTTCGCGGTTCAGCTCGCCTACGTCTTGGGCAAGATTGACGAGGCGAAGTATGAAGACCTAATTTCGGAGCTCATGACGCTCCCCGAGAAAATCGAGAAGATTCTTGAAGACAAAGAGCGCCTGCAGTGGTTCGCCGCGAAGCAGGCTTCATCAACGGACATATTCTTCATCGGTCGCGGCATCGACTATGCCATCAGCCTTGAGGGAAGCCTCAAGATGAAGGAGATTTCCTATATCCATTCTGAGTCCTACGCCGCCGGCGAGCTCAAGCACGGCGCAATCAGCCTCATCGAGGACGGAACCCTCGTTGTCGGTTGCCTGACGCAGAGCGAGCTCTACGAGAAGACTGTCAGCAACATGGTCGAGTGCCAAAGCCGTGGGGCATACCTCATGGCTGTGACGACCGACGGCAACTATAACACCGAAGACATCGCCGACTTCACCGTATATATCCCCGAGACCGACTCCCACTTTGCGGCATCGCTCGCCGTAATCCCTCTACAGCTGATGAGCTATTATGTCTCATTGGCGAAGGGATTGGATGTGGATAAGCCGAGGAATCTGGCGAAGAGTGTTACTGTTGAGTAAACCCCTCAGTCAGCTTCGCTGACAGCTCCCCTTTCAGGGGAGCCTTTTTGTATCCTGCACAAACTTTCCTGAGAACAAAAAAAGCCTCCCCTGAAAGGGGAGGGGGACCGCCGACGAAGTCGGTGGTGGAGGGGTTTACAAGTAGTATTGGTAAAGCCAGCACCTTATCATCCCATTATACAGCTTGCGTCTCTTATCGGCTTTTTTGCCGAAGAGGCGTTCGAATTCTTCGTGCGGGGAGATGATGTAGCAGGGATGCTCCTTCGAGGGGGCGAGGACCTGTCCCATCACTTTATAGAGCTCCTCGGCTTCCTTGAGCTCGAGGAGGCGCTCGCCATAGGGCGGGTTGCAGACGGTGATGGTGCCGTCCTTCGGCTTAAAGTTTCGGATGTCGGCTTTCGTCGCTTTTATATACTCTCCTACTCCCGCAAGCTTCGAGTTCTGAAGTGTGAGAGCTACTGCCCGTTCGTCAATGTCCGAGCCGGTGCCGGTAAAGCCGCCGCCCGGGTTCGCCTGCTCACGGGCGAGGTCACGCTCGGTCTTCCAAATGCTTTTCGGCACGCTTTCCCAGCTTTCGGCGGAGAAGTGGCGCATAAGCCCCGGGGCGATTCGCATCGATTTATATGCCGATTCTATAAGGAGCGTTCCGCTTCCGCACATCGGGTCGACGACCTGACTGCCGGTTTTTACGCGGGCAAAGTCGGCGATTGCGGCGGCGAGGGTCTCTTTTATCGGAGCCTCATTAGCGTCTTTACGATAGCCTCTTTTATGAAGCCCAATCCCGGAGGTGTCGAGATAGATCGTGCACCTGTCCTTGTAGATATTGAACTGAATCTGGTGGAGGGCGCCCGTTTCCTCGAAGCGCTCGATGCCGTATTTTTTCGAGAGGCGGACAACCGCCGCTTTTTTTATTATCGACTGGCAATCGGGGATGCTGTGAAGCTGGGAATTGAGCGAGCTTCCCTTGACGGGGAAACGGTCGTATTTTCCAATGAAGTTCTCGAACGGCAGGGCTTTCACTCCCTGAAATAGCTGTTCAAAGGTCTTCGCCTCGAAGCTTCCGAGCTCAATCATGACTCGCTCGGCGGTCAACAGCCTTATGTTCGCACGGGCGAGCATATTTATGTCGCCGTCAAAGGAGATTCTGCCGTCGGAAACGGCTAAGTTCTCTCCCCCAATTCTCTTAATCTCAAAGGACAACACGCTTTCAACGCCGAAAAGGCAGGGACAGCAGTATCTTATCCCATCCATCAGAACACCTCAAATGCTAATTCAAATTTTGTCACAGAGTAAGCGGGCGGATAATATCCGCCCCTACAATTTTTAATAAAACTCTCTGAGAATCTCAGTTACATAAGTGTAGTTGTTGCCGGTCAGGGCGATGTATTCGTTGACATCGACGCCGTCGGTGACTATGCACGCAGTGGAGCTCGGCGAGAGAGCCGAAAGGGTCTTGTCAAGCTCTGTTTCCTCGTGAACGCCCGAGCAGGTTGCCGGGATATTGGTTTTCTTGTAATAGCCGGTGGCGGTGCTTGTGCAGTTGCTTCCGGCGATAAGTCCCGTCTCGGTGCAGTATTCACGGGTTACGACCGACGAGCATGTGTCGAATGTCGTAATTTCGCCTGCGTCGGCGATGTCTCCGAAGATGTTCTTCCACATGACAGCCGAGCCGTAGCAGTTATCCGTATCAATCTCCTCGGGAGTGTCATAACCAATCCAGAGACCCGTTACATATTCGGGGGTGCAACCGATGAACCAGAGGTCGCACCAGTCCTGAGTGGTACCGGTCTTCGCGATGAGCTCGACGTTGTCAAGCTTGGCGTTGCGGGCGGTTCCTCTCGAGGAAGAAACAACGCTCTCGAGCATTCTGTTCATGACATAAGCGGTCGATTCCTCGATGACCTGCTCGCCGGCATAGGCATAGGTATAGATGGCGTCGCCGGAGCTGTCAAGGATTCGGGTGATGAACGTCGACTCGTAGTACTTTCCGCCGTTGCCGAAAATCTGGTATGCGGCGACCATGTCCTGAAGCGTTACGCCGTCAGTAAGCGCACCGACAGACATAGGAGACCTTGCGACGTCCGTTAATCCGTCCTCATAGAGCACCAGTGTACTCAGGTGGAGTTTATAGTACATGAACTCGAAGCATGCGCTCGGGGTCAGAAGCTCAACAAGCTGAGCCGCACCTGTGTTGAGCGAACGTTGGAGGTTGTTCGCCACAGTGTTATATTCCTTCGACCACGACGACGTATAGGCGCCGCTCGTCGAGTAGTTTCTGGGCCAGACGAGATAGCCGTTGTCCGAGCTCGCATCTTCTATAAGCAAAGGCACATCCAGAAGAAGCGTCGACCAGGTTACCAAATCGTTCTCGATTGCAAGCGAATACGAAGCAAGCGGCTTGATTGACGAACCGGGCTGACGGGTCGACATTGTGGCGCGGTTCAAGCCCAATGGGCTCTCCTTCTCGCCGATGCCGCCGACAACGGCAAGCACCTGTCCCGAGTAGTTCATGCAGATGAACGCACTCTGCGGGATGTCCTCGTTTCCGTCCTCAGAGAAGGTATAGAGATCGAGATATTTCTCCTCGAGCTCAATCTGGACGTCAAGGTCGACACAGCAGTAAATCTTATATCCGCCGGAGCAGAGCTCGGTATAGGCTTCGTCCCACGTCTCATAGCCGTAATAGCTCATGAAGTAGTCGACCGCCTGATAGATTACGGCATCGACATAGTAGGACGAAACGTCGTCGAAGTTGTCATAAGCGGAAAGGGAGGATGTATCTACTTCTTCTGACGAAGAAGAATTATAGTCCATGCTTCCGATGAGATTCAGCTCTTCGTTTATCGCCTCGTCGTACTCTTCAGTAGAGATAGCACCGTTTTCGAGCATCTGGTCGAGGATATATACACGTCTTTCGTAGTTGCTCTCGGGGAAGTTTATCGGGTCGTTATAATAAGGGCTCTTGGTGATTGCCGCTATACACGCCGACTCGGCAAGCGTAAGCTGGCTTACGTCCTTATTGAAGTAGTAGTTCGCCGCCGCCTGAACGCCGTAGATATTGTTGTTAAGTGGCACCAAGTTCAGATATGCCTCAAGGATATCGTCTTTTGAATAATTCTTCTCAAGCTGAACCGCACGGTAAATCTCACGGAGCTTTCTCTGAACGCCCTCGATGCCGTCTGCATCGTCATCGCCGGTTATCTGCTTGACCGTCTGCTGAGTGATGGACGAAGCGCCTCTGACGTCGCCTTTGATAAATATCTCCACAACCGCAGTTGCGATTCCATAGAAGTCGACGCCGTCGTGGCTATAGAATCTCTCGTCCTCGGAATAGACGAAGGCGTCTCTTAAGTACTGAGGGATTTCCTCAAGGTCAGCCCAGATACGCTTTTCGCCCTGACTCGACAAGGTGTCGTAGACAACCCATTCATCTCCTGATTGGGCATAGATATAAGTGGTATAGCTCGAAGAGATATCGTCAAGGCTTATCTCCGAGGTGTCTTCCATCAGATTCACGACAAAAACGGTTGCCGCACATGCGACAATCATCACGGTTATGATTATAATCATCAGGGCGCACAAAATGACCGTTCCTATCATCTTAAGCAGAACTGCGAACGGCTTGGTCGCCTTCTTGAATCCTCTTTTGAATTTTTTCAGGTTGGAAGTTTTCTTCACAGCACTTCTCCTCTCTTGAAGCCTAAACACGGACGGTATTGTGAAGCTGTTACATGCTATTATAGCACAAATCTCGGCGGATGTTAAGAGGGTATGGAAATTTGTAATGGATTTTTAATCTTTTCGGGTACTGCATGTACAAAAAACAGGCGGCAAGAACGCCGCCTGTTGGATGTACATTATACAAACGTGCAGGAAATATTGAATTATTCCTCAGTCTCAGCCTCTTCGGCTTCGTCCTCAGCGGGAGCGGTCTCCTTTGCGGGCTTGTATTCTCCCTCGGGGAGAAGAGCTCTGATGGAAAGGCTTACTCTCTTGTTGGCGATATCGCAATCAGTAATCTTGGCGGTTACTACGTCGCCGACGGAGAGGAAGTCCGCAACGTTTGCGACTCTCTGGTTGGCAATCTGGGAAATGTGGATAAGTCCGTCGATGCCGGGGATAATCTGAGCGAATGCTCCGAATGCGGTGATGGAAACAATCTTTACTTCAACGGTCTGTCCGACAGAATAGTTCTTCTCGAAGATGACCCAAGGGTTGTCCTCGGTCTTCTTGTAGACGAGAGAAACCTTGCCGGTCTCCTTGTCGATGTCCTTGATGGTGACCTCGATGCGGTCGCCAACGGAAACAACGTCCGAAGGATGCTTGATTCTTGCCCAGGTAAGATCCATTCTTCTGACAAGTCCGTCAACTCCGCCGACATCAACAAATACTCCGTAGTCGGTGATGGACTTGACTTCGCCCATAACGGTCTGTCCGACCTCTGCGGTCTCAAAGAATGCTTCTCCGCGCTGAGCTCTCTCTTCGGCGGTTACCTTTCTGATGGAACCGACAGCTCTCTTTCTCTGCTCGTTGAGTTCGATAATCTTGAAACGAACTTCCTTCTTGAGAAGAGTGTCCATGGAATCTGCCGCTCTCACACCTGTCTGGGATGCGGGGACGAAGACTCTCATGCCGCTCGTGGTGACGATAACGCCGCCCTTGATGATGTTGGTGACAGTGCCTGTGAGAACCTCACCGCTCTCATAAGCCTTCTTGACGTCGTCATAGCCCTTCTGAGCATCTACCTGCTTCTTAGAAAGCATTGCAATGCCCTCTACGTCGTTGAGCTTTGTGACGATTACGTCGATGGTGTCGCCGACCTTGACTACGTCCTCGGGCTTGGCGTTGGGGTCCGCCGAAAGCTCGGACAGGGGAATATATCCGGTATGCTTGGTGCCGATATCAACTATAATTTCAGTGCTGTTGACAGCTGTAACTACGCCGCTTACTCTCTTTCCGGTATATATTTTCTTGAGGCTTTGTTCCATCGCTTCTTCGAAGTTGAACTCTTCCTCGTTTGACAAAATCTCAGTCATGTCTTTTTTTACCTCCTCAATGATATATGCCGGAGTTGATGCGCCGGCCGAAATCCCTACGGATTCCGCTGTAGAAAAATCAATGTCCTTGAGCTCTCGCGAATCTTCGATAAGAAAGCACCTTGAGTTAGCCGAGCAAATATCGTACAGCTTCTTTGTGTTTGAGCTGTTGCGCCCGCCAATAATCAGCATCGTATCACATTTGCGGGAAAGACTCTCCGCCTCCGACTGCCGTTTTTCGGTAGCCGTACAGATGGTATCGTAAACAGTGACATCTTCGGTGGAAAATTCCGAGATCGCCCTTATACACTGATTCCACATTACTATATTATAAGTTGTTTGAGAAAGAATTGCAACACCTTTTTTTGATTTTTCACAATTCTTTCTAAGAAGCTTAACAAGCTCAACGCAATTCGGGAAGACTTCGGCGTCACCTTCGCCCGAATTGTCGCATACAGCGGAGCTTTCTGTCCAGCCGAGGATTCCCTGAACCTCCGGGTGCTCCCTGTCTCCGGCTATGAGCACAAGCTCGCCCTTAGCCGTTCTCTCCGCCACGAGCTTGTGAATCTTCGTGACGAACGGGCATGTCGCGTCAACTATGTTTACTCCCCTGTCTTTAAGCTCATCGAAGACAGCCCTGCCGACTCCGTGGGAGCGGATAATGACCGTGTCGCCCTCTTTGGCTTCGGACGGCGAATTTATCACGCCGATTCCCCGCTTCTCCAAGTCCGCAACCACCGACGGGTTATGGATAAGAGGACCGAGGGTGTAGATTTTCTTATCGGTCTGCTCCTTGGCAGTCTCATAAGCTATCTTCACCGCCCTGTCCACTCCGAAGCAGAAGCCGGCGGTTTTCGCAACAGTAATGCTCTTATTCATCTATAAGTCCCTTGACTTCGTTCAAAATTATATCCCTTGAATGCTTCAGTTCACTTGAGCTCAGCGAGTTGACCTTGAGCTTATAGTAGGGAATCAGCTTGCCGAAGCGCACTGTCAGGAATGTCCTTCCGAGTCTGGTCTTGCGCCTCGTGATTCCGACCGGCAGAACGTCGGCATTTGCCTCGCTTGCGACAAACGAAACGCCGCTCTTGAACGAGCCGAGCTTGCCGTCTTTGGAACGGGTTCCCTCAGGGAAGATTGTGAGATTATAACCCTTGTCGAGATATGCTATTGCTGTTCTGATTGCCGACTTGTCGCTCTTGCCCCGCTTTACCGGGAAGGCGTGGAAAATCTTCAGGACGTTGGCTATCTTATACTCGAAGATGTCCTCTTTTGCCATATATGCCGAGATGTTATTCATCCTGACACCGATAGCGACCGGGTCAAGGACGGTGTGGTGGTTAGCGGCTATGACATATGAAGTGTTTTTCGGGATGTTGTCGAGTCCTTCATACCTAACCTTCATCACTATTTTCAGGAGGACGAACGCAATCGCCCTCACAAACCCGAAAAAAAACCGGTTTACCGCAGGCGCCGTGCCTCTCTGAGGTCTCAAAGCGTTGAGCTTGGTATCGACAATCTCGAGCACCGCCGAGACTGCGCCGTCAATGTCGAGATTCGAGGTATCGAGTTCATAAGCGTCGTCGGCTTTCTTTAAGGGTGCCGCCGCACGGTGGGAGTCGTTATAATCCCGCTCGTTGATTTCTTTTAAAATCTCTTCATATGAGATTTCCTGACCTTTCGCAAGGTGTTCTTTAAGCCGACGGTTGGCTCTCTCTTCGGCAGAAGCTGTCATAAAGATTTTGACCTGAGCATTCGGGAGGATTACCGTGCCGATATCTCTTCCGTCCATGACAATATTATGCTTTTCCGCCATATTTCTCTGCAAGTCGAGCAGGAATTCGCGGACCTCGGGAATTGCCGAAACGCCCGACGCCGCCATCGCTATCTCGGGGGCTCTTATCGTCTCGGAGACGTCCTCGCCATTCAGAATGACCCTCTGCGTGCCGTCTATATACTTAAGCTCAAGCCTGATGTCCGAAAGGAGCGGGACAACCTCGCTTGCGTCATTCGTATTTTTCCCGAGCCTGTATGCGTAGAGCCCGATTGAGCGATAAAGGGCGCCCGTGTCGACATAGACATAACCAAGGCGCTTTGCGACCTCCTTAGCTATCGTCGACTTGCCCGCACCGCTCGGTCCGTCGAGCGCAATGCTTATTCCCATGTAGCTTCACCATCCTGTGTTGTATTTAAAATCGATTTTGCCGCCGTTTCAGCGGTCGCAAACGCTATCTGCAGATTATATCCGCCCGTCATGGCGTCGCAGTCGATAATCTCGCCCGCAAAGTAGAGCCCCGAAACGATTTTCGATTCCATCGTTTTCGGATTGATTTCACCGGTTTTAACTCCGCCTCGGGTGACGATTCCCTCTTCGATTGGGCGAAGTCTTGTTACCGTGAGGGTCAGGTTCTTTGTGAGCCGAGCAAGCCGTTCTTTTTCTTCCCTTGTAATCTGGTTGCAGGGCTTGTCCTGCGGGATTTCCGAAAGGCGAACCATGTCGGCTCTCAGCTCCCTCGGGAAAAGCCGACCGAGCGATTCCCCAAAGGGTGTGTTCGGCGTTTCGTCAAAGTCCCTCTGAATCCGCTTCGTAAGCTGTTCCATACTTAGCCCGGGCTTCAAATCTATCACTATTTTGTAGTCTTGTTTATCGTCGATAAAGCAGGATGCAGACAAGCTCAGCGGTCCCGCAATGCCATATCTCTGGAAAGTCATCTCGCCGAGTTCCGTGTAAATCGGCTTTTTCCGGCTCCCGCGAAGCGGGAGTGTGTTTCCGTACAGGGATAAAGTCACGTTCTTTACCGTGAAGCCCCAGAGCTCTTCGGAAAAGTGTTCTTTGGTCTCAATCGGGACAAGCGAAGCCTTCGGCTCGGAGATTGTGTGCCCCAAATCGCCTGCAAGCTTATATCCGTCGCCGGTCGAGCCGGTTTTCGGGTAGCTCTTGCCGCCGGTTGCCAAAATCACAGCGTCGGCTTTGTATTCACCGTGCTCGCCCTTGACTCCCGTGACTCTGCCGTTCTCGGTAAGAATTTTAATTGCTCTGTCTTTTATGATTCTAACATCGCTTTTTTCAAGAGCCGCCGCAACGTCCGAAGCCTTGTCGCTTATGGGGAAAACTCTCCCGCCGCGCTCGGTCTTAAGTGGCACGCCGTGCGATTCAAACCACGCCATCGTGTCCTGCGGAGACAGGTTGTCAAGCGCGCTGTAGAGAAACTTCGGGTTTCGCATGACGTTTTTCATGACCTGCTCGACAGTGCAGTTGTTCGTAAGGTTGCACCTGCCCTTGCCGGAAATCCTGAGCTTCCGAAGCGTTTGCCCCGTCGGCTCAAGAACGGTAGCACTTACGCCCATTTCCGAAAGCCTTGCGGCAGCAAACATCCCTGCCGCACCGCCGCCGATTATGACGGCAGTATTTATACTGCTAGACGCCACGGTTTCCGTCCTCGCTCTTCTGATAGACGTCGTATTCGTCCCAGATTTCCTCGAGTATCGCAAAGCTCTTCTCGACTTCCTCGTGATTCTTGAGTGAGACCGCCGCAATGAGGGCGTTAATCAGGCTCATCGGCGCGACGAGCGAATCGACGAACGAAACCATATCACTTCTTGCCAGAAGAACGTTTCCCACATTCTCGGCAATCGGCGAATCGAGGCTGTCGGTGATGGCAAGGGTTTCCGCACCCTTTTTCTTGGCATAGGCAAGAGCCTGAACCGTCTGCCTCGAATACCTCGGGAAGGAGATTCCGATAAGAAGATCGCCCTCGCCGAGACGCATGAGCTGCTCGAAAAGCTCAGATCTGCTTCCCTGCCGCAGAGTTACGACGTCAGGGCGCATAAGCTGGAAGTAGTAGCCCATGAAGGACGCCAGAGCCGCCGAGCTCCGAACGCCAAGTATGTAGATGTGTTTTGCGTTTATGATGCTGTCGACCGCAGAATTGAAGTTCTTTTCGTCGGTCTCCTCGAGGGTGCGGCGGATGTGCTCGATGTCGTTTTTCAGAACCTTGCTGAAAACGTCCTCGGGGCTGAGCCTTGATTGCTCGATTCTCTGAACCGCCGTGAGTTTGTTGCGGGCGGCTTCACGAAGGGATTTCTGGAATTCCGGGTATCCCGAAAAGCCGAGGTCGGATGCAAACCTGACAACCGTCGATTCGCTCACTCCGACGCACTCGCCCAATTTTGCCGCAGTCAGATATTCCGCCTTGTCATAGTGGTCAAGGATATACTCGGCAATTTTTTTGTGCCCCTTCGAGGCGGTTTTTTCCCTTTCCCTTATCAAATCGAAAAGGTCCGATGAAGTATTCAATCCTCTTCACTCCTGTGTTCGAAAAGTTTTTCCTGCATTTTCTTCATTGTTTCGCGGCGAACCTCCGTAAGAAGCTTATGAAGTACAAATTCGCCTTCGCTCTCGACATACTCGACAATGTCGCCCTCACAGGCGCCCTCGGGCATGTCCGACTTCGGTCCCGTCAGGCGGTATTCCTTGCCAATCTCAAGGATGACCTTGTCCCCTTCAAATCTTTCAATGGTCATAAACATGGTTTTATTCTCCGTTCTCAGTCGCGATACTCATGCCGGAACCCGTGCAGGAAAAGATGACCGTTCCGTCAATATCGGTCCTGTAAATATTTTCAGTATAAAGCTCTAATCTATCAACAACATCCGAATTCGGATGGTTATAGCTGTTGTCGCCGCATTCTATGACGCAATATTCCGGCGTGACGGCATCAAGGAAGGCATAGGACGACGAAGTCGAGCTTCCGTGGTGCGCTACCTTCAATACGTCGACATCCAAGTCCACTCCGCTTTCGACAAGCTGGGTCTCAATCAGCTTCTCGATATCTCCGGTGAACAAAAACGAACTGCTTCCATAATCAAATCTTATCACTATCGAATAGTTGTTGAGCTCGTCCTCGGAATAGTCCGGCACAATTATCCTGAGCGTCCCGCTCCCGAACGCGATGGTTTCGTTCTCTGCGGCATACAGGTGACAGCCCTTCTTCTCGATAGCCGTAAGGAGCTTTTCATAGGAGCTGGTCGTCGGGACGTAATCGTCGGGGATTTTCGGCATGATGACCTCGCCGATTTCGATGTCGGAGGAGATGACCTTGCGGAGTCCGCCGATGTGGTCGGAATGAGGGTGCGTCCCCACGACATAGTCAAGCTTTGTGATTCCGAGTTCACCGAGGTATGCGACCACCGTGTCGCCATAGTCCGACTCGCCGCCGTCGATGAGCATCGTGGTGCCATCATCGGCAACTATGAGCTCGCAGTCGCCCTGCCCGACGTTGATAAAGTACACCGTGGCACAGCTCCCGTCCGCAACCGGCGCTATGGTCTCGTCCGATGACGTTGTCGCCGAAGTGGTAATCGAGCCGCCCGAATCGGTGTCCGCAACCTGCGGTTCTATAAAGAAGTGGTCAACGCCGACGTAGATTATAAACAGCGAGCACAAAAGCACCAACGCCGCCGCAAGGTTTAATCTGTTCTGTTTTCTCTTTTTAGCAGACCTGCGCCTGCGATGGGTTTTGGGCATAATGGTTTTCTATCTCTGATAAATCTCAATAAATATGGCTGAAAATCAGTGCCAGAATTCCGGCGAGAATCAGGAATGGCAGGATGTACAACAGAAAAGCATACCCGATGGTCTGCAGGCAGGACTTTTTCTGCTTGCGCTCAGCTTGGCGCTGACGCATCGCTTCACGCTCTTCGGCTATCTCTGCCGAGCGCTCCTCTTTTTCCTTCTCTTCGGCTTCGCGTATCTCCTGCTCCTTGGCATCAACTTCATAGACTATTCTGTCAAAAAGCGTTCCAATCATATCATCCGGAGATATTTCCTTCGGCACGGAAATGCCATACTTCCGGTTGGCTTCGTCGACAACTGCGTTGACATCGCTCTTGGAAAATCCAAAGCCTCTGTCAAGCAGGATATCAACAGATATCTCATCCGAAGTGAAGACAATTCCATTAAGTGCCTTTTCCGGATGGGCATGTCTCACAACACACTCGGCGAGGAAGTTCCAGACACCCATTTCAACATTATCCCAGCTGTAGCTGTCGACAAGTTCCTGAAACATGACATCATAGACGTCCTTCATAGTCTCGCATCCCTCGGCAATCGCCATACCTGTGGCTTCGTCATACTCGTCCATGATGCCTTCACATATATCGCCGAAGTTGAAGTCATCGATTCCGGCTTCCGAAAGCGTGGTCTCAAGGCTGAGACCGTCGGCAGAAGTTCCCGTTGTCTTCTCGGTAAACCGCTTGATGTCGTCCCGGAGCTTACTGCACTCAAGAATCATATCTTTTCTTTGCATATTCAATTTCCCTTTCAAAATGTATTTGAAGCCATCCGGCTTGAAAACTTAGTCCCCTTCGGAGCTATCAGGGGGAGCTCCTGCTCCCGCTCCAATCATCGCCCGTCTTTCGAGCCACTGCGCTTTGGTCATGAGTACCTGCCTCGGCTTTGCTCCGTCGGCGGGACCGACGATGCCCATCGCTTCGAGCTCGTCCATGGTGCGGGCGGCTCGGGCGTAACCGAGCTTCAATCTTCTTTGCAGGAAGCTTGTCGAGGCTTGTCCCGCTTCGACAACCGCCTCAATGGCGCGCTCGGTCATATCGTCACCACTGTTGGTTTTAGCTTCGGAATCATCGGATGAAGGCTTGTCCTTCTTTGAAGAAAGGTCTTCCGCCGCCTTATCAGCGGCTCTCTCAAACTCTTCATCATACGTTGCTTCTTTCTGAGCCTTCAGATATTCGACAACGCGTTTAATCTCATCTGTTGCGACAAAGCTTCCCTGAATTCTCGTCGGCTTCGACTGCCCGACAGGCTTGTAAAGAAGGTCGCCGTTGCCGAGGAGGTCTTCGGCGCCGCCTTCGTCGAGAATTACTCTCGAGTCAATCTGATTCGAAACCTTCAGCGCAACACGGCTCGGGATATTCGCCTTGATAAGACCGGTGACGATGTCGACTCTCGGGCTCTGGGTTGCGACTATCAGGTGCATGCCTGCGGCTCTCGCTAACTGTGCCAGACGGCAAATCGAATTTTCAACGTCCTTCGGAGCCGCCATCATGAGGTCGGCAAGCTCATCCACGACGATTACCATCTGCGGAAGCGGTTTCAGATTCTCGCTCTCTTCGGCGAGCTTGTTATAGTCCTTCAGGTCCCTCACGCCGTTATCGGCGAAGATGCTGTAACGTCTGAGCATTTCGGTGACAGCCTGATTCAAGGCTCCCGCCGCTTTCTTGGCGTCGGTAACGACCGGAATCAGAAGATGCGGGATGCCGTTATAGACGGGGAATTCGACCTGCTTCGGGTCAACGAGAATCAGCTTGACCTCGTCCGGCGAAGCATTATAGAGAATGCTCATTATAATCGAGTTTGTGAAGACGGATTTACCGGAACCGGTGGTACCGGCAATCAGGATATGCGGCATTTTCGAGATGTCGCCGATGATAATCTTGCCGTCGATGTCGCGCCCTACGGGGAAGCAGAGCTTGCCCGTGGCGTTTTTGAACTCCTCGCTGTCGATGAGCTCTCTTATGTAAACGGTTTCACGCTGTTTGTTTGCGATTTCAATGCCGACTGCGGCTTTCCCCGGGATGGGGGCTTCGATTCTGACGCCGCTTGCCGCAAGGTTCAGGGCGATGTCGTCCGCAAGGCTCGTAATCTTCGAGACCTTGACTCCTGCCGCAGGCTGAAGCTCATATCTGGTTACAGACGGTCCGCGGCTGATGCCGACAATTCTGGTGGCAACGCCGAAGCTCCGAAGAGTCTCGACCAATGTCTGTGAATTCTTCTCGGATTCTATGGCTGTATCCTCGGCGGAGGCTTTTCTCTCTACCGGATTAAGCAAATCAATCGGTGGGGCGTTATATGCCGAGACGGTTGTGTCCTCCATCTCGATAAGAGTCGTCTGACTGCCCTCGGTGACATAGAGCTTGTTCTCGGGCTCCGCTTCGGTGACGCCGGTTTCGACAGTTTCCTCTTTCTTCGGTTCTTCCTTAACGGGCTCGGGCGTGACCGTAGTCGTTGTTTCAGGAGTCTGCTCCTCGGCAGGCTTTTCCTCTTCCTTCGGGAATTCCTTCGGGAAGATTTCCTCGCTCGCCTTGATGGTTATATCGTCGTCTGAGATGAAGTCTGCCGGCATCTTCTCACGCTTTTTATTCGATTTCTTCACGGGGAGCTTCTTGAGAGCCTCCTGCTCGTCGTCCTCAAGGAACTTGGCAACATCGATTCTCGGCTCCTGCGCCTTTTTCTGCTTCTCTTTCTCCTTGGCTTCGGCTTCCTGCTTCTTGCGCTTTTCCTCGTTCGCGGCTTCGCGCTCGAGGCGCTTGATTTCCTGCTCCTCTGCTGTTTCCGAAAGGGCGACCTTAGCCTTGCCGAAGAGACCGGCGATGAATTTTCCGATATCGACAATAGTGATGTTCGTAAGCAGCATTACGAACAGGAGCACCAGAAGTATTATGATAATCAGCGCTCCGACATTGCCGCAGAGCTTCGAGAGTCCTCCGCCTATGAAGATAGAGAGAGCGCCGCCGCCCTTGTGGTTCTCGGCGCCGTTTTTATAAAGAGCGCTGATGATGGTCCCGAAACTATCCCCCGAAAACGCGCTGTTTCCGGAGGTGAAGCCGTTGATAATTTCAAACATCGGGCTGACAAGGAAGATTAAAACTACTCCCTGAACGGTCTTGATGACCGCCGCACTGCCCGACTTGTCGATCGCGAGCATACAGGCGACATAGATGATTATGGGCGCAACAAGAGCCGCGGAGATTCCGAAGAGTCCCCACATGACATTGTGCATACCGTTCCAGAGGGATTCCCCCTTGACCCACGTCACGAAGAGGAGGAATATCCCCACCACGGAAAATACTATCGAGTAAACCCGATTTTTGCGAAGCCGCTGTGCCTCGGAAGCCTTAGCCGAAGCCGAAGTGTGCTTTCTTGTTGTCGTTTTCTTCTTAGTTTGCGCCATTTTATCCACCTATCACAAACGCATGCCCTACGATTGCTTCGAGTATTGCGATGAATATAGTTAAAATTCCGAGAACTCCGGTGTAAATCCAGAATATCTTGAACTTATCCGACTTGATTATGTACTGAATGAGCCTGATTGCTAAGAATCCGACCACTGCGGCGACTATGAAGCCGACAAGGCAGGGGAAGAACCCGACCGAGCTCTCCGAGCCTATCGCTCCGCCGATTTCGGTCAGGCAACCTGCGATGATTGCCGGGATGCCGAGAATGAACGAATAGCTGACGGCGGCGTCTCTTGAAAGTCCGCAGAAGATACCGGCTGAAATAGTGGAACCGGAACGTGAAACGCCCGGGAGAAGTGCAACGCCCTGGAAGAAGCCTATCTTCACGGAATCACTGTACTTCAAATCGGTCATCTTCTTCGAGCCCTTCGACTGCATATCCGCCATGAAGAGGATTGCGGCGGTATAGAGGAAGCAGATGCCTTCCATGAGAATCGAGCCGTCCTCCGAGAAGCTTTCGAAGAAGCCCTTGAAGATAGCGAACGGGATGAGCATTGCCGTCGAGATTATGAACATGAATACGAGCCGTCTCTCGGGAGAGGCGTTGTCGATTGAGAAATTGCGGGTGAAGATGTCCTTTATCATCCGTCCGAATTCCTTGATGAGCTCCCAGATCTGCTTATAGTAAACAAAGCAGACGGCGACAAGTGTGCCGAGGTGCAAAACAGCCGTCAGAAGAAGTCCGTCCTCGCCGCTCGTTCCCGAAAAATGCTGGAACAAAGAAAGGTGTCCCGACGACGAGACCGGCAGAAGCTCCGTCAACCCCTGAATGATTCCTTGCCAGATTGCTGATAATATCGACATATGCTCAAGTCCTTTCTATAAGTGAATCTGTTCTATTTGTCGGTGTAGCAACTACTGTAGGGGCGGATATTATCCGCCCGCTTTTTCGCAGGTGCTTTGGTTCGGGCGGATGATATCCGCCCCTACAATTAAATCCGTTTCCCCGGCTGGTACCTTTCCTCCAGATACACCCTCGGGTCGGTCGAAAACAAGCTCTTTACTACTTTATTTTTGCCGGAGACGGTATATTCTACTTTTCCGTTCCCGATGTCCATAAACCGCGTCGGCTTTTCGCCACGGGTGAAGATGTCGTACTCGGAGATTATTGTGTAGAGCATGGCTCGCCACCTTCTATCATCCGATATAAGCACTCGATTGCTTCGCTCAGACCTCCGACGGAATCTATTATCCCCTCAGAAACAGTGTCCTCGCCTGTCAAAACGCTTCCGACATCCATGACAAGCTCGCCGGTCTTGAGCATAAGCTCCTTGAAGCGCTCGGCGGAAATATTCGAGTTATCGGCGACGAATCGCACGATTCGCTCCTGCATTTTTTCAAAATACGATAGCGTCTGCGGCACTCCCAAGACGAGCCCCGTAAGCCGCACCGGGTGAATTGTCATCGTGGCGGACTTGACTATGAAGGAATGCTTTGCGCTCACCGCCAAGGGAACTCCGATTGAGTGTCCTCCGCCGACCACTATCGAGACGGTCGGGGTCTTCATCGAAGAGATGAGCTCGGAAAGCGCAAGCCCCGCCTCAACATCCCCGCCGACGGTGTTTATTATTATGATGAGCCCTTCGATGGTCGTGTCCTGCTCAATGGCGACGAGTGCGGGCATGATGTGCTCGTATTTTGTGGTCTTGTTCTGCGGCGGAAGGATATAGTGCCCCTCAATCTGCCCGATAACGCTCAGGCAGTGGATGAGGTGCCGCGAATTCTGGATTGCAATATCTCTGTACTGCTCCGAAAGCTCCGCCTGCTCCTCGGTGACTTCGTTGTTTTGCGCCATTTCATCACTCATGTAATCAACTCCGATTGGTTTTTGATTAGCATGTGCGGGGCGAGCAAAATTATGCAGGAAGACTACGCCTGATTATTCATCTTCAATTATACTCTATAAAAGTGAAATCGTCAAGGACAAAAGAAAAAAGGCTTCCTTTTCGGAAGCCTCACGTTTTTATCCCTGCCACAGCCCGTGCAGATTGCAGTAAGCATAAACTGCAACAACCTCGTCACCCGGAAGGAGTGCAAAGCTTGCCTTCGGGGCATCGGTGGGGGTGAAGACTTTACGCTGGTTGCCGTTTTTGGTCTCGAGGAGAATCCACTCTATGTAGTGAGCCTCGGTCATCGGGTGCTCGACGGAGCCGACGGTGACGTTTACGACGCCGTTCTCAACGGTATATACCGGAATGTGCTTCTCGTGGGCGGCTTCGGTGGTTCCGGGGACGAGCTCCCTCATAGGTTCGCCACAGCAGATAACCGGCACGCCTTTATCCTTGATTTTCGCAACGATTTGCCCGCAATGAGCGCAGATATAGAACTTTAATTTCATGGGGGGTTACCTCCTGTAAGTAATCATGTATATATTGTAGCATATCAGGGCTAGTATTTCAAGCCTTAATCATCCGAAACTGTGAGCACTCCGACCTGCCCAAGAACCCTTTCCGCTTCGTCCGAGTCAAGCTCGCCGACCGAGCCCATCTTTTTCTGGATAATATCTGAGCGGTGCTTGAGCTCGTCAACGCCACTGCGCGCCGAATCAAGTTGCTTCATGACCTTGTCAATCTGCGTGCCGAACTTCTGATACTGTGCCTTGACTGCCATGAGGAGCTTCAGAACCTCGGCGCTCTTTTCGTTCAATGCGACGTTTGCAAAGCCCACACGGAGGCTGTTGAGAAGAGCCGTAATCGTCGTGGGACCGGCAATCATAATCTTCTCGCTCGCCTGACACCATTCGGAGAGCCCGTCGATTCGGAGTACTTCGGCATAAAGCCCCTCTGTAGGCAAAAACATGATTGCAAAGTCGGTGGTATACGGCGGGTCGATGTATTTCGAGGAAATGCTCTTTGCCTCGGCTTTGATGCGCTGTTCGAGCTCTTTGACTCCTGCCGAAACTCCGGCAGGGTCGCTGGCTTCCGAGGCGTCCAAGATTTTATTGTAGATGTCCGAGGGCATCTTCGAGTCTATCGGCAAATAAGTGAAGGTCTTCTTGTCGCCGGTGCTCGAGGGGAGCTTGACGGCGAATTCGACCCTGTCGGAAGAACCGCGCTTTGTGGCGACGTTCTTCTCGTACTGGGATGAAGACATGGTGTCTTCGAGTATCGCCGCCAACTGCTGCTCGCCCCAGATGCCTCTGGTCTTGACGTTCGAGAGGGTGCGGTTCAGGTCCTGAACTCCTCCCGAAAGCTGATTGAGCTCGCCCAAGGTCTTATAGAGCTCGCTAAGCTGTTCGCCAATCTGCTTGAAGTTCGAGTCGAGACGCTCATTGAGGGTCTTCTGCATCTTCTCGTCGACAACGCCCTTGATTTCACCGAGCTTCTCGTTCATGATGTTACGAACGCTGTTGAAGCCGCTGTCCATTGCCTCGCTTTGCGACTTCCGGGAGGCTTCTATCGACTTCGAAAGCTCTTCGCGGTTATCGGAAAGCGACTTCGAGAGCTCCTGCCGGAGTATCTGGTCGGAGGTGAGCTGAGAGGAACGGATTCCCTCAATCTGCGCTTTTATCTCGCCGATGGGCTTCGAGCTCTCCCTTATCTCAGACAAAATCCTTTCGTTTTCCTGAGAATTATCCTTCTGGGCGTTCTTCTTGCCGAAGTATATTACCGCCGTGAGAACTGCTCCCAAAAGAACTATTGCGATGGCAAGCAAAACTATCATCAGTGTTTGCATGGTTAAACTTCCTTTCAAAATCCTCTAAACAGCTTGCTTAAATGTCTTGCATTGCTCGCTGTTTTTTGATATAATGTTTGTATTGGCTTCAGTCTGAGCTCTCAAGAGCTGTTCTTCTTTTGCATCATTGTAATTTTGAATGATAAGAAGACCCTCTCTGAGTTTGTAGATTCCGATAAGTCCGAGTGCAAGTGCTGCTAAATATGAAAGCATAATGATGCCGCCTTTCTTTAAGTTTCTGACACCATTATACTATACAGGTTGTCCGTTTATTCGGACTATGAGTGGCTTTTATTCGATTTTTGGTACTATTTTTCGTACTTCAACGCTATTTTTTGCGGGAGATGAGCATATTTGTCCGAAATTAAGCTTATTGCGGGTGTCAGCGTCGACGCCGACACCGTCAGAAAAGAATATAAAATCGAGGACGGCAGGCTCACTATGACGCTTTCCGCCGAAGACTACAGGAGCTTCTTTAAGCAGGCAGTCGCAAGATTCACCGAGCCCATGTTCTTCTTTATCGAAGTCCCCGACGGCGATTCGGACGAGTATCTAACTTATTATCTCAACTGCACCGTTCCCGTTGCTAAGGCAATTCTGAAACGCTACGGTGGAATTCTCTTCTCAGATGGCGTGATAAAGTTCGGCTTCGGAAGCGAAGCGGGCGACGAGCTCTATATGCAGGAGTTCCAGCGCCTCGACATCTACTCTAACAGTTTATCAAAATTCGAGCCGATTGTAAAGTCCCTCGGCTACAAAAATAATCCCGAAGCCCTGACCATATGGGATGTACTCAGCGACGACAACCCCGGCATGAGAGAATGCGTCGAAGTCGACGACGAGAGCTTTGAGGATATAATTGAGAATCTTAAAGACGTAGGGCTTTATCAGAAGTAAATTACCGACTTTAGTCGGAAACATATTGGAGGAATCATTTATGGCTTACATTATAGGTGTAGACATTGGCACAAGCGGAACCAAGACGGTTCTGTTTGACGAAATGGGTAAGGTTATCGCTTCAAAGACGATAGAATACCCGATGTATCAGCCGAAGAACGGCTATGCGGAGCAGGACCCCGCAGACTGGGCTAATGCCGCTATCGGCACTATCAAGGCTGTCGTTGCGGAAAGCGGCGTCAAGAAGGAGGATGTCAAGGGCATCGGTCTTTCGGGACAGATGCACGGTCTTGTCATGCTCGATAAGGACAACGAGGTCATCCGCCGCTCAATCATCTGGTGCGACCAGAGAACCGCCAATGAGGTTGACGAGATGAACCGCATCCTCGGCAGAGAAAAGCTCATCGAAATCACCGCTAACCCCGCTCTTACCGGTTGGACCGCCGCAAAGATTCTCTGGGTCAAGAACAACAGGCCCGAGAACTACGAGCGTTGCCGCCACATCCTTCTCCCGAAGGACTATATAAGATTCGTTCTCACTCATGAATATGCAACCGAGGTTTCGGACGCTTCCGGAATGCAGTTACTCGACGTTCCGAAGAGAAACTGGTCCGACGAGGTCATCGACGCTCTCGGGTTCGACCGCTCGATGTTCGCTAACGTCTATGAATCCTGCGAAGTTACCGGTGGCCTTACTAAAGAGATTGCCGAGACTGTCGGACTTTGCGAGGGCACACCGGTTGTCGGCGGTGCCGGAGACAATGCCGCGGCGGCTGTCGGCACAGGCGTTGTTGAGGACGGCAAGGCGTTCACCACAATCGGAACCTCCGGCGTTGTATTCGCTCACACATCTAACATTTCTATAGATAAGCTCGGCAGAGTCCACACCTGCTGTGCGGCTGTCCCGAACAGCTGGCATGTAATGGGCGTCACGCAGGGCGCAGGTCTTTCGCTCAAGTGGTTCAGAGATAACTTCTGCAACGCCGAGAAGGAAACCGCAAAGATGATGGACGTCGACACATATTACCTCATGGACAAGGAGACCGCAACCGTCCCGATCGGTGCGAACAGGCTCCTCTATCTCCCGTATCTCATGGGCGAGAGAACCCCGCACCTTGACCCTGACGCAAGAGGCGTGTTCTTCGGTCTTTCCGCTATGCACACCAAGAAGGATATGCTGAGAGCCGTTATGGAGGGCGTTTCCTATTCGCTCCGTGACTGCGTCGAAGTGTTCAGACAGATGAATATCAACGTCTCCGACATGATGGCTTGCGGAGGCGGCGGCACCAGCCCCATCTGGAGACAGATGCTCGCAGACCTCTATAACTGCCCCGTCAAGACCGCTTCCTCGAAGGAAGGTCCTGCCCTCGGCGTTGCAATCCTCGCCGGTGTCGGCGCAGGACTCTACTCAAGCGTCCCCGAAGCCTGCCACGCAATCATCAAGACCGACAAGGTTCAGGAGCCCATCCCCGAGGATGTCCCGAAGTACGAGGAGTTCTATCAGCTCTATACCGAGATTTACCCGGCACTCAAGGCGGAGTTCAAGAAGCTCGCTAGTCTGTGATTTAAACGCATGGGCATAAGCCTAAGCATAAGCAGAAGCCTAAGCCTAAGCATAAAATATCGCCCCGATAGTCAAAAGCTATCGAGGCGATTTTTGTATTTAATGGCGAACCAGATTATCGCCGCTATGAAGACCGCAAGGCTTATCCATTGGGAGGTGGACAGCTCGAAGAGGATGCCCCGCACTTCGTCTCCCCGCCAGAACTCGAGGATGAACCTTGCCGGAGCGTACATGAGGACGTATGCGGGAAGAAGGAGCTCTTTTCTTGTGAGCTTTTCAGAAAGGAGAATCAGCACGACGAAGATGACGAGCTCGATTGCCGCCTCGAATAGCTGAATCGGCAGAAGCGACACACCGTTCGGGGCGTTTTGGGAGACGGTGTAGGTTACGCCGAAAATGCTGTCCGTCTCACAGCCGTAGCAACAGCCGGCACAGAAGCACCCGACTCTCCCGACGGCATGGGCAAGGCAAAGCGCAGGAGCAAGGACCGGGAAGAAATCCCGAAGCCGCTTTCCGAAATAGTGCGAAGCCGCCAGCGCGCCGAGCACCCCGCCGATTGCTCCGCCATAGAAGACCATTCCCGCGGAAAGATAGTTTGCGATAAACAGCTCCGTGTCAGCAAACAGAAGGTCGATATTTGCAATTATCTCATCAAGTGAGATCACGAGATAAAGAAGCTTTGCCCCAATCAGCGCGCCCACACAGCCCAAGGTGTAGATATAGACGCTGTCGTCCGCACTGAGTCCGAATCTCTTTGAACGAAGGATGACGAACAAGAGCCCGAGCAACACACCGGTCACTCCGAGCAATCCATAGGTCGGAATCTCACGCCCGAACAAAACAATCTCAGGACACATACTATCCCCTTCCACGAAATCCGGCAGGCACCAACGTACCTGCCGGATAAACATTCATTCAGTCAGACGACTTATCAATACATTCCCAAAGCACCGATGATACCGGCACAGGCAACGCAAGCAACAAATACGAGCGCACCGCCGATAAGGCTGATGAGAGAAAGTACGAAGCCGGCAGTTCTCGTTCCGCCGTCAAAGCCACTCTTCTTGGAGCTTGAAGCGAGAACCAGACCAACAATGCCGAGGATTACGGAAAGAATCGAGGAATAGCCGAAGAACCAAAGAACAACGCCGATAATTCCGACAACCAAACTGCCGGTCGCCGCACCCTTGCCGGGAACATTAGTATTTTCGTCCATATAAATCACCTTTCTTAGTAATAATATGAACATATTTTATCACATTTTCTTTCGATATACAAGGTTTTAACGCGACAAATTTCGCCGCTTTGTAGCATGTTGAGTTGTGGATTTTGCACAAGTGAGCGAGCAGGAATAAAGAAAAACGACAAAATATTGCTTCTCAGCTTCTTTTGATGTATACTGTACTTATTACAACGCAGACATGGAGAAATACATTATGACCGAAAATAGAAATCTTACCGCCGAGGAATGGGCGGAATTTGCAGGGGTATTTGAGAAAGCCGGGGTTTACAGCCCCGATTCGGTGCGGAGATTCGTCGACACCCGCCTCGACAAAATATATGACGTCTTCCTGCTGGACGGCAAGCTTGTGTTGAAGAAGTCCAATCGGGACAAGGAGAAGTTTGAGCGGTACTTTGCCGGTCACGACTTCTCGGTTCCGCCGATTGTCTCAAGCTTTCAGATTGGCGACGACTGCTGGGTGACTATGCCATATATAGACGGCACGGACGCAAGAGATTGCTCGCCCGAGGATGCAGGAAAGGTCGGCAGGGAGCTTGCGAAAATTCAGAGCTACTATCTCGGTACGGGCACCAATCCCGACGGGTGCAAAAGCTGCTTTGACCGCAAGGTTCTTCGTTTCTGGGAGAAAAGCCACAAGTATTTCCCCGGATACGGTGATGTTTTCGAAGCAATCGAAGCCCGTTTCTTTTCGGCTCCGCGGACACTGATTCACGACGATTTTCTCCCGATAAACGCCCTTCTGGACGGTGAAAATGCCTGGCTCATCGACTGGACGTATGCCGACATTCTCCCCTACTTTTTGGATTTGGGGCGGTTCGCCTTTGTCGGGTACGAAGATGGCAAGCTGTACATCTCCGCCGATTCCGCAAAGACGTTCCTTGAGGCTTACTACGAAGAAATGCGCCGGAATCCCCGGTTCACAGTCGACAAGCAGGAATTCTCCCGCGACGTCGCCATCTCCACCTTCTGCCAATACTCGATGTTTGTATATTTCGAGAAAGAGGAAAAAGTGAAAGAGTCAGAGGATTATCGGATGCTCGGGGAGATTCTTGGGTGTCTTGATAAGGCTTCAAAAGCGTAATAATTACAAAAGCGCACCAATCGACATGGTGCGCTTTTTATTTTAACCCCAAGTCCCCTCTCCGCATAAAATGAACCAAGCTTCCGTTTTCTCCCCGACGGGGCTGAATAAATGGCTTTGATGTCGTCAACAATATGAGTACAAAAGCGTTTATTCATCGAAAGGAATGGTGATTTTATGTCAATGCCGGTGCCGGTATACAGAGGAGAGATTTATTATGCGGATTTGAGTCCGGTCGTGGGCTCGGAGCAAGGCGGGATCAGACCTGTACTTATAGTTCAGAATGATGTGGGAAACCGTCATTCGCCGACGGTCATCGCCGCCGCTATCACAAGTCAACGGGAAAAGACCCACCTGCCGACGCATATCGAGATAGACTCAAACCCCTGCGGACTCGCGAAGGACAGCATTGTCCTTCTGGAGCAGATTCGCACGATAGACAAGAAGCGCTTGAAGGAGCGCATGGGCGTCCTCGACTCAACCTCTATGGACAAAATAAATCAGGCACTTGCCGTGAGTTTAGGAATGTAGCACTTTGCGGAGCATAGCGAAGCAAAGTGTGTGCCCGAACGGCTTATTTCTCTAAATCCTTGAGCGCCTTGAGCTCTTCACGGGAGACCTTTATAACCGCATCCTTGATGACGGTCAGCTTGTCCCGCTCGAAGACGGTCGTGCCCTCGGCACCGTCAAGCTTGACGGTAATCTTGCCGGAAATCAGGTTCGCGTCGGTGACGGTTCCTCTGCCGGATGGAGTGTTGACGAGCGCTCCGACCTTGGGGGTAATCTTGAGGAGCTCCTCATAGCCGTCCTGCTCGTACTTGAGGCAGCACATGAGCCTTCCGCAGGCTCCCGAAATCTTTGTCGGGTTGAGGGACAAGCCCTGCTCCTTCGCCATGCGGATTGAAACCGGCTGGAACTCACCAAGGAAGCTCGCACAGCAGAACTGCCTGCCGCATACTCCCAAGCCGCCCATCATCTTGGCTTCGTCACGAACGCCAATCTGCCGGAGCTCTATTCTCGTGTGGAAAACGGACGCCAAATCCTTGACGAGCTCTCTGAAGTCGACACGATTCTCCGCTGTGAAGTAGAAGAGGAGCTTCGAGTTGTCGAAGGTGCACTCAACGTCGACGAGATTCATCTTGAGCCCGTAGTGGGCAATCTTTCTCTCGCAGATGTCGGCGGCGTCGACCTCTTTTATCTTGTTCCGTTCAATCTGCTTGAAATCGTCCTCTGTGGCGATTCTTATGATAGTTTTGAGAGGCGGAACAATCTCCGAGTCTTCGACCATCTTGTTGGCGAGCACAACGCTTCCGCACTCAACGCCCCGGGCGGTCTCGACAATTACCTTCGTCCCGACGGGAATCTCAGCCCCGTCCGGCGAGAAGTAATAGACCTTCCCGACGCTTTTAAATCTTACTCCGATTATTTCAGTCATTTCCGTTCTCCCCGTTATTTACGACGGGGTCCTTTCTTATATATAAATTACAGCCTACAATCTGCCTATAAGTTTCCCACTCAAATCCGCCATGGTGAGCCCGACGCTGGCATTGCCCTTAAGCTTTTGCGAAGCCTCAAGTGTTCGGTCGTACATAGTCATGAGCGCCTTGCCGCTTATCGTTTCGCTCAGCTTCTGCGCTTCGACGGCATAGAAGCTTGCGTCTTCATAGCCCTGCTTGCGCTTTATCGCTTCGGAGAGGACCTTCGAGAGCTCGGTTGTGAGTTCCGTTGCAGTCGCACGGTCGGCTTCGTTCAGGATTTTCAGGAGTGCGTATTCGTCGGATTTGGCTAACGCCTCCGACGCCGATTTTACTCTTAAATAGAGCTCGTCGCTCCCGCCGTTCAGGTATTCAATGCACGCCCCGATGTTGCCGCCAAGGAGCCCATATGCCCGCTCGGCGTCTTCTTTTGAAATCTTTCTCTCCGAAAGAGCCGCAATCGTGTCTTCTCTTGAAGCCTCCGGCACGTTAATCACAATCGCTCTCGAGCGAACCGTCGGAAGGACGTTTTCCCGCTTCTCGGCGGTCATAATGATGATGACGTGGTCGGGCGGCTCCTCGAAAATTTTGAGAAGTGTATTCTGCGCCGCGGGGAGAGCCTTGTCGATGTCCGGCAGGATATAAATCTTGTAACCGCCCTCGTTCGAGGCAATATATGCGTCGCTGATGAGGGGTCTGAGGTCGTCGGCGCGATAGTTGCCCGACTTTCCGCTCGCCGAAACGGTTATCACGTCCGGATGTGCGTCGTTCAGAATCATCCGGCAGTCCTTACAGGTTCCGCAAGGGACTTCCCCCTGACTTCTGCAAAGAATCTCGAGCGCCATATATTTCGCCGCCGTCTTCTTGCCAACGCCCTTGTCTCCGACGAGGAGGAACGAGTGGCAGAGGCGGTCGCGCTGTCTCATAGAGAGAACCAAATCGGCGATGTTGTTTTTCGAATAAAGGCGTAGCATCAGAACTTCTCGAACCGGTCGACGTCGGTGACGAAGATTGTCGCACCGCCGATTGTGACCTCGAGCGGCTTTGCGGCGAAGTTGCCCCTGACAGCTGTCATCGGGACGCTCTGCTTGCGCTTGCGGCAGTTGTGCTTGATTATTTCGATGCAGTCCTCAAGCTTTTCATCGTCGACGCAGATTAAAAGCGTCGAGTTACCGGAACGCAGGAAGCCGCCGGTAGACGAGAGCCTTGTCGACTGAAATCCGGCAGTGTTAAGGGCATCCGAAACGCCTCTGAAATCGTCATCGTTTATAACAGCAAAAATCAGCTTCATGTAATCAGGCTCCTTAGGATAACTATCAATAGTTCTATTATAACACAGCGCTTGAAAAAATGCAACGATTCGCCCGGGTTTTTAAAATATCACCTTCAAAGATATTTCCGCATGGCGATGATATCCTCCAAAATCTCGAACCTTTCGACATCCGCGGCGTAGATTCGCCTTTGCAAGGATTTCCGCTCGTTCACGTCCCTTTCAATCTCAAGCTGAGCCTTGAACTTCTCAAGATGCTCCGCAAGTCTTACCGCTTCTTTTTCATAACTCTCAATCAATTCTTTCAAATATTCTACCTCCATTATTTTAGAACTTTTGTTCTTCAATTTCAATGATAGCAGAAAATTTGTTTTTGTCAAACGAAGTTAGGGTAAATCTTCGGACTGATTGCAAAAATTTTTTCGAAGTTGGGATTGAAATTAGCTCCAAGGCGTGATATACTTTTTCTATTGCTGATAATCGGAGCTGATAAAGTGGAACAGAAAAAGATAGACAGAATCAACTTCTTAGCCCGCAAATCCCGCGCGGAGGGGCTTTCGGACGAAGAAAAAGAGGAGCAACAGGCTCTTCGTGACGAATACAGAGCGGCAATGAGGGCGAACCTCAAGGCGACGCTTGACAATATAGAAATCAAAGAGGGCTGACATTATGTTTGAACCGAGACCGAAAATCAAGCTTCTGGTGCTCCAGAAGATTCTTTTTGAAAACACCGACCCCGAACACCCGATATCCGGAAACGATATTATCCGGCTCCTCGGGGAGTACGGCATCAACGTCGAGCGGAAATCCGTCTACGACGACATCGACACCCTCATCCAGTCGGGAATGGACATCGTGACCGAGCGGAGAGGGCATGCAAACTACTACTATGTCGGCTCGCGGACCTTCCAGGACGAAGAGCTGATGATTCTTGTAAACACCGTCGCTTCGTCGAAATTCCTGACGAAAAAGAAGTCGGACGAGCTCATCCAGAAGCTCAAGACGCTTACGAGCAAGTATCAGGCGCAGTCGCTCTCAAGAACAATCTATGTAGACGGGCGGTCTAAGTCGAACAACGAGCGTATATACTACTCTATAAACGCGATTCACGAGGCGATTGTCACCAACAGGCAGATTACCTTCCACTACACCGAGTACGACCTGAGTCTCAAGAGAAAGTACCGCCGTGGTGGACAGCTCTATACCGTCTCGCCGATTTACCTGATTTCCGACAGCGACTATTACTATCTCACCGCCTACAACCCCGGTCACGACGACATCTCGAACTTCAGAATCGACCGCATGGCGGACGTCGCCATTTCCGAAGAGCCGAGGGTTGAACTGAGTCCCGAATTGCAGGAAAAAGCGAAGGAATACCGCACCACCTTCGGTGCGTTCGTCCGTGAAACCTCAACCGTCACCCTTCGCATGACCAATAAGCCCTATGTTATCGGCGTTCTCGTCGACAAATACGGCTCGAATCTCCACCCGACCCGCATTTCCGAGGACAAATTCACCGTCCGCATCGAAGCCCAGATAAGCCCCGCCTTCTACGCCTGGCTCTTCTCGTTCGGAGAAGACGCAGAGGTTATGGAACCGGAATGGGTACGCAATGAGGCGAAGGAGCAGTTAGAGAAGATGGCGGCAATATACAGATAATCGGAGGATCTATGTTCACTTGGCTAACATCAACACATATCGGCAAGCTGATTGCCACGTTTTTAATCTCCATGCTCCCGATTGTCGAGCTGAGGGGCGGCATCCCCTATGGCGTCGGGTTCGGGCTTAAGCCCTATGAGGCTTTTATCGTCGCGGTTCTCGGGAATATGCTCCCGATTCCGTTTATCCTTCTTCTCCTTGACAGGATTCTCAAGTGGATGAAGAAGCAGGATAACTTTCTCGGCAAAGCCGCCAACTGGCTCGAGAAGAAAGCCTACAGCAAACAAGACACTATCGAGCGCTTCAAAGCCCTCGGGCTGTTTATCTTAGTTGCCATCCCCCTCCCCGGCACCGGCGCCTGGACCGGCTCGCTCGTCGCCGTCGTCCTCGGCATCGACAAAAAGAAAGCCTTCCCCATCATCTTTGCGGGAGTCATCACGGCAGGCGTGATTATGCTCTTGGTGTCGTATGGAGTCAAGGCGATATTCTGAACACAAACAATTCAGCCCCATCGAAAATCTTCGGCAAGGCTGAATTTTTATGCACTTTTCCAATCAGTTAAAGCTCCGTCCCAGACGGTCAGGTCGGAGATGTATTCCTCCGCGATTGCGGGGACGTAGTAGGCGGCGTAGGTGGTCAAGCCACTAGTATAGAAGCTGTCGCCATAGCCGGGGTCGATTTCGACATAGAAGCGGTAATACGGGATAAAGTTCTCCTCATAGGCTCCGGTGCGATAGATGAGCTCAACCTTGCCTATATACTCCGTTCCCGGGAACTCAACCGGTGCTGATGTGAGATACTTACCCTCTGCCAGCATTTCGGTCGCCTCATCCGCAGTGATGATGGGATAGTCGCCGATTTTGTCCGACAGGTCGACATTGAAGAAGCGAACCAGCCATAAGTCACCGTCACTGTTGCAGGTGAAGCGAACTTTTTTGAAGTTATAGCTGAGAATGTTCTCTGTGTCGTCGCCTGTAGTCTCATAGAATGAGATACTGAACGACTGCTCACCGTCTATGGAACGGTCGCCGCCATCTATGCTGATGCTCGGATTCTCCATGCAGATAAGCTCCGAATATTCTTTAAGGAAATACTCTGCGAGCGCATAGGGGTCATCTCCGATCTCATCGGGAACCGAAACAGGGCTTTTGAATGTAACAACCACAGTCAGATAGGTGTTGACTTCTATCTCATAGTCGTCCGTTTCACACATATAACGCGTGGCATCGAAGTAGCTGTCGGGGATGTCATAGCCGGAGCCATCATATTTCTCGATAACAATCTGCTTTTGCTCTTCGCTGTAGGCATCGTCCGTCATTTCAAGAGCTTCCGTGTCAAGTCCGAGACGCCCGGCGACGTCATAGAGAAGCTCTGACATTTTGTCGTAATCAACGCCGCTTAAAGGCACATGATAGTCGTCATACGAAATGACGTTCTGATAAACCGGCAGGGTTGAAAGCTCCATATCCTCATTCCAAGGATTCCCGCTCACGAGGTCGGAGATGTCGTAAACCCAATAGCCCTCAAACCCCATTCCACTGTCGCCGAGAGAAATCGTCAGCATCGGCAGGTCGACCGCATCGACTGTATCGTCCTCATACTCCGTTCCTATCGGGAAAGTGCTCTCGTCGACACTGAGCCCGTTGTCCCAATTCGCCCAGACCGCCGCCGCTACTACAAGGCACAGCACCGCCGCAAGGGCGACATACTTCACAAACACTGCTTTCGGCTTCTTCGGCTGATATTCAAGAATTTCGGTCACATACTTCGGGTCGAGTTCACCCATTGCTTCGGAAAAAAGTTCACTCGTAATCATTCCATCACACCACTTTCTTTCAGGTATTCTTTCAGGCTCTTTCTGAGCCGCACCAGCCGCACCGAGACGTTTTTCTTGGAAAGCCCGACCGCTTCGGCGATTTCGTCGTAGCTCTCGGATAACCAATATCTGCGCATAAAGATTGCTCGGTTCTCGGCTGAGAGCGTATCGAGGAAGCTCTCAATAATCTTAGCAAGCTCCTTTGCTTCGAGGTCGCCCTCAACACTGCCGCCGCTCGCAAGGCAACCCTCAATCTCCTCCATAGCAACCGTGTAGGAGCTCCGCCGCTTGGCGGCTTCCTTTTTGCGGTAGGCGTTGATTGAGATGTTGCGGACGATTTTTATCACGAACGACAGAAGCGGCTCGGGTCTCGCCGGCGGGATAGAGTTCCACACGCCTAAGTAAGCATCGTTGACGCACTCCTCCGCGTCCTGCCTGCTCCCGAGGATGTTCCGGGAAAATCCCCGGCAAATCTCGCCGTACTTCAGATCAAGCTCCTTAATCGCCGTCTCCGACCGGTCAAAAAACAGGTCGATAATCATGCTGTCTTCCATATTTTCTCCTCCTTTTTGGGGCTTCAACTGTATACTACGGTTTTGCGGAAGAAAACTACAAACCCCTCCACCGACTTCGTCGGTCCCCCCTCCCCTTTCAGGGGAGGCTATTTTTCGCTCTATCAAAAGCTTGCAAAGAGGCAGAAAAAGGCTCCCCTGAAAGGGGGGAGCTGTCAGCGAAGCTGACTGAGGGGTTTCCAATAAAACCACACATCCGCCTTCCCCGCTTGCTTCGTGCCCTCGTAGATTTCGGTGTCGAGACCGCCGATTTTGAAGCCGGTGGAGAGGTAGAGGCGGCAGGCGATGAGGTTGTTGTCCTGACCGACGGTGCAGACGCCCTTGAAGCTATGTTCGGCGGCATAGGTCTTGCAAGCCTCGACGAGAAGCTTGCCGACGCCCTTGCCCCGGGCTTTTCGGGGGACCTTCAGGTCCTCGAGATAGAGCCGCCCGGTGAAATGCGGGCAAAGAATCGCCACGCCGACGCAGTTGTTGTCAGCGCCCTCGGCACTGTTATCATAAGCACCCAAGAAGACGTAGTCTGGCATATCCTCATAAACATAGTTCTCGTCGGGGAAGACCATTTCGGAGACCTCCGCCTCGGGGAGCATCTCCTCCCGATAGCTCCATTCACCGTCACGTCGTTCGACAATCAGCCTGCCGATGAGCCTGAACGGGTCGTTTTTTAGATTGATGTCGGATTTGTTTTCGGCGGTTATTTTGCGGATTTCAAGCATTTCGTCACTTCCTCTACTGTCAAGCTGTCTCCATCAACCCTGAACCCAATTTTAATGCCCCCAAATTCAAACATATACATCCTTTCGTGGTCGTCCTGATAGGCGGGTCTCGGGTCGAGGCTCAGGAGCTCCCTGAGATTCTCGAGCTTATCCCCGGGGATTTCGGCTTCGATTTCGGGAGGGATTGTGACTTTGAGCACATGATGCTCGGCGTCGGCTTGGTCTGAGAAGCCGCAGACGGCGTCGGGGTGGCTGTCGGAATAAGCGATATAGGGCTTGATGTCGAAGATAGGAGTGCCGTTCATGAGGTCGGCGCCTGAGACTTCCAACACTGTGCCCTTGTCGGGAGTCTTCTTCACGCCGATGAGCTTCACGGACGAAAGCCCGAGGGAGTTCGGACGGAAGGGCGAACGGGTCGCGAACACTCCGACTCGCCTGTTGCCGCCGAGGCGTGGCGGGCGCACCGTTGGGGAGAAGCCGTCCCGCACCGACTCCGAGAACTGCCAGATAAGCCATAGGTGCGAGAAGCCGTCGATTTCCCGGAGGGCTTGCTCGTCCCGGAATTCCGGTTCAAATACTATTGTGGATTTCATATGCTCCAAAAGCCCGCTCTGCCTCGGAATTCCGAATTTCGAGGTGAAGTCGTTCTCAATGTGCGCAATTTGCTTTATTTCAAAGGTTTTGGACATGATGGTCCCTCTTTTCGGCTCTTTTTTAACAGTATAACAGATTCCGGGGCGGCTTTCAATAAAATTCCCCGACAATTTCTCAAAACTGTGCCCTTTTCAAGTTGTGTTCAGGGGAAATTTATGCTAAAATAAGGTTAATAAAAGCTTGGAGGCGGCAGTTATGGCAGACAAGAAATATATTTTAGCTCTCGACGAGGGCACAACGAGCGCAAGAGCGATTCTCTTCGATAAGAATGCAAAGATAATCGGGATTTCTCAGCAGGAGATTCCGCAGTTTTTCCCGCACCCCGCGTGGGTCGAGCAGGACCCGATGAGCATCTATGCCAGCCAGTACGCCGCCATGACCGAGTGCGTCCTGAAAAGCGGCATTTCGCCGTCGGAAATCGCCGGAATCGGCATCACAAATCAGCGCGAAACGACGATTGTCTGGGACGCAGAAACCTCGAAGCCGATTTTCAACGCCATCGTCTGGCAGTGCAGGCGCACTTCGGACATCTGCGAGGAGATTCTTGCGAGCGGCGAGGGCGTTTATATAGCCGAAACGACCGGGCTTCGGGTGGATGCCTATTTCAGCGCTACGAAAATCAAGTGGATTCTTGACAACGTCGAAGGCGCCCGCGAGAAAGCCGACAGAGGCGAGCTCAGTTTCGGGACGGTCGACACCTGGCTTGTCTGGAAGCTGACGGGAGGAAAAGTTTACGTCACCGACCGCACCAACGCCTCCCGCACGATGCTCTATAATATCGACAAGGACGACTGGGACGACAGGCTCTTGGGGCTCTTCGGGATTCCGCGCTCGATGCTCCCCGAAATCCGCTCGTCAAGCGAGATTTACGGCTACACCGAGATTATGGGCGAAAGGATTCCCATCTGCGGAATTGCCGGCGACCAGCAGGCGGCGCTCTTCGGGCAGTGCTGTTTCGAGGAGGGCGACGCCAAGAACACCTACGGCACCGGTTGCTTCCTCCTATCCCATACCGGAAACCGCAGGGTCACGAGCTCCCACGGCTTGGTAACCACTGCGGCGGCTTCGGAAAAAGGCAAGCCGAGAGAGTTTGCACTCGAGGGAAGCGTTTTCGTCGGCGGGGCTGTTATCCAGTGGCTTCGGGACGAAATGAGGCTCATCGCCGAGGCAAAGGACAGCGAATATTTCGCTGAAAAAGTTCCCGACTGTGCCGGAGTCTATCTCGTTTTCCGGCGTTCTCAGGGCTCGGCGCTCCATATTGGGACATGAATGCCCGGGGAGTCATAACGGGGCTCACGAGGGGTGCAAACACGAACCACATAATCCGCGCGGCTCTTGAGTCGATAGCATATCAGTCGAACGACCTTCTCGAGGCGATGAAGAGCGACATGGGCGACATTTCGAGCCTCAAGGTGGACGGCGGCGCTTCGGCGAACAACCTCCTGATGCAGTTCCAGTCGGATATTTCAGATATCACTGTCACCCGTGCCGGCACTACAGAAGCTACCGCCTTAGGTGCGGCGTTCTTAGCGGGATTGGCAGTAGGCTTCTTTGAAAACAGAGAAGAGCTCAAGGCTCTCACTTCGCAGGGCAAGACTTTTGAATCGAAAATGGATGAAGAGAAGAGAGAAGAATTACTGGTGGGATGGCACAAGGCTGTGAAAGCGGCATTAATCTGAATGGAGTGATATTATGATAAATATAATCGAAAAGAAAGTAAAATCATCCGACGGAATACATACATTGGTCGGGAAGGTTTATCTGCCGGAAGGCACGCCCAAGGCGTATCTCCACGTTGTCCACGGCATGGAGGAGCATATCGGGCGATACGACAGATTTATGCGAGTTGCCGCAGAGAACGGGTATATCTGCTTCGGGTATGACCATCTCGGACATGGGCTCACTGCCCAACCCACCAATGATTTTGGGTATATTGCAGATAAAGACGGCTGGCTTCGGCTCTGTCAGGACGTCGAGTTCTTCTCGAGCGCAGTCATCAGCGAGTACGGCAATGAGCTCCCCTATTACCTGATGGGGCACAGCATGGGCTCGTTCATCGTCAGAGCGGCAAGCGAGATGTACGTTAAGCCCGACAAGCTCATCATCATGGGCACCGGCGGACCGATGGCGCTGTCCGGCTTCGGCTTGGGGCTCGTCAAGCTCAACAAGGCTATCTATGGCGGCAAACACTGCTCGAAGTTCGTCTATCTGACCGTTTTCAGCTCCTATAACGACCGGTTCAAGGCGGAGAACGACACCCGCAGCTGGCTCTCTTCTATCAAAGAGGAGCGCGACCGCAACCGTGATGACGACTTCTGCCGCATCAAGTTCACAATCGGCGGCATGGAGGACCTACTCAGGCTTCAGCGCTTTGTAAACCGCAAAGCGTGGTTCTCGGCACTCCCCGCAGAGCTCCCGATTCTCCTCGTCGCCGGCTCTGATGATCCCGTCGGCAACTACGGCAAAGGCGTCCGGAAGGTCTACGACCTGCTGAAAGCAAACGGCAAAAAACGCCGAGCTGAAGCTCTATCACGGGTGTCGGCATGAGATTCTCAACGATACTTCGAGGGAAGAGGTTACGAACGATATACTTAAATTCTTAGCATAGAAAAAGGCTCCCTTTCGGGAGCCTTTACTGTTTATCTTAACTCTTCTATTGTTTCCGCCAAAATCTTCACGCCTCTGTCGATTTCTTCGTCTGTCGGCATGGAATAGTTCATTCTGAACGACCGGGTAGGTTTGGTCTCGTCGCAGAGGAACGTCGTGCCGGGGACGACGAAGACGTTCTTCTCGCCGCACTTCGCAACGAACTTTCCGAGATCTATCCCTTCGGGGAGGGTACCCCAAAGGAAGATTCCGCCCTCGGGACGGGTGAATTCGGCGTCGGAGGGCATATACTTCTCGAGGCAGGAAATCATCAGCTCAGCCTTGTGGCGATAGAGCTCACGGGTCTCGACGATATGCTGTTCGAGGTCGTATTCGGTCATGTATTTCGCGCAGACCATCTGGAAGAAGACGTTTGTGTGAACGTCCTCAACCTGCTTGCCAACGACGATTTTCGAGACAATTTCCTTGTTTGCCGTCAGGGTTCCGACACGGATTCCGGCGGCTAAAATTTTCGAGAATGAACCGCAATAGATGACTCTGTCGTCGACGTCGAAGCTCTTGTAGGTCGGCACATCCTCGCCCTTGAATCGGAGGTCTCCGTAAGGATTGTCCTCGATAATCAGGACGTCATACTTGCGGGCGAGTTCATAGACCGCCTTGCGGTTCTCGAGGGTCGAGGTGATTCCCGCCGGGTTCTGGAAGGACGGGATGAGATACATAAGCTTGGTGTTCGGGTTCTCCTTGAGAGCCTGCTCGAGGAGCTCCACGTCGATGCCATCCGACTTAAGCGGGATTCCGACAAGCTTCGCGCCATTTGAGCGGAAGGCGTTGAGGGCTCCGATGAAGCTCGGCTCCTCGCAGATGACGACGTCGCCCGGGTTGCACATGACCTTGCATGTGAGCTCGATTCCCTGCTGACCGCCGCTTACGATGATGGTGTCGTCGTCAGGATTGTCGATGCCGTAAACTCTCTTGAGCCTCTCCTTGACGAGCTCACGAAGAGGCGCATAGCCCTCGGTGATGCCGTACTGGAGTGCCATAATCGGCTCGTTCGTGAAAATTTCGTCCGCAATCTTCTTGATTTCGGCGACCGGGAAGGAGTCGGGGCTCGGGCTCCCCGCCGCAAAGCTGATGGAGCCGGGCGTCCCCAAGCTCTTGAAAATCTCCCTGATTGCCGAGGGCTTCATGTCAACGAATTTGTCGGAAATTCTGTAATTAGTCTGTGACTGTGTGCTCATAATAATTACCGTCCTTTGATGTGGAATTTAATTGGTTGAGAATATTATAGCACGGATTGGAGAGGAGTGCAAGGGGAGAGTTTGCGAGTGTAAAGAAAATGGGCAGGTCCGGGGAAGGGAACTGCCCATGTTTTTTTATTTATCCAAACTCTTCATCGCGGGGATTTTTAATGAGAGCTGTTCTTTGTACTTCGGAACGCAGTTTTGTTCATTGACTTTTATCCGCTTTCTCTGCAATCTCCGCAAAAAAGCTCTTGACAATGGGAAGCTCATCCGTCGCTATGTCCCAGATAATCTTATAGTCGATGGTGCCGTATCTATGGGCGCAGACGTTGCGGAGCTGTTTGAAGTTGCGCCAGTCGATTCTGTCCGCATAAGTCGCCCTGAACTCGTCAGTGAAGTGGGTTGTAAGCTCACCCATCGCAAGAAGCTGCATCGTGACTCCGTCCTGAACAAGCTCATCGTTCATGAACTCCTCAAGGCTTCTGTTGCAACGCTCAAGATATCTGTCAATCCGCTCGCAGTGTGCAAGCATGTGCGAAGCCGCATTTGTGTCCTTACTGTTCATATATACACTTCCGCTCCTCAAGCACCCGCTTGATAAACTCTTCGTTGATGGTAACCGTGACGGGATTATAAAGTGCGTCCTTCGTGACTATGTCAATTTTCTTGTCGACGCTGTCCTCGATGTCGCTGAAGAAACTGCAATATTTCAGACCGATGGGCTTCGAGAACTCAACGTAAAAATCAATATCGCTGTCCTCAGTAGCTTCGTTTCTTGCATATGAGCCGAAAAGATAGACCTTATCCGCACCGTACTTTTCCGCAATCGGGCGCACCTTGTCGGCAATCTCTTTTGTTGTGTAAATAGCGGTGTTCATATGGTCGCTCCTTTCTGACTTCCATATCTTGTATCTCACTTATCAAGCGTCTTCATCGTCGGGAACAGCAGAACATCCCTAATCGCCGGTGACCCTGTCATGAACTGCACCATGCGGTCGATGCCGAAGCCGATGCCGCCGGTCGGGGGCATGCCGATTTCGAGGGCGTTCATGAAGTCCTCGTCGATGGAGTTCGCTTCGTCGTCGCCGAGGCGGATGAGCTCCTCCTGAGCCTCGAAGCGCTGGCGCTGGTCGACGGGGTCGTTGAGCTCGCTGTAGGCGTTGCACATTTCGGCGCGGCAGATGTACATCTCGAAACGCTCGACATAGTCAGGAGCGTCCGGCTTGCGCTTCGTCAGAGGCGAAATCTCAACCGGGTGATCCATGATGAAGGTCGGCTGGACGAGGTTCTCCTCAACATACTTCTCGAAGAGAAGGTTCAGGATGTCTCCCTTGTGGTGGCACTTTTCGTCGAACTCGAGGTGGTGCTCCTTCGCAATCTCGAAAGCCTCAGCGTCGGTCTTGATATTGGTGTAGTCGACGCCCGAATACTTCTTGACGGCTTCAATCATAGTGAGCCTCTCGAACGGCTTGCCGAGGTCGATAACCTCGCCGTCGTACTCAATCTGAGTGGTTCCGACAACCGTCTCTGCGATGTGTCTGTAGAGATTCTCCGCCAAATCCATCATGCCGTGGTAGTCGGTGTAAGCCTGATAGAGCTCCATAAGGGTGAATTCGGGGTTGTGGTGGGTGTCAACACCTTCGTTGCGGAAGACTCTGCCGATTTCATAAACCCTGTCGATTCCGCCGACGATGAGCCTCTTGAGGTAGAGCTCGAGTGAAATTCTCAGCTTGACGTCCTCGCCGAGGGAGTTATAGTGGGTGACAAAAGGTCTTGCGTTCGCGCCGCCGGCGTTCTGGACGAGCATCGGGGTCTCAACCTCGACAAATCCCTGCGAATCGAGCCACCTGCGGATTTCGCTGATAATCTTCGAGCGAAGGATAAACGTCTTCTTGACGTCGGGGTTGACGATGAGGTCTGTATATCTCTGGCGATATCTCGTGCCTCTGTCCTTCAAGCCGTGCCACTTTTCGGGGAGCGGGACGAGGGACTTTGTCAGAAGCGTAATTTTCTTAGCATGAAGGGAAATCTCGCCCCTGCGGGTTCTGAAGACAAAGCCTTCGATGCCGACGATGTCGCCGATGTCCCACTTCTTGAAGTCCGCGAAGGTCTCCTCGCCGACGTCGTTCATGCGGATATAGCACTGCATTCTGCCGGTGCTGTCCTGAATGTCGCAGAAGTTCGCCTTGCCCATGTCGCGGCGGCTCATCATTCTGCCGGCAATTCTCCACGTCTCGGCGTGGATTTTTTCGAGCTCGGCGTTCAGGGCTTCCTCCGAATCTCCGGCAAGCTCTTTCGCCTTCGCCTCTTCCTCCTCATAATGAGCCTTGAGCTCAGAGGTGGTGGTGTTGAAATCAAACTTGGTTATCTCAAAGGGATTCTTTCCGGCGGCTTTCAGAGCCTCAAGCTTGTCAAGTCGGATTTTGCGGAGCGAATTCACTTCCTCCGCGGTCATCTCCTCACCGGAATTTTCCAAAATCTCTTCCGTCATTATATCTCTCCTTACGGGAATTTATCTGTCAATGCCGAGAATCTCAAACTTGAGCGTTCCCGAAGGAACCTCAACCTCGAAAACGTCGCCGATTTTCTTCTTCAGGCAAGCCTTGCCGATGGGAGATTCGTCGGAAATCTTGTTGTTGTCCGGGTCAGACTCGGTCGAGCCGACAATCTGATACTCCAAGATTTCGTCCATGTCGAAGTCCTTGAGCTTGACGATGGAACCGACGCCGACTTCGTCGAGAGAAAGGCTGTCGTCGTCAACGATGATAGCGTTTGCGATTACGACCTCGAGGTCGGCAATCTGCGCCTCGAGCATGCCCTGCTCGTTCTTAGCCTCATCATACTCGGCGTTTTCGGACAAGTCGCCGTAGGAACGGGCTTCCTTGAGCCTTTCAGCAACCTCTTTACGCCGAACGGTTACCAGGTATTCAAGCTCTTCCTGAAGCTTGTTGAAGCCGTCTCTTGATATTGTAGTAGCTCTCGCCATTGTAATTACCTCCAAATTTATTTTGCAGTAACGACCACAGCCGCTAATGCGCCATTGTCATATATTATAAGCTTATTTTAGGTGGTTGTCAAGAGGAGAAAAGGGCGAAGAAGATTGCAAAAATAATTCGCTTTCAATAATAATTTTCAATTCCCTCTTGCAATCTCAGTTAGCATATGCTATACTATCTGTGTTAGTTTAAGCTAACTATAGTAAGCTTAAACTATCCCAATTTGAAGCGAGGGATGATAATATGGAAAAGATAACACTTACCGGCGTGCAGGAAACGATGCTCCAGACGGTCTTTGCCCGAGCGCAGGAATCCACGAAGAATGACGGCAAAATCGTCGACAGAAAAGCCGAGGAGATAATTTCCCGGCTCGACTATGATTTCACGCTCGCGCAAGGCGACAAAACCATGTCGAGCGGCGTTATTGCGAGGACCATTGTCCTCGATCGACTTGTTGTGAATTACCTGAAGAAAAATCCGACCGCAGTCGTGATTAACCTCGCCTGCGGGCTGGACACCCGGTGCTACCGACTCGGCTGTTACGGTCGTTGGTATAATCTTGATTTGCCGGATGTAATGGCTTTGCGAAAGAAGTTACTTTCCGAGGACGGCGTTATCTCGCAGATTTCCGGCTCCGCTATGGATGAGAGCTGGACAGACTCTATTGTCGCAGGTGGCAAGCCCATGGTTGTCATCATCGAAGGGCTGACTATGTATCTCAGTGAACCGGATGTCAAAAAGATTTTTTCGATTATCGCGGCGCATTTCCCGAAATCCACCGTCTTCGTTGAGACCATGTCCCCGTTTTTCGTGAAAAATATCAAAGAGAAGTCCATCGAGGGCAGTCACGCAAAATTCACTTGGGGAGTAAAAAACGGCAAGGCGCTGGCAGCGATGCTCCCGGATTTTGAATTTGCGGAAGAGCACAGCCTCGTCGAGGGCATGGAGATTATCGCGCCCATTTACAAAGTAATCGGCAAGATTCCCGCAGTTCGGAATCTGTCGAATAAGATTATTGTGCTTGAAGGAAGGCAGGCGGAGCAAAAATGAAAAACACAATATGTGAAAAACTCATGTGGTCAGCGATGACGCCCACCATGTTCAGGTACATAAGCGAAAACTGTGGCGAAGTCGATGTCCCTGCCGTCAGGAAAACAGCCCACAAAAATTACAAGGCTATGGTCGGGAGGACTCCCGACATCGGTAGCTTCATGAAAAATACGCTCCGTATTTCACTTGCCGGCGGTATTGTCTGGCTGTCCGTATATGACGCAATGGACAGGCATATGAGCCGTGAACAGTTCGGAGAAATGGTAAAGGTCACAATGCAGGCTCCACTGATTCAAAAGGCGTTCGGCGGCAAAAATCCTTTTGATTCTGAATACCAGAAGAAAAAAGTCGAAAAAGGTAAAGTCGCCAACGCCATGAGCGACAGCGAATTTAACTGGATTACTGAGACGATTCCCGGCAGAAATGCTGATGAATACACGACGAATTATCATCGTTGCGGGCTGTGTGCACTCGGAAGGCAGGAGCACCACGAGGATTTGATTCCGTATATGTGTGAAATGGATTTCATCTCCGTTGACCTGATGGGCGGTGTGCTCCACAGAACCGGCACAATCGCCACAGGTGCGGAAATGTGCGATTTTTACGTCTGCAAAAAAGGCTCGGAATGGGATAAGTAAGTTTATGGAGGTAACTATGTCATTCACAGAAGAAATACAAAGATTCAGCAAAGCGCATCCCTTTGCGGAAGAAAAAATAGATGGAATCAACACACGCTATCTTTTGTGCGGTAAAGCCGATGCCCGATATACGTTGGTATATCTTGTAGGCGGCACGGGAATTTCGGATGTCTGGTTCAACCATATTATTCAGATGGAAGAGGATTACCAAGTTCTTACCTTTGATTATCCTATGGAAATCAATAATCTCGAACAGCTTGCCGACCATATCATGAAGCTTATAAAAAAGCTGAATATCAGGAACCCCGTGTTGATTGGTGCTTCATTGGGCGGGTTTATGGCTCAGCTTATTGCAAGGCGATATCCGGATATGGTGTCCGCTGTGGCTTTATATTCTACATGCAGTCTGTCACAGGCGAGCATTGCGGACTTGAAAAAGCAATATAAATCCTACGGTGTGATGTTGGGGCTTATGAAGGTTGTTCCTTATTCATGGATAAAGAAAATTCTGTTTGCGGCTTCAAAAAAGCAGGTCGGCATGGAAAATGAGGATTCCATCAACAGAGCGTATATGGAGGATTTCTTCGCTTGGATTTATGGGCAATACACCAAGGAGTTTGACCTGCATATGACAGGCTTGATTATAGATGTGGCAGACATAAAGCCTTTTGAGCCTTCGGATTATGAAAGGTTTGATGACAAAACGCTTCTGGTTCTCCCGAAGGCAGACAAGGCTTTTTCGGAGGCGGCGCAAGCGGATTTGCTTCTTTCTATGCCGAGAGCAAAGGTTGTTAAAGTGGAAGGCGGTCATACCACCACACTTTATAAGGTTGATGAATATGTGCGGGAAACAAGAGAGTTTCTTGAGACCGTCTGCGACGTTAAATAGAAGTAAAATCCCGCCCTTATCTGAGGACGGGAATTTTTATCCAAGCGCAACATCAAGAAGCATCATCGTGGCGAAGCCGGAGAGAATTCCTGTTGTCGCGAAGTAGGGGTGCGCCGACTGGTTTTTCTGACACTCGGGGATGAGCTCGTGGACGGCGACGAGTATCATCGCTCCCGCCGCAAAGGCGAGCGCAAACGGGAGTATCAGCTGAATTTTCACCGCCATGGCGGCGCCGACGACGGCGGCTATCGGCTCGACGATTCCCGAAGCCTGCCCGATTAAAAACGCCTTTTTGCGAGAATACCCTTCACGCCGAAGCGGCAAAGAGACCGCCGCACCCTCGGGGAAGTTCTGAAGCCCGATGCCAACGGCGAGGATTATCGCGCTTGCAAGCGATTCCGCATTGCCTGTGCCTCCGGCAAGTGCTCCGAATGCCACACCAACCGCCAAGCCCTCGGGGATGTTGTGAAGCGTTATCGACAGGACGAGCATGATTATGCGGTTCGTGGTGCTCCCCTGCTCCTCCCGATTCTTAGAGAATGCGAGCCGTTCGTGCGTGACAATCCTGTCGGAAGCCCACATGAAGACGGCTCCCAGAAGGAATCCCGAGGTTGCGACTATCCACGCCGGAGTATTAAGATACGCCTCGGCTTTTTCTATTGCGGGCTCAAGGAGCGACCAAAAGCTTGCCGCAATCATCACTCCCGCCGCAAACCCGAGCATCAGGTTCATCGCCTTTTGATTCGTCTTTCTGAAAAACAGCACCGTCGCCGCCCCGAGCGCAGTCACAAACCACGTTCCGAGGGTGGCTAAGAGCGCCGCGAAAATGTAATTTATCGTAAAAGTAGTCATAGTGTATTAGTCCTTTCGAATTATATTATTCTGGAAGGGCTTATAAGGTTACAGTTAGCAGAGGCTAACTGAAGTATACACTATTTTTGGGGAGATGTCAAGTGTAGGGGCGGATATTATCCGCCCGCTTTTCGCCGATATGTTTTTTTCGGGCGGATGATATCCGCCCCTACAATTAGTCAATTATCCCCGCCTCAATTTTGGTCTCAAGTATTTTAAGAACACTCTCCGCAATTCTCTCTTCGCTGATTTCGCCGTTCTCTACGGCTTCGATTATGCCGTTTGCGGCGTTTTCGAGGTTGTCGGGCATGAGGATGATGTCGACGCCCGCCTGAATCGCCATTACGGCAGCTTCCGCGGAAGTGTAGCGGTCGGTGATGGCTTCCATCTGCATCGAATCGGTGATTATCAAGCCGTCAAAGCCAAGGTCGTCCCGAAGAATGCTTATCATAGTTGCGGAGAGGGACGCCGGGGTGTCGTCGCCGGTGACCTGCGGGACGGAAATGTGCCCGACCATGACGAGGTCGGCGCCCGCTTCGATTCCACTGACGAACGGAACGAATTCCGTCTCCCAGAGCTCATCGAGACTCTTGTCGAGCTCGGTATAACCGATGTGGCTGTCCGTTCCTGTATCGCCGTGCCCGGGGAAGTGCTTGAGGGTGCAGAGGATTCCACTGTCCTCGAAGCCTCTGACCGCCGCGGCGACCATTTCTGCGGCAACGTCGGCGACCGTCGAGAAGGCATGGTTGCCGATGACGGTGTTATCGGGGTTCGAGTCGACGTCCGCAACCGGCGCAAAGTCAAGATTAAATCCGAGCTCCAGAATCTCGGTGCCGATGGTGTAGCCGACATTGTATGCCTCATCCGTGTCGCCGGTATTTCCGATAGTCTTCATGCTCGGGAAGGACGTCGTGCCCATTGCCGAATTGTTTCCGATTCGCGAGACCGTCCCGCCCTCTTCGTCGACGGCAATGAAGAGCCCAATGCTCGAATAAGACTGCATGTCCGAAATCATTTCAACAGTCTGCTCACGGTCGATGATGTTCTCCGAAAACATTGCGATTCCGCCGACTGGGTACTCTGAAAGCCCCTCTTCAAAGTCGCTCCCCGTTTCGGTTATCTTCTCCGAAGATCCCGTAATCTGCTCGGGACGGACGATAAACAGCTGGTAGACCTGCTCTTTGAGGCTCATGCCGGAAAGTATTTCGAGTGCCTGCTCTTCGGTAGTGAGTTCGTGCGGCTCTTCCGTAGTCGCTTCGATGGTCGCTTCTGGTGAGTCGGTGGTAGCCTCAGTGGTTGCCTCTGTTGTCGCAGTGGTCGGCGTTGTAGTGGCTGTGGTGCTTTCGGTCTTGATGGTGTCATCAATCTCGGTCGGGACCAGTCCCTGAGCGATATATACAAGCAACAGAACTGCCGCAATAGTCAGGACTAATGCGGCAATGTTCGTCAGTTTAGTTTTGCGGGATTTTTTCATTATTTTTTATGAGCTTGAAGCTCGCGACCGGTGTAATCGCGCAGGGTGAACGAATCCGGGGTGATATTCGAGATGATGTACTTGTTGTCGCCGGTGTTCAGGACGATTTCGCCATTTCTGACAGTGAACGAGTGGTCAACGGCTCCCTCAAAGTACCATTCGCCGTCATCAAAGATAACAGCATCGGTGCCAATGTGACTCTTGACGGTTTCCTTCTCCTCGGGAGAAAGAACGCCCTCAGCGGGCTCCTCAACTCTGCCGTAGATATAGCCGAGCGAGATTGAGAGAAGAAGCAGGGTCATCGAAGACAGAACCTCCGAAAGCGAGCCCTTGACGATGTAGTAGATACATGTGACAAGGGATGCAAGTGCCAGGATTCCAAAAACAATCCGAGCCGCTATTGCGATTTTCTTTTTTGTAGACATAACATATTTCTCCTTTGCATTATTCGGGAAATAATGTCCCACGTTTATTTTACAATATTATTCTCCGATTGTCAAGGGGTGATTCCAAAATGCAAAATGCTCCCCGAAGAGGAGCGATTTTCAGACAATTACCTTGACAGCTGTCGAAACATATGATATAATGTCGTCAGTGAGAGGTGATTGCTCTTTCCCTGCGAAGGGAGGTGACGCTAATGGAGATTTTGTCCATCGTTTTGGAAGTCATGGCTCTCGTTATGACCGCATTCTCTATTGGTTACGCCGTGGGTAATAACCAAAGCCAGAAGAAATAATCGTGCCTGAGTCCTCTCAGTCACGATCATAATCAAGCATCTATTGATGGGAGAGAGTGGTCGTTGCCTGAATCGCACTTCGGGCAACCCCTCTCACTATCATTATTATACTCCGAAAAAGCTACCCTGTCAATAGCTTTTTTTATTTTTACAAATATTGCGAAACAGAAAGATTAGCTTTTTACTTTTCTTCTCAGTTCAATAACCGTAAACGGCGTATACATTAGGACAAAGAGCAGGAGCAGAATTATTATGTACCCGACGAGGAACAGATTCTCGCCGAAGATGCTTGTGCAGAAGGACGTGATGACGTTGCCGTAGGGGTCGTTGATGAAGAAGAAGTTTGTGCCGAGGACTTTGTTGACAGGATATATCACAACGAGCATTCCCGCAAGCACCGCCAGGACCTTCGGGAGCATCTTTATCTCCGGCTTGAAGCCGCCCGCAAGGAGCATGACGGGATAGCACACAAGAAGTATATGGAGCATTTCGGAATCTATGTGGCAGAAGTTCGCTATCGGAAGAGCGCACCATGTTGGACTCAGAAGCACCACAGCCGCACTGGGAAGGCAAAGGGCATACAGAATATTCGCCGCAAGCTTGTTAGGCTTAATCCCGTACCACAGGCTGATGAAGATGTTGACGCTACAGAGGTGAAGCGGCAGGGTCTCCGGTCTCCACTGACCGGTGACGATGATGACGGTCTGTCTCGAAGCCTCGACCAAAAAGATGAGAATCGCAAGCCCGAGCTCGAACTTTCTTCTCATGCTTTGGGATGAGCGGCGATAGATAACAGCGACCGCCGCACAGATGACTACGCACAGAACGAGCCAGAAGATGTGGGTCGGGCTGAACAGCGTGAACGAGGTGTAATCCTCGCCATAGAGGTCTTGCATGGTGTAAACGGTGTACCAGAATTCTGACATTGGGATGCTCCTTTACTCAAACATTACGGACTGCGTGCTTCTTCTTATAAAGATTTATCAAAACAAACGGCGTGTGCATTATGAACACTATTATCACAAGCAAAATCATATAGCCGAGGATAAACAGCTTTGCACCGAAAATCGAGGTACAGACGCATGTGATTGCATTGCCGTAGGGGTCGGTGATGAAGAGGAAGTTCGTCCCCAGGATTACGTTCAGCGGATATATCACTGCGCATAGGCACAATAGCCCGCCGATTATCTTCGGAACGTATCTTATGTCGGGGCGGAACCCGCCTGCGACGAGCATTATCGGGTATGTGATAAGAAGGATATGGGTGAGCTCACTGTCGATATGCGAAAAGTTCAATATCGGGAGCATCATCCACGACGGGCTCAGAAGCGCCATCGCCGCACCCGGGATGCAGAGAGTATAGAGGATGTTGCCGACAAGCTTGCTCGGATGAATGCCGTAAACAAGACAAAGCACAAGATTATAGCTACAGAGATGAAGTGGCAAGGTCTCCGGAAGCCACTGTCCCGAGGCGACGACGAAAATCTGCCTGGCGACCTCGCAGGTAACGACCGCGATGCCGAGCCCGAGCTCCATCTTTTGCCTCATTCCGGCGGATGCCCGGCGATAAGAGAAGCACATCGTGAAGATGAACAGAGCCGCCAACCCAAGCCAGAAAAGATGCGTCCCATCGAACAGCTCGAAAGCTTGATAATTCTCGCCCATAAGGGTGGTCATGGTGTTGTCGGTGTACCAGAACTGTGACATGGGAGTATCTCCTTTAGTTTACTTTTGATTTCCTGCGGATAATTTCAAACGGTGTATATAGCAGTGCAAGCACTATTACCAAGAGTATCGCATAACCGATTATGAAGTAATCCTCGCCGAAGATTCCGGCGCAGATGGTTGAAATCGGATTGCCGTAAGCATAGCCGATGAAGAAGAAATTGGTGTTGTAGCCCTCGTTAACCGGGGTCACAATCAGGCACATCGCCGCCAGAATCGCAATCACCTTCGGAAGCTCCCGAAGCTCCGGCTTGAATCTCCCTCCGGCGATGAGCATTATCGGATAAGAAAAGATGACTATGTGTGCGATTGCCGAATTCAGGTGGTTGAAGCTCCATACGGGGAGCATCGTCCACGACGGGCTTATCAGCGCCAGAGCCGCCCCGAGCATCGAAAGCGCATAGAGAAGATTCCCCGCAAGCCGGTTCGGGCGGATGCCGTACCACGCGCAGATGAACGCGCTTATACTGCAAAGCTGCAAGGGAAGCGAGCCCACACGCCACTGGTCGGTCAGAATCTCTTCGATAATTCGCGAAACTTCCAAGAAAAGCGCGAACATGGCAACGGAAATCTCGAGCCCTCTTCTTATCTTCGCGCCCGATTTCCGGTACAAAAGTGAAATCCCCACGGTGAAGACGAGGCACACAACAAGCCAGGTGATATGTGTTCTGTCAAACAGGTTGAACACCGTGTAGTCATACCCATAGGTCTTGCTCATGGTGTACTCGGTGTACCAGAATTCGGATAGCTCGGACATGACAACTCCTAAAAAGTCATTTTGTAGGGGCGGATATCATCCGCCCACAGTTGTGCCGATTGTGTGATTCGGGCGGATAATATCCGCCCCTACTTTGTTCTATTCAACAATGCATAAACTCCCCATATCACCAGCGCCATTGCGACGCAGGCAAGAAGTATTGCGGCGGTGCCGCTTGCCACTATGTAAATCATGCAGGACACCCCGCACAGAAGAGAAATAATCGCAACAGCTGTCACAACACCGGCAGGCACAAATCTTATGAACAGCTTGAAAAGCTGTCCAAGCGCCAGAATCAGCCCCGCAATGACCAGAACCACGGGAACTATCGCGATAAGCATCAGTATTACGAATGTCAGACTTGTCATAAAAGCTCCCCTACTTTCCCCATTATATTTATAAAATCATTATACACCCTATTTTTGTCCGTTGCAACGATTTTTTTCGGAATGGCGGGGAAATCGGGCTTATTTACAATAAAAATTCAACAAAAATAAAACGCGCTGTGAGTATTCCCACAACGCGAATTAATGGAGCGGATTACGAGGCTCGAACTCGCTACCTCCACCTTGGCAAGGTGGCGCTCTACCAGATGAG
>JAJBSV010000001.1:36112-65102 GCA_020861185.1 Ruminococcus sp. | reverse complement strand
ATGGCAGGAATATCCCTCAGATAGCTTTTACGGCTCACTTTAGACCAGTCGATTGTGAGACTGTTTATTAGAAGCTCACTATTCATTTTACACACCCCCTTAACTCCAAGTATTATAACAGCTGGCTTTCCCAAAGTGGTCGCCTGACAGGCGACATTTACGGCTCCTGCTCTAAGACATCCCGAACTTTCTCTCTGTATTCCTCCGCCACTTCTTTCGGCACTGTGATCTTCATCAGGTTGCCGAACTGGAACAGCCAGCCCCAGAATGGTGGGGAGAGCTGGACTTTGACTCTTGCTGTGACCTGCCCGTCCTTCCTCTGCTTCATGACGGTGTCCTCGCCGAAGCGGTCGTAGACGGCACCAACAAGACTTGGGTCGAACTGGATGGTGATGGTTCTCGGCTTGCCGCCGTACATTTTGAAAACCTGACCGGTGTAGGTCGACATGGAAGCCCGGAGTTCCGAAGCCTTCTCACAAATCTTGTCTTCAAGAATCTCGACATCTTCCATGCGGTCGATGCGATAGTTGGCGGTCGAGTCGTGCTTCGGACTGTAGGTGCTGAGGTAGTAATTGTCCTCGTTGAAGACGAGCGCAATCGGCTCTACGACGTAGTGATGCCCATCACGCCGATAAACCTTTTCGTGGTTCATGTCGAGGTCATAGTAGCGGAAAACGACTTTCTTCTTTTTGAGAAGAGCCGTCTCAAGGGCATCAATATTCGAGTAGACATTCTCGTTCGAGTGCTTTCTGGTGTTGAAAAGAACTTTGTTTTTCTTGAGAAGCTCCGCCCGACGCCCGCCTCCGAGCAGGGCAATCTTGTCGATAAGCTCGTCGGTCTTTTCTTCCGTGACAAAGCTTGCCGCCTGCACGGCATCAATAAGAAGCTTAAGCTCCGCAGTCGTGAAGCTGACTCCATCCCGTGGGTTGCGGCTCTTTTTCTTTTTCGGGACATTGTCGCCAACCATATAATAGCCCTTGAATTTCCCGATGCGGACTTCGTGGACGACAATCCCGATTTCGTTGAGAGCCTGGACATCACGGGCGACAACACGTCTGTCGCACGGAATGCCCAGACTCTCCATATAAGCGCAAATTTCCGGCGTCAGGAGCGGTTTCTCAGGACTCGATTCCCGCCGCAGCAGTTCAACGAGCAAGACGAGCTTGCTCTTCTGCCAGTTTTTCATGTGAGTTGTAGGTGCAGTGGGCATGATTTTCTCCTTTTGAAATTCTCAGTTCAGTAAGTCTCCTGTTTCGAGGACATTTGACTTCATGAGCGTGCTTCCTGCATACATCAGATAGCTGATATTGCTTGCTGTAGCCATTTCCTCGGCAGCTTCTTTCTTTGCCAAAACGACTGCATCATCTATCATGTTATCGCCTTTTACTTCGATAAGCTGATATGAGCCGTCATCCATTCGAGCAAGAAAGTCAGGGTAATAATTGCGTACACGTTTTGACTCTGGGTCAAAATACTGAACAGACAAGTCACCTTGATTTGAAGTAAACATTCCGGTGAAATAAACTTCTTTGACTTTGTCGCTCGTAATGTACTGTAAAAAGCACTCTTTCTCTGGCTTGGAATCGAAGCAGTATGTATCTGCGTGGAAGCTTTTTGCAATTTCAGCGGGTTTAAAGCTGTTGTGTTCCTTTGTGATAACCAAGTCTTCTGATGCTGAAAACGTGTAGTATCCTGCATCTTTAGGCTCACGCAAGAGAATCAGATCTACATCTTCGCTACGCTTCGCGCTTTGAACTTCGTAGAGTGTGTGGAATATCTTTGGAATGATAACATCGTCGAGAATTTCATTGTGGCGGTTTACTGCTGCGACAATGGCATTGCCGCCATCAACCGACTCACGGAGAATCTTTTCAATAGTAATGCAGGAGATATTCATATAGCGTGAAATTTCACCGACAAGCGAAAATTCGCTATACTTAGTCTGTTCCTTCATAGCATCTATATTGGTTTCCTTCTCGGAGAAAGCTATTCGCAAACTTCCTTTTTCGTACATTTTCGCTTCATATTTTGATTCATCCAAGGATGATAATTCGAAATTAACAGGTGCTGAGTATTCTTTCTCAATGAGCGAATACTCATGCCATAGTCTCTTCATACGAATTGTGCGTGGAGGAGGAAGTACGCGAACCTTATACTTGCCTTTGGGCTTTGTTGACGATTTACCGAGGTCAGAAATCGTCATATTATAGTTCTTTTCCAGCTCATCGTTCAAGATGTCGTAATTCTCTTTGGATAGGAAAATAGATGCCGTAAGTTGTTCATCTGTGAGCTTACGGAGGCATCTCATGGTAGCCTGAAGAACAAATATCTTTGACTTAGGACTGCGGAACAGGGCAATTCCGAGGAGTGAGCGGCAGTTCCAGCCTTCACGACCTTTTTCGATAAGGATAATAAACTGCTTTTTGCTTCCTTCAGTTCCAACGACATCGAGATTATTGAAGTTTCTGATGTCTTCATCCTTGGTTACGGTTTGATCACCGGTGTTCACAAGGATAGTAGAGATCGGTATGTCGAGTTCGCTGAGGATTTTTTCAACAGCAGGGCGCACCACGTCAGTGGCTTCCTTAACACCGGATGCGAAGATAGCAAGTTTCGGTGCAAGCCCTTCGTAGGTCTTTCCGCCGTAACGATTCCAGAATGTCGTTATTGCCGAGCGTAGGAATTCCTCATTCTTCACGTTTTCATAGCCGATTGGATTGGCATCTTTCAGATAACCCTTTGCGATTGATTCTTTCAAGCCATAGGCATACACCACTTCGGGCAAAACCTGATTGTTGACATAAGGAGTTCCGGTGTAGTTGTAGCACGCAACAATCTTTGTATTTGCCGCAAGCAGGTTGATAGTATTTCGCAGAGTAGTCTTATCGGGACTGTCGGAACGCAGTTCTTTTTCAAGATTGGCGCCGAAGAGATGGTGAGCCTCATCAACATAGACTCCGAGTTGGGGCAAACGGCATAATTTCTTAAACCGCTGGTTCTCCATCAGAGAGGTATCGTCCCAGGCATCATCGTCGTCGGTCTTTCCGTAAACATCCTCAAGCAGTGAACCTGCGCCAAAGAGAACTTCAGTCGGTCCTGAATCCTTATGTTTTTTCTTCACAATTATCTTCTGGTTGTTGGAGATTACTATGTTGAAATCCGAACCATCAATCGTGTGCAAGGTGATGCCGCTCTCTTCAAGAAAGTGGAACTTGATATTGCCATCCAGGACACGAGCATATTCCGGCGGAACTACCTTAGTCTTGTCGAAAGTCATAATCTCACGAAGCGATTCCAGAACAGTTTTATCTGGGGCAAATATAAGAGCATTATGGCAGTAGCGTTTATCTTTCGGATACTTCTTGGCAAGGAGAAACTCATAGAAGATACAGGTTGCCATGAGGATGGTCTTTCCGAGTCCCATCGTAAGTGCATAAATGTAGTTCGGATATTCTTCTTTGTACTTTTTCATTTGCTTGAAGATGGCACTATTCTGTTCATCACCTAAATCCATCATTGTTTCTTGTCCATCTTTGTGAATGGTGTAGTATGAGAAATCAGAGAATTTACCCTGACGTTTTCTCCAATCATCGAAGATTTCATACATATGGGCGTTGTCCATGAATTCCTTTATGAAGACATACATCTCTAAAGCCTCAAACTGAGGCTCACGAAGGAAAGCATCCGGATTCTCATTCGGGTCGTTATAGGCGAGGAATTTCTTTGTGAGGTCGTTATATCTTGAGCGGATTTTCTTTCTGTTTTCAGCATAGTAGTACTGAAGTTGCTGATAGAACGCAAAATCCTCTACAAAGTCTGTAGTCTGCTTCTTAGCCATGGATTTTTATTCAACCTCCATTTCAAGAGATTCCGAGAGCAGGTCTGTAATCTTGACCTTGATAGTTCCTGCATCTTCGGGAATATCATAGATGCCGGAAACCATGTCCTTCTTATCGGGAATATCGGTTACTGCCGGTTGCATAACAACTCCGTCATAGTTCCAATCAATCATGATGGACTCCACGAGTTGCCGCCAGTCTTCCACATAATAATCCTTCTGAAGTGAGAGCTTCTGCATAAGGTTCATCGGATAGAACGAACGGATAACAAGCTTGCTACCCTCACGAACAATCTCTGCCTCCGCTTCACGCTTGAGCTGAAGGTCGGTCTTATCTCGGAGAATATCCACGATTTCAATATCAAGCTTATAGTCGGAAAGTTCCTGCTCAAGAGATGCCTTCAAGTCAGGCTCATGTCCCATACAGACAATAGTGATCTTCTCGACCGGTTGTCCCGGATTCTCTTCCTTGCGTCTCTCATAGGTCTTATACGGCATATTTGCCTTGAGTTCTTCTAAATCTGCCTTTGTGGCGATACGATTTACAGGCATGATTTTGACCATCCTGCCGTCAAGTTCGCCGTCCCAGACGTTACTCTGCGGAAAAGGCTGGATTTCGAGCGCCTGAATAATCAAGTCACGGGCTTGGACAGGATTTCTGAAGAAGTCATAGTTATTGACGTTATAGACCTCAAAGCCAGTGTACTTGACATCACCCTGAGCCTCATCCTCACCGTCATCAGTAAGCGAAAGTTGAGCTTCTTCAGTCTTTAAAGTCTTCGCAATATCAAGCAGTCGTTTTTTAGTTGTCTGAATAGCCGCAAGATTAATATCCGCCCCAATGAACCGTCTGCCGAGTTTCATGGCTACTGCCTGTGTAGTCCCACTTCCCATAAAACAGTCAAAAACAAGATCACCGGGATTAGAACAAGCATTTATAATTCTTTCCAAAAGTTTCTCTGGCTTTTGCGTTGGGTATCCATTCTTTTCTTGATTCATAGGACCAGTCGGAACTTTAATATCTGTCCACCAATCTGTCATAGGAGTCCCACGATCTAAATCGACCATAACGCCTTTGTGTATGTGTTTCATGCGCTCAGCAGTTTGCTCATTATACGGTCTGTATTCTATGTTAAAAGTCCAATTTGACTTTTTGCTATTCTTAACATATCGCAACAGATTATCATGTTTTCTGGGATAATCTTGTGGGGGAGTAGCACCGCCGTTGTATGTCCAAATTATTTCATTGCGGAAATTATCTGCTCCAAATACTTCATCCATGACCAGCCTTATGTGATGGCATTTGTGATAATCTAAATGTACGATTATGGTGCCTGATTCTGATAATAATTCTCGCATAACAATCAGTCGCTCATACATAAACTGGAGATACTCATCATTCGTCCAAATGTCGCCATACTGTTTTTCTTCAAAAGAGGAAATGTCGCTTTCAGCTTTGCCAACGCCTTTGACTTCTATGGTTTTCTTGTAGTCAGCTTTGCTATCAAACGGAGGGTCTATGTAGATGAGGTCTACTTTGCCACGGTAGTCTTTCAGGAGGTGGCTCATGACCTGGAGATTATCACCCCAGTATATCTTGTTAATCCAACCATCCTGCTCCTCACCGTAACGTTCACGGAGTTGGGCAGGGTAGTACTGAGTGGACTCATAAGGACGCTTGCCTGTCCACCTCAGTTCGGGGAAGCCTTTGATTGTCGGACGTTTTTCAAATTCAAAAGTAAGCTGTTCGTTTTCCATAGTATGTTTCCTCCGTTTTATGTATCTGATGTGTTGGGGTTGGCTTCAAAGTAGTGAATCAGCCCGTAGATTCGTTTGCAATAAGTAATGAATACTTGAAGAGATGCGAAGACATCTTCTCTTACCATAGTTTTACCGGTGGGATGACCGGTTGCATTTCGATTCAGCCTGAGTGTGTCATAAACACCGTCTAAAATCCCATCCAACCCGTCATTCAAGTCTTTATCTTTTATGTTGCCTTTAACACCATTAAAGCTTTTTTGAAATTCCTCAAACTGCCTCTTTACGGTCTTGTTGGACATATCCGAAAACTTTGTCTTTTCTTTTTCAGATGGAACGAACCCTCGATAAGCTTCTATCAACAATAGAATAGCCTTTTCAGACGCACATCCGATAGCAGTTGTGGCTGAAAGATATAATCTGTGATTGTAGGCTGTAATAGCTTCTGTCATGTAAGTGAGAATAACACCGTCTATGTCCGGTATTTCTTTTTTCAGGTGAGCCAGATAGCCTTCCGGGTCATGCGGAATCGGCTTTTCTGCCTTGAGAACCTGAAGCCCGTATTCGGTGATATTGTAAGTATTATGACTTGGATTATGGAGATATAGAATACCTTGGTTGACGTACTCCCAGACTATGCTCATAATCTTTTCTTTGCTTTCAGACTTAACGTTCAGGTAGTATGATCCCGCTTTTTGTCTCGGATTTGAAACAAGTCCTTTCTTGATAGCAAAATCAACTACAGATAAACAAATAATCTCGTCTGTTGCCATATACGAGGAACATTTAGTGCCATCATGTTTCCAATAAGACGCTAAAGCATCCCAAAACAAAGAACGTATTGCCTCAGAATCCAAATCGCCTATGCTGAAGTATATATACTCCGCCATTACATTACCCGTCCTTTACTACATCTGACATAGCTATCGCAATAGCTTCGATTTCCTCTGCCTGAATCGGCACAAACTGTTCTCTATGGTATAATTCCCTTCCGAGAAGACTCAGAGAAGTTACGCACTCCTCTGTCTCAAGCAACTCCGGATTCTTATCGAAGCAGCTGTTGACTTTTTGTAGCATAACCGGATCAGTGAGCTTTTCCAATGTTTCGCTCATGTCGATTACACCGGCATTTTGAAGCTTCTTCAGACTCTTGAGCATTGCAAGCCAATGATAAACAGCATTGCGTTCTTCAGTCTCAATTTCCTTCGCAGTCATCTTCGTTGATGAATCCTCGATAACAGGATCGCTATCTTTCACGATGGAAAGAGCCTTTATGTCTTTGTTTGTCAAGGCATATCTGACTTCTTTAATTTTCGGGATGATGCGGTTTGGCAATACATCGTAAAAGAATTTGTCAACACCCAAGTTAATAAAAATATTAGCACCCTCAACCATACAATCACGCACATCATCTTTTACCTGAGATCCTATACTACTGTAAGGCGGAGGAAGTTCAGTTTGTGCTTCGGGAGGATTGTCTGCGAAAAAATCAAGTCGCTTCAAATACTTGTGTGACTTACTGTATCTCAAGCTTCCATGACTGTCAATGTAGGCTTCGTCATTGTGGTACTTTTCGTAAAGCTCATCATCCGGAATAACATATATGATGCCTTCTCTTTTGACATAATGCTCCGCCATTTGTTTCCCTCCAAACTTCTATTTATTTTGACAGTAGTATCTGAAATCACAGCTCTTACAAGTCTTTGGGTTCTCGGCACATCTTTACGGATTATCTTGTGAACTGTGTCGTCAAAGGCTGCAACGGTTCCCTCGATTGCACTCTTGGTATATGGGAAAGTCACCATAGGATTGCTGTTCTCCTCGCCAGTATAGTAAACGTGCATTTTGGAGACCTTCTGTCCTGTACGTTGTTCAATCAGATACGCATAAAGTTGAAGTTGTCGGCGATAACGTTCAAGCCGGACTCTGTCCTTCTCCATGTCTGGCTTGCGCTCTGACTTGAAATCGACAAGCTCAACAGTGTTGCCTTCGCCCTTCACAAGGTCTATCTTGCCTTCAATGATGTAGTCCTGCTGAACCAAGCTGACATCGACTTCTGCTTGCTTGATGGTATCCCATTTGTCTGCTTGTCTCTCAGCATATCGCAATACCTGTTTCAGTGCAGCCATTCGCTGTGGTTCTGCCAAGTATGAATGCTCAGATTTCACCAAGGACAAATAGTTGCTGTTGAACCATCTGGTGATGTTATCTTCGGTGATTCTCTGCTCTTCGCCTTTAAGCACTGTACGGTGTATATCCTCAATAGTCTCGTGAACCAAAGTACCGAACATCATAGCCTCCTGACGAATCGGCATAAACTCTAATTCCCGATAAAACTTGTACTGCAATGAGCAAGTTTCGTAAACCGATATGTGTGAGGTGAACGAGAATGTATTTTTCAAATTTACTTTCTTGACCTCTTTGAAATCAAATTCCTTAAGGTCAAAAGACGGACTACTTGGGGTCGGCAAATCATCATAGACTTCAGAGAAGTACTTACTCGGAGTACGGTTATTTTCATTGCAGGTGAGAACCAAAAGGTCTTGCGCTCTTGAAAATGCCGTGTAGTAGAGACGCCAGAAGTCGAAATACTTCATCATATCGTATGGCTCAAAAGCAGGACGGTGGAAGTATTTTCTTTCGACTTCGCTCATCAGATCATCATAGCTTTTTCTCGGTACGTTCCCAAGAGAGTCCACAAGTACAATGGGAAACTCCATGCCTTTAGACTGGTGAATTGTCAAGAATGAGACACATCCACTCGGCGCATACTCGGCATCATCTTCATACTCAGTTATTCCACCATCATATAGTAATTTTAAATATGTACTGAAAAGGAGTTCGGTATTTGCATCTATACGTCGTTTGCCTTTATACACAGTGCCATCAAGAACGTCTATTCTATGTAAGTACTCAAATTTTCCGATTATCTGAGTGAATAGAGCAAGATTTCTTGTTGGTCTGATATTGGCTACGCCGACACTCATATCTGTATCGAGTATATCACTAAACGGCTTGAACATAAACAGTTGATAAACAAGCCCGGAGTATGCGTAATCAGTTGTACCTTGCAGGCTAAAATGTTCAGTGCCGTGATTCCTTATAAACTTGAGGAGTTCTTTATTTTCGGGCTTTGTAACGTACTCATTCGCTATTTTTATACAGTCGGTGTAGTATGTACAGTGTTCAGGCTGTAGATATTTTTGCTCGCCTTTCTGAAGGCTTGAGACGTAGTTAGGAAACAGCAGAAGAAGACACCCGATAATCAGCCGTATTTCATCCCTCTTGAAAAACATATCAGAGCGGGGAGAGTAGACACTAATATCATTCTTCTCCAAGAAATCAGCTAATGCTGTAGCTTGCTGATGCTTGACAGAGTTGAACAGAAACGCAATTTGATTGTAATCAGTGAGTTTTCCTGGCTCCTTTAGTTGCTTTATAAAGTCGAGAATCTTGTCATGCCATTCGTCTGAATCCTCATTGCCTGACACTTTAATAACGGTAGGGCTATGAATAGTTGATTTCTCGTGTGGTTCAATCTGCTTGTCATAGCGAAATCTGCCCCAAGAAAACTTAAAATCGCTGCCCGCTGTTGTTTGCATCCAGTTATTATAGAAGTCTACAATATCGCTGTTCGAGCGGTAGTTGATGACCAATGGAATAACCTTGCATTCTTTGCCTTCAAATTTAGAAGGAAACTCCAATATATTTCGAATTGTAGCTCCTCTGAAGCGATACAGACCTTGGTCATCATCGCCGACAACGCAAATGTTGTTGTGTTTGCCACCAAGCAGAAAAACAATTTGCTCTTGGATATAGTTAGTGTCTTGATATTCGTCTATCATCAGGTAACGAATCTGTTCCTGAAGTTCATTCAGTATGGAAGGATGCTCTAAAAGTAGCTTATAGCATTCTACTTGAATTGTAGCAAAATCAATCAGATTCTCATCGCTTAAAAGTTTTTGGTATAAAGAAAGCATATCTCCGATAGCAACTATGTTGGGATTATCATCTGCACTCATCGCCTCTATATCTACAAGTTCTTCAGATAGTTGATTTACATAGCCACATATCTCGGATGATTGGTGCCAAACACCTTTGTCTGAAATGACATTAGAAAAGCCATCTATGTTTCTAAACCTATAGATATTTTGATAGACCATATACTGCTGGTCGAATGAATCAAGAAGTCGGTAATTCTTCTTAAGATGCGTTTCTTCCAGATGTTCCTTGATAATACGAAGGCATAACGAGTGAAATGTTCCAACATACATTTCGTTTACATTCACAGAAATGTTCCTAGCATAAAGTTCATTAGTAATTCTTGTTACAAGCTCTTTGGCTGCTTTTTCGGTAAAAGTCGCAATAAGAATTTCTTCCGGCTTAACTCCGCATTCCTGTATAAGGTAGATGGTGCGTTCCACAAGAGTAAATGTTTTTCCTGTACCTGGTCCGGCGGTTATCAACACGGGACCGTTTGTGGTCATGATTGCTTCACGCTGGGCATCATTTGCATTTCCGAAATCAAACATTCCAAACATTCCTTTCACATTCATACTTTCATCTGCATAGGATGTTCCAACAAATATTATACAACACCGCTGAAAATAAAGCAAGTCTTTGAGGTTTTATGTTCATGACTTCAGAGCCTCGAAGCTCAATTTGAGCAAAACTTTTTTAGATTTCTCTGAAAAAAGCACTGACCATTTCTTTTGGTCGGTGCTTTTCATCGCAATATTATTCCAACTCGCTGCTTCTCCCGCTCTCCCTTTCCTGAGAAGCATTCGGACTCAGATAGCTATCAACATTCGCCTTGATGGTATCAATCTCTTTGACCTGGTTTTTGAGCTTGGCTCTTTCGTCGTACAACTTCTGCTGCTCTTCAAGAAGCTGCTTCTTCTCGGCGTGGAGAGCTTTCAGGCTTGGAAGCTTTTCGCTCCCTTGAGTGGCAAGGAGCGAACTTTTTGCTGCTTCAAAAATGACAAGCTCGGCTTCATGCTTTGCCCGGAAGTCGGGCTTGTTTTTTGACTTCTGGTAGTCATCATAGATTGGCTTGAGCTGCCTGTAATTTCCGATATTCTTGATGAGTGGTTGAACTTCACGGAGCCTCGCTTCAACTCTTTTCAACTCCTCGCCGGTGCGGTCATAAGAACCATGGATGTCATTCGCTTTAGCTTCAAGATCTGAATACTGAAGAAGATTATTTTCTGTGAGATAGTTGAGAGTTTTGGCAACCTCCTTGAGATTATTTATCTTCGTCCAGTGTTCATAGCCCTTGCTTTCCTGAGCCTTGATGCTATTCTCAATGTCGATAATAAGAGAGATGCCTTTGCGTTCCGCAAGCTGTCTTTGCTTTTTGGGATTACGTCCCTGAATGCGTTCCTTGATGCGCTCCTCAGTGTAATTCTCGCCGATAGTTTTTGCACGGGTAAAACGCTCTTGTCCCTCAGCCCGGAATGAAATGTATTTGCCAGGCTTAGCTTCATGCCCGGCTTCCTGCATGAGCTTCAAAAACTCATCATAATCTTTCGCAGTGATGACCAGCCGGTCAATCGTCTGCTTGAGCTTTTGCTTCCAGCTCGTGCCTTTCTTTGCTTCGGAATATTCCTTGTATTCCATGCCTTTGCTTTGTGACGGAGGAATAACGGACAAACCATGCTCCTTGCAAATATCATCGCTCAGTTGCCTCAACTCTTGGTATGTTCGCTTGTTGCTCCTATAGCAATGATAGTCCACAAAGTTGACGGCATTGAAGATAATATGATTGTGGCAATGACCTTTGTCTATGTGAGTGGCTATTACATATTCATGCTTTCCTTTTAGCAATTCATCTGCAAATTGCTTGCCGATTTCATGTGCAACCTCTGGCGAAACCTCTCCCACATCGAATGACTGAATGAGATGCCTCGCAATCACTTTTGGAGGTATCGCTCCACGTTGTTCGGCAAGATTTCTTGTCCATTCAAATTCATTGGCAGCACTATCAGCAGCTGCGCAGCCGAACGAAGATACAAGAACCGTATCATCAGTTTTCTCAGGGTCAGTTATATACGCAATCGCCTTGTCTACAGTTCCTTGGATTGGCTTGATTTTAGTAACTGCCATATTTCCTTTTGTCTCTCTTTCAATTCCGTAACATCGTCTTCGTAAAAATGCCCGGTCGAGTTGATGCGCTTGCAAACCTGATTGATGTTTGAAGCGGCATTGCTAACTGCTGCTGCAAGCTTTTTCTGTTCGGTGTAATCCACTTTTATGATGTAGCCGTCAATCAACATTTTCCGTGCATAAGCTCCAAAGTTTTTCGTTCCGAGCTGCTGCATCTTGCCCTCGATGAGATTCTTTTCATTTTCAGTAACTGCAAGACGAAGCACAATCGGTCTCGTTCTGTTAGCCATAAGCATCCTATCCTCTCACAAAAATAAAAAAGGGTTTGGGACTATCCCAACAAGCAAATTTTAAGATTAAGGGGAAGGTTTCCTTAATCGAAAATCGCCGAGTGTGGCAACACCGGCTGTGCTTGCTATTCTCCAAAATCGTATCCCTCGTAGAAATCCCCCGTAAACAATTCGCTTTCAATATCTATAATCTCATCCATCAGAATTTTCTTCCCATCCGTCAGAATAATCGCTCTCTCATACTCATCAATCCTCTTAAGCTTTCCACTCATAGTAACGTACTCTCCGCCGTCTTTCTTTTCATCCGGCACAAAATAAGTGACCGAAATTTCCGGCTGGTCTAAGATTATACTCCCAAGATACTGTAGCTTTCTATCGAGGATTTCTTTCGCTTCCTCGCCGAGTTCAACCTTCCTGCCGGTCAGGCGGGCGGTCTCGTCAATGGCATCATCGTAGCCGGTGAGAGCGGCAAACGGAGAGAACTGAGCGGCTCTGTCCTGCATGGACATCTGAGGATGGGTCTTCGAGACATGATGAGGGAGATTGATGATGTCGCTGTAATCATATTTCATTGCTTAACCTCCAATTTGCCGGGACACAAATCACATTCCGAACCGTGTGCATTTAGGATTCCGATGGCTTGCAGGTAAGAATAAATGGTGGTGGAGCCGACGAAGGTCATGCCACTCTTCTTCAAATCAACTGAGATAGTGTCAGAGAGCGGAGAGGTGGTGCGGAGGTGGTAGTCCTCCACAATGGTTTTGCCATCGGTGAAGCCCCAGATATACGCATCGAAAGAGCCGCATTCCTGCTGAATTTCTTTGAAGATTTTGCTGTTGTTTATTGTCGCCGTAATCTTCCGCCGGTTGCGTATGATGCCGGGGTTGTTCATCAGCTCTGCACACTTTGTCTCATCATAGGTGCAGATTTTGTCGATGTCAAAGCCGTCAAAGGCAATGCGGAAATTCTCTCGCTTGTTCAGGATACACTCCCACGACAGACCGGCTTGGAAGAACTCAAGAACAAGAAATTCATAAAGCTTCCGGTCGGAATGCTCCGGCACACCCCACTCTGTATCGTGATAGCTGATGTAGAGCGGATTTTTCATGTTCACATAGGAACAGCGGTGTTCAATATTCCTCACGCCTTATGCCCTCCAATCTGAGAATTGCGATCCTTTGCGGTCGCTCCATCTTCAAAATTCATACCCTTGAGTATGGCGTTCTTGCCATACTTTTTCTTTATCTTTAAGATTGCCTCCTGCTGTTTCTTCTCACGCTCAAGCTCACGTTGTTCCTGTTCTTTCTCGGCTTGCTTCGCATCGTAATCGGTGAAGAGGTCGAGCTGTTCGGGTGCGTCATTTTTCGGAGCTTCCGCTTCGGGGATGACGTGGGTTGCGGTTATATTCAACCTCCTGATGAGGAGATTTTTGTCAACGATTCGGTCAAAAAGTTCCGAAACGGCATTCAGAATTTTCTTCGTGGAGGAGGTGTACCCGCCGAGATTAGCCGTCCCGTGAGAGTGCTTCGGAATCAGCCTGCCATAGTGATCCTTGACGACTGCACCGTGGTAGTTTTCCCTGCGCTTCGGGTCGGCGAGGTTTTCAACATCATAGCCAATAGTCACGACAATCTGGTCGGTGACAAATCCCTTTTCAACGAGGTCGAGGGTCAGCATATCCGCCATTTCTCGGAGAACGAGCTTCGCCTTTTCTGCCTCATAAGGAGTGTGAAGAACCTGCCCGGAACCGAGGCTGTTGCTCCCTGGTTTGTAAGCCTTGATCGCCTCAATGGTGGTCGGCTCCCAGCCCCATGCGTGATCTATCAGCAGCTCTGCATTCTTCCCGAAAAGCCTGTAGAGCAAGTCCTCATTCTGAACAGAGCATCTCGCAACATCACCCATGGTGAACATCCCATGTTCTTCTAACTTTTTTGCGTACCCTCGCCCAACTCTCCAAAAGTCAGTAAGCGGCTGGTGCGTCCACATGGTTCTTCTATAGCTCGTTTCGGTCAATTCTGCGATTCTCACGCCGTTCTCGTCCGCAGGAATGTGCTTTGCAACAATGTCCATCGCAACCTTGCAGAGATAAAGATTCGTCCCGATTCCGGCTGTCGCAGTGATCCCCGTCGTCTCAATTACGTCAAGAATCATCTTCATCGCAAGCTCATGGGCAGTCATCCCGTAGGTTCTCAGGTAATCGGTCACGTCCATGAATACCTCGTCGATCGAATAGACAACAATGTCCTCCGGCGAGACATACTTCATGTAGACCTGATAAATTTTCGTGCTGACCTCCATATATTTCGCCATCTGTGGAGGAGCGATGAGAAAGTCAACCTCAAGCTTCGGGTTCGCCTGAATCTCCGAGAAGAAGCAGGATTTTCCCTCAAGAGTCCTCCCCGGAGCATCGTGCCGTCTTCCCATGTTCACTTCTTTTACTCTTTGCTTAACTTCAAAGAGCCGTCCTCGCCCGGAAATGCCATAGGCTTTGAGAGAGGGAGTGACCGCAAGGCAGATGGTCTTATCAGTTCTCGACTCGTCCGCCACAACGAGGTTGGTATCCATCGGATCCAGCCCTCGCTCCCGACACTCAACCGAAGCATAAAAGCTCTTGAGATCTATTGCGATGTAGGTGCGGGGTTTCATGTTTCGGTTTCACTCCTTTTCTTTGCATGATAGTTCCTCACTACTTCAAGAAATCTCTTTGGTATTCTACACGGCTGAAGTTGTAGCCTGACTCTGCCAGATGAGAAACCTTCAAAGCAACCAAGCTAATATCTGTATTCATTGCCTGTGCAATTTGTTGCGAGTCATAGTTGTATTCACGGATGTATTCCAGAATAGTATCCGTATCCAGAAGAATCTCGGCGGCAATGATGTTTGCTTCGTATTCAGGCTTCATCGCCAAATAATACAGCATAAACTCACGGATGGCACCGTCCTTTGCCAGATTCCTATGCAACTGGTCATGCCCGATTTCATGAGCGCAAACAATCTTTTGCATCTCAGGACTCAAATCACTGTTGATGAAAATAAAGCGATTGCGCTTGATTACTCTGTACATTCCTTTGAGCGGACTTAAGTTTTCACAGAAAAGAACCTCTATGCCCAACTCCTCGGCAATGCGAAAAGGATCCCGTGTGCCACAACGCTTTACAATGTTGTCGGCAACTTTTGAAAGATATTCAGCGTCCATCGTTCCACCTCCGTTTCTGAGAAAATAATACCATGTAGTAGAAGAATCTCATTCTGTCTTTTCTCCACTCTCCCTGTACTTTTTGGGTGTGTACTTCTTATTCTTTTCTTTTGCAATCCAGTAAGCATCATTCAGTGCTTTCATCGCACCTTCAAGAGCGTCTTCACTCAGCTCACCACCTGCAAAGAGACCAGTTACTTCACTCACAAGGGCATCAATATCTTTTGCTGCTTTTGTACCACCTTGCTCCTGAGCTTCGAGTACATACATCTCGGAACTGCTGAGCAAGTAATCTGTTGTTGTATTCAGAGCAGCAGCTATTTTTTCTACAATCTCAAGCTTAGTGGGCTTCCTCGCTCCTAGCTCATAATTCTGAATTGTTCTCGCAGTTACAGAAACCATTTCCGCAAGTTGCACCTGTGTCAAACCGGCTTCAAGTCGCTTTTCTTTTAGTCGTTCCTTAAATCCCATAAGGCACCTCTTTCAAATTATTTTTGTGAACACGAACAGAAATTTCGCAAAAACACTTGACACGAATATTATGTTCGTGCTATACTTCATTTACACGAACGGGCTGTTCGTGAATATAATACCACACGAACAAGGCGTGTGTCAATAGCAAAATAAAAATTTTTGTTCGTGCCGGTAAATTTTAAAGATTGGAGAACGATCATGAATAACGTTCAGCGTAAAAAAGCTTATGTTTCAGTAAACGTCAACATCGACGAGCAGGGCAACATCATGCCTTGCTTCGTCATTTGGAAAAACGGGCTTGTCTTTCACATCGAGAAAGTACTCTACAAGTGCCGTGCCGCTTCGATGGCGGTCAGTGGTGGAGGAATACGGTACACTGTTCTGATTAAAGGACAGGAGTCGTTTCTGTTTCAAGAAGGTAACAGGTGGTTTGTAGAAGCAAAGGAGGGATGCTAATGATTTTATCCTATGGTAATCTCGAAGAAATTGCAGTCGCCGTCATGAAAGACTTCAACAGAGTCTTTGACTACAAATCCGGCAAGGGTGTCCGTCGTCCTTGGTGTACCCCGATTGAAAAGTTTGCAACTGACTACCTCGGACTTGATGTCTCATTTGCAAAACTTTCTCCCGACGGCAGCATCTGTGGTCTAACGGCATATGTCAACACATGGTATGAGATCGACACCAAGGAAGGAAAATGGTCAATCCCACTCAAGCAGAATCAGGTTATTTTAGACGAGAGCTTCATGCGTCCCGGACAGGTTGAAAAGCTTTGCGGAAAGCGGAGATTTACCCTTGCACATGAATGCGCCCATCAGATTCTCTATCAGCTTGAATCTGAGGAAAATAAGGTTGCCTGTCGGAAGCAATATGCTGCTCGCAAATCTTATTCTCCACGGGATCTCAAAACCCGTGAAGACTGGAACGAATGGCAAGCAAACGTCTTAGGCGCAGCGATTCTTATGCCACAAAGAGAAATTGAGCTTGCAATGCTTTTTTATTCAAACGGCAAGAACCTAACGAGCTTTGAAGAAAAGTTCTGCTGTCGTGACCAGATAACTCTTGACCAGCTTTGTGACACGTTCGGTGTTTCAAGAACTGCTGTCATCATCCGACTGAGACATCTCGGTTATCTCGATGATCGCCCACGCTCAGAGTTTTACGACCCTATAGAGGCGATTGCATGAGGAGAGAAATTCGTATAACTGAACCATCTGCTGAGATGCAGATGAAAATCCAACGGGCTTGCAATGCTATTGCATCGCAAAAAAAGCGGATGGTGAAATGCCCGTATTGCCATCACAATTCAATCGCAGTATTTGAGGACACACGGGGTCATGTCCAAGCCAAGTGCAAGGCTTGCGGACGTGAGACAGTGTTTGACGTTCTCAACATGAGACGGTTACAACTCCCTATAAGCTATAAGAGCTGAATGTGGAGATAACAAAAAATAAATATTTATAGCTGTGCTATGGAGCCGCTGAACGGTGAGTCTTCCTGAGCCGCATGAACAGAGTTTCTGTTACAGAAGCATCTGTTTTATCGGTTTGGGATTAAAGCTCTCCGTCGTGCGGCTCTTTTTATGTTCACCTTTCCGCTGTTCCGTTCCAGCGGAAAGGAAACAAAATGAAAACCCCAATCGAATTTGACTACGACCTTTGGACTACGGAGGACGGAAAGTGCATGGTGAGAGTTAAGCTTACCGGCGAGGTGACGGAGGTAGCTCGTGATGTCATGAAGCTTCTTCGAGCGGAAGAAAAGAAAATGAGACGTTCTTTTGCAACTGGTACAACTGAAAACGGTAAAACTATCCTCTCGCTTGATGAACTTCCCGAAGATGTTAAATCTCCTACATGGCTGGTTGACCCGCAAGACCTCATGGATGAGGTTGCAATGAAGTTTCTTGAGGTGGAGTTCAGAAAGTCGCTAACAGACCGCCAGCTTGATGTCTATGAGGAATGTCTTCTCGGAGGTATGTCTTTTCGTGAATATGCTCGGAAAAACAAAATCAATATCCGTAGCGTTTTTGATGCAAAGGCAGCTGTGCAGAAAAAATTTGAAAAAATTTTTGAGGGGTACTCAACAAACGCCAAAAAAATGTCCGTTGTAAAGTAGAGGGATAAATTTTAGTTCTCTCATTTGCAACTTGAAAACTGAATAGTTCAGTGCTACGGATCTTTCCTCTTTTCTCGAAGCGACTTGTCTTCTGCCGCCATGACCTCCAACATGAACGAGCGATCAACAGAGAGACAGAACAGCCGTGTGGTGCGGCTGTTTGCCATGATGGAAAAGCTGGTACAATGATACTTCCGTCCCGGATTTCCGGGGCGGCTCGGAGAGATCCTCTGAGGGGTGAGAGTCCCATGATACCGATAAACCGTCGGTAGTCCGTAGTATTCCCTGAGCTATTGATGCTCATTTCAACAGGGGTGCGAGCTGCAAATATGTTGAAAACAAAACACTGTAATATTCCCGAAAGGGTTATCAGTATAAACTATGGGCAGTGGCTTGATGTCGCTGCCTATCCTTATGCTGATAAGGAATTTTAAGGAGGTGAGACGGATGAATACCGCTTCAAAAATATCTCAGAGAGAAGCATATAGGCTCATGCTTAAGGATTATCCCGACGTTATGAGTATTGAGCAGATGTGTGAAATACTCGGCATCAGCACTAAAACAGGCTATCGCATTTTGCGTGAAGGCAAAATCTGTTGCCTCAAGGTTGGCAGAGCCTATCGTATTCCGAAGGCTCATCTTTTTACTTATCTCTGCATCGGTTGCGCGAAATCAGCATGACCCAATTTTTTGGACACAAAAAATTTACAAAAAAGTGTGTCAGAACGTCCTCCATTTTGAACCCGGTTCTGGTATAATGGAACCCGGCATAAGTAGGTGTATCTGCTACACAAAAAGGAGGTTACATTTATGGTAGCAGGACATTTAAGTGAAAAAAGCGGCTATTACTACGCCGTATTAAGTTATTCCGATTCTCTTGGAAAGAGGAAAACCAAGTGGCTCAAAACCGGTCTTCCCGTAAAAGGAAACAAGAAGAAAGCTGAAGCATTCCTTGCGGATGCCAGACGCAGCTTTGTTCCCGACGAGCCACAAACCATGAATGGCGACATCTTGTTCGCAGATTTCATAGAACAGTGGCTTGAGATTGTAAAAAGCACTGTTGCGGTTCCGACATATTCTTCCTACTCGATGATGGTAAAGGGCGTTATTGCACCGTATTTCCGTAAAAAACAAATAGCTCTCAAGGATTTAAGAGCTACCGACATTCAGGAGTTTTATCTTCACGAATTGGAACGTGTCAGTGCCTCGACGGTAATTCACTATCATGCAAACATTCACAGGTCATTGAAGTATGCCGTGAAAACTGATTTGATAGATGTGAATCCGGCGGACAAGGTTGAACGTCCAAGGAAAGAACGCTTCGTTGGAAGCTTCTATGATGCTGATGAAATCAATGCGCTCTTTGAAGCTTCCAAAGGAACTAATCTTGAATTGCCCATTATGTTTGGCGCATTCTATGGACTCAGGCGAAGTGAAGCAATAGGGATGAAATGGGATGCCATTGACTTTGAACGTAACACCATCACCGTCCAGCACACGGTTACAGCGTGCAATCTGGATGGAAAGCTCACTCTTGTTGCATCAGACACAACTAAAACAAAGTCGAGTATGAGAACGCTTCCTCTCGTTCCGTTTGTAAAAGAGAGACTCTTGATTAAGAGAGAAGAACAAGAGGAAAACCGTCGCCTTTGTGGGCGTTGTTACAACAAGGAATATCTTGATTATGTCTGTGTCAACGAGCTTGGCGACATTATAACGCCACAGGCTGTTACAAGTGGTTTTTCACGATTTCTTGAGAGCAACGGCTTCAGACACATTCGATTCCATGATTTGAGACACAGTTGCGCCTCGCTTCTCTTGGCGAACGGTGTCCCGATGAAGCAGATCCAAGAGTGGCTCGGTCACAGTGACTTTTCAACGACGGCAAACATTTACGCTCATCTTGACTACAGCTCCAAACTCAACTCAGCAGATGCGATGCTCAATGGTTTGGGCATGGAGTCTGACTGTTAAGACTAAAAAATCGTGTTCTCCAAGCAAAGCGCTTAAACGCTTAATTAAAAGCTAAAAGCCTGCAAACGCAAGGTTTTACAGGCTTTTAGCACTTGGCGGAGAGTTAGGGATTCGAACCCTAGAGACCTTGCGGTCTACAGCATTTCGAGTGCTGCACCATCGACCTCTCGGACAACTCTCCGTAAAATTTCTCGTCATCTGACCTCTCGAAAAAGGAGAGAAAAGATGGAGAGAAGAAAGAAAAATATTAAGTTGTTGACTCTCCGAAAACCCGCATCAAATCTGAATCTTCAGGGACAAGACTTCCAAACAAGAAACTTGTTTTCGAGTCGTTCCCGTTATGACCTCTTCGATACGTCTCCGTGTCAACCATGATATTCTACCACATTTTCTCGAAGAATGCAAGTATTATTTTCGGGAAAATGAAATTTTGCGGGAAAAGTCAAAAATATTTTTGCAGTACATTTTTTAGGACTATAATTTATTGACACGGAAATTTTTGGGTGGTATAATATAAAAAGTGAGTAGCAAGGACATTGCTACTCGAGTCGTAAACATACCAGTACATTTTTCAATCCACAACTTTCGTTGACAGTTACATTATAACTCATATGGACGCAAATATCAAGTTAAATTTTTCAAAAGGCACTTGACAAATGATTGAAGCGTGTTATAATGAGATTATGTTACCAATACATGAGTTCAAAACCGAAAGGAGACATTTATGAACGCTAATTCGAAGCTATTGCAATCTTTGATAGATTCGGGAATCTACCCGGCACATATTCGCTTCGATGATGGAAAGCCGGTAATCCAGACAAATACTAATCACTGTGAGACGGTTGGGGAGATTGCACGGAAGATTCTTGAAGGCGTCGGGCTTGGGAACACGGGATATTCTGCTGGAAGAATTCATGATGGCGGAAAATATACGGATGAAAGCAGAAAGTACCTCGTTGACGCTGTTGAGGGCAGACCTGTCAGTCGAGGCTCTGTGAATCACACATTTGCGGGCGTCAGATACGTTTTGAATAAGTGGCACGGCGATTCGGAAGATCCTATGACTAAGCTCACTGCTGAGTATGTTGCATTTGTAGCAGGCTCACATCACGGAATGTTTGACATGGTTGACAGGGACGGCAAAAACGGGTTTGAACATCGTCTGACAAAAGATGTCCCGTACATACAGAAGGCTGTAGAAGGGCTTGATTCAGAATTTTCACTGGATATGGACGAATGTATGAAAGAAGCCACCAAGGAAATCACAGCTGTTTATAGTCGCTTTTTGGATAAGGGCGAGGAGGAGAACCTGCCGTTTTATGAATCGCTTCTTTCGAGGCTTATCCTTTCTGCCGTGATTGAAGGGGACAGGCGTGACACGGCGGAGTTCATGTCGAATACAAAGTTCCCTGAATTGTCTCCTCCGATGAAAGAAACGTGGGACGCCTGCCTCGAACGGCTTGAGGGACAAATCGGTGAATTCAAAAACTATACTCTTATAAATCAGGCACGCTCGTATATATCCCAGCAGTGTAAGGATTTCTCGCCTCACGGTAGCGGAATCTATCGTCTGAACGTTCCGACCGGTGCCGGAAAAACTCTTTCGTCACTCAGATTTGCACTTTCTCATGCGAGCATACACAATAAGAAGAGAATATTCTATGTGATACCGCTTCTGGCTGTTATCGAGCAGAATGCCAAGGCGATAAGAGACGCTGTCGGGAATGACGACCTGATTTTAGAGCACCATTCCAATATTATCCCAGATGACGGCAAGACCGATGGCGAGCTGAGTCAGAGGGAATTTCTCATGCAGACGTGGAATTCGCCGATAGTCATCACAACATTGGTGCAATTCTTAAACACGCTGTTTTCGGATAAGACATCCTGCATCCGCAGGTTTCACAGCCTCTGCAATAGCGTGATAATTATCGATGAAGTCCAGACTGTTCCCGGCAAGCTACTGTCGCTCTTCAACCGTGCTATCACTTTCATTGCCGAGGCCTGCAACGCAACTGTGGTGCTCTGCTCGGCGACACAGCCGACGCTTGAGTCTGCCAAGAGACCGCTTACTCTGTCTCCACAGGAAATAGTCACCCATAACTCTGAACTCTGGAAAGCATTTGAGAGAACCCGTATTGTCAACATAGGCACGATGAGTATTGAGGAAATAGCAACGTTTGGCGAAGAGTTGCTCTGCGAAAAGGACAGTCTCCTGATAGTCTGCAATAAAAGATCAGAAGCCGAAAAGCTGTTTGGATTTATGAATGTACCCGGTGTACAGAAATTCCATTATTCCGCCTCGATGTGTATAGCACAGAGACAGGACGCATTAAAAGCCATGGAAGAGGCAAAGAAGCATGGGAAAGTTCTATGCGTGTCTACTCAGGCAATAGAAGCAGGTGTCGATATCTCCTTCCAGGGCGAAATCAGGTTTCAGGCGGGAATGGACAGTATCGTCCAGGCGGCAGGACGGTGCAACAGAAACGGCGAATCGGATACGATTGAGACAGTATACGTTGTAAAATGCAAGGGCGAAACGCTCGGCTTTCTTAAGGACATTGAGAACGGCAAGAAGGCAACCGATTCGATATTTACAAAATATCCGAATAATCCAAGCTCCGATGAAGCTATCAGGGAGTATTACAGAGTTTTCTATAACATATATCGCGATAATGCTCAGGATGGCGCCTGTGAAGTTGACGGGAAATCTACTTCACTTTACGAAATGCTGTCAAGCAATGCTGACTTTCTGAAAGAGGACGCTATCTATTTCCTGAATCAGGCTCAGAAGACAGCAGGGGAGTATTTCAAGGTTTTCGACGATGACACAACCGACGTTGTTGTTCCGTATGGAGAGGGAAAGAAGCTCATAGAGGAGCTGTTTAAGTGCTCTGCCGATGACTGGGAGCAGATAAAGAGTCTCACCCAAAAGCTCAGACCATATACGATTTCGCTCTATGGCTACGAAAGGAGCAATCTCGAAAAGAATGGCGCATTGATGAGAACCAATTGCGGGATTCTGGTTCTCAGCGATGGATGGTATGACGAGAAAGCACTCGGGCTTTTATCTGAGCCAAAAGCAGACAATTTCATGAAATAAATTGGAGGTGTAAATATTGCAGTATGAAAACAAGGTAGAATTTGAAGTGTCCGGGGATTATGCGCTCTTCTCTGATCCGATAACAAGAGTCGGAGGTGAGAAGTGTTCCTATCAGGTCCCAACCTATGAGGCTGTCAAGGGAATTCTTCATTCAATCTACTGGAAACCAACCATCATCTGGGTAGTGGATAAGGTTCGTATCATGAACCGAATACAAACCGAGGTGAAGGGCATCCGTCCGATAAAGTACAACGGCGGAAACGACCTTTCCTTCTATACATATCTGAAGGATTGTCGCTATCAGGTGCAGGCACATTTCGAGTGGAATGAGAACAGACCAGAGCTTAAGCAGGACAGAAACGAGCACAAGCACTACCAGATTGCTCTTCGGATGATTGAGCGTGGTGGCAGGAGAGATATATTCCTGGGAACCCGTGAATGTCAGGGCTATGTCAAGCCATGTAAGTTCGGAGAGGGCGAAGGCGCATACGATGATACCGAAGAGCTCGCATTCGGGCTTATGTACCACGGAATAACCTACGCTGACGAGGCTTATGACGACGCAGCCAAAGAACACATGACGGTAAGGCTCTGGAATCCTGTGATGAAAAAAGGCGTTATTGACTTTATCCGTCCCGAAGAGTGCACCATGACGAAGCAGGTTCGACCGATGAAGGCAAAGCCCTTCGGCAAAGATCAGAACAACTTTATCGGTTTAGGCGAATTCAAAGAGCTTGGGGAGGTGACATAATGAGCATATGGCAAAAGGCATATGACACTTTCGAGTACAACGCTTCGCAGATCGGCAAGTTTGAAGAGGGAAAACAACCTCTGGCGCCAGTAGGACATATCCTGAAGAAGGTTGATGTCGAGATAGCTATTGACCTGGGTGGACACTTCGTCTCGGCTGAAAAGCTTGATTCCTCTGATTGCAAGACGCTTATCCCTGTCACTGAGGATTCCGCCGGAAGAACCGGTGAGGCAAACGACAGACCTCATCCGCTCTGCGACAAGCTGAAATATCTTTCACCGTCAGGAAAGAGCGCATATTCGGCGTATCTTGAACAACTGCGAGGCTGGGAAGAATCGGAATTCTCTTCTCCCAAGCTCACGGCGGTACTTAAGTATGTCGAAGGTGGAAGCATCGTTTCCGATTTGCGAAAAAAAGGTGTTATCTCTGAAACAAAAGAGGAGAATCCATTCGTAAGATGGCGGGTTGTCGGAGAGCAGGAGGAAGCCTGCTACAAAGACAAGGAGCTTTTCAAGAAATTTCAGGAGTATCAGGACAAGCTTAACTCAGACAAACCGAAGTCCTTATGCATGATTTCGGGCAAGCCTGATGTTCTCACACACAATTACCCCAAGGGAGTCGTCTCCTCAAAATTCAACTCAAAGCTTATCTCCACAAATGACAAGACAAATTACACCTACCGTGGAAGGTTTGAAGACGATGATCAGGCAATAACCGTTGGATATACCGCTTCTCAGAAGGTACACAATGCTCTGTCGTGGCTATGTGAGAATCAGGGAGATACTCAGGGCAACAGAGTTTTCGTCTGCTGGAATCCTGAAGGCAAAAGAGTTGTAATTCCGACAATTCCTTTTGTGCCCAAAAAAGTGGTGATCAAGCCGAGCGATTACAAAAAGGCTCTCACCGATACGCTTGATGGCTACAGAAATAAACTTCCCAAGGATAAGGATGTCGTGATAGCGGCGTTTGATGCTCCCTCTGACGGCAGACTCTCGATAGCTTACTACAGCGAAATCCACTCTTCGGATTTCTATGAACGTCTGGAGAATTGGTACGATACCTGTTGTATACCGAATGGCAACTTCGGAATCCAGTCACCGTCGCTGTATAGTATAGTTTCTTGTGCCTTCGGAACTGAGAGAGATGTTGTAGGAAAAGGCGGTAATACGATTTCAAGGCTTGAGGTGCCGAACAAGGTCCTTGGAGAACAGATTCAAAGGCTTCTTGTTTGCATGACTGAGCGCAAGCCTGTCCCTTCAGATATCGTTAGTGCGATATGCAGGAACGCTTCACAGCCTCTCAGGTATAGTGATAAGCCACCAGAACGTGGCCAGGACAATCGCTCAAAGGTACTATTCACAGCATGTGCTGTGCTCAGAAAATATCTTAATGACAAATCAAAGGAGGAAAAGTGGACAATGGAATTGGATACTAACAACCACGACAGAAGCTATCTCTTTGGAAGGTTGCTTGCTGTGATGGAGTATGCCGAACACGCAGCCGACTGGACCGAAAAGCGTGAAACAAACGCTATTCGCCTGCAGGAAAAGTTCTGTCAGCAACCGTTGACTACGGCATACAAAATAGAACTTAAGCTCAAACCGTATTACAAGCAAATGAAGCCCGGCACATGTAACTTCTGCAAGAGGTTGATAGGCGATATTTTCGCGGCAGTCAACGAGTGCGATCAGGACGAACTGAATCGCCCTCTCAAGGAGACATATCTTCTCGGATACTATCTTCAGAGAAGAGCTTTGGACTATAATACCAATAATTCAGATAATGGAGGAACTGATAATGAGCACACTGAAGAATAAAATTGATTTCGTAGTATTGATTTCAGCCAGTATGGCAAATGTCAACGGCGATCCCCTTGACGGCAACCGTCCCAGAACCAATTATGATGGTTATGGCGAAATGTCAGACGTCTGCATCAAGCGAAAGATTCGCAACAGAATGCAGGATTTAGGGCAGAGAGTCTTTGTGCAGTCGGATGACCGCTGTGATGATGGTTGCACCAGTTTAAAGAATCGTGCTGATTCTGTTCTGAAGGGTGTTGCCAAGGACAAGTATGCCGAGACGGCTTGTGAAACCTGGATTGATGTCAGAAGCTTCGGACAAGTTTTCGCTTTTAAGGGAAAGGATTCCGGAGGAGTTTCGGTTGGAATCCGTGGACCTGTTTCAATCCATCAGGCTCAGAGCGCTTCTCCGATTGATGTCTGCTCAATGCAGATTACGAAGAGTGTCAACAGTGAGGATGGAGACAAAAAAGGCTCTGATACCATGGGCTCAAAGCATTTTGTCCGTTATGGTCTTTATGTAATCAAGGGCTCAATCAATGTTCAGCTTGCCGAAAAGACAGGCTTCAGCGAGGAAGATGCTGAGGTGCTGAAGGAATGTCTGAGAACTCTCTTTGTGAACGACTCCTCTTCAGCTCGTCCCGAAGGTTCGATGGAGGTTGTTAGGGTGTACTGGTTCGAGCATAACTGCAAGATAGGTCAGTATTCATCGGCACAGGTTCACCGTTCGGTCAAGGTAAGTCTTAAGGAGGGTGTATCTACGCCTTCGTCTCCCGACGACTATGAGATAACCGTTGAAGGACTCGAAGGCTTGACTCCTGAGGAAATTCCCGGTGTATAACGAGGACGAATATTTACAGCTGTCTGGGCTTCAGCATTTTATATTTTGCAGAAGACGCTGGGCTCTGATCCACATCGAACAGCTCTGGAGCGAAAACCATCTCACCGTCGACGGCGACATCTTCCACGAGCGGGCGCACGACAGCGAGTTTGTTGAGAGCAGGGGAGACACCGTCATCACCCGCGGCGTGTATCTCCGTTCGTCAAGGCTTGGAGTTTCGGGGCAGTGCGATGTTCTCGAGTTCCGCCGCTCTGACGACGGGATTCCGCTCTCCGGGAGGGACGGCAGGTGGCTTCCATACCCGATTGAGTACAAGCGTGGGAAGCCACGTGAGGACACCGGCGACGCTCACCAGCTCTGCGGGCAGGCGATGTGCCTTGAAGAAATGCTCTGTTGCAAGATTCCGGCGGGCGCTCTCTACTACGGCGAGACAAAGTGGCGGGTTGAAGTCGAGTTCACAGACGAACTGCGGGCAGAAGTTGAGTCGGCTCTTAAAGAAATGCACGAACTTTTCGAGCGGGGATATACCCCGAAAGTCAAGCCGAAAAAGGGCTGTCACTCCTGCTCGATGAAGGAGCTCTGCCTGCCGAAGCTGATGAAGGTGAAGAGCGCCCGGGAATACATCAGCGAGACGCTGAGTGAGTCTTTGGAGGAGGTCTGAGGATGAAGAAGCTTCTTAACACGCTTTATGTGATGAGTGAGGACGCATACTTAACTCTCGACGGCGAGAATGTAGTCGTGAAGCGGGGAGATGACGTCGTGGCGAGGTATCCTCTGCACACTCTCGAAGGCATTATGTCCTTCTCCTACGCCGGTGCGAGTCCGTCTTTGATGGGTGCCTGCGCCGACAGGGAAGTGAACCTTGCGTTCTTCTCACCGAGAGGGAATTTCCTGGCGAGGACAACCGGAATCACTCATGGAAACGTCCTCCTCCGGCAGACTCAGTACCGTGTCGCCGACAATCCCGAAAAGAGCACAGAGATTGCGAAGTGCTTTATTCTCGGAAAGGTCTACAACTGCCGGAAGAGCGTTGAGCGAACGAGGCGGGACCACGGCATGCGGGTAGACGACAATATTTTAAGAATCGCCTCCGACCAGCTTAAAAGCTACATCCCGATGATTTCGGAGGTGCAGGACACCGACAGCCTTCGGGGATTCGAGGGTGTCGCCGCAAACGCCTATTTCGACGCTTTCGACGAGATGATTCTCGGGGACAAGGAGCTTTTTCGGTTCACCGTCAGGAGCCGCCGTCCGCCACTCGACCCGACAAATGCGCTTTTGTCATTCGCCTATTCGCTCCTCACGAACGACTGCGCCTCGGCTCTTGAGGCAGTCGGGCTCGACAGCTATGTCGGCTTCATGCACACAGCCCGCCCGGGGAGAAAGTCCCTTGCGCTCGACCTGATGGAGGAACTCCGACCCTGCATTGCCGACCGGTTCGTTCTGACACTCATCAACAACCGTCGGTTTAACAGGAAGGACTTCGACTTTCTCGACAGCGGCGCAGTCATCATGTCGGACGATGCGAGAAAGACCTTCCTCAAAGCCTGGCAGGAGCACAAGAAGGAGGAAATCACCCATCCGTATCTCGGCGAAAAGATTCCCTGGGGACTGGTCCCCGCAGTGCAGGCACAGCTTCTTTCGAGATATCTCCGCGGAGACCTCGACGCGTACCCGCCGTTTTTGTGGAAGTAGGTGAGGGAAGTGCTCGTACTGATAACCTACGACGTGAACACCGAGGATGCCGCCGGCAGAAAGCGCCTCAGAAAAATTGCGAAGCAGTGCACAAACTACGGTCAGAGGGTGCAGAACTCCGTTTTCGAATGCCTCCTCGACGCCGCCCAGTGCCGCCTTCTCCAGGCAAAGCTTTTGGAGATAATGGACCCATCCCGCGACAGCCTCAGGTTCTACTACCTCGGCAACAAGTACCAGACCAAAATCGAACACTTCGGCGTGAAGGATTCGTATGACCCGGAAGGGACGTTGATGGTATGAAAGCGTTGCCCGTGCGAAGTCCAAGCACTCATAAAATCGCCCGACCTTCGCACTCAAAATTTTAAACATATATTACTTATTGTAATATACTTTGCTGCCTCCGAAAACTGCAGGTATAACAAAATCGGCACTTTCGGAAACAGCCCTCGCAAAACAAGCCGCAACTTTGTGCTGTTTTGCTGTCTCCCTCCTCGCGGAGGGAGTGGATTGAAATGTTTTATCAATCCTGAATACGAGGCAAGACACGAGGTCTCCCTCCTCGCGGAGGGAGTGGATTGAAATGTCGTATATGACGATGGGAAATTTGCCTACTCGGTCTCCCTCCTCGCGGAGGGAGTGGATTGAAATATTCATCATATCGGAATTAAGGGAGGACTTGACATGTCTCCCTCCTCGCGGAGGGAGTGGATTGAAATCTCAAAGACATTTGCATTCAGCCCGTAATCGTCCGTCTCCCTCCTCGCGGAGGGAGCGGATTGAAATACTGATGAAAAAGGAAATTGGCTATCAGCATAAGGTCTCCCTCCTCGCGGAGGGAGTGGATTGAAATATCCCGACATTTTTTGTTTCTGCGTGCGAGACTAGTCTCCCTCCTCACGGAGGGAGTGGATTGAAATGTATTTCGCAAAGGCATATCACGGGAAGAAGCAGTCTCCCTCCTCGCGGAGGGAGTGGATTGAAATGTTCTTTTCCAGCCAATTATCTATGATTTCTGCAAGTCTCCCTCCTCGCGGAGGGAGTGGATTGAAAT
>JAJBSV010000001.1:0-36012 GCA_020861185.1 Ruminococcus sp. | reverse complement strand
GTCTCCCTCCTCGCGGAGGGAGTGGATTGAAATAAAAAGAGCAGGCTAAGAGAATCACGGCACTGGGTCTCCCTCCTCACGGAGGGAGTGGATTGAAATATTCCGCCTATGTGTTTCTTTCTGTGACGTTTGCGTCTCCCTCCTCACGGAGGGAGTGGATTGAAATGGCGATTTCGCGCTGAGTGCCCTCGACCGCTTCGAGTCTCCCTCCTCACGGAGGGAGTGGATTGAAATTTGACTGCAACACCGAGATAACCGGCGATTGCCGTCTCCCTCCTCACGGAGGGAGTGGATTGAAATAAGTTACCGCGGACGAGCCCGCACGGGAAAACCGTCTCCCTCCTCACGGAGGGAGTGGATTGAAATATCGGCTTCAAGTCTGCATGTCCACGCTGACATGTCTCCCTCCTCACGGAGGGAGTGGATTGAAATACAGATAAGTCTCTGCTGTGTGTTGCCCTGACGGTCGTCTCCCTCCTCACGGAGGGAGTGGATTGAAATCTCGCCAGTGTACAGATAATCAGTTGTTGTGTGTGTCTCCCTCCTCACGGAGGGAGTGGATTGAAATACCCGTCCACCCCTCTTTTCTAACTCTCGAATTAAAGTCTCCCTCCTCACGGAGGGAGTGGATTGAAATAGCTTTGTTTGCCATTCGCTCTTTTGCGTTTCCAGTCTCCTTCCTCACGGAGGGAGTGGATTGAAATCGAACAAGAATTGCAGAATATCGCCCCACAAGTGCGTCTCCCTCCTCACGGAGGGAGTGGATTGAAATCTACGCTTAAAGTCGGAGAAGAAGCAAAGCTCAGTCTCCCTCCTCACGGAGGGAGTGGATTGAAATCTTGCCGTCGGTCAAGTCAACCTTGCTGATTTCGGTCTCCCTCCTCACGGAGGGAGTGGATTGAAATCTCATCGTGATTATCCGATAGCAAGTATAACGTGTCTCCCTCCTCACGGAGGGAGTGGATTGAAATTTCATGTAGACGGCGATAATATACCCCTCTCAGGTCTCACTCCCTGCGGAGAACAAAAAATCGGACTAGCTTTTGCTATTAAGCATGAGTTAGTCCTCTTTTTTGTACCAACTTTGATTGACTTCTGAGGCTTCGGTGGTACAATATTCTTGAAGATAAAAATCTTCAAGAATTTAATGTTACCATATGACGGAAAGGAGCTTTATCATGAACGAATTTATGGACGAAGAAAGTGGCGTCGGAGAATTGCTGGTCAAGATCACCGAGGAGAATCAGTTGCGGAAGGTTCTCGCCTTGCTGGACGACTGCAAAGATCTCGACGAGGCGAAGGCAAAAGTCAGAGCTCTGCTCGACGAGAAAGCGGGCGCGTAAATCTCTCAGAACAACCTTAACGAAGGAGTGTGATATTATGGAATGCTTTGTTCTGACAAGCCTGACCCGTGACAGGTACATATACTTCGACGACTGCCGCAGGATATCGGTGACGACGGACGTCAACCAAGCCGAGTTTTTCTTTGACATAACGAAAGCCTACAACTTTCTTGGCAACCAGATACCAAAGAAGAAGCGGGATGAGTGGATTGTAGTCACCGCAGAGGTGAACCCACCAAAGGATTCGACGCAGAGATTCCGAGCGGATTTGGATTTTTCGGAATCGGACGCAGAGTTTCATTGGGACAACTATATCAACAATATCATGGGCTCTTATCGAGGCATTCGTGATTACAGAGAATATCTCCAGAAAGAATTAGCCAAGGTAGAGGCGGAACTCTGCGATATTGAGCACGCCATCGAGTTCTTCAACTACAACGCCAGTGACGGCTATAAGATGTACAAGATGCTTCACGATCGCCGTGTCAGGCGCAGGGGAATCAAGGATGACCTCCGCAAGGCAAACGCAGTTCTGAGCATGAGCTACAAGCAAATCATTGCCGGCGATGTCGACAAGGTTTTCGAAGAGGTTGAGACTCAGACCTATGAGCCCCGGATTCTGCCCGAGCTGTTCGAGAGAAAGAAGCCGTAGTAGTGTACGGACTATTGCAGAAAGGAGGCAGACATGAGACCGTTGAGATTTTTAAGCTTGTATTTCTTCGCTATCGGCATCGTCAAGCTCGTAATCAGCGTTGTGATGCTGATTAGGGAAGACAAGCAGGAGTGAAAAAGAGCGGCTTCGGTCGCTCTTTTTCACCCATTTATTCCAAACTCCCCTCTGAGTTTCTCAATCGCTCGCTTCTCAATTCGCGAGACGTAGCTGTGGGAGATGCCGAGGAGGCTGGCGGCTTCCCTCTGCGTGAGCGGCTGTCTGCCGAAGAGCCCGTAGCGAAGGATGACGATTTCGCGCTCGCGGTCATCGAGGACACCGATGGCTTGGTAGAGCCTCTGGGAGTTGAGCCGCAGGTCGACCTCCTCGCCGATGTCGCCGTCCACGGCGATGATGTCCATGAGAGTCAGCTGGTTCCCGTCCTTGTCGGTGTCGATCGGCTCGTCAAAGTGGACGTCCTGCGCGGTTTTCTTCACGGAGCGGAAGTGCATCAGCACTTCGTTTTCGATACACCTCGCCCCGAACGCCGCAAAACGATTTCCCTTCGTCGGGTCGAACGAGTTGACTGCCTTGATGAGCCCGACTGTGCCGATTGAAATCAGCTCCTCCTGCTCGTCGGCGGTGACGTAGTACTTCTTCACGATGTGGGCGACCAGCCTCAGATTGTGGAAGATGAGCGCGTCCCGTGCGGCGGTGTCTCCCTCCGCAAAAGCCTTGAAAAGCCGCTCCTCCTCTGCGGGACTGAGTGGCTTCGGGAACGAGCTTTTGTCCTCGATGTGGAGGGCGAACCAGAGCAGGCGGCTGAATATATTTGATAATAGCTTGAAAAACATGTTATCACCCCGTTAATTATATTCGGGTGGAGTGGGATTGATGAGGGGTTGAAGGTGCAAAAAAAGAGCGACGAGGGGCGCTCTTAGATATAAAATGTGTTTAGTTCAGCTCGACAAACTGGAATTTCATAACCACAATTCCATTTCGCCTGAATCGCCAAAGCCAAACTTCTCATACATTTCTCTTCCTATTGCAGAGGGCTTTAACTTTATATTGCGTATGCCCTTGCCTTGTAACCAACCAATTAACTTTTCCATGATTCTTGATGCATAACCGTTTCTTCTTTTTGCGGGAACACAATATACATCCATGATATATCCGTACATTGGTGTTTTGAAGAAACAAAACGGCACATCTTCTTTAATTATTGCACCGCCACAAGCAACCACGTTATCATCTTCGTATATGAGGTAATGGCAAAGCTTCTCTTCTTGGTATAATTCCTTATATTTTTCGTATATCTTTTCCTCAGCATTATCCTGTAGTAAAACGATGGAACCCACTTCTCTGAACATATCCATTTTCATTTTTACTACAATATTCAAGTCCTTGATTTCTGCTTTTTTTATTTCCACAGTAGTTTAATCCCTTCTCTTCAAGTTCTGATTTGTGCTTTCACCAACAGTTAGTAATCTTCATAGAACTCGTCTGCTTTCTCGGGAAAAGCTGCAAAATAGGCGGCAATCATGTGCTTGCAAACGATTTTTTCCATCAGCATGAGGGCAGTTGCATTTGGATTTTCTGGGATGATTCACATCAATTGTAACATTATAAGGCTCTTTTGAACCACCTGCAACAGCGGCTGCAAATACACCATCGCCAACGCTTATGATTCTAAGCACTTTCTTTTCTCTGTAGTAGTCGTATCCCCGTCATGCAGATGCGCCGCTTGCACACTCTATCAAGCCCATTTTGATGTCCCTCCCGATTACTATCGATTTTAATCAGTATATCATATCAGCATGAGAAAAGCAAGACAGCAAAGGCATATTTGCGATTTTTTACTCCTCAGAGCCACGAAGCGAGATGTTTCCGTATAGCTTGCCACATAAAAGCATCATGCGAAATAGCGCAATTTTCGAGCAGTTTTGAGAAGCGAGTTTTGGAGATATATCACTGTGGTGATATAGCTGTAGGACTTGGTGTATATGTGAAAAAGCCTCAGCCGACACCCGAACGGGTATCAACTGAGGCTCGACTTATTCAAACTTCCTGCTTAAATCGTACACAATGCTCGTCCCAGCATACTCAACCCTGCGGAGGTTTTCCCGGAGTGTCTCCGGCTCATCAGGATAGTTTGCGCTGTCTCCGGGGTGGGGCATTCTGCGATCGTAGACGGTGCGACCGAGTCCTTCCGGGTCTTCATGAGCAAATCTTGGCTTTCTCGGAGTCGGAGGCGGGAGGAGTTCTCCCTCGTGATCCCAAGCGTAACGGGCGCATTCAAGGAAGCGTCAAAAAGCTTCTTCTCAAGCCGTCCACCGCCGCCATATAGCACGTCGAACTCGTCACGATATTTATCAATCTTTTCGAGGTTCTCAATCCAGCTCTTCAGACCGCCGTTCAGCGACTTGCCCATTGGCATGATTTCGTCTCCGGAAAAGAAAATTCGTTCCTTACGGTCGAGATACATCATCGAACTCGGTGCGTGGTCGGGAATTGAGAACGCTTGAAGCTCACGACCTTTGAGAGGAATGAAATCGCCGTCGTGGATGATTGTGACGGGATAATCTCTCGGAAAGTCTATCCCCGCAAAGCTCGCATAAGGAATCGCCCCGAACTCCTTCGCTTTTTCGTTCAGAAACGCCATGTCGAAATAGGCGTTGTTCGCCGAATGGTCGAAGTGGTCATGAGTGTTTGTGACATAAGGAACCGGCACGCCGCAGAGCGATTCGAGATACTCCCGGATGTTTCCGGCACCATACCCACAGTCGATTGAAATTCCGACACCGTCGCCCACCACGAGATAGCTGTAGTCGCCGCTCGAAAGAACCTTCCAAGTGTTCGGGGCAATAAGCTCGCTCCTGAAATACGGCTCGTCCATGCGGGAATAAGTCCCGTCACCGTTGGCAATGAGGATGTCGTGTTTGGATGAAAAATCGATGTATTTGGTCATGAATGGCTCCGTTTCTTAGGTAATATCTCCCTAACTTGTCGGCAATTCCGACAGGTTCAATTATTGCTTTATTTGCTTTTATGGTAACTATCTGCACGCAGTTGTTGCAAAAATTGCAATAACTGAATTTTTCTTTAAGATTCGAAAAACGCTCTGCATCATCCAGACGGGAACGTTGAGCTTGAAGATCCGATCAAAGATAATGAAGTTGTTTAGTCATAGTCTTCCCATCACAGTGATCCTAATCAGCCATTTCTTTTGACACTTTAAACTTATTTATCTTTCCAACAGGAGTAGCATAATTCTTATCGAATAGGACAACGTTTTTGCCATTTTTATAAACTGTACTAGGGTAGACTATGCCGCAAAATCCTTTAGACAAGAAATACTGAGCAAGGCACTGAAAAGGAGCGTACTCTATGCTTTTATCTCCTTTCAATCGCACAAAGAGTTGCTCAGACATTAGTTTAGCATATGTATAAACGACCCATTCTTTAATTATTGCCTCTACTTCGCCTTTAGAGCATAACCTCTCTCCGATGCACATCAATTTAGAGTTAATGTCATCATACTTCACATCATTAGCAATAGTTAAATCTACAATCTTTTTCTGCTGGTAGTTTCTTTTAAGATGAAATTCGCATAAAGCAAAAGTATCAGCTTCGGTTGCTCTGCATTCTTTCAATGCACATTTTTCTACGACTAAAAAATCACCGTCATACTTATTCTTATCTGAAAGCGACAAGTAAAGCCATTCAACACCTGGTGGACTAAATCGATTATGTTCAGTCATAAACGCAGCATTGGGGATAAATCGCTCATAATTCGGCTCTGGATCTCCTGCCTTTATCCTTGCAGCTCTCATAACACAAATATCATCTGATAACACATCTCCGACCAGCCTATTGAGGTGATAGCCTACAGTACGAAAGGCATTATCAAATGTTTTCAGAAAACCTGCTTGCAAAGCGATGGATACTTCGTTATATGCAAATTCTTTATTCTGTAGTTTTTGCTTAAATTCTTCCCATGTATCCTTCATTGTTTGCTCACAAATATCTCTACCAGAAAAATCAACAACAGAACTCATTTTATGACTTCTCCTCTCAGCCCAGTCAAACTATAACCGTTTGTAGCTTAGCCCTATGTGTTTTGCGATTCTCTTTCTGAGTTATTACTCCCTATCCTCTGAATCGCTTTCTTAATGCCAGACAATTCCTTGTTCGTTTCTTTTAAGACTTTTCTTAATTCATCTGTATCAGATATGTATTCCAAAAAAATACGCATAATCATCAAAATTAATAATACTAGTTTCTTTAAACGGCTTTTTTCTTCTTAATTGCCACCACTTCACATCGCTGTATGAGTATATCATAGAAACAACTAATGTGCGACTGCTAAATTCAAATATCTTACTAGTAGTCGTTGTCAAAGGTAATATCCATTGCTGCTGAGGAAATAATGTCATTTGAAGATTGCCACGATCCTTTAAATGCTCCTGTCCACCACAATCCAGTTGTTCTACAAAGTCTCTATTGAATGAAAGAGAAGTCAAATACGCTGGCACATTTCCAACATTTTTGATGACGATGCAAGCCTGACTGCCCCTCACTAAATCAAATGTTGCTTGGAGGTGAGGACGATGGGTATCTTTCCATTCTGCAATTACTACTATAACGGAAATTAAAGAAATTCCAGAAAACAGAGTCGCAAAAAAGGTTAAAACGCCATTCGCGTTATTAAAAAAAATCAAGTACTGCATTCACTGCTATTGTTCACACTTCCTTTATGCTTTGCTAATCAAAATACAGTTCCGCCAGGCTCGTACGTTTTGCTTGTCTTTTCAGCTTTCGTAAGGCGTTCTTTTCTATTTGCCTAATTCTTTCCCGTGTTAGATTCCGCATATGTCCAATTTCATCTAGGGTATGAGGTCTGCCATTGAGTCCAAAACGAAGATTGACAATCTCCCTTTCTTTTTGAGTTAGAACTTCCAAGATTTTCGAAATTTCTTCGCTTACAAGTCCAGACCTAATGAGCAAATACATATCTTCCTCACACAAAATACTATTAGCAGGAAAGCTACTTAAAATAAAGCCGTCCATACCTTCTTCGCTATCGGCATCGTACAGCAATTCGCCCATACTTATATCAGGCACTACCGTTGACTTTATAAACTCTGCTTCTTCGTAAGAACACTCAAGTTCTTTGCTTATTAACTGTACAGATTCTGAACACTTCCCAAGTTCTTCACACTCAGTACACCCATACTGTTTTAGCAACGGATAGGCGGCAAAACATTTTTCTTTGACATGAACAGGATAATAGATTGATGGACGCCTTGTTTCCTGCTCTCTGGATATATTCTGCAACATCCATAGGGTCGCATACGATGAAAAGGCATCATTGGTGTCGGGATCATACTTTTCGACGGCGGTAACTAATCCAATGAAGGCATATCCTACAGCATCCTCAATGTCAATGTCATATGTCTCAGCTCTTTGAAGTGCCACTTTCAATGCTAGTCTCAAGTGCATTTCAATCATGCGCTTACGAGCGTATGAATTCCCTTCGACAACCTGATATTTGAGTCTACCAATCTCTCCTCTTTGCGGCGGAATGATATTCCTTACTGCTGATACAAGAGGTTCTAAAGAAGAGTCAAGCTTGATTATACGTTCAAAGACATCATCATAATCACTCTGTGCATAATCATAGAAATCTACTTCGGTTGAGGATGCATTAGCTTGAGATGACGGCTCGCTATACACTAAAATACCTCTGGTTATAATCGAACTACTCAGCCAATCAAAGTCTTGGATTGAAAGGGAACACTCGTCTGCACAGTCCATAATATTATCGAACGTTACATACCCTTGTATCTCTGCAAGGGCTATTAGGTTCTCATATGCGATTTGACGATTATCCCTTTCCAAAGCTCTCGCCTCTTCCTTACTTAGAACATAACTTCAAAATATCTTCTCCTGATACCTCACTATTAAACTTTTCATGAAACTCTTCAACGAACTCATAGAGCCGTGTTACATACTCATCGGGAGAAGAAGCCCCATCTATCAATTTCTCGTAAAGAACATCAACACCTCCACGAACATAACTATCGAAGCGTGCTTCGTCAGCAGAATCTTCTCCCATATGACGAAATGCCTTATCGATCCGAACATTTTCATCCGGCTCGTATGACTTATCAAGAAGCATAATCAACCGGAAATTGAAAAGAAGCTCTTCTTGCGAATAGATCACTCTATCGCCCATGACATTCTGATTGTAAACTTGATTTGTCTCAGGATTACGAGTATCGTCTACTTCAGCCGTTCTGCCATAGAGGAATCCGACCAATGGTGCATTTGTATATACATCAACATTTCGTTCAAATAGCTTTGCCTTGCTGTCACTGTCAAAAACACTTGTCAAAGCATCAACACGCACTGCGTGTCTACCATGAAAACGGTATTGTTTATCAAACATTAGTCTTCCTCCTTACACTAGTACAGTTTCAAATTCATTCTTTTTATCAAAGTAATGACGACTGCCAATTTTATCACCCATGTATTCTTCTGCAAGCTCGCCATCGGTATCTTTAATAAAGATGACAACCTGCTCAGCTATGCTCGGGTTTATCAAATGCTGACAGCGGAGCATCCATCACTAACGGATAGGGTTCTGAAGACAGTAGCTTCGCATCTTCATCAGTTGCATTTCTATTATCACGAGCCATCTTAATAATGCCCGTGATAAATGCGAAGATAACAGAAATACTCTGTGCAGTTGATGTCTCAACATCACCGTCATACTCATCTGCATATACGGAAATATGATATTTCTCATCAATGGTCAAAGATAAGCCGCCTTCGTAAATGCTCTTGAAAATATCATTGATAGTTGTTTCTAACTTACTGCGTATTTCTGCTTCACTTGTGACATACACACTCTGAAGTTCTTCATAAATGCGTTCTGCATATGCTTTATAAACTTCAATTTTCTTGTTCTTTTCATCCAGCAAAGTGAGGTTTCTGCGTTCAGTATCTGCACGTTCAGCCTCGTTCTCGTAGGCACCTTTGCCCCTTAGAAGACGTTCTCTTTCACTATTGCTGTCTCTAATAATTTTATCACAAATCTGAATTTCGTTATTAATCGTACGCACTTTTGCCCTAACATCATCACCGCTAAGCTTTACCTCAATACGATGTAACTCATCCTGAAGCTCACCTATTTCTTCGTCTTGTCGGCTGATGATTTCAATGTTGTCACTAATATCGGCAAGCAAATCGCGTTGTGCATTGACACGATGTTTAGACTCTTTTTTGAAATCGCTAACGGTTGTACTAATAGACTGAGGAGGGAGAAAGTCAATAAGTTCCTTAACTTTTTCATAAGGAACAGAACCTTCATCCAAATGGGTTCCACATATGCAAACCTTTTGGTTTAATAGGTATTCAATAGTTTTGGTGTGCATAAAAGGAATATCTTTTCCTGTGAAGTCTTTATCAGACAAGAATTTGAGGGAACGCTCTATGAGTGCTGTAGAGAAAAATGAACTCATGCCACTATTGAAATCTTTGCACATATTCTTAACAACATTTGATTTGGAGCTACTAGTTGTTTTTATTTTTTGTATAAGCTTCTCTTTCTGACGTTGTAATTCTTCGCCTTCTGCATACTGTTTGATTTCCTCCGCTTTATCTGCTTTTCGTGCTCTGGCTTGCTCTACTTGAGATTCCAAATCTTCAAGTCTTGCATCAATCTCTGCAATCTTCGACTTACAACGTTCAATAGTGCTCGTGTATTCCTGAATTTTAGAATTGCTGTGAGCGTCATAACTACTTTCGTAACTTCCGATAACACCAACCTTAGATCTGGGATTGAAATGTTGGATAGCACTATACATTGCATTTAAGCCAAGCAATCCCTTAACAGCATCAGCAAAATCGGTGGCTTTCTTTCCGGCAGAAATATCTTTACTCATTCTTTCAATACGTTCTCCATCAAAGAAGAAGTATTTAGATAATTCTTTCGGGAGAATACTTTTGACTTCGCTCTCACACTGAGTTTTCTTTACATAGGAAGTGTTACCGTCAGCGTCCTTTTTAGCAATGTCAAAAATCGTATTATCGCCTTTCACATGGTTAGAGTAATCTTTGCGATATGTCTGCTCACGCATGAGGGTATAATTAACATCACCATGGCGTAGCTTCAAAGTTACTTGAACTTTTTCCTCTTGCCCCGGTTTCATTTCATTTGCAACAAGCTTGTTGAGCATATTTTTGTCAGAGAACTCAGTTTCGCCATACATACACCAGAAGAAAGCCTGAGCGAAAGTAGTCTTACCTGTACCATTTTCGCCGATGATGATTGTGACATTTTTGCCGTTATCACCCTGAGCAAAATCAATGGATTCATGACGGAACTGTCTGAAGTTTTCAAGTGTTATTGATTCAAGTAACATTGTGCTTCCTCCTCAATTTGCTTCTTAATCCACCCGACCATTTGCTGATCATTCATAGTTCGCGTCTTCAAATTCTGATTTTCCTGAATAATTATTTTGCGCTTCAGGCGTTCAACAGCCTTCTCATCGACATTAATTTTCTCCATAATCGAAACTCCTTTCGCCCGATTCTTCATCGGTTATGTGATATGTATCTTGTATATTCCATATCAATTCATTTGAATCCATTGGATTCATAGCCAAACGACCGAACTCCTTAAGTCTTGCTACTTCATTTTTTACGAGTGACAAATCTCGTTTTGCTTGATCAGCTGTCAACGATGGTACCGAATCAAGCGGTCTTGGTAAGGTTACAAAATCATATATAACCGCAAATGGCTTATTGGGTGCTTTTCTCAGAACACGACCACGCCGCTGTATATACTCTTTTGGATTTGTTGTACTTGCCAAAATGAAAGCAGTCTTTATTCCCGGAATATTCACGCCTTCATCCAAACACTTAATTGCTACGATTGCTTGCAACCTATCTCCCTTTTGGAATTGCTCCTTGATAGTGGTGCGAGTCTCCATGTTTTCCTGAGACGTAAACTGTGCCACACTCATCCCAAGCTCATTTCCAAGTATTCGAGTTACTGCTTTAATTTGGCGAATATCTCCTTCATCAAAGGAAGAAGTATCAGACTTCTCGTCTATAACGTTGGTTGCACCGCAATATACAAGGATGTTATTGTCATGAATATATGGCTTAATTTCTTCGCGCAATGCAACAAGTTTTTCAGAAGCACCTGCTACGATTCTTGCTCGCTGAAGAGCCAATATCTCACCATGCTTATTCAACTTGTACTTTCCGTCTTTTCCCTTAATGATGCACTTAGACATCTCATAAGAAACCTGCTCATAATTGGCAAGTTCATCTTCGCTAAGATACACAACGACAGGATAATACTTGTAAGGCGTTAATTTGTCTTCGCGAATAGCACGCTCCAAAGGATATTCAATGCACTTTTTCCCGAAGAAATTATAAAGAAACGCTGTTCCTTCTTCGTCACGATGTCTTTCAAGTGTAGCAGATAACGCCAGCCTATATGTAAAACGGTCATCTAGTAATTTCGCATATGAAGCCGCTCCAAAGTTATGCGCTTCATCGACCACGAGTAAGATTGGTGAATTTATCTTTCCTATCTGCTCTTGCACATACTTACTTGCAAATGTAGCGTTAGTACAAACAAAGCAAAAGAAGCTTCTGTCCGCTCGTATCTTCTGATCTAACACAGCTTTAGACAATCGCTGTTTCCAATCTTTTTGCGGTGAACTGCTATATCCGATAATCGGTTTCATGTTAAACCGAACAATGTCCTCTACCCATTGTTCAACAAGATGTTGATAGGGGCAAACAATGATGACAGCTAATCTATCGTTTAAATCTTCAGATAATTTTGAGATTGCGCCCAATCCAGTAAAGGTTTTGCCTGTACCGGTCGCCATATCAAAAATTCCACGGTAATTCTCTCCAACCCAAGCTACAATCGCTTCTACTTGATAGTCATGTAGCGAAATGCTCTCAGGTATGCGTGGACCTGCGGCACCTGTGCGAATCTCAACATTACCCTCTTTGTATAAACGGGTATGTTTCTCTTTTGGAGGAAATTGCTCCTTATCAATATCGAAATTCGGAGAAGTCTTCTTGTATTTGTCAATTAGTGCTTGAGAGATGCTTGGAAACTCCAAAACTTTGATATTCGGTTCACTATCATTCCATATCGAGCAGAAAGCATTCTGCTTTAAGCGAACACGATCTACTTCATCTTTATCTCCCCAACTACGATAAACATCTATTGCCTCATAGTTTATAGACATCGAAGTTGCAGATTCATTCATAGACCCAGAAAACGCTACAGCATTACCTTCGCAATCTTCGATGATACCCATCTTCTCATGGTACATACCGATTCCGCCATTTTCCTCGGTATACGCAATTCGAATGTCCAGTACACCATTGGCAATTAAGTTCGCAAGAAGGTTAAGGCGTTGCATTGAGTAGTAGTCTACCGTCTCACCTGTTATCTGCCGCAAGACAGCCCGTTCGATTACACTATTTCTTTCAGCATATCCCTTCCGTATTGCCTCAATATCTTCTTCCGAAAGATATGGTGACGCAACAATTTGAATTTTCCCTCCATTTGCAGCCATTGTTGCGATTCCCTTAGTTAGTTCCACAAGCGATGATGACGAAAAGAATCCTACGGCTCTCTTATACACAGTAGCTCTTTGAAGAAGTGGGATATAAAACTCCTGAACAACATTGTCAATGAGAGATCGATATTCTTTCTTTATACTAACTTCTTGAAGATTCATATCACTATCTCCCTACAAATTGTCACTTATATCATCGAGAGCATCTTTCAATTCTGCAAAATCCGATTCAGATGTAAAACTGTTGACGCTGAAACGGATAGTGCCGGCAGGGTAGGTTTTAAGGAATTTGTGTGCCAATGGAGTGCAATGCAAACCGGTTCGTACAGAAATGTTCCTATCACTAAAAAGCTGACCTGCTGTATCACTACTTATCCCATCAATTAAGCACGACACAATGCCCACATATTTTCTTCCATTTACATTCCCAACAATAGAAAGAAAGTCGTATGATTGCAAGATTTTCAAAAGTCGATCCCGATTAATTTCTTCAGCAGTAGCGAGCGTAGCTATTCCCTGATTAATAATCCATCTCGTCGAAGCGTTTAGCCCTGCAATACCGACAGAATTCATTGTGCCAAACTCAAATCTTTCCGGTAACGAATCAGGCATATCTTGATTAGCCGAGTCAAAGCCTGTACCGCCGAAGAACACTGGATTAAGGTCTAAATCAGGCTTCATAACAAACCCCGAAATGCCCGTTGGTCCCAACAAAGTTTTGTGTCCTGCAAATACAGCAAAGTCAAACACATCATTCCCAACATTACAATCTACAAGACCCGCTGTCTGAGACATATCCAATAGAGTTACAGCGTTATATTCTTTTGCTAATAAGAAAATTTCCTCTACTGGTGCTACTAAGCCTATTACATTACTGGCATGACTAACAATCACCAAGTCCGGTGATTCACTATCAAACTGAAAGCGAATACGCTGAAGATCATAAATCAAATCCTGATTGACACAAAGCTCAATTACCTTGATGATACCTCGTTTTTCGTAAAAATGTAAAGTCCTCGTCACGGCATTATGCTCAAATGGACTAATGTAAACAGTTCTCAATCCTCTTGATAAGATGCCCTGAATAATAATGTTTAGCGCAATAGTTGCAGACGGTTCAAAGATGACTTGCTTAGACGGACAATGTAGTATTTCGCTTATTGCCAAGCGGGTATCATCAACCAAGCCTTTAGCGGAATTGGAAAACTCATAATTTCCACGCCCAAAGCTGCCTCCTGTGTGTCTCTGAAATTGATCCATACTCTGATAGACGATTTCAGGTTTGGGATATGTAGTCGCCGCATTATCAAAGTAAGCCATTTAATCACCTTTTTAACATAATTTTTCAAGTATCTCCATAATAATTTGCCGCTTTTCTTGTTCAGTAATAGCGTGTCCCATGGAATCCAAAGATTGTGTTATCTGATTGAATAGCAACTTCCCACGGTTGCTATAAGCCACTCTTTCAAAACTCTTTGTTGTAGAAGTGCCATCCGGTTCCACAAATGTAACTCTGTAATTTGATGTGCAATCTGATTGTTCGTTATAGACTTCTTCGTGATAGCTTTCTGCTGTTTCTTTGTACTGAATGAGTCTATTTTTGAAAGCTTCGACAGTTCCATCGTCCCAATCTTCGACACGCAAACCGGTAGCAGTTTTTGCCAAACGAACGATAAATGCATTTTCATCGTTTGTAACAGTTTTGAAAAGAGAAAGACATTTATCGGTACCATCAGGGAAGATATGACTAAAAGCAGAAGGACTAACAGAGTCACACCATTCTTTGATAGTAGAAGTCAAAGACATCTTTGAGACAAAAGCATCATTCTGCGGGAGCATGAAAATCCGCTTAGTCTCAGATATAAGCACCATTTTCAAATCGTCAACAAGCCCATCAAAGTAACTCTTAGATACACTGATATTGTCTACTAAACCCGCAGAGAATTTATCAGCATAGCCATATGCCTTTGGTAGCTTTTCAAACAACAGCTCATAACTACTAGTATTCTGTTTCAAAAGCTTGAGCAACGATAGATGCCTATTATCAATTTTCTTACCATTCGGCTGTATCTTAATTTCCTTTGCATACTTAGACAGTGACATAGCCCAACGTTTCATCGCATTTACAACAAAGTCATATGCGTTTGCGCCCTTTTCAGCCTCGATTATGTATTCAAAATAAACAGCCGAAAGCTGCTCAATGAAACTCTCCTTTTCAGAATCCCAGTCAAGATATGACAAAGAGAAGGCAGATGGATTGGCGTTTATCTGAAGAAGAGCATCTGCTGATATGGGAACTTGTCCAAATCGGTCAAGTATGATTACTTGTTGCTTGTATTCATGAAGGACAACTGCCAAATAGATCGGAATTAGTCCCTTACGAAGACCAATGTGATATTCAGGAAGGGTGAGAATACCATATAAGACATCGAATCCAATTCTTTCGTTTCGCTTTGCGCTTAGTACGAAGTCCTCTATCGTCTCCAACATATTTGCAATATTAGAATCATCCGGGCGGAGATTAAGAGAGGGCAAACCGTCTTGGCTAGAAAAAACTCCTGTTCTAAGCAGTGTGCTTCGCATAATGGACACGTCTTGCCCTGTGCCGGAAAGTCCCAGATTCGGTTCAAGTTGATTACGAAGCAAAGCAGCTATAATCTTATTTCTGCTATTGCTTGCAATACTTGTTATTACATTTCTATTTACAGCTTCGTTACTGATAACAGGAGTACGAGAAAAAACTTGATCACAAATATCTGACATCAATTCAGTTAAGGCGGCTTTTCTGCATACATTTTTTTGCTCACCATCGAAAATGTAACTCGCTTTGAATTTTTCAGGTTGAGCATAGATTGATATGAAGTCACTAATCACTTCACGCAAATCCTCATACACCACATCATATTCATCAAGCAAAACAGGATCATCTATCGCTTCGGCACGAAGAAAAGTTACAGCCTCGTATTCATGTGCTATATCATCAATGTTCGTGTAATGATTAGGTATGATAAATATCTGACTTTTACAACCTTTACTTGTTTCGAGGATAGTTTCTTTTAACTGCGAAATAGATTCTTCACTATGCGGAATGATAGCGTAAATAATGCCATCCGCTTCTATGGATTCACTTTTAATGTCCCAATCCGTGTCTGCTCTTACTTCGGATTCATCAATAAACATGAAAGCAAAGAACCGAGTCATTTCTCGATCATCGTTATATCGAGACGGATACATATAATTATCAAAATTAGAAGCGTTAAGAATTTCTTTTACCGATACTTTCTTTGAGTGAAATTCCGCATAATCACTTATCTTTTGCTTAATATCTATTCCTGATGTTTGCTTGAGCTTCAAAAAGTTATTGCTTCTCTTAAGATAAATAACGAAGTCACGCTCGATAAGATTATCTATCGCTGTAGTGATTTCAGATGCGGCATATGCAGATGAAAAGACACCGACTATTTCATCCTTAGTAGGCTTTAATCTTTCAAATTGTCCAAGAGTATAGAACAACGAAATGGTTTTTACTATTTTTGCTTCCAAAGAATCAAACTCAATTCGAGAAAGAATGTTAGCTGTTAAAACATAATTCTCGTGAATCTCGCCTGCATATACCTCTTTCTTGAACAGCGGTTCGAAATAATCAAAGATTACGTCAGGAGTAACAAATGCAAACGCATCATTAGAGCGTTCCAGATAAGAGGGAAGTGTTGAATATCCAGACGCTGAAAGGAAAGTAAACAGCGTACGCTCATTTTGAGCAATGCGTTCCGAAAGTCTGGGAAGAATAAAAGTAGACACCGGATGCAACGGATAACAGCCATATAAAGCTGTCTTCAATTCATCTTTATTCTCAGAAAAGAGCGGATGTGAAATATAACGACGGGTTATATCTTCAAAATCACTCTTGTGGTCAATCTGAAATTGATTCCACAAAATAGGTTCTTTCTGAATAACTGAAGAAATAATCTCATACGTCTGCGAGAAGTTATTGTTCAAGTGTATGTGCTTAAATCGTTCAGAAACTCCACGCCAACCATCAACCTTTTGCTTTGGCAACTTATCGATGTAATTTGCAATCTCTTTATGAGAAATCAGCATAAGGTGAAGTTGGGTCTCTCCACTCCGATTGCATTTTTCAGCAAAATCCTGAAGCATTTTTGTATCACTTACCGACGCTTCGGTAATGTTAGCTTCAAGATATTTGCTAAACTCGTCATAGACCACATAAATCCCCGTATACCCCTTTTGCTTCAAACTAACGGCTACGCTTTCATATAGCTCAACTACATCAAATCCTAGGAACGGATTAAAAACGCTACCAGCCGTAAGTGTGGGATAGATGCGTTCAAACTCTTCATATGCAGTAATGTCATACGAAGAAAGCCTGTCAACGAACTTAGTCACAGGTACACCAATAGCCAACTGAAAAGCTGAAAATGTTTCAGGAAACTCATTTTGCCACCGTTCGATAACGGATATAGCAGCCTTATAGTTAGTTTCAGGCATAATATCCAAAAGATCATTATCGGAAAGTGTTCTCTGAAGTGCAAGAAGAAATGCCTGAGGTAAACTTGTGTTACTTCCGCTTATTACAACCGGAAGAATTCTGTTATCGCTGTCGTAATAATTGAGAACACATTGTTTGATTCTTGGATTTTCCTCTAACTTTGGAAGCATTTTTTCAAATAACTTCAAATCCCGCTTCATCAAAATTGAGAGAATTGTCAAAACGATATGAGACTTGCCCTTGCCGTATGCACCAATCAGAATGCGTGAGCGTTCTGTAGACGTCTTTGCAGTGCTGAGTAAAACTTCCTCAAGAAGGCTCAGCGAAGATCTTGTGGGTATAAAATTCTTGAGTTTTTCATCGTTACCTAGGTCAAAAGCAATATTGACTGAATATTGAAAGCCTGACGCAACCGAAATCATATTACTCATAGTTTAATCTCCTATTGCTGCCCGCCAATGCTATTGTAATAAGCATCAACACAATCTTGAAATGTAAGCTCATCTAAAATATGTATAACATCCAAACCGGCGGTTCTGTTAATTTTAATCTTTCCAATGCGTTCCACCTGATACAAAACATCAAGCATCGTAATGGCATCTAAATTAAAAGTTTTTCCAATGTTACATGGAGCAGTTAATAGCTCATTTAGACTAATCTCTTTCACACCTTTTGCTTGTTCCACTATTACAGCAAGCGCCACCCAAGGATTGATTGTATTTGCTACAGGAATACCTTTTCTGTATGTTTTTTTATCCTTGCTTAAAATATCAACCAATCCCAATTCTCCAAAAGGACAATCGATATTATTTTCAGGTTCAATACGGCTTGCGTTCGATTTATTTCTGGGTAAGTAAGTACTAATTATGCAATTAAAATCATCATTCAAAGAACGAATGGCGACATCCTCACCATCATCTTCCATGCAAATGTGACGTTGTAAAGAATCTACAAAGTCATTACGAGAAAACTCTGTCACATTGAACTCATTGAAAAAGAAATACCACGCTGTTGCTTCTTCTCTATTTGATGCTAAACGATAATGCAAAAGATAAAGGGTTCCCAACTCTTCAATATACCTGTCATTAGCAAAAACACTTTTTCCAAGGTCGGTAAAGCTTTGTATTCTTTTTCCCGCTGTTGGCTCTTGCGTTAAACCAACCACTTGGAGCCAGTAACGCAAAGCTTTAACCATGTTTGCACCTATGCCAAGCACATCCATTGGATTTTCATCTTTGGAAACAAACACATCCGGCTTCTTCTCGACATACTTCATGCCTTTACTAAGCCAACCTTTTCTTATAAAAAACGTATCATGAGCACGAAATTTCATCGCCATACGACAACCTCCACTACTTATTTCGTCCTTAGGTACTTGTCCATCATACAGCCACCATCAAGATATTTTGCTGTTATACAGGACTTACAGTGAACACACTTTTGCGGATCGATATAGTAACCGTAATTACTAATCGAAATTGCGCCAGCTCTACAAAGCGATTCACACTTCAAACATTTTCTGCAAGCATTAAATTTGCGAATTTGGTAACCAACCATTCGCTGTAAATCATCATGATCTGCAACATTCATTGTCCTCACCTTGACAGCATAATCATAGCCATCTTGATTAAAGGGTTGAAGAGAAAGTATAGGTACGTTTGTCTTATGGTCAAGAACAATTACCTCTCGTAATAACTTTCTTCCGAGTTCGGGAGCAATTCTTCCAAATGGGACAAACATCCCTATCAACTCATCATCAAATGGTCTTACTAACCGATAAATTTTAGCATGATCTTCGGCTGTGCAATTAGTAAATTTTATCTTTACGTCGCTTGCTGAAGGAAGCCCATTACCGCCTTGACGAGCCTTCCATTTTCCAGTATCGACATACACTTCTGGATCTGGCTTTCCGATTTTCTTTGCGAAATCAATCAAAAACTCACGCCACTTTTTTGACTGCTCAGGCATATATATCTTTGACAAAAATTGTGCCCTAAGAGTATTATTTGGGCAACACCAACACCCAACTCTATCGTAGCCCAAACGATATGCGTCATTAAAGTCAACTTTTTCAGCGATGAGATATAGCCAAATGTCAATATCTTTCCAAAAGAATATAGGAGAGGCGACAGTTTGTTGCTGAATCTTCACCGCTTCCGCATTATCCTCAATGCGATTGTATTTACTGCGACTTACAGACTCCGATTTTCTAATCCCATAGAAAGTTAATATTTGCTGACTTCGATACAAACTATTGATTATTCTCGTTATCGGTCCCGTCTTAAACATAGAACAACACCACCGCATCATTCGGGCCGGTGGACCTATATCTTCACAAACATCATAAAAATTCTGTTCGTCGTTTTTTGCAATCTGAAATATAGCTTCAGGATGTGCGTCTCTGAAACGATGAGCGTATTCAATCGTACTCGGAAATTCTAATGTCGTGTCACCGAATATATGTACGAGCGAAGGATTGCTTAGTGCTTTTGCTGCTAAGTCGGCTGTAACAGTTGAGTCTTTTCCTCCGGAAAAAGATACGACAATTCTTTCTTCAGGAAACTTCGACGCTGCATTCTGAATAAAAGAATGAGCCTCATCTATGAGATAATTCAAACGAGTCTGATTTGCCACAACAAAGCTCGCCATATAATTATTGAAAAATTCATACGAGTTTGTGCTTTTGTTTTGCTGTAGCAGACCTATAATTTTATCCACATCTACATCCTGATAGAGACTATTAGAAATCAGAATAGATTTGCCATCAATGTAGTAACGCGGTTATTGCTTGCCCATACTGATTTCTCCAAAAATTCATTAGGCTTTTTTTCGAGCAACAATTCCAAAAGGAGCCTTTCTTCAGGAAAAACAGGGCGAAGATCTGAAGCCAAATATGTTGTCCTATTCTTGCAAATTGGGCATATGCCCTTGTCAACTTGAGCAGATACTTGGATTACCGGTGCATTACATTCACTGCACCAATATATTTCCACAGGGAGATCTTCAACAGTGGTTTCACCGCAAATAGGGCATATGCTCTCATTTGTTTCGATGTTACATTTACTACACCACATGACTTTCTCCCTCATTTTCAAAGCGAATATGCCTTATGCTTTTTTTGTCATTTTGGCACATTCAAAGTATCTATTTATCATATTATAGCATTGTGTGAGCAGAATTGCAATGCGTTTTATCAAAATTACCTATATATCCGACGGATAAGTCCAAAAAATATCCCATTGCTTTGCTACTATAAGGGTTTGGGACTATCCCAACAAGCAAAATTAAAGATTAAGGGGAGGGTTTCCTTAATCGAAAATCGCCGTTTGTCCGGACAGCGGCTGTGCTTGCTATTCTCAAAAATCTCATTCGTCCCTCGTCCCGACGTTTCTAATTATTGCACGATTCGGGGCGTTTCTTTTTTGCGCTTTTAAATTTTTATTCTTCCAAAAAGTCGTTGCAGAAAAAATTTTTCTTTGCTGAGGTATCAATTTTTCGCTAAAAAATGTCCGTTGTAAAGTAGAAGGGATTTTTTTCGACGCGCCGCACATAAGAAAAAATTTCGGATTTGGTGGGACACTTTTCGGAAAATTTGTCCGTTGTAAATTGAGAGAGTTTTTTTCGACGCAACACGCACTGCAAAAACTTTTCGAAATTGATGCAACATCTCCACAAAATTATGTCCGTTGTAAAGTAGAGGGAGTTTTCACAAATCACATTCAGAAAAAATTTTTCTGTGCATACCCCAACAAACGCTGAAAAATTGTCCGTTGTAAAGTAGGAGGAGTTTTCTAACGGCAAAATTATTTTCAAATTTGATGGGACACTTTCCAGAAAAAGCGTCCGTTGTATAGTGAAAGGAGAATTTCTATGACAAACCGCACACGACCAATCAGATTAGAGTTTTACGTTGACGAGCATGAGCATCAGTCAATCCGGCAAAAGATGCAACAGATTGGCACCCACAATCTCAGTGCCTATCTCCGCAAAATGGCGATTGACGGGTACATCATCAAGCTTGATTACACAGAGCAAAAGAAGCTTGCGGCGGCGGTCAGTAATGTCGCCTCGAACGTCAACCATCTCTGCAAACGCATCAACCAGACCGGGCATTTCTATGATGACGACATCGCCGACCTGAAAGCCCGCCAAGAAGAAATCTGGAAGCTTCTGAAGGATTACATGAAAAAGCAAATGTAACCGCAACGGGATTTTCCAGCGACGGTTTTTCAGATCACGGATAACCTGATGCTCCAGAGCATTCCATAACCGGATTTCTGGACGATGGTTTTCCTGACCTTCTGGGCGGATGAAATTCATCCCCTAATCAATAAGAATAAAACTAACTCTCAAGATAGTCATCATCAATCCTATCAATCAGTAGCTGACCTGATGGGATGGATAGAACGGAGAAGATATGAAAGAATTCTATAAATTTAAAACAGACAGCCCCGCAACTTCATACATACCTTTGCCGAGGTTTTTGCTGACAGATGAGACTCTGAAAGATCTGTCAAACGATGCAAAAGTCCTGTATGCTCTCTTGCTGGATCGTGCAAGCATCTCCAAGTTCAACGGATACGTTGAGCCAGACGGAACTATCCGACTGTACTTCACCGTCGAATCTGCGGCGAAAAAGCTTCACCGAAGCAAACAGTGTACCACAAGAACCTTCAAAGAGCTGGAGTCCTGCAAACTTATCGTCCGTAAAAAGCAAGGTTTGGGGAGACCTGCATCAATCAGCCTGAACTATCCGGCAGATGCAAAAATAATCGTCAGACACGCCGAGACTGACATCGTCCCCGAAATACGGGACAAGCCGGAGTGCATATGATTTGTCGAGAGGAGGACAGCTGATGGAAGTATTCCTGCACTTACCCAAAACCGAAAAAGGCAAAGCTGAGCTTGCTGGGGAGCTCGCCCATTTCCACGCCGAACACGCAGTAGAAATCCTCCGCAAGCTGCCCTGCCCGACGGAGCAGAAGCTGAAGCTACTGGATGCGGTCGTGAAAGATGCAAGACAGCAGGCGAAAGGCGAGGGTACATAAAAAATCTCCGTAAAGCGCTTATTCTTGTTGAAATCCGGTTCAAACTCATGTATAATTAAATTGGAAAATATGTGTTGTGGCATATTGCGGCGCTAATGTCGTATCTAAATCAGCGAAGCAAGAGATGGTGGATCTTGGTTTCAATAAAAGAATAGCAGTAAGTTCAGAAGTTTTCTACAGGTAAAGGCGGTGAATTTGATGATTGTAAAAATAGGCAATATATTTGAAAGCTCGGCGCAAACCCTCGTCAACACAGTTAATTGTGTGGGCGTTATGGGCAAGGGCATTGCGCTTGATTTCAAGAACAAGTACCCCGCTATGTTCAGCGAATACGTTGAGCTGTGCAAATCAGAAAAAGTCAAGCCGGGAGTTCCATACTATTATTCTGATTTATCAGGCACTTCGATTATCAATTTCCCGACTAAAAATCATTGGCGTTCGCCATCCAAGCTTTCTTATATCATTGATGGGCTAAATTGGTTCAGAGATAATTATCATAACCTCGGCATTACATCCATCGCATTTCCGCCGTTGGGGTGTGGAAATGGCAGTCTGCCATGGACTGTTGTTGGACCAGTAATGTACGAAAAACTGCATGACCTTCCTATTGACGTTGAAATTTATGCTCCCTATGGAACGAAACCGGAAGAGCTTACGGAGAGCTTCCTGTCCAAAAACATCATTCATTCTGCTGAGGATGTAATCGGAAATCAGAGTTTGCCTTTCAATAAATATTGGCTTCTGATTCTTTACGTTGTCCAGAAATTGAACAACGACAGGTACTCTTTGAACGTTGGAAGGACTATTTTCCAGAAAGTGTGCTACATCCTTACCAGAACCGGTGTGCCTACTGGCTTCAACTTTGTCGAAGGCAGTTACGGACCATATTCAAAGGAAGTCAAAGACGCTGTTATGGTATTGTCCAATGCCAATCTGATGTCGGAACGTCAACTCGGAAAAATGGTTGAAACCGTTGTCTCTCCTGATTTTAAATTGCAAGAGGATCAGTTCACGGAACAGGACATAAAAAATGCAGACCAAGCATTTGACCTTCTGAGCAGAATCAGAAGCACCGACCAAGCAGAAATGGTTGCAACCGTACTTTTCTCGTTTGATGAGCTTCTCAAGCAAGGAAGCAATCCTAAAGATGTCGATGTTTTTAATCATATTCTGAAATGGAAGCCTCGTTGGAAGAATCAAAAAAAGATGAAATAAGCGACACAATCCTCAGTCTGTCGTCGTTGGGTTGGATGAATCCCATTTACACCGGAGAATTAGCTTCTGCTGATGATGCACTTTATGCTTAATATCTTTTTTGTTGGTAGCCTAATTGGCATAATATGCAAAGAGCAAACCGCAGTGATGAGTAATTCATTACTGCGGTTAATATGATCATACATAGAAATTAATCCGCCTCATAGTGGTTGCTCCGTGAGTGTCAATAGGGTTGACTTTTATTTTGAGACTATAATTGCAGAGATATAAATTTGCCTTTTCGGCAATAGGATGCGGTTATTGCCGAAAAGGTATTTTTGAAGTCAAAATCAGTTGTTCGGAAAAAGCGAACAACTAAACTTCGCTCAAGTTCTTCCTTTGAACACCTCTTTGTCCTAAACTCTTAAAAAACGTATTTGATTTTGTAGAGTTTGTTGCAGCCATCGCCATCAAAAAAGCTCTCCGCTTGGTGTGGGGAGCTTTCTCTTGACATTATTTCACTGTAGTGATACAGTATAAACATAACCTAAGGAAGTGATACAAAATTGCTCCACGCATACCAAGAAATCTACCTCAGTAGCGCAATGTCCTCGATGGGGGAGGCTTTCGATTATGCCGTAAACGACTGCAAAATTCCCGGTGGCGACTTCGTTAAACTGCTTATCGTGAGTCCGGTTAGCAGTAGGATTGAAAACGGCGAGCCGGCATATCTTGCCGGAAAAAGCGGGATTGAGATTGCCCGTGAATGTGTGAAAGACACGACAGGGAAAGAGCTTACCATCGAGCCTCAAGCTCATTATGACCGCTCCCCGGAATACTGGTGCGGATGGGCTGTTGCCTACTACCAGTGGTACTCTTCAAGAAAGTACAGCGAGATTTTCAGGGCGGTCTCATTCGATGATTTGCTCCGAATGTACCCGACCCTGCACGAAGCCGATGTCACCAAGTTTGCCGATATTATGGATGAGATAGTCCGCAAAACGTTCCCCGAAACCAACCTGAAACGTTTTCGCGCGTTGTACGGTTGCTCCCAAAGCGAGCTTTCAAAGCTCTCCGGCGTCAGCCTGCGATCAATTCAGATGTATGAACAGCGACAGAAGGACATAAACAAGGCGAGCGTTGACACGGTTCGCAGGCTTGCGAAGGTGTTTGGGTGTACGGTTGAGGATTTGGTGGAGAAGTGAAGATGCCCGTTATCGGCTTGATGGCTGATGACGGGCATAAACGTTATTCTTTTGGTATGACGAATTTATACTTTCCTCTTTTTGCTGTAGCCTTAATTAAATTGTTAGCCCTCATCTTTCGCATTAACTCTGTCGCCGGCGTTGCTGTAAGCCCCGTGAACTCCATAACATCAGCTCGTGCAAAAGCTGTTTCAGTACCAACCTGTGTAAACACTTTTAGGATATTGCTTTTTGTTGGTGTAGTAAAATCAAATGCCAAAAGCAGTTCTTCAAAGACCTGTTTTTTGTCTTGAAGGTCTGTTTTTTCTTCATCGAAAGCCTGTTTTTCATCTGAAACGCCTACTTTTTCAACCGGAACATTGTAATTGAGGTTATACAGTGTGACCTTGAATGTAGAAATATCGGAATAAAACTTTGGCTCTAATTCGGGACGATAATTAACGGCAAAGTGATAATCGTCCTTGATTTTCTTGAAACCGCTACCACGGCGCTCCATGTAGTTCATCCGGCTGAACACGTCGGCAATCACGGGATTGCGTCGTTTGGAAATAACATTGTCGGTGTCCAGGTTTTGAACAGCTGAGCCGTCAGGCATACCGCCGGGAGACGTAATTTCTATTCTGTCGTCAAAAATATCAATATGAACCTCGCTACCGAGTATCAAATAATCACGGTGAATTAAAGCGTTTACGATACATTCCAATACCGCACGTTCGGGATATTCGGGCATTTCAATCCGACCGTTGCCTGTCTTTTTCCAACGCTTCTTTGTGTTGTTATTGACAAATTCCTCACCCGCCTGCAAAAGCGTGATAAGGCTTCCGCTGACTTCTCTATCGTCAAGAGCTTCCATAATACCGGAGGCTTTATCCAACCCATACCAACGGGTGCAGAATAGCCGAGAGTGCCGTATGGGAGATTCATCTGCAAGCAACGCACCTGCATTTGTAAGCATACCGTCCTCATCAACTAATCCAAAGGAAGCAAAGTCTGATTCAGAAAGTTCCTTTTTTGTTCGTTGACGATAAACCGATCTGAGTTTTGTAAAGGCAAATCCGTTAAAGTTATATCTTGTTGAAATGCTGTCAAAGGTTATGTTACTGCCTTTCATAACAAGTCTTTTCAGCGCAATGGCATCGGCGGGGATGCTTTCATTTCCAACTCTTACAAAGGCTATGTGACCTCCGTCGCCAATGTAGTAATAAGGCGTTTCCATTCCCGATTTAACATCTAAAACGACAAACTCCTTGCCATCCTCTTTATGGATTTTCAAAACAATATCCGGTATTGGATCCATCTTGGTCTTGATGGCTTCGCTTATCTTTTCGGAAGCATCCTTGGCATCGTCCAGACCGACGAGCGTTTCATCATCAGACACTCCGAAAATCAAAGCGCCGCCAATACCGTTTGCAAACGCACTTACACTTTTAAGCCAACTTTTTGGCTTGCGTTCTTCAAGCATTTCTTTCTTGTCATATTCTGTGGTTTCGCCTATAAAATCGGATAGCTTCATATTGTGAACACCTCGTTCCCGTACCTGTGGTTCATTCTTATTTTTCTCCGTCTCCTATAAATATTATACTATTCTCAAGGCAAAAGTCAACCACATAAAAGTGTGATAATCCTCACGCAAAAGCTCATGACCATAGCTTTCAACAATAGCAACAGAGAACCACCTCCATCACGCTCATCATCTTTATAATTAAAATTTGCGTGTATTTTTGTATGTAGACATTATAGCATAGGTCTCCCGAAAAGTATCATCCACACTTTTTGCAATGTTGCAAATGTCCTGGCAAGTCATCTCAACACCGGGTTCAAGACTTTTTTCAATTAGCTTTACATTCATGCAATCACCTCTAACCACATCGGCAAATTTTTAATTTTTTGCCGATGTGGTTGACCTGTTCATAGCCACTTTTTCTTTTCACACTTCCAAGTCTTGTCAAAAGCCTCTTCTCGCTTTAAGCTAACATAAACCGGTTCGAGAAAGTCTATTAGCCGGTTGATTACCACAGAAAACTCTACTCCGGATTCTTTTGCGGGTTGAAAGATACTCCACTGTGTTACGAAAAACGCTTTGTTCGAAAAATCTTTTATTCGTTCAAAAATATCGTCATCAGGATTCCTGTTTCTATGATTAAGGGTAGAATTGATTGCAGTGCAGAGAGTAGTTCCATCAAAATCAAAGATACTTGAGATGTAGTAGATGTCAAAAAAGTCTTTCATCCTTGTAGTATTTTCCATTCTGTCGAGAATAACATCAAGCTTCTCCGCAATCGTACTCTCTAATGAATATGTATATATTTCGGGAGCTTCAAACCCGTCAAGACGGGTGTTTATTTTTCTTGGAACAGGTTCTGGAACAATCACATCATCAATTCCAATATCAATGGAGAAAGGCACACGGACGTTGCTAATTCTACCGATCAACTTTACTCTGACACCGGGATACTTCTTTTCTAAAGAGATTTGCTCCGTCTCAGAAACTTCTATTGTTATATAGTCATTGTCGGTATCTGTCTCGCATATTTGTTGCATGGTGCTACGCATATTCTGCATATCACTTGACATTCTTCGAATCATGAAATCCATGTCTCTCGTGGGACGACTGTCAAAGTCCGTAAGTGTATAGATGAACATTCCGCCTTTCAGAATCATGTTTTCACGATATTGTGAATGAGATAACTTTCTCAAAAATTCTTCTTGGAAGAACAGTTGAAGTCCCATCTGATGTGTAATGCCTTCAGCTTTTGCTTGGTTTCTAAGCCTCGCCAGAACCGAAGCTGTAACATTCTTCACAGCCATATACCTATTACCTCCCTGACCTTTTTCTCTACATGAAGAAGTGTGGCATACTTGCCGAGATTTGCAGTGTTTCTGTTCGGATCTTTCAGATAACCCTGAATCGCATCGCTGAACACTTCGGCATCCATTTTGTTGCGATTTCTCATGCAATCGCAGATGGCTCTCTCACGGTCGTAAACCCTCACGGTAACGCCATCAATCAATCCTTCGGACAAGCCAATGTTCAGCTTCTGAGAGCATGTATAGTGCGGCTTGACGATAGGGTATTCTATAGAAAACCGTTCCCGTGAACTCTTATTATCAACAGCGATATGCCATGCCGAAGGAACCCTATCTGTATATCCGTAATAGTCAAGTGCGCTTTCCATGCAAATAATTCCGTCGGGAAACAGCTTTTTGACAACCGCCATTTCGGCAAAATCTTCATCGCCGACATACTGGTAATAACCACGTCGGATATTCTCTATAAGCCCCTCAGAAATAAGGGACTTTATTTTTCGGTCGTAAAAGCCATGCTCGTTCAGTTCCTTTGTCCGCATGACACCGCCGTATTGCTCAAAAAGCGTTTTTATATTTGAAGACATGGATATCATCCCTTGCGTTCTAAACTCTTAAAAATCTTTTTTGAATTTGTAGACTTTGTTACAAGTATTGTAGCATAGTTTTAGATGAATTGCAAGAGAAAACTTGCGATTATTCATATCTCTTTAAAATACCTCTCCCAAGTCCTCTTAACCATCCTTACCTCATCCTTCTCCCACTTCTTGAGATTGCCGGACGATGTGCCGAGGCGTGCAGCGTATTCTTCGCGGGTCAGTCCCAGCTCCTTACGCTTTGCGATTACCTGCTTGCCCTGTCCTTGATAGATGAACAGATTATATTCATCTGTCAAATCCTCAGCAGGAACTCCGTAAAGTTCTGCGAGCTTGGCGATATGCTCTGGCGGGCAGAAGTCACGGTCAGGTTCTTCATAGCCGCTATAGGTCTGCCGCTCGACACCCAGGTACTCGGCGACCTCAAATTGATACAGCCCTTTGTGATAACGGTGCCAACGGAGCTTGTCCGGCATACTCTCAATTTCTTCAAGAGATGTGAACTGGAGATTGAACTTCACGGCGTCATTATACTTCTTCATGGACAGCAGAGGGAGATGCAAAACCATCAGCGGTGCCACTGTAATCCGCCCTGTTATATTTGAAGCAACTATATAACCATGGTCTCTTACATGCCAAAAAGGCTTCCAAATCGAGCCGAAAATATGATTTTGATAGTCATTTTCAGATATTGATTCCGTTATGTACTGATAGCATTTTCAATACACCTTGCCCCGAACGCCGCAAACCGGTTGCCCTTCGTCGGGTCGAACGAATTTACCGCCTTGATGAGCCCGACCGTGCCGATGGAGATGAGCTCCTCCTGCTCGTCGGCGGTGACGTAGTGCTTCTTCACGATGTGCGCCACGAGCCGAAGATTGTGGAGGATAAGCGCGTCCCGCGCGGCGGTGTCTCCCTCCGAAAAAGCCTTGAAAAGCCGTTCCTCCTCGGCAGGACTCAATGGCTTCGGAAACGAGCTCTTGTCCTCGATGTGGAGGGCGAACCAGAGCAAGCGGCTAAATATATTCGATAGTAGTTTTAAAAACATAACATCACCCCGTTAAGTATATTCGGGCGGGATGGGGATGATGAGGGGCGGAGGGTATAAAAAAGAGCGACGGGGTCGCTCTGAGAAACTATTTTATTACAACCTTCCACTCGTTTTCATCAACCACATACTGGAACTCGGTCAGGTTGTCGTCGAGCATCACTTTCAGAAACTCGTCAAAATCATCCACAAGCTTCACTTCGTGCAGCTTTTCTCTGCGAATCCAGTGCATAGCACCCTCATCCGAGCTTTTCAGTTGCCCGCTGAAAAGCTCAGTTTCAAAGAGAAAAACTATGTACCTGCCATTCTCAATCGGGAACTGCTTGACACCGCATAGGTGTGGATTCGTGATGACAAGTCCGGTTTCTTCCTTCATCTCCCTTACGACTGCATTGACAATGGACTCGCCCGGGTCGATGTGTCTCCAGGCAAGGTATAGCCCTTCCAATCCTCCGCCAGCCTGTCCTGTAGCAGAAGCTCATCGCCCCTGTGTATCAGACACAATACCGTAAGCTCAACATTTTCTGTTCTCAAAGCTATCCCCTCCTGCGAATATTGATTTGCGTTTAGTATACCATGTCGGGGTGAGAAAAGCAAGGGTCAGACACAAAAAAGAGCGACGGGGCACTCCATTATCCAAGATTATTCAACCCCTCAAACAGTTCCTCAAACGACTTCTTGCTCTCGCATCTGCCGAATGACAGAGTTTTGTCCTCTCCGAAGGCGGTGAGGAAGCACTTGGTGAGCTCTTCGACCGTTATCTCAAGATTTAGAAAGAAGTTGGTGTAGGCGAGGTTCGACGCGGCGGTGCCGTCCTCGAAGGTGGATGTTATCATCGACTCGGTGAACTGGTCGAGCGGATACATTTTAAGGTGCAGAAGCTCGTGGCAGATGGTCTCCTCTGGGTTGCCACAGTTCGGACCTGCTTGGTTCAGGATGAGGATTGCCTTGCGGTCGTCGCAGTCGATTCTGATGTCGCCGGTCTTCGGAAACGACGGGTCGGAGCGCAAATCAAGTCTCACATCCCAATTATTTCTGATTCGCAGGATTTCTGTCCACTTTTCAAGCAGGCGTCTGATTTCCGGTTCTGTCATATTGATACGTCCTTTCTCTCTGCCAAATACTTCTCCCATCTCCCGAAAACGCCGAGCAACGTCCCATCCAGATACCCGAGCGCCCTCTCCCGAATCCATTCGGGAATCCCATACGCCGCCTCGGCAATACTGCCGGTGATTGCGGCAAGGGTGTCGCTGTCGCCACCGAGGGAGATAGCATTGCGGATGGCGTCCTCAAAGTCCGTGCTGTCAAGGAAGGCGACAACCGCCTGCGGAACGGTCTCCTGGCAGGTTTCGTTGAACTCATATGCAGGGCGAATTTCGTTGCAGTTACGGCTCAGGTCGTAGCCGTACTCTTTCTCGATATGCTTTTTGACGAGAGCCCGGCACTCCTCGGGACTGCCGCCGTTCGCAATATTCTGACGGCAGAGGAATATGGCGTCGGCGGTCGCAAGCGCGCCTTTGATTCCTTCGGGATGATTGTGCGTGACCTCCGCCGAGATCCGAGCGAGTCGCCTACACTCATCAATCTCCGGCATCCACCCGCAGGGCGAAACCCGCATCGCAGAGCCGTTCCCGAAGCTTCCGTAGGGCTTCCGGGTGTCGGTGCGAAGCCACATTCTGAATTTCCCGCCGTAGCCGGCGTCGGGGTACATCCTCCCGTATTTCTTCATAGAGTCGATGAAGTCGTCCCTCGCCCCGCCGTTCATGATAGCCTCCGCCACCGCGATTGTCATGACCGTGTCGTCGGTGAAGAAGCAGTCCGGGCGGAACAGGGGAAAGGATTTTGTTTTTATGTTATTGAACTCGTAGACCGAGCCCACGATGTCGCCGATTATTGCGCCGAGCATTTTTTGGGTCTCCTTTAAAGTGAAAAGTAATATTGACGGATTTTTTTCTGCCATTAGCTTTCTTCTGGATTCAAGGAAAGCGTCATAGTCAGAAATATCCATGTCCTCAAAACCTTCGGGAATGCAATTTCGCTTTAAGTTCGTGCGCAACTGTTCCTCATCCACAATACCGCCGTAAACAGCCTTCTTTGTCTGGCACTGTTCAAAGACGGTTTTCATATATTCACAAGGGGCGTCATCACGAATCTTAATGTTAATCTCTTGTTGAATAAAAGCATAATTAGCGATTTGGTTATATTGCGATTGGGGTATATTGTTCTTTATTAAATAATTCTTCGGGAACAGGTGATGAATATCACCGCGATTTTCAAGCATTGTTCCTACTTCGATATGGTCAGACAAAAATCCTTTATCATGGCTCTTTGCCTGCGCCATAAGATAGAGATTGAAGTACGGACTACTTGCCACAGAAGTATTCAGACGCTGTACAAGAGTAACATTCCAGAACGCATCGGACAGCTCTCCTGCTTCCATCAGCTTGAGATATTCCATCGGGTCGTCATAAGCAAAGAAGCGTTTTATGTCGAAATCAAAAGCAGATTCCGGCGAACTGGAATAACGGCTTGTAAGGATGCTTAATACTAACCAGCGACGGACAATTTGTTCAATCTCGTTGCTGTCGATTTTTCTTTCCTTCAGTGCAAGATAAAGTGCATATCCGAAATTCAGCACGTTTTGAGAGCGAATTAACGAACTGCGAACAATACCCGTAGACTCTACTATCATAAGGAATCTCTCGTAGTTTGTTTTGTTCACCGTTTCAAGTACAGCTTTATGAAGCTGGTCAAAGGAATCTGCCTCAATTTCAGCTCGGAATTCTCTCGTTTCGAAATCACGACCAGACAATAAGCTAACCAAGTCAGACAAGCGACCGCGTTTGAACTTGTATGTAAACGCAACATGGAGAATGTCGCTGTATGAAGTCTTGTAAACGGCGTTGCTCTTTTTTGTAGCCCATTCGATTGCCGAGAAGTCAAATGATGAATCGTTTTTCTTTATTTCTGCTAAATCTTCAGGAGACTCAAGAAGGTGACAAAAGTAATCAATCGTCTTTCGGATAACATTTCCACCATATTCTTCGTTTGACGAGATTTTTGACATTGCAAAATCAGCTTGTGAAAGTACAACCCCTTTGGAGTTAATACGGATAAAGATTTCTGTAACGCTATCTATGTCCAAATCCGCCGCCAAAGAAATAACACCAAGGCTGTTGTTTTGAATCCCACGAAGGTTATTTATCACACTATTGATTCTTGACATCTGGTCTTCAATACCATTTTTCTTACAATAATCAAGAACGAAATTAAAAGAATCGAAAGCCGGTTCCATAACGGGAGCAATATCCGGAATCCACTTATTACTTTTAGAGTTTGCACTGTTGGCTACTTCAAATTTTTCTTCAAGAGGATTGAACGCGATAGAAATACGTTGCCATTTGTAATGTGCGTCAAGAACTTTCTGCCCTACAATAGCGGCAGACATAGCAGTGATACGTTGCTGACCGTCAATCAGCACTTTTTTGCCAATAGCTTTAGTACCATCTTTTAATTTAACACTCGGATTTTGCCATACTATAATGTAGCCGATAGGAAACCCTTGGTAAAGAGAATCTATCAAATCCCTGACTTTGGTACTGTCCCATACAAACGGACGTTGCATTTCCGGAATAGCAATGCTTCCTGATTTTATGTTTGAGAGTATTGTACCAACCGTATAGTTATTTACATCATATTGAGCCATATGGCATCCTCCTGAATATAGATTTGAATTTCACCCTGAAGTTAAGTCTCCTTGATATGAGCAACTCACATCTAAACTTGTCATTCAGAGCTGTATAGACTTATCTTACCAACAATTATACCACATTCCCCGCCAAAAGACAACATCCGTCACTTCTTCCTCTTTTTATAATCCTCCTCGATTCGCTCCTTCCAGCCTTCATCAAGCTTCTTACAGCACCGCACGCTTGAGATTGCTTCGCTGAGGACTTCGTAGTTGAGCTTAGTGCCTTCATGGTCGCTGTGGTAGTTGACGGCGCGGTTTTCGTTGATGCCGAAGCTTTTTGCAGTGGCGACGGCGTCGATGTTTGCGCCGAGGAAGAGGAACTCCCAGCCGTACTTTTCCTTCTGCCGCTCAATCATCCTTCTGACTTTGTCGGCGTCATAGCGGCGACTGGCGTTCTCCATGCCGTCGGTGGTGATGACGAAAAGGGTGTGCTCGGGGACGTCCTCGGCACGGGCGTATTTGTGGACATTCCCGATGTGGTGAATCGCATCGCCGATGGCGTCGAGGAGAGCCGTGCAACCCCTGACATAGTAATCCTCCCGGGTCATCGGCTTGATGTCACGAAGGTTCACTCTGTCGTGGATGACCTCGCTCCGGTTGTCGAAGAGGACGGTGGAGATAAGAGCCTCGCCCTCGGTTCTCTTCTGCTTGTCAATCATCGAGTTGAAGCCGCCGATGGTGTCCTCCTCGAGCCCGCTCATCGAGCCGCTTCTGTCCAAGATAAATACGATTTCGGTTAAATTTTTTCTCATGATAATTTCCTCCGTAATAAAAATATGACTGCTCGGCTTTTCTTTGCTTTGCAATCATATTATAACGGATTGTTCTGTTCAAAAGGTCGCTTGCCGGGCGACATTTTGTGCCCGCACGGGCATTTATGCGCCGAGAAGACTTTGGTCGAAGGCGAACAGCGCCTCGTTTATCTCGAAGATGTTGTAGTTTCCGTGGCTGATGAAATACTCGATTATGATGTCCGACTTGCTCGAGTGGGAGAGCGCAAAGCCCGCCTTCATCAGCAAATCTTTGGTTTCATCAAGCGATAGCTCGAGGGCGATTGCAAACGCCAGAGCCGTCGGCTTGCTCGGCTTGTAGTTCTTGGCACTGCGGATTTTCGAGAAGAGCTTGCGGTCTATGTTTGCCTTCTTATAGACCTGTGCGTCGGTCATTCCCGACTCGTCAATCTTCCGAAGAAGCATATCCGAAAAGCTCTCGTCAATCTGCCCGACGGCGTCCTCGAGCGACATCGGAGCCGCCATCTTCGGCGCAGACATCGGCATGCACGCGCAGACGCTGTCCTCTTCAATCTCATCCCGACGGGCAAAAAGCATCCTTCTGTGGCGCTCTGCAAAACCGTCCGAGTGCTCGTCGACGTATTTGTCGTCGATATACGCCTCGATGTCCGAATAGAGCTTCTCGCCGATGCGGTAAGCCGTCCTGTCGAAGATGACTATGTAGACGGTCGTGTCGTTATCCTCAAGAAATTCGCCGATGGTGTCGACCGCTATCCGCAGGGCTTCCGCCTTGGGGTATCCATAGACTCCCGAGGAAATGAGCGGGAACGCGACCGACTCGCACCCTGCCTCCTTCGCCAACCGAAGCGATTCCCGATAGCAGGACCCGAGGAGCTCCGGCTCGCCGTGCTTTCCGTCCCGATAGACCGGTCCCACCGTGTGGATGACGTGCTTGCACGGGAGGCTATAAGCCCCCGTAATCTTCGCCCCGCCGGTCTCGCACCCGCCGAGCGCTTTGCACTCCTCCAACAGCCCCGGACCAGCGGCTTCGTGAATCGCCCCGTCCACGCCGCCTCCTCCCAAAAGGGAGCTCTTCGCCGCGTTGACAATGGCGTCAACCTTCATCTTAGTAATATCGTTGCGGATTATCCGTAATGGCATACCCTCACCTCGTCGCCCTTTCTGCGTGGTAGTATGATAATATTATACAACAACAGCGCAGGGAAAGCAAGAAGGCTTTTCGGAGTGCGATTGTTTATTGACAGATGGGGGAAATTTAATTATAATGGGAGTATAACTCAGGGAAAGGCGGGAGCATTATGACTGACTTACAGGCTGTGGAAGCGAAGAAATTTGCGGAGTATTGGAAGGGCAAGGGATATGAAAAGGGTGAATCGCAGAAATTCTGGATTGACCTCCTTGAGCACGTCTATGGGGTGAAAAACATCTCGGAATTTATAAGCTTTGAGGATCAGGTGCACCTTGACCACACGAGCTTTATCGACGGCTATATTCCTTCTACAAAAGTACTTATCGAGCAGAAGGGCTTGGGGAAAGACCTTAAGAAAGCTATAAAGCAGTCGGACGGGACTTATCTTACCCCGTTCCAGCAGGCAAAGCGCTACATCGTCGAGCTCCCCGTTGACAGGCACCCAAGGTGGGTCATCACCTGCAACTTCGGCGAGTTCTGGGTTTACGACATGAACAAGCCGAACGGCGAACCGGAAATCATCAAGCTCGAAGACCTGCCGAAGGAATACTATCGCCTTAACTTCCTCGTTGACACCGGGAGCGACCACATCAAGCGTGAGATGGAAATCTCCATCGCCGCAGGCGAGATTGTCGGGCTTCTTTATGACGCCTTCTCAAAGGAATATGTCGACCCGACAAGCAAGTCCGCCATGCACTCCCTCAACGTCCTTTGCGTCCGTCTCGTTTTCTGCCTCTATGCCGAAAATGCCGGAATCTTTGACAGATACGGCATGTTCCACGACTACATGGCGAGCTTTGAAACAAAGAGAATGCGCTCCGCCCTTATCGAGCTTTTCAAGGTGCTCGACACCCCCGAGGACAAGAGAGACAGATACCTCGAGCCCGAGCTTGCCGCTTTCCCATATGTCAACGGCGGCTTATTCTCGGACGAGGACATCGAGATTCCGAACTTCACCGACGAGATAAGAGACCTCCTCCTTGAGAAAGCGAGCTCAGGCTTTAACTGGAAGGAAATCAGCCCGACCATCTTCGGCGCCGTTTTCGAGAGCACCTTAAACCCCGAGACAAGGCGTTCGGGCGGCATGCACTACACATCAATTGAGAATATTCATAAAGTCATCGACCCGTTGTTTTTAGACGATTTAAAGAAAGAGTTTGCCGAAATCTGCACCCTGACTGTCGAGAAGAAGCGGGTTGCCGCTCTGCAAGCCTTCCAGAACAAGCTGGCAAGCCTTAAGTTCCTCGAAATCCCCACTCAACTTTTAATACAATTTGGCGATAGCTTATGTGCCTGAGTT